>JALHOG010000015.1:62731-86207 GCA_022843125.1 Ilumatobacteraceae bacterium
TCCGCCTCAGCGCCGTGTTCGAGGAGCACGGCATCCGCGCCGTCGAGCCTCGCCCCGCGACCGCCGCCGATGGGCTCGCGGCCGACGCCGCGATCGAGGCCTACAACCGCGCCGCCGCACAGCTCGACATCGTCGGCGCAGCCGTCTACGCCACCGTCACCACCGACTCGCGCGACGAGCGGGCGAGTTCCCTGCTCAGCCAGCTCGAGCTCGAGGACGCGACCATTCGCCCGCTGCTCGCCCGCCTCGCCGATTGGGTCCAAGCGCTCGGCCCCGACGACCTGGCGGTCGTGAGCGAGCAAGCCCGCGAACACCTCGAGCCGCTTCGCAGGCTGGCCGAGCGCTCGGCGCACCAGATGAACGAAGCCGAGGAGGGGTTGTACGCCGAACTGCAGACCACCGGCTCGTCGGCGTGGTACCGCCTCCATCAGGAGGTCACGTCGCAGCTGTCGGCCGACGTCGAATTCCCCGACGGCCACATCGAGCATCTCCCGATGCCGGCCGTCCGCGGCCTCGCCACGTCTCCTGATCCGGCGGTGCGCGAAGCCGCGTATCGCGCCGAGATCGCTGCATGGCCGACGATCGCGACGCCGATCGCTGCGGCGCTCAACGCGATCAAGGGCGAGGCCAACTCGGTCAACCGTCGGCGTAGCTGGGCGAGTCCGCTCGATGCGTCGCTCTACGCCAACAGCGTCAGCCGAGCCACCTTCGACGCGATGCACGAGGCGGTCGGCGACGCGCTGCCCGACTTCCAGCGCTGGCTCCGGACGAAGGCCCGCGTGCACGGCTACGACGGCGGGCTGCGCTGGGCCGATCTGACGGCGCCGATCCCCCAGGTGGCGAGCGAGATCTCCTGGGACGACGGCATCGCGTGGGTGCGCCGGGCCTTCTCGACGTACGGCGCCGACCTCGCCGGTCTCGTCGATCGCGCGCTCGCCGAGCACTGGATCGACGCGGGCCCCCGCAGCGGCAAGGTCGGTGGCGCGTTCTGCATGCCCTTCGTCGACGATCGCTCGCTGGTGCTGCTCAACTGGTCCGGCTCGATCGATTCCGCCCAGACCACGGCCCACGAACTCGGCCATGCATTCCACAACACCACGCTCGCCGGGCGGACCCCGCTGCAGAAGCGGGTCCCGATGGCGCTCGCCGAGACGGCCAGCATCTTCTGCGAGACACTCGCGGTCGAGGCCGGCCTCTCGCGTCTCGAGGGCGTCGAACGCCTCGCGCTGCTCGACGTCGACCTCGTCGGCTCGTGCCAGGTGGTGGTCGACATCCGTTCGCGCTTCCTGTTCGAGACCGAGGTGTTCGCACGCCGCCAGCGCGGCACCCTCGGCGTGACCGAGCTCAACGAGCTGATGCTGCAGGCGCAGCTCGACGCCTACGGCGACGGCCTCGACCCGTCGACTCGGCAACCCTCCATGTGGATCCTCAAGCCGCACTACTACGGCTCGCACTTCTACAACTGGCCGTACACGTACGGGTTGCTCTTCGGGCTCGGGTTGTTCTCACGTTTCCGCGACGACCCCACCCGCTTCCGGGCGACCTACGCCGACGCTCTGTCGCGCGCCGGCATCGACTCCGCCGAGGAGCTCGGCGCGATGTTCGGCCTCGACGTCACCGACCCGTCGTTCTGGACGGCATCACTCGACGTGTGCCGTGACCGCATCGCCCAGTACGAAGCCCTCGCCACCGAGCTGGCGTGACGGCACGAACAGCGGCGCGACCAGACGGCCCGGTGATCACGTGACCCCCGCCTCCCCGACCCGCTACGACCTCGACCGCGACGAGCTCGCGACGCTGCTCGCCGGCACGCCTCGCTATCGAGTCGACCAGGTGTGGAACGGTCTCTACACCCGGCTCGGCGAGCCCGACACGTGGACCGATCTGCCCAAGGCGCTGCGCGCCGAGCTCACCACCCGGCTCCCGTCGGCGCTGCACCCCGTCACCGAGTCGGCGAGCGATCACGGCGACACCGTGAAGTTCCTGTGGGAGCTCGACGGTGGGAGCCGGATCGAGACGGTGCTCATGCTGTACCGCGACCGGGCGACCGTGTGCATCTCGAGCCAGGCGGGCTGTGCGATGGCGTGCGGCTTCTGCGCCACCGGCCAGGCCGGCTTCACCCGCCACCTGTCGGTCGGCGAGATCGTCGAGCAGGTCGTACGCGCCACCGAGCGCGCCCGCGCCGTCGACCGACGCGTGTCCAACGTGGTGTTCATGGGGATGGGCGAGCCCCTCGCCAACGAGGCAACGGTGTGGGCCGCCGTCGAACGCATCCACGGAGACCTCGGCCTGTCGGCCCGACACATCACCATCAGCACCGTCGGGATCGTGCCGGGCATCCGAGCGCTCGCCGAGCGCCCCCTCCCGGTGAACCTCGCCGTGTCGCTCCATGCCGCGAACGACTCCCGTCGCGACGAGCTGGTGCCGATCAACCGCCGGTATCCGATCGACGATCTCATCGACGCCTGTCGCGACTACCTCCAGGTCCGCAACCGGCGCATCAGCTTCGAGTGGGCCATGATCGACGGAGTCAACGACCGCGACAGCGACGCACGCGAACTCGCCGCGCTGTGCCGCCGTCTGCGGCCTGCCGCCCACGTCAACCTGATCCCGCTCAACCCCACACCCGGATACCCGACACAGGGCTCGTCGTTGGCCAGGGTGCACGAGTTCCGTGACCTGCTCGAGACGTTGGGGGCGAACGCGACCGTGCGGCAGAACCGCGGCACCGAGATCGACGCGGCGTGCGGTCAGCTCGCGGCCGGCCAGCCGGTGTCGGTGACGCCTCGCCCGGTTCGCGTCAGCGCCGCGCCCACGCGCTGAAACGCCCGTCGGGGCGGCGCTCGAGCGCGAGCGGCATCGCGAAGCACTCGCTCAGGGCATCGGAGGTCAAGGTGTCGTCGATCGGCCCCTGCGCGATCGATCGGCCGTCCCGCAGCATCAGGACGTGCGTCGTGGCGGGCGGCACCTCGTCGACGTGGTGCGTCACGAGCACGTACGGCGGGGAATCGGGCTGCCCGGCGAGGTCGTCGAGGGCGGCCACCAGCTGCTCGCGCCCACCGAGATCGAGCCCACCCGTCGGTTCGTCCAGCAGGATCACCCCCGGATCGTTCATCAGCGTGCGCGCCAGCAGCACGCGCTGGCGCTCACCGGTCGACAGCGTCGCGAACGGCCGATCGGCATGGCGACCCACCCCCATCCGGACGAGGCATTCGACGGCCCGCTCCCGGTCTGCGTCGTCATAGCGGTGCCACCACGGCTCGAGCGCCGCGAACTTCGCCGTCATCACGATGTCGGCCGCCGGGAGATCACCGCGGAAGTCGGCGGCGAACGCAGACGAGGAGTAGCCGACCCGCCGGCGGAGCGAGCGGACGTCGGTCGAACCGAGCCGTTCACCGAGCACGGTCACGCTGCCCGAGCTGGGATGGTCGTAGAGCGACGCCACTCGCAGCAGCGTGGTCTTGCCACTGCCGTTCGCCCCGAGCACCAGCCAGCGCTCGGACCGGTGGACGTGGAGCGTGACATCGTCGAGCAGGGTCGCTTCCCCACGGCGGACGACGATGTGGTCGAGCCGGAGGGGATCGGGGTCAAGTTGGCGGGCGGCGGTGTCGATCAAGAGAGGTGCGCTCACGGTCAGGCTGTGTACCGGGCGGCGCCGGTCCCGCCGATGACCGTAACGGAACTGCAACGGCCGGTACGCTGCTCCGCGGTATGGGTTCGCCGTCACGACGCGTCTTGGCCGCTGTGATGGCCGCGGTGATGGTTGGGGTGCTGGTCGCCTCGTTCGCGGCACCGGCGGGCGCCCAGACCGACGACGACGCCGCCCAACAGGCCGCCCGCGAGATCTCCGAGGCGCGCGAGCGTGCCAACGAGGCGGCGACGGCGTACCTCGATGCCGAGAGCCAACTCGCCGTGCTGCAGCTCGATCAGGACCGTCTCCGCACTGAGGTGGAGGACCTGGAACGCCGTGTCGCCGAGCTCCGCGACGCTGTCGAACAGATCGCCGTCACCCGGTTCATGTCGTCGGGCGCATCGGGCATCCCGATCCTCACCGACCTGCGCGATCCCAACGACCAGATGCAGGCCGTCGTGCTGTCACAGGTGGTTGCCGAGTCCGGCGCCACCACCATCGACGACTACGACGCGTTGAACGACGAGCTCGATCGCAAGCGGGAGGACCTCGAGGAGAGCGAGCGCGATCTCGAACGCTCGAAGGTCGAGCTGCTCGAACTGCAGGCCGAAGCCGAGGCAGAGGTCGAGCGCCTGCGCGAGATCGAGTCCCAGCGACTCGAGGACGAAGCCGTCGCGGCCGCACTCGCCGCCCAGCAGCGCGAAGAGCAACGCCAGCTCGAAGAGCTCCAGCGCAGACAGGCCGAAGCGGCACGCAATGCGAGCGGGCAGCTCGGCGTGGCGCCCCCCGCTGCAGTGTCGGCGCCGGCGGGCAGCACATCGGGCAACCTCGGCGCGAGCGGTGGCGACGCCGGCGGACGCACCGGCGGTGGCGGCGCGGGGAGCAACCCCCGGTTCGCCGGCGACGGCATCGTCGTCACCATCATCTGTCCCGTGTTGGGCGGCTCTGCCTACGGAGACACCTGGGGCGCGCCGCGTAGCGGCGGGCGACGGCACCAGGGCGTCGACATGCTGGCCCCCACCGGCACGCCGCTGCAGGCCGTGGTGTCGGGCACCCTCACCCAGGGCAACAACCGGCTCGGCGGCATCACGGTGTCGCTGTTGGGTGACACCGGCGACCGCTTCTACTACGCCCACCTGTCGGCGTACGAAGGCGTGTCGGGCCGGGTCGAACAGGGCCAGGTGATCGGCTACATCGGCGACACCGGCAACGCCACCGGCACCCCACATCTCCACTTCGAGATTAGGCCGGGTGCGGGCGTGCCGGTCAACCCGTTCCCCTCGGTGCGCGCCGCCGGCTGCTGATCGCAGCCCTCCTCGCGTGACAGTCTGAGGCGGTGCTCGACACCACGCCGGAGGCGAACGCGATCTCGGAAGCCCTCCGGACCGTGTTCCCGCGCGGGGTGGTCGAAGGGCTCGAACGACTGACCGGCGGCGCGTCACGATCGACGTGGCGGTGCAGCGTCGACCGCGCCCCGTACGTCGTCCAGCGGCAGCGCGGCGACACGAACGAACGCGACATGCACGTGGAGGCGTCGGTGCTGGAGGCGGCGGCCGCTGCCGGGGTCCCGGTCCCCCGGGTGGTCGGTTGCGTCACCGACGCCGACGGCACCACGTCGCTCGTCACGCGATACGTGGACGGTGAGACGATCGCACGCCGCATCCTGCGCGACGACCGCTACGCGACTGCTCGCTCGGCGCTCACACGACAGCTCGGCGAGGCAATCGCACGGGTGCACTCGATCGACCCCGTCGACGTGCCCGGCCTGGAGCACGCCGACGCCCTGGGCACCACGCGCGATCGACTCGACGAGCTCGGCCAACCGCACCCGACATTCGAGCTCGCGTTCCGATGGCTCGACGCCAACCGCCCGCCGGGGTCCGATCGGCTCGCCGTCGTCCACGGCGACTACCGGCTGGGCAACGTGATCGTCGACGAGCGGGGTGTGGCCGCCGTGCTCGACTGGGAGCTGGTTCACCTCGGCGATCCGGTCGAGGATCTGGGGTGGTTGTGCTCGCCGGCGTGGCGGTTCGGCTCCCCGCTCCCGGTCGCCGGGGTCGGACACCGGGGGGAACTGCTCGACGCGTACGCGGCGGTCAGCGGTGTCGAGGTCGATCCGGACGTCCTGCTCTGGTGGGAGGTGTTCGCGATCGTGCGCTGGGGCGTCATCTGCATCGGGCAGGCCGACGCCCACCGGTCGGGGGCTGCTCGTAGCCACGAGCTCGCCGCCATCGGCCGTCGCGTCTGCGAGACCGAGCACGATCTCTTCCTGACGCTCGAGGGGCGTTGGTGAGCGGCCGCCCGCACGGCGTCCCGACGGCGGCCGAGCTGGTCGAGGCGGTCCGGGAGTGGATCGAGCGCGACGTCGTCACCGGCGCCCCGGTCTCGCCCTTCCACGCTCGCGTCGCCGCCAACGTGTTGGCGATCGTCGAGCGCGAGCTCGAGCTGGGCGCCGAGCACGACCGGCGCCACGGCGAGCGACTCGATCAGCTCGGCGTCGCCGACGATCATGAGCTGGCCGCCGGCATCCGGGCGGGGCGCTTCGACGACCGCATCGACGAGGTCCGAACGCTGGTCCGCGAGTCGGTGCGCGACAAGCTCCTCGTCGCCAACCCGCGCTACCTCGACGCTCGCGCCCCCGACATTGGCGACCTGCCGCGCTGACCGATCAGCGACCGGCGGCCAACAACGCCGCCAGGCCCGAGCGACCGCGCCGGATCTCGTCGTCGAGGACACGCTCGAGCACACCGGCGGTCCACAGCGAACCGTCGTACGCGAGGTGCATCGTGAGCCGGGTGCCACCGGCCACCGGCTCGAGCTCGGCACGCAGCGCCCAGCGGGCGTGCTGGCGCCCGTCGAGCTCGGCCCGTTCGAACACCGCGAGGCGATGCTCGACGAGCTCGGTGCGCTCCATCCGCAAGCGCTTCGAGCGTGCAAGGGGCCCGACGCGCGCCCGGATCTCGACCTCCCATGCAGGCGTCGGACCGTCGGCGACCGGGACCGCCACGTGCACGAGCGGCAGCCAGTCCGGGTATCGATGCAAGTCGGCGACGTGTTCGAACACGTCGACCGGTGGGGCGGTGAGCTCGATCGACTCGGACGTGTGCACGGATGCGGCCCTCGGTCAGGCGCGCCGACGATCGGTGCCACGGAAAGCACGCGCGAGCAGTGGGCTCGACACCTCCAGCAACCCGTCGAGATCGTCGTTCTCGTCGAACTCGGGCGACCACGGCGCGACATCGAGCGGTTCCGGGTCGTCATCGAGGTCGGGCGGCAACACCGGTCGCGGGATCTCACCCGTGCCGTCGATCTGGAGCTGCTCGCCATCGGACGCAGCGTGGGGTCTACGCCGACGTGGCGCAGCCGCCACCGAGGTCGCAGACGGCGCCGGTCGGGGCTTGAACAGGCGCGGTTGGGACTCGCGCCGGTCGTCGAGCGTCCATCCTCGCGGCACGACCATCGCGTCCGCGTGGCGCTTGCAGAGCACCGGCGGCTCAGGGTTCGGTGCGTCGGCGAGCGCCGAGATCCAGAACAGGAGATCCTCTGGAACCATGCCGTACGCGGCGGCGCCCGGCTCGGAACAGCCCGGGCGTTCGCAGAGTTTCGACATCGAGCCCGAATCTACCGCGCCGACCTCCCCTCGAACATCTGGCGCCGGGCGTGAGCGGCTGGTGCCGCCACCGGATCGTCAGTCGGGGGCCATGTAGGGGCGGGTGTGCTCCGGCTCGTGATGCTCCGGCTCGGCGGCGCCGAGAGCGGGGCGCTCGAGCACATGGAAGCGGCGTCCGGTGACCTCGGAGGCTTCCAGCCGAACGAAGTTGGGCTTCGCGGATGCGTGCCACGGGAACAGCGGCAACTCCTCGGCATCGAAGTACTCGACCATGTGCTCGATCTCGCGGGCCTCGCCCTTCAGGACCACGCTCCAAGCGTCACCTGCCACCGGGTCGTACCCGTCGACCTCGAATGCGATCCCGCGGCCGAGCACCGCTGCAGCGAGCTTGGTCCCCGCACCGGTGCGGAACACGATCGACTCGCCGTCGACGACGTAGTTGACCGGGAAGATGTCGGGGTGATCGGCGATCGAGACGGCCAGTCGGCCGACCTCCTGGCTGCGGAACAGGCGCCAGCACTCGGCGAGGCCGAGTTCGAGCATGCCGGTGCGCGTGTAGCGCGGCTCGTCGTTCGTGTCGGAGCGGTCGACGGTGGCGTCCATGGCCCATGATTCGCGCCGGGGATCGACCAGAGCCAGGGTCGGAGGTCCCGCTTCACTCGTACGGGTAGCCGATCAGCCCCGAGTCGAGGCGATCGCGGTCGAACGTCCAGTACTGGCGGATCTCGGCGATCAACGTGCCGTCGAACCGGTAGTGCTCGGAGCCCCGGAACACGAACGGCTGACCGCTGCGCGGATCGGTCCCGGCCATCGACCACTCGATCGCTGCCACCGACCCGTCGGCGGCGGCGACCACCGAGTCGACCGACCACGTCGCGCCACCCCACTTCGCCGCGATCGCCGCCCACCCGGCGGCGATCGCATCGCGGCCACGCATCGGCGCGATGTTCGTGTCGTAGATGACCGCGTCGGTGGTGAAGTGCACCGCCAACGCTGCCGGATCGCCACGGTTGCACGCTTCGAAGTACGCCCGGACACGCTCGGCTGGGTGCATCGCCCGATCTTCCCACCATCGACATCATCACCGAATATCGAGATATGCTTGTGCTCGCAATGATTGCCGACACTTCGGGAGGCCGGAATGGCCGAGTCCACTGACAACCACGACCCCCAGCCGATGCCCTCGGTCTTCTTCGGGCACGGCAGCCCGATGAATGCGCTGGAGCACAACGTCCACTCCGAGGCGTGGCAGGCGATGGGCGAGCGGATCGTCCGCGAACACGGTCGCCCGCGGGCGATCCTCATGGTCTCGGCCCACTGGTACATCAACGCCGCAGCGGTGACCGCGATGGAGCGCCCCCGGACCATCCACGACTTCTATGGCTTCCCCGACGAACTGTTCGCCTTCTCGTACCCCGCCCCCGGTTCGCCCGACCTCGCAGCCGAGGTGGCGGAGCTGGCCTCACCGATCTGGATCGGCCAGGACCACGACAGCTGGGGCCTCGACCACGGCACCTGGTCGGTGCTCACCCACGTGTTCCCCAAGGCCGACATCCCCGTCGTCCAGCTGTCGATCGATGCGACCAAGTCGTACGCCGATCATGTCGCCCTGGGCGCCGCGCTCGCACCGCTGCGCGACCGCGGTGTGCTCATCGCCGCGAGCGGCAACGTCGTGCACAACCTGGGCCGACTCGAATGGGGGAACCCGAACGGCGGCGCCGACTGGGCGCACCGATTCGACGACGCCGCACGAACGCTGATGACGACGTCGCCGGAGCGAGTCGTCGAACTCGCGAACCACCCCGACCACGCGCTCGCAGTACCGACGCCCGACCACTTCCAGCCGCTGCTCTACATCGCCGGCATCGCCGCCGCCACCGGCGCGCCGGTCACGCCGTTCAACGTCGGCTGCGCGCTCGGCTCGCTGTCGATGACCTCGTACAGCGTCGCGGCCTGATCCGGCGTCAGCGGGGTTCGCGGGGCAGGCCGAGCACGCGCTCGCCCAGGATGTTGCGCATCACGTTCGACGTCCCGCCCATGATCGTGTACCCGGGCGCGTACAGCAGCCCGTGCACGACGTCGCTCCACAACGTCGCCTCGGCCCCGAACACGCGAGCCACGAAGTCGGCGACGCGCACCTGGTGCTCGGTGCAGAAGCACTTGGTGGCGGCCGAGAACCCCTTCGGCGCCTGACCCAGGACCTCGCGGGCGACGAGGATGCGGCCCACCCGATAGGCGGTCTCGATCGCGGCGATCTCCTGGCGCACGATCGGGTCGGACGTGTCGGCCCGCTCGACGGCCATCCGGTAGAGCGCGTGGTTCGAGACCAGGCGGTCGATGCCGCCACGCTCGTGCTCGAGCTGGCGCATCGTCTGCTTGAACGCTGCCCCCTCGACGCCCACGAGGTTGGTGACCGGCACCCGCACGTCGGTGAAGAACACCTCGCAGAAGTGGCGGTTGGTGGTCATGTCGGTGATCGGCCGCACCTCGATGCCGGGCGTGGTCCCCGCATCGCCCTTCATCGGCACGATGATCTCGCTGATGCCCTCGTGGGGCGGGCCGTCCGTCGATGTGCGGCAGATCAGGTAGATGTAGTCGGCGACCGCACCGAAGCTCGTCCAGATCTTCTGGCCGTTGATCACGAACTCGTCGCCGTCGCGCACCGCCGACGTCACGAGCGATGCGAGATCAGATCCGGCGTTCGGCTCGCTCATCCCGATGCACCAGGTGGTGTCGCCCGACAGGATCCCTGGCAGGAACGCTGCTTGCTGATCGGGGCGCCCGAACGCGATCAGCGCAGGGCCCATCTGGCGATCGGCGAACCACATCGCAGCGATCGGCGCCCCGGCAGCGATGAGCTCCTCACCGATGATCAGCCGGTCGACCGGAGGGCGACCCTGACCGCCGTACTCCTTCGGCCACGTGAGGCCGATCCAGCCGAGCGCGGCGAGCTCCTTCGCGAACTCCTTGGAGTAGCCGTTGATCCACGAGTCGTTCTCACGCCCGTAGCGCTCGACTGCGCCACGAGCCACCTCCCGCGCCTGCGCACGGAGTGCCTGCTGCTCGGATGTCCAGCCGAAATCCACGCCACGAGCGTAGGCCGAGCCGGGCGGCGACCCGCGATGCAGCTTCCGATGTGACGCGTGGCGCGCCCGGTCGTCACTGCTCGATCAAGAAGGGGTCGACGCGAGCAGCGCGACCAACCGCGCATCCGGCGCCGGGCGCGCCCCCGGGTGTTCGATCACCCATGCCGAGATCTCCGTTGCGAACGTCGCCGCATCGACTGCCGATGCCCCACGCAGGTAGTGCGCCAGGAACCCGCCGGCGAACGAGTCGCCGGCACCGGTCGCGTCGACGAGGTTGTTGGTCGCAGGGGGGATGTGGTGCGCGGCGTCATCGAGCCATACCAGCGCCCCGTCGGCGTCGAGCTTGAGGATCACGAGCGCACCCGGGTAGATCGCCGTGAGCTCGCGGGCGATGTCGAGCGGCTCCTTGCAGCCGGTCAGGATCGCCCCCTCCTCCTTGTTCGGCAGGAAGATGTCGATCCCGAGGTCGGTCGTGGCCGCGAGGAACGCGTCGACGCCCATCTCGTCGATCATCTGGAACGAGCCCGGGTCGAACGACAACGTCGCTCCCGCCTCCTGGGCGATGCGGGCGGCCCGTCGGGCCGCCGTGCGAGGCGGATCGGTGAAGAACGACCAGGCGGTCAGGTGGAGATGGCGCGCCTGAGGGAGCGTCTCGAGGGGCAGCTCGCTCGGGAGCAGGTAGAAGTCGGCGCCGTGACCCGACACCATCGAGCGCTCACCGGTGTGGTCGACGAAGACCGCGACCGACCCGGTGAGGTGCGCGTCGGTCTCGACGAGATGGGCCTCCACGCCCTCGGCTTGGAGGTTCTCGTGGGCGAGCTGCCCCATCCGGTCACGGCCGATCTTGCCGACGAACGAGGTGGCGCACCCGGCCCTGGCCGCCCACACCGCCACATTGGCGGCGCTGCCGCCCGGCATCAGCATCACCTCACCGAACGTGTCGCCGCCGCGCAGGAGCTCGGTGTTGGTGCGGATCAGCACGTCCCAGGCGAAGTCGCCGATGACGCACAGGTGGGGCGGGGCAGCCATGCCGAACACGGTAACCGCAGGACCCCTCCCCTACAGTCGCCGGGTGTTCACGGCGGAGGCGATCGTCATCGGGATCGTCGCCGCGCTCGTGGTCGGACTCTCGAAGACCGCGCTGCCCGGCGCCGGCCTGCTGTCGGTCCCCCTGATCGCCATGATCGTCGACGGCCGCCTGATCGCCGGCGCATCGCTCCCGCTGCTGATGGTGGCCGACGTGTTCGCCGTGAGCTGGTACCGCCAACATGCTCGCTGGGACCTGCTGACCCCGCTCGTCGTGTGGGTCGGCGTCGGCTTCGGGCTCGGGATCTCGTTCTACGTCGCCGTGGGGAGCTCACTGCGCGTCATCGACGTTGCGATCGGCGTGATCGTGCTGGCGATGGTGGCGCTCCAGCTGTGGCGCATGTGGCGCCGCCGGCCGCCCGCACCGAGCACCCCGCGCGATGCCGTGGTGTACGGGGCGGCGGGCGGCTTCACGACGTTCGTCTCGAACAGCGCCGGGCCCGTGGTGAACACGTACCTCGTCGGCCTCGGGCTCGGCAAGCACGAGCTCGTCGGGACCTCGGCGTGGTTCTACTTCGCCGTCAACGTCGCCAAGATCCCCTTCTACATCGCGCTCGGCGCGTTCACCGCCGGCGGGTCGTTCTTCACCGGCGCCACACTGCTCTGGAACCTGGCGATGGTGCCCGCCGTCGTGGCCGGGGTGTACGCCGGCCGGTGGGCACTCCCTCGCATCCCGCAGCAGACGTTCGTCGTCCTCGTGCTCGTCCTGTCGGCAGCGGGTGGCATCAAGCTGCTCAGCTGACACAATCGCTCAGCGATGAGCGAACGACCTGCGATCAGTTTCCCCGCCGGCTTCCAGTGGGGCGCCGCCACCGCCGCCTACCAGATCGAGGGCGGCGCCCGCGAGGGTGGCCGTGGCCCGAGCGTGTGGGACACGTACTCCCACACCGAGGGCAAGGTCGCGAAGGGTCACACGGGCGACGTGGCGTGCGACCACTACCACCGCGTCGAGGACGACGTCGCGATGATGGCCGATCTCGGCCTCCGGACCTATCGGTTCTCGATCGCGTGGTCGCGGGTGATGCCCGAGGGGCGCGGCAAGACCAACGCCGAGGGCATCGCGTTCTACCACCGGCTCGTCGAAGCCCTCCTCGCACGGGACATCGTCCCGTGCCCCACCCTGTTCCACTGGGACCTGCCGCAGGGTCTCGAAGACATCGGCGGCTTTCGCAATCGCGACACCGTCAGCTGGTTCGGCGACTACGCCCAGCTGATGGCCCGCGAGTTCGGCGACAAGGTCACCATGTGGTCGACGTTCAACGAGCCGTGGTGCTACGCGTACCTCGGCCACGCCGCCGGCTACCACGCGCCCGGGCTCACCGACCCGAAGGCCGCGATCACGGTCGCCCACCACCAGCTGCTCGCACACGGGCTGGCGCTGCAGGCGATGCGGTCCGAGCGCGACGATCTGTCACTCGGGATCGTGATCAACCCGTCGAACGTACGCAGCGAGGGCATCCCGGTCGCACCGGAAGACCAGATGTCGATCGTCGATGGGATCCACAACCGCTGGTGGTTCGACAGCACCCTGAAGGGCGAGTACCCGGCCGACCTGATGCTGCGGTTCGGTCAGCTCGCCGAAGCGGTGCAGCCCGGCGACCTGGAGATCATCAACCAGCCGCTCGACTGGATGGGCATCAACTACTACTTCGACATCCTGCTGCGCGGGCTCGGATCAGGCGAGGCGTCGTACCGGATGGCCGCGTACCCCACGGTCACGGGCGTCACCGAGGCCGACCGGCGCGAGGTGCACACCGACATGGGATGGCCGATCACCCCCGACGGCTTCACCGAGCTGCTGGTGCGCCTGAAGGCCGACTATCCGAACATGCCACCGATCTACATCACCGAGAACGGCTGCGCCTACGACGACCCCGTGATCGAGGGCGCCTGCCACGACCCGCGCCGCATCGAGTACCTCGACCTGCATCTACGCGCCGTCAAGGACGCGATCGACGAGGGCGTCGACATCCGCGGCTACTACCAGTGGTCGCTGATGGACAACTTCGAGTGGTCGCTCGGCTACGACAAGCGCTTCGGTCTCGTCCACATCGACTTCGAGACCCTCGAGCGCACGCCTCGCGAGAGCGCTCACTGGTACCGAGAGGTCATCCTCCGCAACGGCCTGGCCGCCGTCGAACGCTGACCGGTATCAGCTGACGCCGAGCAGGTCGACGGTGAAGATCAGGGTCTCGTTCGGCTTGATGGCCCCGCCGGCGCCACGTGCGCCGTACCCCATGTGAGGCGGGATGTGCAGGGTCCGTCGGCCGCCGACCTTCATGCCCGCGACCCCCTCGTCCCAGCCGGAGATGACCTGACCGGCGCCGAGACCGAACTGGAACGGCTCCATCCGGTCCCACGAGGCGTCGAACTGGCGTCCGGTCGACCACGACACGCCCACGTAGTGAACGCTCACGGAGGATCCAGCGGTCGCTTCGGGCCCGTCACCCACGACGTCGTCGATGATCACGAGTTCGGTGGGGGGCTCGGTGTCGGGCACGGTCACATCGGGCTTACGCATGGCAATCGAGGGTACTCCCGAAGAATCTCGACGTCGTTGCATCCACCAGGGATGTTCACGCCGTAGAGCAGCCGGAGCACAGACGCTCTCCCCAACGGAAAGGTTCCACCACATGAAGCGAGTCATTGCCGGTTTCGCGGCCCTTGCGGCCGTCGTGATCGCCCCCGCCGCGGCCACCGCCCAGGATGCTGCGACGATCACCCTCCTGCACGGCATCCCCGGTGCGACGGTCGACGTCGCCGTCGACGGCGAAGTCCTGCTCCCCGGCTTCGAGCCGGGCGACACCCAGGACCTGTCGGCGTTCGCCGGCCAGACCCTCGCGAACCTCGAGGTTCGCGCTGCGGGCACCGAGGACGTCGTCATCGGCCCAGTGGCCGAGTTCGCGGTCCCCGCCTCCGGCAACTGGACTGTCATCGCCCACCTCGACGCCGACGGCAACCCCACCGTCACGCCCTTCGAGAACAACACGTCGGCCACCGCCGACGGGCAGGGCCGTCTGACCGTCCGCCACACGGCAGCCGCTCCGGCCGTCGACCTGGTGGTCGGCGACACCCGCCCGATCGAGGGCGCCGCGAACGGTGACAGCGCCGAGCTCGAGCTCCCCGCCGGTGAGATCGCCGGTGCGCAGCTGGCCCCGGCCGGTGGCGACCCGATCGTGGACGTCCCGACCGTGACCCTCAGCGCCGGCACGAACCTGATCGTGTACGCCGTGGGCTCGCTCGAGGGCGAGACCTTCACGTTCCTCACGCAGGAGATCGCGGTCGGCGGCGCCACGGGCGACGGCACCGAGGTTCCCGAGGCCGTGAACACCGGTGACGAGATCGCCGGCTCGATCAACATGGCGCTGCTCGCCGCAGCCGCCGGCATGGTGTTCCTCGCCGGTGGTGCGATGGTGCTCCGCCGTCGCGACGTCAACAGCTGACAGAATCCAACACGATGAAGACCGACGCCCGGCCCCCACGATCGAACAACGTGAGGGGCCGGGCGTTGCTCGTCGTGGCGGTCGTGAGTCTCGTCGGCGCCGCAGCGCTGGGCGGTTACGCCCTGTTCGGCGCCGACGAGATCCCCGAAGCCACACTGCAGATCACCCCGATGGCGGTCGAGACGCTGCCGGTCACCGTGCCGCCGCTCCCCGACCCGGCGGCGCCCGGCTCTGACGGAGCGCCGGCACCGGTCGACACCGCTGCCCCGCTGTCGCCGCTGGCAGCCCAGCTCGGTCCGAGCGGCTCGGCGATCCCCACCCCACCGCGTGAGCGCATCCAGCCCACGTCGATCACCATCGACGACATCGAGCTGTGGGGCCCGATCCGCCCGGTCGGCCTCGAGGACGACGGCGAGATGGAGGTCCCCGACGAGACCGAGGTCGGCTGGTACGACCGTGGTGCCGCTCCAGGCGAAGAGGGAGCGACGGTGCTCGCCGCTCACGTCACCTGGAACGACACGATCGGGCCGTTCTTCGAGCTCGGTGATCTCGAGCCAGGCGCCGAGGTCCGCGTGCGGCTCGCCGACGGCTCCGCCCGCATCTACGAGGTCGTCGAGCGGGCCATGTACCCCAAGGACGGCCTGCCCGACTGGCGGATCTTCCGTCGTACCGGCCCCGAGAGCCTGGTCCTGATCACCTGCGGCGGGTCGTTCAACCCGAGCATCAACCGCTACCGCGACAACATCGTCGTCTACGCGGTGCCCATCGGCAGCGAGCCCGCCGACGCGGCGCAGACGCCGCCCACCACATCTCCGAGCGAAACGCCCACCACGGCTCCCACCGGCTGACGCTCGGTACTGTTGCCGCATGACGATCACCCGGGCCGAGATCCACCTCGTCGGCCTACCGCTCCGCTTCCGCTTCGAGACCTCGTTCGGCGTCCAGACCGACCGCTTGGTCCCGCTGCTCGTCCTGCATGACGCTGATGGAGCGACCGGGATCGCCGAGGGCGTCATGGACGGTGACTGGCCGCTGTACCGCGAGGAGTTCGTCGCCGGTGCGCTGCCGCTCGTCACCCGGATGCTCGAGGCGTTCGTGGTCGGGCGCCCGTTCACGACACCCCACGAGCTGCGGAGCCGTTTCGCGCACCTCCGCGGCAACCCGATGGCGAAGGCGATGATCGAGATGGCGGGATGGGATCTGTGGGGCCGGCGGCTCGGGACCCCGATCCGGGATCTCCTCGGCGGCACCGGCGACACCGTTGCGACGGGTGTCAGCTTGGGGATCCAGCCCTCGATCGACGCCACCCTCGAGATCGTCGGCCGCCACGTCGACCTCGGCTACCGGCGCATCAAGCTCAAGATCAAGCCGGGCTGGGACCTCGACCCGCTGCGCGCCGTACGAGCCCAGCATCCCACCCTCACGATGACCGCTGACGCGAACAGCGCGTACACCCTGGCCGACATCGGGCAGCTCCGGGCGATCGACGAGGTCGGCCTCGACTACATCGAGCAACCGCTCGCCTGGGACGACCTCCACGACCACGCCGAACTCGCGGCTGCGATCCGCACACCGGTCTGCCTCGACGAGAGCATCGTCGACGCCCGCTCGGCCCGGCAGGCGATCACGATCGGTGCGGCGAGAGTCGTCAACCTCAAGCTCGGCCGCGTCGGCGGCTTCGCCGAGGCGGCCGCGATCGACGCCGTCGGGCGCGCCAGCGGCGTGCCGCTGTGGTGCGGCGGCATGCTCGAGACCGGCGTCGGGAGGGCCGCGAACATCCACGTCGCGACGCTGGCGTCGTTCACGAAGCCGGGCGACATCTCGTCGGCCAGCCGCTACTGGGAGCACGACGTGGTCGAGGAAGCACTGGAGACGACCGACGGCTTGATGCCGGTCCCGCCCGGTCCCGGGCTCGGGGTCACGCTGGCGCACGACGTCGTCGCCCGCTTCCGGCGGGACCTGATCACCGTCACCCCCTGATCACCGTCACCCCCTGATCACCGGCAGCCGGGACCGCTTCCGACCTCAAGTCACCCTCTGCCATGACCGAAGGAACATTCGGTGATCGAAGCGGCGCACAACCAGGTGGGGGTCGAGGACCAGCTCCAGCGGATCCTTGCCGCGCAGACGAGGCGGAGCCGCGTGATGTCCGCCCTCGCGATCCTGCCGATCCTGGCCGTGCTCGCCGGCGAGGTCCGACCGATGGCGCTCGTCGTCTGGGCGGGCATGACCTCGTTCGAGGCGCTCATCTACATCGCCTGGTCGCTCCCGGGAGCGACGCGGGTCGGAGCAGGCACGACCGACGCCAACTGGAGCCGCCGGGCCCCGCTCCACGCGATCGCCTTCGGTCTCGTGTGGGGCAGCCTCCCGCTGCTCACCCTCGAACCCGGGCGCCCGATGGCGTTGTGGCTGACGCTGATCATCTCCTTGGCCGTGCTGACGTTGTACGTCGTGAGCACGGCGTCGTCGCGACGTCAGTTCGCCCTCGGCGCTGGCCCGATCATCGGCCAGTTCGCGCTCGCGATCTGGATCAGCGACGACGCGCCCGCACGGATGGCCGTGCTCGCCCTCGGGTACGCCGCGGTCGCCGTCGGCGTGCACGCCGCGCTGCGTCGCCACCTCGTCGAGTCGGTCGAGTCGCAACGTGTGGCAGAGTCCCTCGCCGACACGCTGAACAGCTTCCTGGCCGACCGCGACCCGACGACCCAGCTCCTCAACCGACGGAGCTTCATCAGTCGTCTCGACGCGATCCTGGCGACGCACTCTGCGGCCACGGTGACGGTCGAGGTCGGCAACGTCCGTCGGCTCACCGCGATGAACGAGCTGTACGGCGAACAGTTCGGAGACGCGTTGATCGCTCATGTGGGCGCCCGACTGGCGGCGGTCGAGCAACAGGGTGGTCTCGCTGCGCGACTCAGCGGCGACGAGTTCGTCATCGCCACGTTCCCCGGGTCGGCGGCACCTCCCGAGAGGCCGTCGATCAGGGCGCTCGCAGCCGGCCCGTTCGCCTGGCACGACCGCACCGCGATGATCGACTTCGCGACAGCGATCGTCGAGCCACGCTCGCTCTCGACGGGCGCCGAGGATCTGCTCGCCGAAGCGGTCTTCGAGCTGCGCTCCGGCCGACGGCGCCAGTCGGTTCCTGGGGCGAACCGCGCGTCCGACACGGTGCACTCCCGACGGGAACTCGTGGACGAACTGCGTACCGGTCTGCGTGGGGCGGGCGTCCAGCCGTGGTTCCAGCCGATCGTCGACGCGACGACACGCGAGGTGATCGCGTGGGAAGCCCTCGTTCGCTGGCCACACCCCTCGCTCGGGTTGATCACCCCTGATCGGTTCCTCCCACTCTGCGAGATGGCCAACCTGAACGCCGAGCTGCTCGAACTGCTGCTGCAGGACTCGATCTCGTTCCTGCACCAGCTCGATGCGGCCGGTGCCCCGCATCATGCGGTCCACGTCAACATCGACGGCGCCGACCTGCGCGAGCGCTCGATGCCCGACATCGTGCTCGGCGCCCTCCAGGACGGACGAATCGCCCCGGAGCGGATCGTCCTGGAGCTGACCGAACGCGACATTCTCCACGTCGACAACCACGAGCGGAGCGCGCTCGCGATCATCGACGCGGCCGGCATCCACCTCGCCGTCGACGACTTCGGCACCGGCTACTCGAGCCTGTCGCACCTGCTCGACTTCCCGGCCGACCACATCAAGATCGATCGTCGCTTCGTGAACGACCTCCCGCACGACGCCGACTCGCTCGCGTTGGTGCGCGGCGTGGTGAGCATGGCGAATGGCCTCGGACTGACGACGGTTGCGGAAGGTGTCGAGACCGAGTCAGCGGCAGCGACCGTCCGCTCGCTCGGCTGCGATCAGATCCAGGGTTACCTCATCGCGCCGGCGTTGGCATCCGATGCGGCGCTCACGTGGTGGGTCGGCGCAAGGTCGTCGACCCGCTCGATCGCCTGACGACGGGGACGCCGCTCACCGATCGTCGTCGAGCGGTATCAGCGCTTCGTCGATCTCCCTGAGCGACGCGACCGTGGCGACAGCAGCGTGGCGGACGACGGCCGCAGGCACGAGCAGGCCCCAGCCGATGGGGCGGGCGGAAAACAGTCGACGACGCGTCATGGAAGACGAGTACCCGTTCACCGGATTGCGCCAACGGGACCCCTGTCACACCCCAAAAAGCGACGTCACCCGTTTGACGGACCGGCGAGTCGCACAATTCCTGCTCCACGGTGACGAGCTCGGACGGACCCAACAGGGCGACGACAACACCTACGCCTCGAAAACCGGCAATGATGTGACGATGGGCACGGTGTTGGTGATCGCGAACCAGACCATCGGGAACAACGAGCTGACCGCGGCGGTCAGCGAACGGATCGAGCGGGGCACGACCACGTTCCATCTCCTCGTACCGGTCAACCCGACACCACCCGTGATCGCCGCCGGGTTGGCAGCGATCGAGACGGGTGCGATCGCCGTGGTCGACCTCCCCGATCAGCGTGAGCTGGCCGCCGAACGACTCGAGGGCGGGCTCGCCTGGTTCGAGAACCTGGGCGCCACGGCAACGGGCGACCTCGAGCCGGGTGACGTGGTGGCGGCGGTGGTGTCGCTCGTGCGGGCAGGCGAGGTCGACGAGATCGTGGTCTCGACCCTGCCGAGCCGACTGTCGCGGTGGCTCAAGCAGGATCTGCCGCACCGGTTGTGCAAAGCCGTCACGGTGCCCGTCTCCGTGGTCACCGCGCAGGGCGCGCAGCCGGCCCGCTGATCAGCTCCCGGCGTCGGGTGTCGCGGCGCCGGACCTGGTGGAGGCGAGCGCAGCGATCACCGCGTCCACCGTGCTGTCGACGCCCGTAGCGGCCACAGCGTCGACGACGGTGATGTCATCCTCGTCGGCCGCTGGGCGCTCGAGCGCGACGAACTGGCTGGCCACCATGCCGGCGCCCATGAAGTGGCCGACGCGATGTCGGGCCCGCTCGTGCGCGGTGTCGATGTCGACGTCGAGGAACACGAAGCGGACCCCGGTCGCCTCGCGCAACACGTCTCGGTAGCGGCGCTTCAACGCCGAGCAGGCGATCACGAGCCGCTCGTCACCCGTCAGTTCCTCGGCGAGGCGTTGCAGCCACGGCCCCCGGTCATCATCGGTGAGCGGCTCGCCGGCCGACATCTTCGCCACGTTGGCAGCGGGATGCACCGAGTCGCCGTCGAGGAAACGTGCCCCGGTCTGCTGCGCGAGCAGTTCCCCGACGGTCGTCTTGCCGCTGCCGGCCACGCCCATCACGACGATGCGGACGATGTCGCTCACAACGGTGAGACTCGCACATCGGGCATCAGAGGCGGCGGAGGTACTCGGCAGCCGCAGACTCGCCCATCTCGGCGAGCTCGTCGGCGCGACGCTGTTCGCGCACGGCCGACCGGGGGTGGTGGAATCCGTCGCCGACCACCGGCTCGCCCGGGAGGCCGACGACGTATCTGGCGATCCGCTGTGCGTGCGGGGTGAGCGTTCGCCACGTCTCGTACGACATCGTGCGCTGCAGTGCCTCGCTGCGGAACCACGGTGCGAAGTACTCGACGTTCGGCATCGCCCGGACCTCTCGCGACAGGTTCGGCGTGCCGCCGTGCCAGCAGCGGGCGTCACGGATGATCGCCGACCCCGCAGGCAGCGGGCAGATCGTGCTGAAGCGCATCCACTCCGGCTCGTCGGCGAGCCGCGGGATCGGCGCCCGCGACCGGTGGGTGCCGGGGATCTGCCGGATCGGGCCGTTCTCCGGCGTGAGATCGACGAGGGGGACGTTGATGTGGACCGACGGCACGGGCAGGTCGCGCATCGTCGCCCCGCCGACGGGATCGTGCAGCTCGGACCAGACGTTGTCCGAGTGGAGACCCTGGTACTCGATCGCGCCGGGGAACGCCATGTCGCCGCCGCACCCGTAGACGATGTAGTTGGGCGAGCCGAAGATCGCGGTGAGGATCGGTGTGGTGGTGGGCATGTCGATCAGCTCGCACCATTCGGGCCGGCCGAACAGATGGCGCGAGCCAGATGTGCCGCCGAAGGAGTACCGGTGCGGCAACCCACCGGCGCCGCCGCCGACCGATCCCTCGGGGTCGGCGGCGACGAGCTGCTCGATCACGTCGGCGGCAGCGTGCCGCAGACGCTCGAGCTGATCAGCCGGCACGGCGTCGCGCACGGCGACGAAGCCGTCGCGGTGGAACAGCACGGCGGCCCGCTCGACCTCGTCGGGGTCGCACACCTCGAGGCCGGGGATCCCGTTGCGCTCCCACATCCGCGCGCGGAGCGCGACCACACCCGGGTCGTCGTACGCGCGTGTCCAGTCGGCGCATCTCGGGTCGCCCGACACGAGGTTGCGGTGCTCGGGTGTGGTCTCGATCTCGACCTCGCCCACCGGGGTGTCGAGGCCGAGCGGGTTGTCGTTGTACGGGTCCTCCGGCGCGGCGCGCCGGTTGTGGAACCCGTTCGGTGGCACGGCGGCGTTCCACCCCAGGCCCGCCAGACGCTGCATCGCGGTCATCCGGTGCTCCTCCACCTGTCAGCCGCGCACCACGGCGTTCGCGTTGCAGCCGAGCATGTAGCGCAGACGCGGCGAGAAGACCGCCGCCTGCTCGGCGTCCATCGGCGTGCGCAGGTCGACGAACGGCTTCACCCACGAGCGGCCGTACTGCACGATCAGCCCCGTGCGCGCTGCGTCGGTGACGTTGGCGCCGTGGCGGTGCCACGTCTGGGACAGCCAGAAGGCAACCGACCCCGCCGGACCCTCGAGGATCGCTTCCTCGTCGAGGGGCACTTGCCCGCGCGGCGGCTTGCGGAGCGTGAGGTGACTCCCGGTGGCCACGTGCGTCGCTCCGTTGTCGGCACGGAAGTCGTCGAGCATCCAGACCGTCTGGACGCTGAGGGTCAGGTTCGGCAACGGCTCGGCGATCTGGGTGAGCGGCGTGTCGATGTGCCATCCGGCGCTGTTGGTGTGCGGTCCGACGTTGTTGACGCTCGTGTCGAGCACGATCAGGTCTCGTCCGAGGTCGGGTTCGAGCACGTCGAGCACGAGCGGGTGCTCGACGAGCGGCGCGAACGCCACGTCCTTGTTGATGAGGTTGAAGATGCGTTGCGAGCGGCCGTCGTCGAAGTACGTCGGGATGTGGATGAAGCTGATGCACACGTCGTTCGCCGACACCGGCCACGGCGTGTCGAACTCCTCGGCCTGCCGGGCGCGGATGCGGCGGCGCAACAGCTCGGCTTCGTCGTCGCGCGTCCGCCAGAGCGAGAAGTCGACCTCGGCCGCCTGATCGACCGACACCGCGACGTCACCGGGGTCGACGGGATGGGCGCGCTCGCGGGCGAGGATCGTCTCGACACGGCCCTTGAGGTCGCGGACCGTATCGGGCGGGATCAAGCGCTCAACCACGACGTGGCCGTCGCGGTGCAGCAGTTCGAGGACTCGTTCGGGATGGGTGTCGGCGGGCAACGACGCCATGCTGGCCTCCGGTCGGGGCGGTGCTGCTGATGTGGGCAGCCTGCCAGCGCCCGCGGTCGGACTTCGCATCGGCCGCACCGTCGTCCGGAGCGAGCACAGCGCACGACGCGTGCCAGAGTGCGGCTGAGGTGCTCGTCGAGGGGATGGGCGACCGAGAGGGGTTTCCATGGCGACAGTGCGTCTCACCACCGGGCAGGCGATCGTCCGGTTCCTGCAGCAGCAGCACGTCGAGTTCGACGGCGTCACGGAGCGGTTCTTCGCCGGCTGCTGGGGCATCTTCGGACACGGCAACATCGGCGGCGTCGCCCAGGGCCTTCAGCAAGCCGGGCCCGCCTTCCCGTACTACCTCGCGCGCAACGAGCAGTCGATGGTCCACAGCGCGATCGGCTTCGCGAAGCTCACCAACCGGCGCCGGGCGTTCGCGTGCCTGACGTCGATCGGGCCGGGTTCGACCAACATGATCACGGGAGCGGCAGCGGCCACGATCAACCGGGTCCCGGTGCTGCTCATCTCCGGCGACTCCTTCGCCGAGCGCGTGCAGGACCCCGTCCTCCAGCAACTGGTCAGCGAGCACTCGGGCGAGCTCACCACGAGCGACGCGTTCCGACCGGTCGTCCGGTACTTCGACCGCATCACCCGACCCGAGCAGCTCATCACGGCACTGCCCGAGGTGATGCGCACGCTGACATCGCCGGCCGACACCGGCGCCGTGTTCCTCGCGGTGCCGCAGGACGTGCAGACCTTCGCGTACGACTTCCCCGACGAGCTGTTCGCTCCACGCACCTGGTACATCGGGCGGCAGCGACCCGACACCGTGCTGCTCGAACGGGCCGCGGTGTGGATCCGCGAGGCGCGACGGCCGCTCGTCCTCGCCGGTGGCGGCGTGCGCTACAGCGAGGCCACCGATGCGGTCCGGGCGTTCGCCGAGCGCCACGGCATCCCCGTCGCCGAGACCCACGCGGGCAAGGGCACCCTGCCGTACGACCACCCGTTGTCACTCGGCGGCGCCGGGGTCGCCGGCACGCGCGGCGCCAACCTCGTGGCCGAGTCGGCCGATCTCGTGATCGGCATCGGCACCCGCTACACCGACTTCGTCACCGCGTCGAAGACCGCGTTCCAGCACCCGGACG
>JALHOG010000016.1 GCA_022843125.1 Ilumatobacteraceae bacterium
CGGGGTTCAGGCCGCGGCGGCGCCGAGGGTGACCGCCGCGACGGCCAGGAGGAGGATGACGCCGTCGGCGGCGATCCCGGCGCGCTGTTCAGGGCCACCGGCGCGTCGCCGGACCACGATTGCGCCGACCATCAGTACGACCACCCCGATCGCTGCGAGCATGCCCACCGGCTTGAGCCAGATGCCGGCGACGAAGCCGGCGACGAGCACCATCTCGGCTGCACCGATCGCCTTCCACCGTTCGGGCGCGACGTGGAGGCTGTCGCGGATGGTCAGTGATGAGGCGGCGCCGGCGAGCTTGCCGCCGCCGGTGGTGAGCAGGAGCGCACCGAGCAGCACGGACAGGACGATGTGAGCGACGTTCATGGTGAGAACCTTTCGATGCGTGAGTCGGGATCCGGAGACGGTCAGCCGTTCGCCGCGATGGCGATGGACTTCCACTCGTCCCAGGCTGCGAGCCGGGCCTGGTAGACGCCGGGGACGATCTTGGTGGGCAGGGTGCCGAACAGGACGCGCAACGGGGGCTGCTCGCTGTCGACGACGGTGAGCAGCGCGGCGGCCGCGGCTGCGGGGCTGCCGACCATGCTGGGCGGCATGTGCTTCGACTGCTCGGCGCTCGCCGCGCGCAAGGGGTCGTACTGCGGGAGCGGTGCGGCGTGGACGGCGCTCGGGCCGGCCCACTCGGTGCCGAACGGGCCCGGCTCGACGAGGGTCACCTTGATGCCGAACTGGGCGACCTCCTGGGCGAGCGACTCGCTGAGCGCCTCGACCCCCCACTTCGACGCGTGGTAGCCGCCGAGGTTCGGGAACGCAGCGACACCCCCGACGCTCGAGATCTGCACGATGTGCCCGGAGCCCTGTTCGCGCAACACCGGCAGCACGGCCTGCGTGACGTGCAGGACGCCGAACAGGTTGACCTCGAGTTGCTCACGCAGCTGCTCGGGCGTGATCTCCTCGATGGTGCCGAACAACCCGTAGCCGGCGTTGTTGACGACGACGTCGATCCGGCCCAACGCGGCGGTGGCCTGCTCGACGACGGCGAACGCCTGCTCGCGGTCGGTGACGTCGAGGGAGAGCGGGACGACATGGTCACCGAACTCGTCGACGAGGTCGGCGAGCACTTTCGGGTCACGCGCGGTCGCAGCCACTCGGTCGCCGCGCTGCGCAGCGGCGCGGGTGAACTCGCGGCCGAAACCTCGGCCGGCTCCGGTGATCAACCAGTTCTTGCTCATGCGTGCTCCTGTGGTGTCGGGGGTGGAACGGAGAACACTCTATGCCAAACATGACACCAAGTGCCACTTTCGCCCGGGTGTGTACCCTGATCGCATGGCCGACATGACCGCTGCACATGAGACGGAGCCCGCCGGGGCACCGTCCCTGCGCGAGCGAACCCGGCGGGCCGTACACGGCGAACTGCTCGACGTCGCCCAGCGGCTGTTCGTCGAGCACGGCTACGAGGCCACGACGGTCGACCAGATCGCGACCGCGGCAGGGATGTCCAAGCGCAGCTTCTTCCGCTACTTCGCAACCAAGGAGGAGCTCGTCCTCAGCAAGTACGAGCGCACCGGCGAGGATCTCGCGGCCGCACTGCGGGCCCGTCCCGGCGACGAGCCCCTGTGGCGGTCGTTGAGATTCGTGTTCGACGTCGTCGTCGACTACGCCGCCGATCCGCACCGAGCCGCGGCGATGGCCGATCTCGAGCGGGTCATCGCTGCGTCCGAGTCGCTGCGCGGTGCCTACCTCGCCCGGATCGACCGCATGCAACGAGACCTCGCCGAGATCGCGCGGATCCGTTCGCAGGAGACCGAGCGGCCGTGGGGCGACGACGATCCGGCACCGCGCGCCGTGGTGGGTGCCGCGTTCGCCTGTTTCGCCGCGGCGAGTGCGACCGCCGCGCGGACCGGCGCCGACCTGGGTGCCGTGCTCGACGACGCGATGTCAGCGGTGTCGCCGCTGCACTGACTCGTGGCCGTGGGTCAGCGGGAGCCGGCGACGCCGGCATCCCACGAGAGCGGGATCGAGTCGAAGCCGAGCGCGAGGCCGGCGTGTGGGCGCGCCTGCATCCCCTCGGTGATGCGGTAGGGCGGTAGCCGCCGGTGCATCTCCTCCATGGTGACCGTGAGCATTCGGCGCGCGAGGTGCAGGCCCAGACACCGATGCGGCCCGGCACCGAACGCGAGGTGACGGTTGACCGTCCGCTCGGGATCGAGCACGTCGGCGTTCGGGAACACGGCATGATCGCGACCGACCGCCGACGACGCCCAGCCGATCCGCTCGCCCGCCAGCATGCGGACCCCGTGGAACTCGGTGTCCTCCGCCACGACGCGTCCGTTGTTGACCGTGCCGTACATCCGGAGGCATTCCTCCACGGCACCTGGGATCAGCGCGGGATCGTCGCGTACGCGCTGCTGGTCATCCTGGTGCGTGGCCATGTGCCAGAACTGGAACGAGAGGTGCGCGGTGGTCGTATCGAGGCTGGCCATCCACAGCAGGAAGCCGATGCCGAGTGCGTCGCTCGGGTCGATCGGCTCGCCCTGGACGGTCGAGTTGACCACCGCGCTCATCAGGTCGTCCTGCGGGTCGCGCAGGCAGCGCTCGACGAGTTCGCTGAGCGCTCCGATGATCTTCCCGGCGGCCTCGCCGCGTACCGGATCGGCGCCGCGGAACAGGTCGTGGTTCCACTCGACGTACTCGGGGCCGCGCTCGGCGGGCAGCCCGAACATGCGGGTGAACGCCAATGCGGGCACCCGCTCGGCGAGCGACAGCACGATGTCGGTCTGGCCCTGGTCGGCGAAGTCGTCGATCGAGGTGACCACGGTGTCGACGAGGAACTGATGGTTGTCGTCCATCACCTTCGTCGAGAACAGCGGGGTGAGCAGCCGCTTGTAGTGCTCGTGGTCGGGTGCGTCGAGCACCACCGGGATCAGCTTGAAGGGCAGCACGCTCGAGAGGTCCGGCGTTCCGGGCTCGGTGATGCCGCCGGCGAGCGACCGGCTGCTGAACAGGTCGTGCCGCTGGTAGATCTCGCGGACGAGGTCGAGCCCGCCCGCCCACCAGATCTTCAGGTACGGGTTGTAGACGATGCCGCCTTTGTCGAGCACCCGCTGCTGCAGCCGTTCGAGCGCACCGAACATGTCGGTCTGGATCTCGTCGCCCCAGAGATCGAACGGCTCGACGAGCTCGGGCGGTACGTGTGCGGGCAGGTCGTCCTGCGTCCACTCGGATGCGTGCATGTCGTTCGACCCTCTCTCTTCACGGATTGGACAGCTGGCGGTCGGTCAACGCTCGGGTCGCACCGGCCCGAGGAGCCCGATGATCTCGTCGGCGGTGATCAACTCCGCGATCTTCCAGAGGCCGATCCAACTCGGCGTCTCGGTCGGCCGGGTGAGCACATCGTGCATCTGCGGGTCGGGGTCGGAACAGCCGTCGGTGACGACGATCGTGCGGAACCCGACGTCGAACGCCCACCGGGTGGTCGAGAGCACGGTGCCGCTCGTCGCGACTCCCATGAGCACGAGCGTGTCCCGCCCCGATTGCCGCAGCCAGAGATCGAGGCCCGTCGAGGCGAACGCGCCGATGCGGTCCTTCAGGAAGCGTGCGTCTCCCGGCGCGGGTCGGATCGGCGGGTAGAAGTCGACCGCCTCGTCGAGCGGCCGGCCGTGATCGACCATCATCGACGGCGTCACGTGGCCGATCGCGCAGCCGGCGGCCCGGGCCACGTCGACGACCCGTGCCGCGACGTCGCCGGGCGCGAACCCGTCGGACGCGTAGTGCTGCAGGATCGGGGTGAGGAAGTCGAGCGCGAGCACCGCCGTGCGGCTCGGGTCGATCGCCGCCGTGTCGCTCATCGGGCATCGGTCCTGGGCACTCGTGCATCGTCGCGCGGGCAGCGACGCACCGTCCGGTCTCACTTGGACAACCCGGGCTCAGGGTCCCGCCGACGCGGCAATCTGGTGTGGGGTGGTCCGGTGAGAAGGGTGAAGACATGGCACAGGTGATGAACGTCCCGGGGCATGCGGAGCCGATCGGCTTCGAGCCCGTCGACGAAGGGCCGCACGAGCCGCTACCCGACCGGCTCTGGCAGGAGAGCACGTGGGTGTACTGGGGCGACGGCGCCGGCACCGGCGGGGTGGTGCACGTCAGCCAGGAGCCCAACAATGATCTCGGCACCGTGTTCGCGTCGGCGTTCGCAGGTGGTGCCGCTTACCGGCGGTTGAGCGGGCCGCTCGAGCTCGCGACGCCGCTGCGCGACGCCGGCGGGCACGGCGCCGGCGGTTACAGCATCCGCCACGAGGGCGGTTCGAGCGCGATCCGGGCGGTCGACGAGGACCTCGAGATCGACCTCGTGTTCCGCGACGCCCTGCCGTACCCGTCGATGCTCGCGGTGTTCCCGGCGATCGGCGATCCAGCGAAGGTCGTCACCAGCACGTCGTACCAGTCGCCGGGCTCGGTCAGCGGCACGGTGCGCCTCGGTGGGCAGACGTTCACGGTCGACGCCATGGCGCAGCGTGGGCACAGCTGGGGCATCCGCGACTATCCCGTGCTCCTCGGCCGTGGATCGCGGTTCGTCACCGGCGGCGTGCCCGACGGGCCGACGTTCTTCGCGTACGGCGCAGCGCGAACCGACGGCCTCGTCGTGCGCATCGGCTGCGTGCAGGACGCAGGGCGCATCCTGTACGCCCGAGCCGTGAAGATCGTCGTCGAGTTCGACCTCGACGGCGCGACTGCGCTGGGCGGCCGTGTCGAGCTCGACTGCGGCGACGCCGGCCACTACGTGTTCCGCAGCGAGGTGGAGAACTGCAACCAGTTCTTCATGCACGAGGTCAACTTCAGCGTGTGCTTCGGCCCGGCGACACTCGACGGCCATGCCGGCGTGGGCTGGACCGCGTGGGAGATCCAGAACGGGGTCCCGCATCCGGATCCGGCCAACCGGACCTACCTCGGCGGCTACACCCGCGACGGGCTCCAGTCGTGACGGGCGCAGCCGGCGCCGGAACGGCATTCCCGGCGGTTGATGGCCGCTCCGCTGCGCCGTGGGGATCTGCGTCCGTAGGGTGTGTGAGATGAGTGAACTGATCCGCGTCCATTCGGCCGACTCCCACCTGATGGAGCCCGACGATCTGTGGCTGCAGGCACTGCCGGGCGACCTCGGTCAGCGCGCGCCACGCGTCGAGACCGACGGCACCTACGAGTTCGTCTACGTCGACGGCGAGCGCATGTCCCGGATGCTGAACTCGTTCGCCGAGCAGTTCCGTCCGCCAGGGGCGACCGATCTCGTCCAGCGCCTCGAGGACCTCGACGGCGAGGGCGTGGTGGCTCAGTTGGCCTTCCCGTCGCGCGGCTTCTGGATCTGCGGGATTTCCGACCGCGACCTCCATCGCGCCTGTGCCGAGGCCTACAACGACTGGGCCGTCGACGAGGTCATCGCCCGCACCGATCGTGTGTTGCCGGCGGCCATCGTCTCCACGATCGACATCGATGACGCGATCGCCGAGGTCCACCGCGCCGACTCACTCGGGTTCCAAGCGATCTACATGCCCACGTCGGTCCCGGTCGGCATGGAGTTCGGGCTCGAACGGTGGCACCCGCTGTGGGGAGCGGTCGAGGAGACGGGCATGGTCCTGGCGTTCCACATCGGAACGGGCACCAACAACGTCGTGTACCGCGGGCCCGGTGGGGCTGTCGTCAACTACTGGGAGACGTGCGTGCCCGGCCAGCGGGTCGTCACGCATCTCGTCGCCGGCGGCGCGCTCGACCGCCACCCCGATCTGAAGGTGCTGATCGCCGAGGGCGGCGCGTCATGGGTGCCGGCGCTCGCCGACCGGCTCGACGAGGCGTACCGCCAGCACGGCCCGCTCGTGCAGCCCAAGCTGTCGATGCTGCCCAGCGAGCTCATCTACCGCCAGGTGTACACCTCGTTCCAGCACGATGTCAGCGCCGTTCCAGCGGTCGAGGCCATGGGCTACCAGAACGTCATGTGGGGCGACGACTACCCGCACCTCGAGGGGACCTACGGTCACACACAGGAGACACTGCACACGCTGTTCGACGGCGCGAACGCCGACACCGTGCGCAAGATGACCATCGAGAACTTCGAGCACCTCTTCGACGTGCCGGCTCTCGCGCCCGTCTGACGCATCGGCCGGAACACGCCGGCTGCGCTCAGACCTTGGTCGCCCCCATGTCGGCCGGGATCTGGCTGGCCGTGATGACCGCCGCCTCGTCGCTCGCGAGGAAGAGCACGAGGTCGGCGATCTGAGCGGCGGACGCGATCATGGGTTCGCCGAGCGTCGACGCGAACGAAGCCGCATAACTCGGGTGCTGCTCGAACAACTGGAACACCGAATGGTCGGTGCCCATCGGCGTGTCGACCCCCCATGGATGCACGGTGTTGACGCGGATGTTGTACGGGCCGAGCTCGATCGCTGCGGCGTTGCACAAGCCGACGAGCCCGTGCTTCGCCGTCGAGTAGTGGGCCTGGGCCGGGAGCGCCTTCAGGCCTGCGACCGAGCTGATGATCACGATCGATCCGCCGCGCCCGCCTTCGATCATGTGTGGGGCGGCCGCCCGCAGGGTCTTCCACACGCCCGTGAGGTTGATGTCGATCATCGTCTGCCACTGCGACTCGGGCATCTCCCAGAACCGACCCCAGTTGCTGATGCCGGCGTTGGCGACGACGATGTCGAGGCCGCCGAACTCGCGGGCGCCGTCGGCGCACAACGACTCGAGCGCTGCGAGGTCTCGCACGTCCGCGATCCGAGAGAGGATGCGACGTCCGGTCTGCTCGACGAGGCGGGCCGTCTCGTCGAGATCGTCCGGCGTTGCGGACGGGTACTTGTTGTCGGGCGTGACGGGCGCGCAGATGTCGGCGGCGATGATGTCGGCCCCCTCGGCTGCCATCCGGACGCAGTGCTCGCGCCCTTGGCCGCGAGCGGCTCCGGTGATGAGCGCCACCTTCCCGTCCAGACGTCCCATCGCAGTCCCCTTCCCCCGTGGGCGCCCCCGGCGCCATCGAATTCTTTGTGCTGTTTACCACACGGGAGTCAGCGACGCTCGGGCGGCGTCGCCCACGTCCGGGTTCAGTCGGCTCGCCAGACCCGGTCGCCGTCGAGGAGTTCGACCAGACCCACACGACGAACCTTGCCGTTCGGGGTCTTCGGCAGGTCGTGCACGACGCCGACGTACGCCGGGCGCATGTAGCGCGGCAGGCGGTCGGTGAGACGAGCGGCGAGTTCCGACGGGTCGAGGTCGCATCCCGGTGCGGCTACGGCGAGCACGGCGACGTCCTGACCGCTGACCGGCGACGACACGCCGAACACCGCGCACTGGGCGACGTCGGGCTCGGCGATCACCGCGTCCTCGACAGCCGTGGACGAGATGTTCTCGCCGAAACGCCTGATGGTGTCGCCCATGCGGTCGACGAACTCGAAGGCGCCGTCGGCTCGTCGTCGCACGGCGTCGCCGGTCCGGTACCAGCCGTCCGCGACGGCCTGGGCCGTCCGTTCGGGCTGGTTCAGGTACTCGACGAGCATCAAGCGACGGTCGGGCGGTCGAATCCAGAGCTCTCCGACCTCGCCGTCGGGCAGGTCGTCCCCCTCGGCGCCGACCACACGAGCGTCGTAGCCCGTGCGCGTCCAGCCGATGACGTCGGCGGTGCCCGGGCCGATGTCGGTATTGGCGATCGGGAAGCCGACCTCGGTCGAGCCGTAGAAGCTCATTCCGGCGGTGCCGAATCGGTCGATGAAGCGCAGCCCTTCCGCGCCGACACGTCCGAGCAGCGTGATCCGCAGCGGGTTGTCGGCGTCGTCCGGTTGCTCCGGTTGGGCGAGGAGCAGCGACGCGACGGCGGCGACCGTGGTCGTCGTGCAACCGTGCGTACGGATGTCGTGCCAGAACGCGTCGAGACTGAAGCGTTCGCGCACGACGACGCGGGCCCCCGCGTCGACCATCGAGATCACCGGCGAGCGGCCGGTGACGTGGAACACCGGCCACGGCGCGTAGGCCGCGTCGGCGGCCGACAGGCGCGATCGCGGGATGCGGTCGATGATCGCTGCCATCTGGCCCCAGGAGATCACGACCCCCTTCGCCGGCCCGGTCGTCCCCGAGGTGTAGATCACGCACGAGATGTCGTCCGGCTCCGGCAGCGCGTCGACGACCAGCGGTTCGTGGGCGGCGGTCGGCGGGTCGCTCTCCGGGGCTTCGACGATGTCGAGATCGTGTGCTCGTGCTGATGCTGCGAGGGTTGCGACGTACTGCGGCCGGGTCAGGCAGACCCGCACGCCGGCATCGCTCAGCACGTGGTCGAGGAACGACCCGCGCAGCTCCGGGTTGATCGGTACCTCGAACGCGCCCAGGAGACCGGCGCCGATCCACGCGGCGTACGCGTCGATCGACGACGGCAGCACGGTGCCGACGCGGTCGCCGCGCCGGACGCCGCGTTCGTGGAGCAGCCGCGCCCACCGGCGCGACTCGTCCCAGAACTCGCCGTAACTGACGGCGCGGCCCGAACCGGCTTCGGTCAGGAACGGCCGATCGGGGTCGCGCCGGGCCCAGGCGGCCAACTGCCGAGGCAGGACGTTGGCCGGGTCGAGCGCGAGCGGGACGGGCGGCTCGACCATCTCGACACGGTAGGTCGTCGTCGTCGCGCACAGCGCAATCGATTGTCACCCTTTCCACATGATGAGTACACTCATCACCGCAACCCCGCGGCACGGGCCCGACCCGAGCTGATCGCATGCGTCACGTCCCTCGAGTGCACCACATGTCACCGGACCGGCGCCGAGCCTGGAAGTGACAGAGATGGACGAAGTGACCTTCTTGGACGAGGCCCGACGGTTTCTCGACCAGCACGCGACGGTGCGTGTCGACGACAGCCTCGCGTGGGGCAACGGTGACGACCGGGTCGGCGGCCGCCGTGCCCGCTCGTCGGAAGCGGTGCTCGAGGAGGTCGCCACGGCGAAGCGGTGGAAGGCGTTGGAGTTCGACGCCGGCTTCGGCTGGATCACCGGGCCCGTCGAGTACGGCGGGCGCGGGTTGTCCGCGGGGCACGATCGTCTCTACAAAGAGCTCAGGTCCGGATACGACGTCCCCGATCTGGCGTCGTTCACGATCAGCCTGGGGATGGTGTGCCCCACGCTCATCGCCCACGGCACCGACGAGGTCCGCGATCGCTACGTTCGCCGACTGCACCGCGGCGAGCTGATCGCCTGCCAACTCTTCAGCGAACCGGGCGCCGGGTCCGACCTGGCGAGCGTCGCCACCCGTGCAGTCCGCGACGGCGACGAGTGGGTCGTCGACGGACAGAAGGTGTGGACCTCCGGGGCGCACTACACCGACATCGGCGAGGTCCTCTGCCGTACCGATCCCGACGCACCGAAGCACAAGGGGTTGACCGCGTTCGTCGTCGACATGAAGGCACCCGGTGTCACGATCCGGCCTCTGAAGATGATGAATGGGGGCGCCGAGTTCAACGAGGTGTTCCTCGACGGTGTCCGGATCCACGACAGCCATCGCCTCGGTGCGGTCGACGACGGGTGGCGCACGGCCCTGACGACGCTGATGAGCGAGCGTTCGCTCGGCGCCGGACGCGACGTCTTCGGGGTCGAGCGCGCGATCGAGATGCTGCGGCTCGCGATCGTGCATCTCGGGCTGGCCGACGATCCGATCGTCCGACAGCGCTTCGCCGAGGTCTACATCATGGCCAAGACGATCGGGTACAACGGGCTGCGGGCCGACGAACGCCGGCGTGCGGGGGTGCCGCCGGGCCCGCTCGAGTCGATCTTCAAGCTCGCGAACACCAACACGCTGACGGCGATCGCGTCGCTGGCCTCGCACGTGGTCGGTGTCGCGATGACCGCCGACTCCGGGGCATGGGGCACCTTCAGCTGGTCCGAGTTCGTGTCGTCGACGCCCGGCACGCGAATCGCGGCGGGCACCGACGAGATCATGCGCAACATCCTCGGCGAGCGCGTGCTCGGCCTCCCGAAAGAACCGGTCGGGTGAGCGACGCGCTCGGATTCTGGCGGATCGCCGAGGCAGATCCGGACCGGTTGGCGATCGTCGACGCCGACGGGACGACGACCACGTACGGGGCATTGCTCCGCCGGTCGCGGAGTGTTGCGGCAGCGTTCGCGAAGCTCGGCATCGACCCCGGCGACCATGTCGCCTTCATGCTGCCGAACCACTCGTCGTTCTTCGAGGTGCTGCTGGCAGCGCTCGAGAGCGGCCTGGTGCTGACGCCGGTGAACTCGCACCTCGCGGCGGCGGAGGTTGCCCACGTCCTGTCCGACAGCGATGCCCGGGCGTTCGTGTCGAGCGAGAGTCTTGCTGACGTCGCGCGGAACGCGGCCGAGGCGGCCGGCATCCCTGCCGACCGACGCTTCGCCGTCGTGTCCGTCGACGGCTTCCGCCCCTACTCGGACCTCGTCGGTCTCGACGCAGGCCCGCCGACATCCCGGCTCGCCGGTGCGACGATGATGTACACGTCGGGCACCACCGGCAAGCCCAAGGGCGTGAAGCGGGCGACGATCGGCGGCGACCCCGACGAGGTGTTCGGCGGGATCGCCGCGATCACGTGCCGCGGCTTCGGCGTTCCCGTCGGGCCACATGGTCACCTGGTGTGCGGCCCGCTCTACCACGCCGGCCCGTTCGTCGGCGCGCTCAACTCGCTCCAGGTGGGCGGCACGATCGTGCTGATGGACAAGTGGACGCCCGAGGGGTGTCTCGCCCTCATCGAGCAGTACCGGATCGAGAGCACCCAGATGGTGCCCACCATGTTCCACCGGCTGCTCAACCTGCCCGACGACGTCCGCGCGGCAGCCGATGTGTCGTCGATCAAGAGCGTGTTCCACACCGGTGCCCCGTGCCCCGTCGCAGTCAAGCAGCAGATGATGGACTGGTGGGGACCCGTCGTCTACGAGACGTACGGAGGGACCGAGAGCGCGGCGACCATCGCCCGACCGCAACGCTGGTTGGAGCGGCCCGGCACCGTCGGCCGTGCGATCCACGGCGTGACCCTGCACATCCTCGATGCCGACGGCGGCGAGCTGCCGGCCGGCGAGCTGGGGGAGATCTGGATCGACTCGACGATCAGCCAGTCCGAGTACTACAAGGACGCCGAGAAGTCATCGAGCATCCGCCGAGGCCGGATGCTCACACTCGGCGACGTCGGGTATCTCGACGCGGACGGCTACCTCTTCCTGCGCGACCGCAAGATCGACATGATCATCTCCGGTGGGGCGAACATCTATCCCGCCGAGGTCGAGGCAGCGCTGCTCGCCGACGAGCGGATCGCCGACGCCACGGTCATCGGCGTGCCCGATGACGAGTGGGGCGAGCAGGTCAAGGCGATCGTGGAACTGCGGCCCGGCATCCCGGCCGACGAGTCGATCGCTGGATCGATCATCGCCGGGTGCCGAGAGCGGATCGCCACCTACAAGTGCCCTCGCACGGTCGACTTCGTCGATGCCCTCCCGCGCCTCCCGAACGGCAAGATCGAGAAGCGACGGCTCCGCGAGCCCTACTGGGCGGGGCGCGACAGCGCCATCTGAGTTGGTGACATCGCCCGTGTCACGTATCGGATCCGGGTGCCTCGTCCCAGAAGCGTCGCCACGAATCCCACGAAGCCGGAAGCGCGGATGGTTCGTCGGCGAGCGTTCGGACACCGCCGGACTCGCGGTACCAGAACCTCGGCGCACGGCTCCGAAATCGCCACTGCTCGTCCTCGCGGACGTACTCGTCGTGGTATGCGAACTGGAGGATGTTCCAGACCTCGGTCGCGAGGTCCTCCTGCTCGGCCCGGCAGTAGACGACGCCGGTTGCGGAGTTCGCCGAGTGGACATCGATCACCTGCGTCCCGATCGTGTGGACGCTGCGCCCGAACCGTCGCCAGATGTGGGCGTAGAACGAACGGGCGCCGTCCGGCCCTGTTCCGTGCCGCCCGAACTCGGCGTCGGCCGAGAACAGCTCGCTGATCGACGCGACGTCACGCTGATCGAGCGCGAGCGCGTATCGATGGGTGATCGCCCGGATCTGGGCGTCGGCGAGCAGCCAGTCGTTCATGATTCGTCTCCCGAGAGATAGGAACTGAGATGGAACCCGACCGTGATCCCGTGGGTGCAGCCACGATCGAGCAACTCCTGGCGCGATACGCGCATGGTGTCGACGACCGTCGATTCGACGACGTCGGCCGACTGTTCGCGGTGGACGCGCGCCTCGTCGTGGGACGCCACACGTTCGCCGGCCGTGACGAGATCGTCGCCACGCTGACGGCTGCGGCTGCGTCCAGCGAGCCCGGCAAGCACGTCTGCGCGAACGTCGACATCGAGGTGGACGGTGACCGGGCGACGGTCGCGAGCGACTTCGTGATGATCGCCGCCGACCGGACGGTCGCGAGCGCCGGCCGCTACACCGACGAACTCGCGCGAGAGAACGGCCGATGGTGCTTCACGACCCGACAGATCCGGGCGACGATCAGATAGCAGCGACGGAGCGATCCAAAGACGCTATCGGTATAGGCGGCGCAGGGCCGCCCTCACGACAGGTGGGCTTCGTCGGTGTACTCGCCGAGGGCATCGAGGTGGGCGCGCATGCGGTGCCGGGCAACGGCGACGTCGCCGAGCACCACGGCCTCGGCGATCGCCCGGTGCGCACGGTGGATCTCGGTCTGCAACGAGGGCACCTCGTCCGGGTTCGGGTCGGTGGCGCTGGTGGAGAGCCGGGCGAGCACGGGGACGAACAGCGCGAAGGCCTGGTTGCCGCTCAGGTTCGCGAGCAGCGTGTGGAACGTCTCGAACCCGTCGCGTGGCGCACCCGATTCGGCGTGGACGAGCTCGGCTTCCTGCTCGATGTAGTCGCGGATGCGGCGGATCTTCTCCTCGTCGATCCCGGCGAGGAGCGAATCGAGGCACGCGAGCTCGATGGCCAGGCGGGCTTCGGCAACGTGCAACGGCTTGACGCCGCTGTAGACGAGGAACCGTTCGGCCGCGGCGACGACCGGGTCGGGGTTCGGCGCCACCACGATCAGGCCGCCGCCCGGGCCGCGGCGGGTCCTGGCCACGCCGCTCATCTCGAGGATCCGGAACGCCTCGCGGATCACCGGACGGCTGGCGCCGAAACGCTCGGCGAGCGTCTCCTCGGAGCCGACCAGCTCCCCGACGGCGAGTTCGCGCGCGAGCACGGCGCGTTCGATCTCCGATGCGATGCTGTCGGCACGAGTCCGGCCACGGGCTGCGCTCGGGCTCACGTCTCACACTCCTGGTCGTCGCCGGGAATCACGGGGATCACGGGCTTCACGGTCGTCGCTGCACGTTACCCGAGCGGCCGTGCCGCGGTGGCGTTGCGGCGATCGAGCACATTCCGTTAATCTTTCTCTCGGCGATGAGGGAGTGAGGGGCCACGGATGTTCGACGACGATGCCGACCTGCAGGCATTCAGGCTCCGCTACCGCGAGTTCCTCCACGAGTTCGCGCCGCATGGATGGCGGGCGCACGCAACCACCACCGATGCGACGCTGGACATCCAGCGATCGTGGCTGAGGACCTTGGCCGCACACGGATGGGCGGCACCGCACTGGCCCGCCGAGTACGGGGGAATGGACGCCACGCTGGCCGAACAGATCGTGATGCAGCAGGAGAACTCCCGAGCGGGTGCCCCCGCCGTCACCATGTTCGGGATGGCACTCGTCCATGCTGCGGCGACGCTGCTCGAGTTCGGCTCGGAGGAGCAACGCCGGCGTCACCTGCCGCACATCCTCCAGGGCGACGAGATCTGGTGTCAGGGGTTCTCCGAGCCTGGTGCCGGGTCAGACCTCGCCGCGCTCTCGACCCGAGCGGTCCGCGACGGCGACCGGTACATCGTCAACGGGCAGAAGATCTGGTCGAGCGGCGCCGATCGGGCCGACCGGTGCCTGCTCCTGTGCCGGACCGATCCCGACGTCCCCAAGCATCAGGGGATCACCTTCTTGCTGCTCGACCTGCGCAGCCCGGGGATCGAGATCCGACCGATCGTCTCGCTGCTCGGCTCCGGCGAGTTCTGCGAGGTCTTCATGACCGACGTCGTCGTCCCGGTGACCGATCGGGTCGGTGAGGAGAACGAGGGCTGGCACATCTGTCAGACGACGTTGTCGACCGAACGTGGCCCGTACCTGCTCCCGGTCGTCAACAAGCTGCGCGACGAGTGCGCTGCGATGTGGACGATGGCGGAAGCCATCGGCACCGATCATGCCGCGCAGGTGGCGGCCGGCTTCCACGCCGAGGTCGCGATCCTCAGCGAGTTGATCGACCGGACGTTGCTGCAGGCCGCGTTCGGCAAGAGCGGCAACGAGTCCTCGATCCTCAAGGTGTACTACTCGGAGTTGTCGCAACGACTGACGACGGCCGCGCTCGAGATGGCAGGGCTCGATGCCCAGCTCGCCTGGACCGAGGCGTTCGATCTGAACTCCGACACCTTCGACGGCAGTTGGGGGCTGAGCCACTACTGGAGCTGGTCGTGGACGATCGCCGGTGGCAGCAACGAGATCCAGCGCAACATCATCGGTGAGCGCGTGCTCGGGCTGCCCCGAGAGCCTCGACCCGAGGCGAGGAGGTCATGATGGAGCCGAACGACGAGCTCGCCGACGAACTGCGAGCGTCCACGCGCAAGGCACTCGACGACCGGATGCCGACCTCGGTGCTCCGGGGCGTCATCGACACCGACGATCGGTTCGACCGTGGCCTGTACGCGCTCGCTGCGGACCTCGGTTGGCTCGGGCTGACGTTGCCCGAGTCGGTCGGCGGCGTCGGCGGGACGTGGCACGAGCTCGCCGTGGTGATCGAGGAACTGGGCCGTTCGATGGCGCCGCTGCCGGTCGTGTCGAGCGTGGTCCTCGGGGCGGGAGCGGTCCTGCTCGCCGGCGACGACGACCAGCAGCAGCGGCTCCTCCCCGACCTCGCGGGCGGCCGAACGATCGCGACGGCCGCGCTCACGGCGGCGTCGGGCCGTCCGGCCGACGGGTTGACCGCTCGACTCGAGCGGCGCGACGGCGCCGTCGTGCTCAGCGGCGTCTCCGGGTTCGTCACCGATGCGCACCTCGCGACGTGGATGGTCGTCGCCGCTGTCGACGGCGCGGACGTGGGGTTGGTCGTCGTCGATGCGGCCGCGCCCGGAGTTCGCATCGAGCGCCTCGACACCACCGACGTGACGCGGCGCCTGGCGCACGTGCACTTCGACGGCGTCGTGATCGAAGCGGTCGACGTGCTCGGAGGCGGCGACAACGTCGAGATGCGCCGCGAGCTGCTGCGCCGCGCCGGTGTCGCAATCGCCCTCGACTCGGTCGGTGGCCTCGGGCGTGTCGTCGAGACCACCGTCGAGTACGTCGCCGAACGCGAGCAGTTCGGGCGCAAGGTCGGTTCGTTCCAGGCGGTCAAGCACCACTGCGCGAACCTCCTGATCCTGAGCGAGACATCGCGCGTCGCGGCGCGAGCCGCCGCCGATGGCATCGGCGGCGCCAGGTGGCCGGAGTGGGCGGCCGTCGCGTCGTCGTACTGCGGTGACGCGTACACCGAGGCGACGCGCATCGCGGTGCAGTGCTTCGGCGGGGTCGGGTTCACGTGGGAGTACGACATCCACTTCTTCATGAAGCGGGCTCGCCTGAGCCAGCAGCTGTTCGGCAATCCGACACACCACCGGCAACTGCTGGTCGACGAGCTCCGGTTCGCGACGCCGGTGGGCTGACCAAGTAGCGTTAACGGAATTACGACGTCCGGCACGGCACTGCCGGTGGGAAACGAGGGCTGCGATGCATTTCGACTTCTCTGATGACGAGCTGGCGTTCCGAAAGGAACTCAAGGAGTTCCTCGACGGTGAGCTGCCGGTCTATTTCGAGTTCTTCGACCTGCCGCCCGAGGAACGGGCCGAACGTTCGATGGCGTTCGTGCAATTGCTGTCCGAACGCGGCTGGCTGACCCCGGCGTGGCCCGTCGAGTACGGCGGGAGCGCCCAGGCGCCGTGGCAGCAGATGATCCTGGCCGAGGAGATGGTGGCGCACGGCGAGCCGCGCACCGGGCAGTACATGAACGTCAACTGGATCGGCCCCGCGATCATCCTTGCCGGCACCCCTGAGCAGAAGGCGTACCACCTCACGCGCATCAGCAAGGGCGACGTCCTGTGGTGCCAGGGCTTCTCCGAGCCCGATGCCGGGTCGGACCTCGCAGCCCTGCGCACGACCGCCGTGCGCGACGGCGACGAGTACGTCATCAACGGGGAGAAGATCTGGACCTCGAACGCCGGCATCGCCGAGTTCTGCTTCCTCCTCGCCCGGACGAACGCCGAGGGCCGCAAGCAGGACGGCATCTCGATCTTCCTGGTGCCGGTCGCCACGCCCGGCATCGAGGTCGGCGACATCGAGTCGGTCCTCCATCCGGGAGCGTTCCACCACGTGCTGTTCACCGACGTCCGGGTGCCGGCGTCGTGCCGCCTCGGGCCCGAGAACGAAGGGTTCTCGATCGTGCGCACGCTGCTCGCCAACGAACGCACCGGCGTCGCCCGGTACCACCGCGCTGCCGGGTACCTGGACCGGATCGCCACCTGGTGCGCCGAGCGCGACCTGCTCGACGACTCCGCCGTCATCGAGACGCTCGCCAGCGCTCGGGCGGCATGCGAGGCGGCGCGCCTGCTCGTGTACCAGGTCTACGACGAGAAGACGCGAGGGCTCGACCCCGACGTCTCCGCGTGGGCATACCGAACGGCGGCCGTGCGCGCCGAGCGCGTCGTGAACGAGGCGGCGTTCACGCTGATGGGTGCCGAGGGCCTCGCGCGGCACTCGTTCGCCGACTCGCAGTTCGAGTGGGCGGTGACCGCCGGGGTCGCCGGCGGATCGTACGAGATGCAGTTGAACTCGCTCGCGCGGGTCCTGCTCGGGTCGAAGGGCTGATCCGATGGAGATGACGCTGTCACCCACCCAGCAGGCGGTGCTCGATGCCTGCACCACAGCCCTCGGCCGTGCCGCAGGGCCCGCTCGTGCGCGCGAGTTGCGGAGCGCGGGGGGTGCTGACGACCGACTCCTCACGCTGTTGGGCGAGGCCGGGTACCTGGATGTCGCGCTCGACGAGGAGTCGGGGCCGTTGACGGCCGTGCTGATCACCGAACTCGCTGCCAGGCACCTTGCTCTCGCTCCGGTCGGTGCGCGGTCGCTCGTGGCGCCCGCTGTCATCGCTGCTGAACAGCTCCCCGAGTTCGTCACGATCATGGACCTCGCCTTCGGTGGGCCGGTCCGGTACGCCGCGCAGAGCGAGGCACTGATCGTGCTCGACGGTCACGATGCCCGCCTGTTCACCGCGGCCGAGTACACGACGACCGCTGTCGAGACGCTGTTCGGCTATCCCCTGGCGCGCGTCGAGTTGCAGGGTGGGGGAGTCGACCTCGGCGCCGGGTCGGGTGATGTCGCCCGCCGGTGGTGGCGCGTCGCGATCGCTGCCGAGATCGCTGGCACGGCACGCGCGGCGCTCGATCTGACGATCGACCACATGCAGGGTCGCGTCCAGTTCGGCAAGCCCCTGTCGGCCCTCCAGGCACTCCAGCACCGGGTGATCGAGACCCACGTTCTCATCGAAGGTGCCATGTGGATGGCGCGCGAAGCCGCCTACCACGGTGCGCCGGCCGAGTCGTCGAGCTCGGCCGCGGTTGCTGCCGTCGAGGCGGCCGGCCGGACGCTGTTCGAGGTCCACCAGCTGAGCGGTTCGATCGGCTTCACCGACGAGTACGACCTGACCTTGTCGTCGCTGCGGCTGCAGACGCTCCGCACGGAAGCCGGCGGCATGGCGGCGCACAGCCGAGCCCTTGTCGCGGGACGCTGGGGCGCGTGAGCGGCGAGGTGCGAGCGCATCTGGTAGCGCCGTCATGACCGACGTGATCGCGACCGGGTTCGGGTTGCCCGAGGGGCCGGTGTACGACGAGCTCCAGGATCGTGTTGTGCTCACCGACGCGTCGGGCGGCGGCGTCTGGGCGGTCGACCTCGAGTCGGGCGGGACGTCGTGCGTCGTCGAACACCGCCGCGGCATCGGTGGGCTCGCGCTCCACGCCGACGGCGGCTGTGTCATCTCGGGGCGCAACGTCGCGTGGAAGCGCGGCGACGAGACCGTCGTGCTGATCGAACAGCACTCGCCGTCACCCACGGCCCGGTTCAACGACCTCACGACCTCGCCCGAGGGGGGCGTGTACGTCGGCTCCATCGACTACGACCTCGGCACAGGTCGCATCAACCAGCCCGGTGACCTCTTCTACGTCGACCCCGGTGGCAACGCACGCGTGGTCGCGTCGGGGCTGGAGCTGACGAACGGGCTCGGCGTGTCGCCGGACGGCACCACGCTGTACCACGTCGACACCGGACCGCGCGTCCTGTACCGGTACGCGATCGTCGACGCCGACGGCTCGCTCTCCGATCGCGAGGAGGTGCTGCGCTGGCCGGACTGCACGCCCGACGGGCTCGCCATCGCCGCGTCGGGCCACGTGCTCGTCGCCGTGGCGCAGCACGGGGCCTCCGGGTTCATCTCGGTCGTCGCCCCCGACGGCACCGAGGACGACCGGTGGGCCGTTCCGTACGACCACGTGACGAGCCTGTGCGTCGGTGGCCGTGACGGCCGAACCGTCTTCGTGACGGCGGGCGGGAGCGCGTCGCCCGCCGCCCGTACCGGTGCTCTCGTTCGGCTCGACCAGCAGATCGACGGCCTCCCGCGCCCGCGGGCGCAGATCCGTCGCGCGGACTGAGCCGGACAGGCCGGATCAGACGGCCGAGTAGCCGCCGTCGAGCGAGAACTCGTCACCCGTGTGCCAACTCGATGCCTCGCTCGCGAGGTACACGGCGATGCCGCCCAACTCGGACGGCTGCCCCCAACGTCGCATCGGGATCCGACCCTGGATCTTGCGGGTCATGTCCTCGTTGCCGTCGATGCCGTCCATGAACGACGAGACGACCCACGACGGCGAAATGGTGTTGGCGCGGATGCCATGGCGCGCCAGTTCGACGGCCAGACCCCGGACCAACGAGATCACGCCGGCCTTGGCGGCGCTGTAGGACTGAGCACGCGGTACCCCGTAGTGAGCGGCGCCGCTCGACGTGGCCACCAGGCTGCCGCCGTGGCCCGCCGCCACCATCACCTTGGCCGCTTCGCGAAGGGTCACGTAGGTGCCGTCGAGAACGGTCGACATCACGGTTCGCCACTGGTCGAGCGTCGAGTCGAGGAAGGCCGGGCTGGCCTCGCTGCGCGCCGAGGCGTTCGCGAAGCAGCAGTCGAGCCTGCCGTACTCGTCGGTGATGGCGGCCATCCCGGCGACGATCTGCGACTCGTCGCCGATGTCGACCCTCCGCGCCGTGGCGGTCGCGCCGGCGGCACGGAGGGCGTCGAGCGCGGCGGCGTTCTTGTCGGTCGACCGGCCCCAGATGCACACCGTCGCGCCGGCCGCCGACACCGCCTGGGCGATGGCCAGCCCGATCCCAGAGTTGCCCCCGGTGACGAGGACGACCTTGCCGCTGAGGTCGAAGGGTGCGGCGGCGTTCATCGAGCGCTCACTGCGGGTCCGACGGCCGGAGCGTGGAGCGGGCTCGGCCAGACGGCGCGCTCAGCACGCCAGAACCGGCGACGGTGGATCTGATCAGGCACCCGGCCGACCGTAGTGGCCCTCCGCCGCGGGGTCCCCACGTGTCAGTTGGACGCCGAGGGTGGGCCTGACCGGCATCGATCACTCGCGGTGCAGCGCGAGGCCCTGGGCGTTGTAGAAGAAGCCGCCGGCCGTGAGGAGCGTGCGGCGGGCGTCGGGCACCTGACGGACACCGGCGCGACCCTGGAGCTGGTGGATGGCCTCGCGGAGGTGACCCGAACCCTGCGTGCCCCCCTCGGAGAGGGCACCGCCGTGCGGGTTCACCGGGACCTTCCCGTTGATCAGGATTCGGTTCTGCTCGGCGTCCCAGTTCGACTCGAGGAAGGCGCCGGCCTCGCCGCGGCCGCAGAAGCCCACGTTCTCGAGCCAGTTCAAGGTGATGATCGTGAATCCGTCGTACGGGAAGTAGACGTCGATGTCGTCGATCCAGAAGTCGCTCTTCGCCTCGAGCGCCTTCGCGACCACGTGGTGCCCGTGGTGCTCCAGCGAGACGTTCTGATCCTCGACGTTGGCGTCGACCATGCCGAGCACGGCGGCGTTGACGAGCACGGGGGAGAACGGGAGGTCGCGGGCGCGTTCGGTGGTCGTCACGATGAAGGCATCGGACCCGTCGACGGGGACGTCCATGTCGAGCAGGCAGAGGGGCCAGCGGATCATACGAGCGTTCAGGTAGTCGTCCATCGTGATCGGCTCGCGCATCGCCGCCAGCGGGTTGTCGCGGGCGTACGAGCGGTCGCTGATCGACACGAGCCCGAAGTGCTCCTTCGGGACCTGGTACTCGTGGATGTACCGCGACGCCCAGGCCGTGTAGCCGACCGGACCCCACATGGTGTCGGGGTTGCCGCCGCCGGCGATCGGCGCCAACACCCGGCGGAACGGGTCGCGCAGCGCCGAGGCGGTGAAGAACGCGTGGCGGTAGGGCACGTGGTACACCAGCACCGTGTCGCAGATGCCGGCGTGCACGGCGCTGGCGGCCATCACGACCTGGTTGACGAACGGGATCGGCGGGTTGGCCCACCAGGTGATCTCGGGGATCCCGAGCGTGTTCTGGACGTCGCCGGCGCTGACGGTCGACGGGCCGCAGATGCCGTCGATGTCGGATGCCTTCAGGCCGCACTCTCGCAGCACCGTGGTGCACGCCTCGGCGGCGAGCGACAGGGGTGTTCGTTCGGTGTTGTGGGCGCTGAACCCGGTCGATGCCGCGCCGGCGAAGGCGACCTGGTCCTTCATGGGGTTGCGGGACGAGGTGCTCATGATGCGTCACCGGTCAGCCGGAAGACGGGTGTCGGGATTCCGGCCCGGTCGATCCAGTCGAGTGTCACGCGCTCGCCGATCGCGATCTCGTCGTTCGGGCTGCCGATGATCGTCGCGGTGAACCGAAGCCCTTCCTGTTCGTCGAGCCCGACGCTGGCCACCGGATACGGCGTGGTGTAGTCGACGCCGGGTGCCGGCGGCCCTTGGTGGAGGAAGATCAGCAGGTCGATCGTGCCGTTGCCGCTGACCGCCGTCGGGACGATCGACGTCGACCAGCAGCGTGGGCAGATCGGACGCGGTGGCTGATGATAGGTGCCGCATTCACTGCACCGGTTGATCAGGAGGCGGTGCTCGATTCGACCGCGGAAGTGCTCTGCGGAGTCTCGGTCGATGCCGAGGTGGATGAACATCGACACGAGGTCGGTGTCAGAGATCAGTTCACTCATCGTCTCATCCTGCCAGTTCCCTCCGCCCGCCCAACCAGGCGGCCAACTGCGCCGCCCGACCGTCCCGACCGGCTCGACGAATCGGGTCCATGTGGGCGCTGCGGCTGACCAACTGAAATCCGACACATACTCTCGGGTCACTCGCTGGCTGTCGTCTGGCCGCGCGCGTCGTCACGAAATGGAGCTCTCATGGACGGGATCCTCTCGGGAATCCGCATCATCGACATGACGTTCGGTCTCGCCGGACCGGTCGCGACCCGGCTGCTGGCCGAGGCCGGCGCAGACGTCATCAAGGTGGAGCCGCCCGACGGCGACCCGACGCGGCAGCTGTCGGCGTTCGAGAGCTGGAACCGGTCCAAGCGTGGCATCGTGCTCGACCTCGACGACCCGGGCGATCGTGGTCGGCTCGAGGAGCTGCTCGCGGATGCCGACGTGCTCGTGCACGGCCTGCGTTCCGGGGCGCGGCAGAAGCACGCGCTCGACGACGAGTCGTTGGCGCGACGATTCCCCGACCTCGTCGTGTCATCGGTGCTGGGGTACGCGCCCAACCACCCCGACGCCGACCGCCCGGGTTACGACATCCTCGTCCAGGCTCGCAGCGGCCTGATGGACGAGATGGTCGCCGCCAACGGTGGCCCGATGTTCCACCGCCTCCCCGCCGCGAGCTGGATGACCGCATACCTCACCACCGCCGGCATCCTCGCCCGCCTGATGGTCCGGGAGCGCACCGGTGAGGGCGGGCCGGTGCGGACCAGCCTCCAGCAGGGTGCCGCCGCGTTACTCATGCTCCTGTGGCACGACGGTGACAGGATCACCCCGGACATGATGACCAAGGCCGCGCTCACCAAGGAGCATCCCGGCCCCGCGTTGCTGTGCTTCCGCTGCAGCGACGGCGGCTTCGTGCAGTTCGGTGGCACCGGGTTCACCGAGGCGCCGATCCTCGTGGAGACGCTCGCCGAGATGGGCCACTTCCTCGAGTTCGAGGGCATGCTTCCGCCGCCTGAGTTCCTCGTGCTCTACCGCGAGGCGTTCACCAAGCGCACACAGGCCGAGTGGCTGCAGGGGATGCGCGACCACGATGTCCCCTGCGAGGGCGTGCAACCGCTCGGGTCGGTCTTCCGTGACCCGCAGGTGACCGCGAACGACTACGTCATCGATGTCGACCACAGCCGGCTCGGGCCGATCCGCCAGACGCTCGCGCCGTTCCGCACCGACCCGCCGGCGCAGGTGCGCAGCGAGGCCCCGACGCTCGACGAACACCGTGGGGCGTCCTGGGTCGGCCAGCGGTCCGCCATCCGGCCCGCGGCCGAACCGACGCTCCGCCGACCGCTCGAGGGCGTCAAGGTCCTCGACTTCGGCATGTTCTTCGCCGGCCCGTTCGCGCCACTGCTGCTCGGCGACCTGGGCGCCGACGTCATCAAGGTCGAACCACTCACCGGTGACCGGATGCGTCTGAAGACGATGAACCGCATGTTCCTCGGCGCGCACCGCGGGAAGCGGTCGATCGCGATCGACCTCCAGAACCCGGCGAGCCGGCCCGTGGTCGAACGGCTCGTGCAGTGGGCCGACGTGGTGCACCACAACATCCGGATGCGAGCCGCCGAACGGCTCCGGATCGACGACGCATCGCTGCGCGCGATCAAGCCCGATCTGGTGTACTGCCACGTCAGCTCCTACGGGCCTGTCGGCCCGAGTGCCGACCAGCCCGGTCTCGACCCGATCGCGCAGGCGGCGTCGGGCTGGCAGCTCGAGTCGGCCGCGGCAGGCGGCGCGCCGGTGTGGTACCGCTTCGCCCCGATGGACTCGCTCGCCGCCACCTCGTCGTTCGTGGCGACGATGTTCGCGCTGTACCGCAAGCAGCTCACGGGCGAGGGGTCCTTCGTGTCGGGCTCGCTGCTCGGCGCTGCGGTCGAGACCAACAGCGAGACGATGCTGCTCCGCGACTCCGACGAGTTGGCCGACTACCCGCGACTGCTGCCCGACCAGAGCGGGATCTCAGCCGGCTACCGCATCTATCCCACGGCCGACGGTGAGTGGGTCGCCGTCGCGGCGCTCGACGACCGCCGGTTGGCAGCACTCCGGTCGGCCGCCGGCGTCGGTGGCGACGACGAGATCGCCGCCGCGTTCGCCGGGCTGTCGGCGGCTGATGCGATCGGGCGTTGCGAGGCTGCCGGCTGCCCGGTCGAACTCGTCCGCCGAGACGGCGAGCAGGGGTTCTTCGGGCGTGAGCTCGGGGGTGACGCCCGCCTCGCGGTGAGCTATCCGCACCCGACCTACGGCGAGTTCGTCCAGCCCGGCGCCTTCTGGGACTTCGACTCGCTCGAACTGCGCCTCGACTCGGCGCCCCCACAGCTCGGCCAGCACACCGGTGACGTGCTGCGCGACCTCGGCTACTCCGACGAGGAGGTCGAGGGCCTCGAGCGTGACGGCATCGTCAGCAGCCCCGACGTGCCGCACCTGTGATCGTCAGGGGCTCGTGTCGGACCGCGAGCCCCTGACGGTCGTCGCAGGTCGTCGATCAGTCCGAGGTCGGCAGGCGCCGGGCCGACTTCTCGACCAGCGACGTCTCGCCGACGGCGAGTGAGCCGTCCCCGGCCTTCGTCACCAGGAGCTCGAGGCCGAGCTCCTCGAGCTCGTACCGCTTGCCGAGCAGTGAGCCGCCGGCGAACTCGGCGATGATCGCCTGCTGCTCGCCGTCGGCGCCGGCGGCGAGCATCGGGTGCCCGCCGCAGCGGAGATCGACATCGTCGCCGGCGTCGATGCGCACGACGATCCCCTCGGTCGTGCAGGCACTGCTCCGCCAGCGGCTCCCAGTCGTCAACTTCATGTGGCTGTCTTCCTCTCCCTCGAGGGCCGGGTCAGTCGATCGAGATCGATTGGTCGAAGTGCACGTCGCCCCACTTGGCTGCCTGGTCGGCGAGTTCGTCGAGCGACCAGGTGTGATCGACCTTGATCGTGTCGATGATCGTCCACGGCTGGAACAGCTGGACGGTGCCGCCGAACACGAAGAAGGTCTTGCCGCCGATCGGGCAGTCCTCGGTCGCGAGGTAGGCGACCATCGGCGAGACGTTGCCGGGCGCCATGACGTCGAATCCGGTCTCCTCCGACTGTGCCGCGCGCTCCGCATCACGATCCTCCGACCCGGGGATGGTCGCGGTCAGCCGCGTGCGGGCCGCCGGGGCGATCGCGTTGCAGCGGACGCCGTAGCGCCACAGCTCCTTCTGGCAGATCTCGGTGAACGTCGCGATGCCCGACTTCGCTGCGCCGTAGTTCGTCTGGCCGGGGTTGCTCAGCAGACCCGACGTCGACGTGGTGTTGACGACCGATGCCTTCAACGGCGCGCCGTCCTTGGCCCGCTGGCGCCAGTACTGCGCCGCTGCGCGCGTCGGCATGAAGTGCCCACGGAGGTGGACCCGGACGACGGCATCCCACTCATCGTCGCTCATCGAGAAGATCATGCGATCTCGCAGGATGCCGGCGTTGTTGACGAGCACGTGCAGCGCGCCGAACGTCTCGATCGCCTGCTGGACGAGCCGTCCGGCGCCGTCGGCATCCGAGATGTCGTCGTGGTTCGCGACCGCCTCGCCGCCGAACCCGCGGATCTCGGCCACGACCTCCTCAGCCGGCGACGCGTCGGCGCCGCTGCCGTCCGGGCTGCCGCCGAGGTCGTTGACGACGACGAGCGCTCCCTCCCGGGCGAACAGCAGTGCGTGCTCGCGTCCGATGCCGCGACCGGCGCCGGTGATGATGGCCACGCGGCCGTCGAGTGCTCCCATGATGATGTCTCCTTCTGTCCGGTGAGTTCGGTGGCGGTCGGATCGTGTGGTGTGCCGGTCAGGCTGCGAGGCCCGACTTCTCGAGGATGTGGACGCCGCAGGCCGATCCGAGGCCGATGACGTGGGCGAGGCCGACCTTCGCGCCTTCGATCTGGCGCGGGCCGCCTTCTCCGCGGACGTGTTGGCACACCTCCCAGATGTTGGCGATGCCGGTCGCCGAGACCGGGTGGCCCTTGGACTGCAGACCGCCCGACACGTTGACCGGCATCCTGCCGTCGCGCCACGGTGCACCCGACTCGAAGAAGTCGACGGCGCCACCCTCCTCGCACAGCATCAGGTTGTCGTAGTGGACGAGCTCGGCGGTGGCGAAGCAGTCGTGCAACTCGACGAGATCGAGGTCGTCGGGCCCGACGCCGGCCTGCTCGTACGCCTGCTCGGCCGCGTTGCGGGTGAGCGTGTTGATGTTCGGGAGCACCTGGCATGCCTGCTCGAACGGGTCGCTCGTGAGGATCGACGCACTCACCTTGACGGCTCGCCGCTGCTGCTCGAGTGACAGCGTGCGGAGCTTCTCACCACTCACCACGACTGCAGCCGAGGCGCCGTCGCAGTTGGCCGAGCACATCGGCCGCGTGTTCGGGTAGGCGATCATGATGTCGTTCATGATCTGCTCGAGGGGCATCGCCTTGCTGTAGGCAGCGAGCGGGTTGAGGGTCGAGTGGCTGTGGTTCTTCTCGCTGATCCTGGCGAAGAGCTCGAACGCCGTTCCGCCGTACTGGTGGTCGTGCAGGTACTCCATGCCGATCTGGGCGAAGACGCCCGGCATCGCCTCGGTACCGATCCGCCCGTCGATCGGGCCGACCGCGCCGTACCGACCCGACGGCGTCCACTCGTGACCGACCGACTTCTCCTGCCCGCCCGCTCCGAGCAGCCCGGCACCGGCCAGCTTCTCGACGCCGCATGCGAGCCCGATGTCGGTCTCGCCGGCCTTGACGGCCATGATCGCGGTGCGCAGCGCGGTTGCGCCCGTTGCACATGCGTTCGACACGTTGTAGGCGGGGATGCCCGTCTGGCCGATCTGCTTCTGGAGTTGCTGGGCGATGCCGGCGCTGCCCATCAGGTTGCCGGCGGCGAACACGCCGACGTCGTTCATGGTGATCCCGGCGTCGGCCAGCGCCGCCGTGATCGCCTCGGCACCGAGGTCGACGACGTCTCGATCGGCATGCTTGCCGAACTTCGTCATCGAGATCCCGAGGATCCAGATGTCGTCACTTGCGCTCATGGTGGGACCTCAACTTCTGTTCGATGGGTTGTCTGGGACGGGGCTGGGTGTCAACGGGGTTCGAAGCCGTAGTTGACGGCTTGGACGCCGTTGTCGTCGGCGCCCACGGCGACGGTGGTGAGCCGGACCGCCATCCCGAGCGTGACGTGCTCGGGGTCGGGCGGGCAGTTGACGATGTTGCCCCGCACGCTCGTGCCGTCGCAGTCGACGAGCGCGGCGACGAAGGGCACCTCGACCCCCGGCGCGGCGAACGTGACGATCGTGAACGATCGCACGATGCCGTCGCTCGCGACGTCGACGTCGCGGAACTCCGTGGCGAAGCAACCGGCACACGCATTGCGCCGGTCGAAGTACCGCGCGCCACAGCCGGTGCACTCGTGGGCGATCAGGTGCGGTTCGGGTTCGAGGACGAGATAGTCGACGAACGGGATCGTGGTGGCAGTGCTCATGGGTCTCCTTTGGTCTCCGATGTGCGTGCCCGGGCGCTCAACGCCAGCGCCAGACGGTTCGGCACTGTGTCGCGATGTGCGTCGCGGGCCCCGTTGCTGTGCTCGAAAGCCAGCAAGCGGTTCGACTCATCCTGCTCGACGCGACCGCCGTCGGCAGCGGTGACGATCGCGGCTCGTACATCACGCTGGCCGAGATCGGGCCGAAGTGCTGGGCGCAGGAGGACACGTCGGGCGACCCTGTCACCAGCCGGTGTACTCGGGAGGACGCTTCTGGGCGAACGCCCGCATACCTTCCTTGAAGTCGTCCGAGCGCACGGCGAGCTCCTCGTGGATCGCTTCGTTCTGGAGCGCGGCCGGCAGCGTGAGTGAGAGGTTCTGGTGGAGCAGCGACCGCGCCAGACCGAGCGAGACGGTTGCACCGGCGGCGAAGTCGTTCACGACCTCGGCGACCGCTGCGTCGAATTCGCCCGGCTCGACGCACTGGCTGATCAGGCCCCACTGCGCCGCGCGTTGACCATCGACGGGCTTGCCCCGCAGGATCATCTCCTTGGCGCGCGCGAGCCCGACGAGCCTCGGGAGCAGCCAGGTGTTGCCGCTGTCGGGCGTGAAACCCTTGGTGACGAAGGGAACCCAGAACCGTGCGGTCGAATCGGCCACGACGATGTCGGCGGAGAGGGCGAGCATGTTGCCGATCCCGGCGGCCCAGCCGCGCACGGCCGAGACGATCGGCACCTGGGCCGCGTCGAGTGTGAGGATCATGTCGTGGGCGCCCGCGCCGAGGCGTCGTTGGAGGTGCCCGGTACGGGGCCGGCCCTGCTCGGCGCCCGCTGGGGCGTTCGACTGGGACAGGTCCATGCCCGAGCAGAAGTCGTCGCCGGCCGAGCCGATCACGATCACGCGCGTCACGTCGTCGTTCGAGGCGCGATCGACCGCCTCGGCTATGGTGGCCACCATCGCGGCGGTGAGTGCGTTCTTGCGCCGTGGCCGGTTCAGGGTGATCGACATCACGCCGTCGGCCTGCTCGACGAGGACGTCGTTCGTGCCGTCATCATCGGTTCGTGCAGCGCGATCATCCACGTCTATCAGGATACTCTTCCGATCGTCTCGGCGGGTAGTCGAAGTCGCCGCATCGTCGCCACCCGACAACCGGCCCGGTGCGATCGCTGCTCGAGGCTGGCAATAAAGTGCACTCTGTGATCCGGATCCTCGACGACATCCCCCGGACGCCGTCGATGAAGGTGAGCCGTCCGGGCATGCTCGAGTTGTTCACGTGACGCGCCCGCTGCTGACCTTCGGCGATCTGGTGGAACTCGCCCCGAGCGGCACCGACCTGTTCACGACGGTGCGCTGCCCCGGTAGCCGTCAGCGCCTGCACGGGAGTGGGCTGCTCGTGGCAGCCGTCCTCGCCGCCGCTGCGACCATCGATGCCGAGCTGGTGCCGGCGTCGATGCACACCACCTTCCTGCGCGCGGGCCGCCCTGCGGAACCGGTCGAGCTCGCGGTCGACCGCCTCCACGACGGCCGCACGAGCCGCACCAGGGGTGTCGTCATGCGTCAGGGCGGGGTAGCGATCGCCACGTCCACCATCCGCCTGGTCGACCCGCACGACGACCAGGGCTGGCACCGCTCCTGTACGCCCGAGGTCGACGCGGAGGCGGGCGTGCCGGAACTCGCAGCCCTGGCCGACCTGTCGCTGCTGGACGGGTTCGACGTGCGCGCCGCTGCGCTCCCCGCCGATGGGCGACGCATCATCCACCCCTGCTGGATCCGCCATCAGAGTGTGCTGCCCGACGATGCGCTGCTGCATGTGTGCGTCGTCGCGTTCGTCACCGATCTCGGCGTGAGCGGCTCGGCTCGCCCTCCGGGCACGCCGCTGCGCGACCGCCTCGGGCCGGTCACGCTCGACCACTCCCTCTGGTTCCATCGCCCGGCACGCGCCGACGACTGGCTCCTGATCACGGCCGACTCGCTCTCGGAAGCCGGCAGCCGCGCCGTGGCGCGCGGCGAGGTGTCGACCGCGAGCGGCAGCCTGGTGGCGTCGTTCACCCAGCAGGCGATGGTCGTCCCGGCACGCGGGCACCCATGAAGTCTTCGAAGTTCTTCTCGTAGAACTTGTCGCGTGCGTCGGCCGAGATGCTGCTCGCGTCGAGGCTCCGCTCGAAGCGGGCGATCGGATTGCGGCCGCCCTCGATGTGCGGGTAGTCGGACGAGAACATGAAGATGTCGTCGCCCCCCTGGGCGATCGTCCATCCGGTGTTCTCGTGTGGGAACGGTGTGACCCGCACCTGCCGTCGCACGTAGTCGCTCAGCTTCATGTCGAGCCGCTGCAGCCGGCGCTCGTTCTTGACGAACGCGTCCATCGCCGAGTCGAGGAAGTGCATCCAGCCGGGAAGCCAGGAGGCGCCGAACTCGATGAGCCCGACGCGCAGGTCAGGGTGGTCGTGCAGCACACCGTCGATGATGAGCGCGGAGAGCGTCTCCATGATCGGGTTGGGAGTCGCGACATACTCGATCGACTTGATCGACCCGTCGCCGCCGAGGAACGACGGCTCGGGGTCGCGCCCGTTGAGGTTGTAGGTCGTGTCGGCCAGTCGCCCGGCGCCGAGGTGGAAGATCAGCGGGGTGCTCGACTCGGCCATCATCGCCCACATCGGGTCGAACCCCTGATGCGAGGGGGAGTGTCGGCGGGGGCAGTCGCCGGGCGCCTGGAGTGCGGCGCAGCCGAGCTCGATCGCCTCGGCGGCGAACTGGATCGAGCGCTCGATGTCGGCGAGGGGGACGTAGCCGACGGGGAGCAGTCGCGGGTCGCTGGAGCAGAATTCGACCAGCGCCCGGTTGTGGGTGCGGGCCAGCGAGTAGATCAGGTCGAGGTCGTCGCCCTGTTCGGCGGTGCGCAGGTGGAAACGCATGAACGAGTCGAACACGAGCTGGCTGCGGAATCCGAGCAGATCGAGCGCACGCGAACGCTCGACACCGTCGTACGCGCCCAGAGCGCTCCAGAGCTTGCGCTGCATCACGTCGGCTTCGGCTCGGGCCGCGAACTCGGGATCGGCCTGCGCGGCACGCTGCGCTTCGTCGAACATCTCGACCGTCACGCCGGAGAAGCAATCGTCGCCCAGATGGCGGAGCGTGGCGGCATCGGCGAACGCCTCGTAGAAGTCAGGCGTCTCGAAGATGTGCGAGTCGGCGTCGTGATACACGCGCCCTTCGGCGTACGGCATGTCGGCTCCTTGCACAGCGGGTGACTGAGGTGACACTCTAACGGAATGGTTCAGGGTACGGAAGTCGATCCGGCCGGAGGTCGCGAATCTGCCGCTCGGGCCGTTAAAACCGCTAAAGGAATATGTCCGATGATGGAAGGAACACGATGATGGAAGGAACACGATGAACGTCGCCACGCGGGTCGGCGCGCCCGAATCCGAAGACGACGCGATCGCGCGCACGCCCTACCAGTTGCCGCAGTCGGCAGATCTCGTCGGCGACATCGTGATCCCCGGGGCGATCGGCGATCTGGACGGGGACGATCGCACCTGGATCCCGCAGTCCGAGCACGTGTCGTTCCGCCCGCTCGTGCTGTCGGTCTCGCAGGGCTACTACGTCAACCTGCTGCGCGTGCGCAAGGCCGGCGTGCTCAGCCGCCACCGGCACACGGGCCCCGTGCACGCCGTCGTGTTGCGTGGGCGGTGGCGCTACCTCGAGCACGACTGGGTCGCGGAGACGAACACGTTCGCGTTCGAAGCCCCGGGGGAGGTCCACACCCTCGTCGTCCCGGACGACGTCGACGAGATGATCACGCTGTTCCACGTGTCCGGTGGGCTGGTCTACGTCGATCCGTTCGGTCGTCCCACCGGGTACGAGGACGCCCACACGAAGCTCGCCGCAGCGCGAGCGCACTACGAGGCGATCGGCCTCGGTGCTTCGTTCGCGGACCAGTTCGTCCGCTGACAGCACGACGGTTGAACAGTTCACTCTTCTCCGACAGTTCTCTACGATGTGCTCATGAGCGACACGAAGATCTGGGCCCACTCCGGCGACTCGCACCTCCTCGAACCCGACGACCTCTGGCATCAGATCATGCCGAAGCAGCAGGCTGACCGGATGCCGCGCACCGAGCGCATCTCCGACTCCGAAGAGCGGGTGACCGTCGACGGCACCAGCTTCACGCGGCCGTTGCCGAAGATCTACACGCGCAAGGGGACGACCGGTGAGACGATCGCCGAGGTCTCGTCCCGTCCCCCCGGCGCCCGCGATCTCGTGCAGCGGATGAAGGATCTGGACGAGGAGGGAATCTGGGCCGAGGTGGTCTATCAGTCGATCGGGCTGTGGTGCAGCCTGATCCAGGATCCGCAGCTCATCCGAGACGCGGCGCGCGCCGAGAACGAGTGGCTCGTGAGCGAGGTCCAGGGCCTCGCTCCCGATCGTCTGGTCCCTGCCGCCTTGATGCCCATGCTCGACGTCGCCGACGCCGTCGCCGAGTTGCAGCACGCGGCCGACATCGGCCTGCACCTGATCAGCCTGCCCACCGGGAACCCCCCCGGCACCAAGGACTACAACGACGACTCGTGGGAGCCGCTCTGGGCAGCTGCCGACGAAGCCGGGATGGTGATCGGCTTCCACATCGGCACCGACGGGATCGACCAGGCCCGCGCGTTCGGGGGTCCGGGCGGGGCGGTCCTCAACTACGTGAACACGACGTACGGCGGGCAGTTCGTGGCGCAGAAGCTGGTGCTGTCGGGCGTGTTCGACCGGCACCCCGACCTGAAGGTGCTCATCTCGGAGGGCGGCGCCACGTGGGTGCCGTTCATCGGCGATCGGATGAACGAGGGATACCGGCAGCACTACATGTTCGTCCGTCCGCAGCTCCAGCGACTCCCGAAGGAGTACCTCTACGAGAACGTCTACGCCAGCTTCCAGCACGACGAGACGGCACCCGCGGCGATGACGGCGATGGGCTACCGGAACGTCATGTGGGGCAGCGACTATCCCCATGCCGAGGGGACGTACGGCCACACCCAGAAGACATTGCACGAGCTGTTCGACGACGTGTCGCCCGAGGTGCGCCACCGCATCACACGCGGCGCGTTCGAGGAACTGTTCCCGCACGTCTCGGCCCCGCCGGCCTGACCAGCGACATGGGGCGATCCCTCGACGGCCGCGTCGCCGTCGTCACCGGGGCCGGCCGCGGTATCGGCCGGGCGCACGCGCTCGAGCTCGCTGCACGTGGCGCGACCGTGTTGGTGAACGACATCGGCGCCGAGCTCGACGGAACTGGATCCACCACAGAGCCTGCCGCGGCTGTTGTGGCCGAGATCGTGGCGATGGGTGGCCGCGCTGCAGCTGACACCACCGACGTCGCGTCGATCGAGGGCGGCCGCCGAGTCGTCGAGCATGCGGTCGACGCGTTCGGTGCGATCGACATCGTCGTCAACAACGCCGGCTTCGCAGCCGGGGGTGGCACCATCGCCGAGCCGCATCTCGCCGAACTCGAGGCGCTGCTCGCTGTGCATCATCTCGCCGCGCTCGGCACGATGTCGGCCGCCTTCGCTCTCATGTCGCCCGAGCGCGGCGGCCGGATCGTCAACACGGTGTCGGAGGTCGCACTCGACGCCCGGTTCGATGCCGGCCTCGGCTACAGCGTCGCCAAGGCGGCCGTGTGGTCGGCGACGCTGGTCGCAGCCCGCGAAGGCGCCGCGCTCGGCATCACCGTCAACGCGATCTCGCCGGGCGCGCGCACGCGGATGAACGCCGACCTCCTCGATGCCGCGTTCCGCGGCGGCGCGTCCGACGGACTCGACCTCGATCCGCGCCATGTGGCGCGTGTCGTTGCGTTCCTCGTGTCCGACGAAGCGGCAGACGTCACGGGGCGCGTGTTGCACGTCGCCGGTACGGCCGTGCGCGAGTACGCCACCCAGCGCACATCGCGATCCGAGCTGGTCGACCGTGTGACCGGATGGCTCGCAGCCCGGGACGAACCCTCGGAGACATCCGCGTGACGGCGATCACGCCACCCGACTTCCTCGTCGAGCACGGGCTCGTCGGGGTTGCCCCACGGCGGATCCCGGATGTGCCGGCGACGGTCGCGGCGCTCGTCGATCACGCCGCCGACACCTACGGCGACGCGCCGGCATTGGCCGACCGGCGCCGACGCCTCAGCTTCATCGAGCTGCGCGAGGCGGTCGACCGGGCAGCCGACGTGCTCGCCGCGACCGGCGTGCGGCCGCTCGATCGCGTCGCGATGTCGCTGCCGAACACGACCGACGCCGTGATCGGCTTCCTCGCCACGATGCGGCTCGGCGCGATCTGGGTCGGCGTCAACACCCATCTCGCTCAGCCCGAGCAGCGGTTCCTGCTGGACGACAGCGGCGCGACGACCGTCATCGCGTCTCCGGCCGCGGTGTCGGGGCTGGCGCGCGACGGGATCGCGGGCGTCGCCGTCGACGTCGATGCCGTCGCTCCCTGGTGGCTCGCGGGCTCGCCCGAGCGGCACATGGCCGAGCAGCTCGACCCCGACGGGCCGGCCGCCATCGCCTACACGAGCGGGACGACCGGTCGCCCGAAGGGCGCGGTCCACAGCCAGCACAACATGCTCCTGCCGGCGTCTGCCCTGACCCGACAGGAGCCGCTGCCGCTCGTCCAGGGGACGATCCTGCCGCTCACGATCCTCAACATGCAGGTGCTGTCGACCGTGCAGTCGTTGCTGTGCGGCGGGGTGCTCGTCCCGATCGACCGCATGGATGCCGTCGGCGTGGCCGGCTGGGTCTCGGAGTTCGGCGTGCAGCGCATGTACGTCACCCCGCCGACCGTGTACGACCTGCTCACGCGGCCCGAGATCGACCCCGCGGACATCGCGACGCTCTCGCACCTGGGCGTCGGCGGGGCGAAGTGCCCCGAGGGCCTACGCGAGCGGTACCGCGAGCGCTTCGGGCGCGACTTCGTGTTCGGGTACGGGCTCACCGAGGCGCCGACCTCGGTCACCGGTGCGGCGCCGGCGGGCGGCCCGTCGCCCCTGGGTTCGAGCGGGGTCGAGCGCGAGCACGTCGCGGTCACCATCCGCGACGCCGATGGCGCGGTGCTCGGCGCCGACCAGGAGGGCGAGATCTGCGTCGGTGTCACGTCGGAGGGGTGGTTCGCCGGGTGCTACTCGACGATGCTCGGGTACTGGAACCACCCCGACCGGACGTCGGAGGCGCTGCGGCACGGCGTGCTCCACACCGGCGACGTGGGCCGGATCGATGGGGAGGGGATCCTGTGGGTGCTCGACCGTCGCTCCGATCTGATCCTGCGGGGCGGCGCGAACGTCTACCCGGCTGAGGTCGAGCGCGTCGTCGAGACGTTGCCCGAGGTCGCCGAGGTGGCCGTCGTGCCACGCGAGCACGAACGACTCGGCGAGGAGGTGATCGGGGTGATCCTGCCGGCGGCCGGCACGCCGGTGGCCGGCCTCGACGCGCAGGCGCTCGCCGAGGCATGCGGTGCGCAGCTGGCTCGGTACAAGGTGCCCGCCGAGTGGTACGCGGTCGAGCAGTTCCCGCGCAACGCGATGGGCAAGGTCGTCAAACCGGTGCTCCGGCGGTGGCTCGCGGACGGGACGTGGCCCGACGGCCTCGCCCCACCGGTGCGGATCGGACAGCCCGTCGCGGATCCGATCCAATCGGCGTGATTCGGTACACTGAATCATGACTCGCGGCGAAAGGGTGATGAATTCATGAGGGTGCTGGTGACGGGTGGACGCGGCAAGGTCGGCCGGCATGCCGCAGCGGCCCTCTCCGCCCACGGGCATCAGGTGGTGCTGACCGACATCGTGCCGGCGAGTTACGGCCCCCAACCGCGCGGTGAGCTGCCGTACCTCCGCGCCGACCTCACCGACTACGGCGCCACGATCGGCACGGTGATGAAGGCCGACCCCGAGGTCGTGGTGCACACGGCGGGCATCCCCGACCCGTCTCACGACGCGCCGGCGACCATCTTCGCCAACAACACGCTCGCCAACTTCCACGTCGCCGAGGCGGTGGCCCGCACGGACGTGCGCCGGCTCGTCTACCTGTCGAGCGAGACCGTGATCGGACACATCACGGCCGAACGTCCCGTCGACCCCGACTACCTGCCGCTCGACGAGGCGCACCCGGCCCGCCCGCAGGATGCGTATGCCCTCTCGAAGTCGGTCGGCGAGTCGATCTGCGACGCGCTCGTCCGGCGCTGCGACGCGACCGCAGTGTCGATCCGACCCTCGCTCGTGCTCGCCGCCGACGACTACGCGAACTTCGTGCCGCTGCTCCGCAAGCGACCGGCCGTCGGCCGGTTCAACTGCTGGTCGTACGTCGACGTCGACGACCTTGCCGACCTGATCCGGCTCGCGGCCGAGGCCGACACGCCCGGCCACGAGGTCGTCTACGCCGCCCAACCCGACAACCTCGCCGGGCTGCCGCTCGCCGAGCTCGTCGAGCTCGGCTGGGGCGCCGATCGTCCCGAACTGCGCCCGATCAACCGTGACGACGCGGCGGGGATCAGTTGCGCGAAAGCTCGCGAGCTGTTCGGCTGGTCACCCACGCGCTCGTGGCGGGATCGCGTGTGAACGCCGGACATGGCCCGGCGATCGGCGTCATGTTCGCCAACGGCGCCCGCAGCGCCGACCCCGAGCACGCACTGGCCCTCGCGATCGCGGCGGAGTCGGCGGGGTGCGAGTCGCTCTGGGCGGTGCAGCACGTGGTGATGCCCGTGTCGCACGCGTCGGTGTACCCGTACTCCGAGGGCGGCACGGTCCCGGGCGGTACGTCGATCGCGATCCCCGACCCGCTGGTATGGCTCGCCTGGGTCGGTGCCCACACCCAGCGGATCCTCCTGGCGACCGGCGTGCTGGTGCTCCCACAGCAGCACCCGCTCGTCGTCGCGAAGCAGGTGGCGACGCTCGACCGTCTCGTCGGTGGGCGGGTGGTGCTCGGCGTCGGAGCCGGCTGGCTGCGCGAGGAGTACACCGCGCTCGCCGCCGAGTTCGACCGGCGCGGTGGCAGGATGGACGAGGCGATCGCGGTGCTGCGGGCCGCATGGGCGGCCGGTCCGTGCGAGTTCCACGGCGACCACATCGACATCGACCCCGTCCACGTCGAGCCGAAGCCGGCGCGGCCGGTTCCGATCGTGATCGGCGGCCACAGCCGAGCGGCCGCTCAGCGCGCCGGCCGGCTCGCCGACGGGTTCTTTCCTCTCTCGCGTCAGGGCAGCGAGCTGGCAGAGCTCGTGACGGTGGTCCGCGAGGCGGCGGTCGACGCCGGGCGCGATCCGGACGCGATCGAGATCACGGCGGAGGCTCCGCGCACCGCCGCAGACGCCGAGACCCAGGTCGTGCTGGGCGTGCGGCGGATCGTCGTCAACGCCCCGCACCGCCCGACCGCCGACCTCGGCGGAGCGATGCAGGAGCTCGTGGCGTCGGCTCGCCAGCGCGCCGCGAGCTGACCGGGTCGGTCAGCCGATCGCCGGCGGCTCGACGACGAAACGCAGGTCCCACAGGTCGGCGTCGAGCACCGCGCGCCCGACATCCACGATCGACGCCCCGGCCGCGGCCACGGCGTCGAGGTCACCCGGGCCGACGCCGCCCGCAAAGGCCACCGCGACGTCCGACCCTGCGGATCGGAGGTGTCGCACCACGGCATGGAGCGTGTCGAGGTCGCCGGTGTCGACCATCACGATTCCGCACCCCGCCTCGGCCGCTCTGAGCGCGTCGTCGACGTCCATCACCTGCACGGCCACCGGGCCGTGACCGAGCCGCCGCCCGACCGCGACGGCCGCTGACACGCCACCGAGTTGGGTCACGACGTTCTTGTCGACGTACACGAACTCGTCGTCGAGGAGCCGGTGGCCGATGCCGGCGACGTCGAGGCCGGCGCGCAACGCGGGCTTGAGCGCAGCGGGCAGCTTCTTCCAACCCCCGCAGACGACGCGCATGCCGTCGGGGGCGGCGTGGCGGATCGAGAGCGCGGTGCGGGCGACCCCGCCGGCGAACCCGAGCACGCCGAGCACGTGGTCTTCGGCGACGGCGAGCTCCCACGCCGTGCCGGTGACCTCGACGAGCGCAGTGCCCGCTTCGACGGCGTCGCCGTCTCGACGCAGCGCCACCCACGCTCCGGCCGGGTCCGGCGCCAGGCTCGGATCGAGCAAGCCGATGCCGGCGACGGTGCCCGGCTCGGCGGCCAGGACGACACCGCGACGGATACCGGTGGCGCCGGCGAGCAGTTCCTGGGTGATTCGACGCACGGGCGCCGCCCCGGCGTCGCCCGCGTGGGCGGTCACACGAGCCCGGTCGGCGGGAGCGACCGGAACTGGTCGAGGTCGTGTCCGAACAGGAGGCGGCAGCCGTCGTCGCGCAGCGATGCGAGCATCCGCATCGAATCGAGTTGCAGGTCGCGGTCGTAGGCGTGGACCGGGACCGTCATCGTGTCGAGCATGTGCCCGAAGTAGACGCAGTCGGATGTGAGTACCACGGGGCCGGACGGCAGCTCGACCCGGAGTGCCTGATGGCCCTTGGTGTGGCCGGGGGTAGGGAGGCACACGACCGATCCATCACCGAACACGTCGTGGACGCCTTCGACCAGCTCGACGTCGTGGCCGATGTCGAAGTCGTCGGGATTGTAGATGCCCGCCTCGACCAGGCGGGGGTGATGGCCGGCCGACCACTCGTCGGCCTGCACGATGAGGCGCGCATGGGGCAGCTCTGCCGTGCCGCCGGCGTGGTCGAAGTGGAGGTGGCTGATGACCGCGATGCGGACGTCTTCGGGCCGATAGCCGGCCGCGGCGAGGCGCGCTGCGAGCTCTTCACCAGGCGTGTAGTCGATCGTCGAGGTGTCGAACACGCCGGCGATGCGGTCGGTGCCGTGCTGGAGATCGGGGTGCATGCCCGTGTCGAACACGATGACGCCCGAAGGATGTTCGACGACCCACGCCGGCACCGGGGAGATCGCCGTGTCGAACTCGCCCGTGATCTCGGCGAGCGACATCGTGAGCCGCCCGATCTCGAGTGGGACGAGCCGGGTCGCCCCCCGGTGTTCGGCGGCCATCAGCCCAGGCCTCGCTGCGCGAGCCATTTCGGGAGCGCGACGTCGCGGACGTGAGCCGCCACGTCGGGCGCTCTGGCGAGGAGGTGCTCGCCGAGCGCACGCGAGACGTGCAGCGCGCCCGGCGTCGAGTCGAAGACGATGACGTGGTCGACGCCGGTGGTTCGGCGGGCGGCGGCGACGGCGTCTGGGAGTGACGCCTCGATCGCTGCGCGGTCGCCGAGCCACGGCGAGCACGGGTCGCCGATCAGCCAATCGGCCGCCGGCCCTTCGACCAGGAACGTCGGGACACGGCGGGTCATCATCGTGTACGGGACGCCACCGGCCATGTAGTTCATCACCTGGGCGCGGATCGCCGGGTTGAACTCGAGGGTGAGCCCAGGGGTGTCGGGCAGTCGTGACGCGAAGCCCTTGAGCAGGGCGAGGTTGTCGAGATCGAGGAAGTCGACCTGCGCGTACATCAGGCAGTCGAACGCGATCCCGCCGCCGTAGGAGTACATGTGGCAGCCGTGGCCGTCGAACAGCGCGATCACGTCGTCGATCTCGGCCATCAGTCGCATCAACGTGCCATAGTGCCGCAGCACGTTGGCCGTGATGCGGCCGTTCAGCGCGTCGAGGTCGAGGTCGGCGTCGACGCCGATCACGCCCTCGGGTGTGGTGTCGAGCACGATCGTGCCGGCGTAGCGCTCCTGCACGAAGTCGCTCTCGAACACCGCCCTGGCGACCATCTGACCCGTCCGCGGCCCCCACGCGAAGTGGTACGCCGAGCGGGTCTCGAGCCGGGTGTAGCCCATCCCGAACGGCTTGTGGAGCCGGTCGATCATCCGATGGAGGTAGCCCTCGCGCATCTCCGCCACATGGGTGTGGACGAAGTGGTCGGCGGTGAACAGGTCGCGGGTGAGCCAGAACGGCCCGACGCGCGTGTCGATCTCGACGCCACGACCGATCTGCGGGCACTCCTTGGCGTCGCCGAAGCGGCCCGGCAGGTCGTAGATCCGCATCCAGTCGGGGTTCTCGATGTGTCCCATCGACTCGGCGATCCGGAGCCGCACCGTGCACCCACGTGTGGCGACGAGGTGGTCCCGGGTCTCCTCGAGCATCGCCACGTAGGCGTCGCCGCACAGGAAGAAGCCGTGCGGGTTGGCGATGAGATCGACCGTCGAACCAGGGCTGATCCGGCTCCAGTCGGATCTGGTGAGCGCAGCGCGCGCCCGCTCGCGAACCGCGGTGTCGTCGGTGGGCCCGAGCGTCGGGTCGGACGACCAGATCGGGAGCGGGAGCGACGGGTCGATCGCCCGCACCGGCAGCGCCACGATGTCGTCGAGCTCGACGGCCCGCATCGCCACCACCGAGGCCGGGTCGCGACCGGTCCAGGTGCGCTGGAAGGGTGGTGGTGCGAGTGGCTCGATGAGCCCGACTGGTGCGCCGGTCACGGCTGACCCCCCTTCGGTGCGAACTCGCTGAAGTCGCCGCTGAGCACCCGCAGGTCGCTGTCGAGCGGGTAGTGCGAGAAGGCTTCGCGGACGTCGTCGGCGACCTCGCCGTCGGCGAGCAGTCCGAGGGCCGTGGCCGCGATGCCGTACCACTGGAACCCTCGTGCAGGGTTGCGCGGGGCGTCGCCGTGTCCGGCGGCCGCGAGGAGTTGGAGGATCGGCTGGTGGCACAGTTCGGTGCAACCGGTGCGCGCGCCGGTGGCGAGCGACAGCGCCTCGGGGGAGTGGGCGCCGTTCAGGATCGCGGCGGCCAGCTCGGCACCGGTGGTCTCGGCGCACATGCAGATCAGCTGCTTGCTCCCGACCCCGGCGGCCATGCACAGCGCCCGGATCTCGTCGGCGTCGGCCGAGGCCACGTCGGTGCCGACCGTGAACGGCTCGGTGAGCGGGTGCATCACGATCGCCTCGTCGGGGCAGATCTCGAGGCAGTTCTGGGCGTTGTAGCAGTCGGGTTCGGCGAGTTCGACGATGCGGCGATGGGTGCCCGCCTCGTCGGCGCGCCGGTCGCGCAGTGTGAGCGCCACGGTGGGGCAGACGTAGACGCACAGCGCGCAACCGGTACAGCGCTCGGCGATGATCTCCGCGACCATGCGGACGGTCTTCACATCGCGCCCTTCGTGTCGTGCTGGTGCTGGTGCTGGTGACGGTCGTCGGGATGCCGGTGCTGGTCACGCCACAGGTCACGGATCGGCGCGGCGACCGCTTCGGCGATGGTGGCGGGTCCTGCGCCGGCAGCGAGCGCGGCCAGCAGCGCCGGCATCGCGGCGCGCACCTCGCGCGTGGGGCCGGGGAGTGCGACGACGATGGCGCCGCCGACATCGCCCGCGGCGACGCGGACGTGAGGCTTCACGTGGCGACCGTGACCCACCTCGTAGGTGGCGAGCACCGCGGTCGCGATGTCGGGGGCGATCAGCTCGAGCGCTTCGATCGTTCGGTCCTTGTCTTCGGCTCCGACACCGCCGGTGGTGATGACGACACCGTGGCCGTCCTCGACGAGTCGGGCGACACGGCCGGCGATCGAGCGTTCGTCGTCGCCCACGACACCGCCGAACGACACCTCGTAGCCGGCGGCGGTTGCGATCTCGGTGATCGACTCGAGGTTGGTGTCGTGCACGCGGCCGTCCTGCACCTCACCGCCGGTCGACACGACGGCGATCCGGCGGGCGATGTAGGCACGCAGGTTGGCGTCGAGCGCGGTCGCCGCGGTGACGACCTCGTCGGCCTGCTCGCGCGGGACGCCGAGCACGCCGAGCACGCCGCGACTGTGGACGTCGGCGTCGTCGGCCACGGTGATCCCGGCGACAGCCCCGACGGCAGCCAGGAGATCGCCGGAGCGGCCGACGATGTCTTCGAGCCGCACCCGGCGGCTCACGAGGTCGAGTACCAGATGATCGCCACGGACGTCGGTGACGAACACCTCGTCGATGCCGACGTTGAGCGCCCGTGCCGCGGCGGCAGCGACGTCGGGCAGCCGGGCGCCGTCGGTGGTGACCCCGGTGAGCCAGAGCTCGCTCTTGTCGAACAGGTCGAGCTCAGGCATGGTGGGCCATCGCATCCACGGACGGGACAAGCGCGTAGAGGCTGGCGACGGCAGTTCGACATGGTGCCGGAACGGTCCGCGGTGGGCGCCGCCCACCGGCCACGGTGAACCGGATCTGCGTGGACGACACCGGCGGCACGTCGACCGCCAGCCACCCGACACCGTCGATCCGATCGACCCCGCCCACCGCGTCGCCGCGCCGGGGCACGGCCCACAGGTGGGCGCCGGCGAGGCGGTTGCGTGCGTCCCACCGATCGAGGTGGCGGGCGCTGTCGCTACCGAACACGACGTGGACCTCGTGACCTCCGGCTCGCAGGTCGGCCACCGCGCCTGCCAGCCCGCCACCGAGCCCGATCTCCGCGGCTTCGTGCAACTGCGGATCGTCGGCGGTCGCGCGGCGGACCAACTCCTGGCGGTCCCGGTATGACGCGACCGGGGCGGCCCGATGGCGATGGCCGGGATCGACGAGCAGGACGCCGTGGCTCGCTTCGAGCGCAACGAGCGCGCCCCGGATCAACGTCAGGTGCCCGTGGTGCACCGGATCGAACGTGCCGCCGAGCAGGACCACCTGACCGTCGGTCATGCGAGACCTCGCTGGGCGAGCCACTTCGGCAGCAGGACCTGCTCGACCTCCCGGTCGACCGCCGGGGCCCGCTCACGGAGCACGTCGGCCATGGATTCGTTGCAGGTGATGTGCCCGTAGCTGCCGTCGAACACGATCACGCGATCGGTGCCGCCCCTGGTGCATGCCATCTCGATGCCCTGCGCGACGTCGTCGACGACTGTCGCGCGATCGATCAGGAGCGGGTTCGTCGGGTCTTCCCGCCACAGCTGCGCCTGATCGTCGCCGACGATGTACATCGGGCTGCTGAACGGCATCGTGACGTAGGGGATGCCGGCGCCGACCCACGCCTGGTTGACGACGATGCCGCGCAGCGACTTGTTCCGTGTGAAGTTGACCGAGTTGCCGGGCTCCTGCAGGAAGCCCGCGACGACGGGCACGTCGAGATCGAACGAGTCGTGGTGGTTGGTGAGCAGGACCCCGAAGATGATGCCGCCGGCGTGGAGGTAGTAGCCCCACCGGCCACCGTCCCAGACGGCGACGCAGTCACCGATCTCGGCGAAGAGGCGCTGCATGCGGCCGTAGGTGGCGAGGTGTCCGGCGGTGATCCGGCGATCGATCGCGTAGAGATCGTCGGTGGCATCGACGCCGATCACGCCGGCGGGCGAGGTGCGCAACACCGATGAGAACGTGTAGCGGGCCTGGACGTAGGCGGAGTCGAACAGGGCGCGGGGGATGATGCTGCCGCTCCGGTTGCCGAACAGCGAGTGGTACACCGAGCGTGTCTCGAAGCGCGCATACGACATGCAGAACGACTTGAACGACTTGTACAGCAGCCGGTTGAAGTACATCTCGCGCGGGTCGTCGTAGTAGGCGTGGATGAAGAAGTCGGCATCGAACGCTCGCTGCACGAGGTACATCGGCCCGATCGCCGTGTCGACCTCGACGCCACGGTCGAACGGCCCGAGACCCTTGACCTTGCCGTCGAACGCCTCGTCGAAGCCGAAGTGATCGCGGACCTCATCGGCTTCCTGGAAGCCGCGGTAGATGGCGAGCCGGAGGCGCACGTCGCGGCAGCCGGTGCGCTCGACCACGACCTCGCGGATGGTCTTCACCATCTCGGCGTACGGCAGGCCGCCCATCAGCCCGAATCCGTGCTCGGAGGCGAGGATGTTGACGCTCGAGTCGGCCGTGATCTTCGACATGTCGACATCGGCCAGCGCGGCACGGGTCGTGGCCCGCACGATGTCGAGATCGGCGGCGTCGCCCTGCGTGATCGGGGCGTCGAAGCTCGGGAACAACTCGGTGACGCTCACCGACGTCATCGACGGCAGCATCGCGACGTGCGGGCGTGGCTCGGGGCCGTACTCGGACGGCATGAACGCCGGCGGGAGCAGTGCGGGTCCGTGGTTCATGAAGCGTCCTTGCGTCCTGTCGTCAGCGCGTCGATGCGTGCCCGGCGATGGGCTTCCGGGTCGTCGGGTCGGGCCGGCGGGGTGAACGCCGGCAGCGGGCCGTATCGCTGTGTTGGATCGAAGACCAGACGGTCCTCGTCGATGAAGGCGTCGGGGTAGGCGGCGCGGGCGGCGTCGGAGACGTCCCACAGCGCGATGGTGCACGGGTACCAGCGGTGGCCCTTGGGCGTCGAGACGTCGGCGCCCGCCGCCTGGAGCAGTCGCAGCGCCGGCGCCACGCAGTAGATGCCGCACCCCGACCGCATCCCGGTCATCTCGGAGACCTCGTCGAGGTTGCTCGCGCCCTTGACGATCGCTGCCGCGATCTCCGATGCCGGCGTCAACGTGCAGACGCACACCGAGATGGCGGCGTCGAGCCCGGCACGATCGAGCAGCGCCGTCACCTCCGCCTCGTCGACCTCGTCCGGTCGCACCGTCTTGACCAGTGGCTCGGCGCGCTCGGTCATCCACATGATGTCCTCGGGGCACCGGTCGACGCAGCGCCCGCAACCGATGCACAGCGGGTCGTCGATGACCGCCTTGCGATCGACCATCGTGATCGCCCCACTCGGGCACACGAGGTCGCAGAGCTTGCAGCCGGTACACGGATCGGCATCGAGCTCGGCGTAGAACCTGATGGACGCCATCACCGAGATCCTTTCATTGGAAGCCCACGACCGGGTGCGGCGTGTACGGCTGCTCGAGGAGTGCGATCTCCTCGGCGGACAGTGCGACATCGACGGCTGCGACGGCGTCGTCGATGTGCTCGGGTTTGGTGGCGCCGACGATCGGCGATGTGACCCACGGCTTCGCGAGGAGCCACGCCATCGCGATCTGCGCCCGGGGCAGGCCGCGAGCCGCAGCCACGCCCGCGACCGCTTCGACGATCGTGCGGTCGCTGGCCGAGGTGTCGTACAGGGTCTTGCCGAACTCGTCGGACTCGGACCGGGCGGTCGCCGTATCCCAGTCGCGGGTGAGCCGCCCGCGGGCGAGTGGGCTCCAGGGCAGCACGGCGACACCCCGGTCGGCGCACAGCGGCAGCATCTCGCGTTCTTCCTCGCGGTTGAGCAGGTTGTAGTGGTTCTGCATGCTGACGAACTGGGAGATGCCCGCGAGCTCGGACGTGTAGAGCGACTTGCTGAACTGCCAGGCGAACATCGACGAAGCACCGATGTACCGCACCTTGCCGGCGGCGACGGTGTCGTGGAGCGCCTGCAGCGTCTCCTCGATCGGCGTGCGCGGGTCCCAGCGATGGATCTGGTAGAGGTCGATGTAGTCGGTGCCGAGTCGGCGAAGGCTTGCGTCGACCTCGGTCATGATCGCCTTGCGCGACAGCCCGATCGCGTTGCGGCCCTTGCGCATCGGGCCGTGCACCTTGGTCGCGATGACGACCTCGTCGCGATTCGCGAAGTCGCGGAGTGCCCGCCCGACGATCTCCTCGCTCGACCCGAGCGAGTACACGTTGGCGGTGTCGAAGAAGTTCACGCCGGCATCGAGGGCGCGCTTGATGAAGGGGCGGCTCGCATCCTCGTCGAGCGTCCAGCTGTGCGAGCCGGCGCTCGCGTTGCCGAAGCTCATGCAGCCGAGACAGATCCTCGACACTTCCAATCCGGTCTGTCCCAGACGGACGTACTTCATGCGTAGCTCCTTGTGATGGCGTGTGGTGTCGCTCCTGGCGGAACCTGCGCGATCGGCACCGCCCGGAACGCTTCACGGATCAGATCGTCGAGCGCATCGACGCCATCGGCGGGCGACCAAGCGAAGAACGCGACGCTGAGCGCCGCGATCGCGACGTTCGCGAGCGAGCGAGCATGGAGCCCCGACGCGGGTGTCCTGGGGATCCGGCTGAGCATCCACCCGGTCAGGAAGTCCTCGTACTGGTGGGCGGCCGCCCAACCGAGCCGGGTGAGCGTCGGCGACGACGCGATGACCCGGCGCTGGCGGGCGAGATGATCGCGGTGCGCCTGCGAGTAGCCGAGGAAGAACTCCTCGAGCGACGCCCAGGCCGGCTCGTCGGTCGGCCGTTGCGCTGCGAGCTGCTCCCAGAGGTCGCGTTCGTTTGGGGCGGGGTCGAAGATCACAGCGTCCTTCGACGCGAAGTAGTTGAAGAAGGTCCGTTTCGAGACGCCGGCCGCTTCTGCGATCGCCTCGACCGTGACGGCGTCGTAGCCGTGTCGTTCGATCAGCTCGACCGCAGCGCTACGCAGGGCGCTCCACGTCCGCACCTGGTTGCGTTCTCGGGCCCCGACCGTCGACACGATCCCATGGTCGCGCGAAGTTTGCACCGGGTGCAACAACGCGATCACTCGCGATCGAGCGAGACGGCCATGTCGGGCAGCTCGACCCATGGTTGCCGGTCGACACACCACACCTCGACGGTCGGCGCGACGGCCGACCTGTCGTCGAGCGTGCCCGCCTTCACCGCGACGATGCCCGCCGGCTGCGTCATGACCGACACGATCGGTGAACCGCAGCTGCCGCAGAACCGACGCCGGACGCAGACCTCGCCGTTCTGTCCGCGGTTCTCGTAGGTCTGCAGGTCGCCCGTGACGGTCAGCTGTGATGCACGGACCACGAGGTTGACGGAGAAGGCGCCGCCGCTCTGGCGCTGGCAGTGGTCGCAATGGCACACCGCGGTGGCGAGGAGGTCGCCGGCGATCTCGTACGTCACCGCACCGCACAGACACCGTCCTGTTCTCATCTCCCCACGGTACGCAGCGCGCGAGTGGGCCGCAGTCGGGCACCGAATGCACCGCCAGACCCGGCACAGGGTGCCGATCTGGCGGTTCGAACCCGAGTCGGCGCGGTCTCAGTTGGCCATACGGGCCGGTACGAGCAGCCCGCGTCGGCGATGGAGAACTCCCGGCGGGTGGGCGCCGGGAGCTTCGCCGGGCCACCGCTTCATCGTGTGACGAGCCGCTGATACTCGTCGAGCGCGTCGACCAGCCCCGCGGCGACAGCCCCGACATCCGGAACGCGGGTCGGGTCGACCATGATGCCGAGATCGAGGTGCTCCCCGAGTCGCCGTGAGGTGATGTTCAGGAATCGACCCCCACCGATGATGGGCGTCGGGTGGTTGGCGAGCAGACGGCGGCCCGCGAATGTGAGTGTTGCATCGGGGCCGGGGACGTTCGACAGGCTCACGTTGCCGGGCAGCACCGCGGCGCCCGGCGGCCGTTCGGCGAACTTCGAGCGCCGGTCGCGGGCACCGAAGGGCCGGTCCGGAGCATCGAGCATCATCTCGTCCCAGGGCGTTCGCAAACGCTCGGCCGCCATCGATGCCTGGATGGCCCTCAGGCGTTCGACCGGGTCGTCGACGTCGGTCGCGAGATGTGGGTGCAGTGCGACGATGCGATTGCCGAACGGGCCGTGCTCGGGCCGCCGGTAGCTCCGCGCGGAGTTCGCGACGATCGGTGTCTCCGGAAGGTCGTCGAGCTCGATGAGCGTGCGGCGCACGGTCGACGCTGCGATGGCGAGGAAGATGTCGTTGACCGTGCCGCCGAACGCCGCTGCGGTCGAACGGACCCGCCCGAGCGGGAGGCTGATGGCTCTGAAGGCGCGGTGCTGCGATGTGTCGCCCGACATCCGGAGCACTGGCGTGCGCGCCCTCCGGGGGAGCGAGCCGCTCTTCAGCACAGCGAGTGCCTCGTCGGCTCGTGCCCGATGGAGCGTCCGAGCCGCTTCATCGTCGGCGAAGCGCCGCTCGGCAGCGCGGAGCCACGCTGCGTCGGATGGGAGGGTGGTGTCGAACTCGCGGGGAGGGCAAGCCGGCGCCTCATCGCTGAGCAGCCGCACGATCGTCTGGAAGCCGATCCCGTCTGCCACGGCATGGTGGACCTTCAGCAGCATCGCAGACCGTCCTGCTCCGACGTCGTCGATGACGAAGCATCGGAAAGGCGGACGGCTGAGGTCGAGTCGCTCCATCGCCTGGGTTGCGACGAAGGCGTGGAGTTCGGGAGTCGTCATCGCGGCGTCGATCGACGTCACGTGATGGTCGAGGTCGCACGATGCGACATCGACCCACGCATCCGAGTCGTATCCACCGGGTGCCTGGCGAAGCACCGAGAGCAACGGTGTGCCTGGTAGGCGCTGTGCGAGGTGCGTGCGCATCCGCTCGGAGAAGTCGGCGACATCGCGGCCGCTCTCGAACAGGAGCAGGGCGCCGATGTGCATCGGTGTTGCCTCGGTGTCCATCAGGACCATGAAGTGGTCGTCCGGTCGCAAGCGGTGGATGCCGCGATCGGGTTCGACGAGTGACTGGTGCATCCGCCGTGCTACCACCTGTCACCGAAGCGTGCGTCTGTCTCGCAGACATCGATCCCGCTCACGAGGGTTCCTCTCTCCGGTCGGTCTTCGGTCGCCGATGCAGCGGTCACTCTCGCCGGATCCACCGGAGCGGGAGCGATCGGTGTCCAACTGGGCGCACTTGGACGTCGGATCGCTCGGTTTGCAGTGCCAGGACTACGTTGCGCTCAGTTCGGACAGCCAGGGGGCGTCATGCGACAGGTCACACTCGACATCGATGTCTCGGATGCAGCGGGGTCGGGTGAACCACTGCACACGCGGGTCACGGTCACCCTGCCCGAACCCGATGCCGTGTCGAGCCCTCCGATCGCGTGCTTCGGCTTCCCCGGCGGGGGCTACAGCCGCGGGTACTTCCATCTCGACGTACCCGATGCGCAGCAGGCCGACACCGCTGGCGGCCAGGCCGCGTGGCACGCCCGGCGCGGCTGGGTGTTCGTGGCCTGCGATCATCTCTGCGTCGGCGAGAGCAGCATGCCGGTCGAGCTCGACGACGTCTCGTTCGAGGTGATGGCAGCCGTCAATGCCGCCACCGTCGAACGTGTCACCGCGCTGCTGGCGAGTGGTGAGCTCGATCCCGGCTTCCCGCCGCTCGACGGCATCGTCCGGATCGGGATCGGACAGTCGATGGGCGGCTGCCTGTTGATCGTCCAGCAAGGGCAGCACGCCACGTTCGACGGAGTCGGCGTGCTCGGCTACAGCGCGATCCACACCGTGCTCGCGCTACCCCCGGGCACGCCGCCGATCGCGATGCCGTACCTGCCTCGTGGCACCAGGTTCAGTCTCGACGTCACGCTCGCCCGAGCGCAGGAGAACACCGGGGCGGAGCTCCCGGCCGGCGCGGCGACGGCGGCCGATCTGCCGTTCACCACGTGGGGCTTCCACATGGACGACGAGCCGCAGGACATCGTGATCGCCGACATGGTCGACTTCCCGATGCGGCGCCGGACGTCGCCGTGGCCGTCGTGGGCGTCGGCGACGCTGCCGCCGTGCAGCATCTCGATGCTGTCGCCCGGTGTGGTGGCTCCGGAGGCGGCGATGATCACCGCGCCGGTCCTCGTCGTCGCCGGCGAGCGCGACGTGGTGCCCGACCCGAAGGCCGAGCCGAAGGCGTATCAGCGCTCGTCGGACGTGACCGTGGTGGTGTGGCCGAACATGGCGCACATGCACAACTTCGCCTCCACCCGGGCGGGGTTCTGGAACCGGATCCACGTGTGGGCCGAAGGTATCGCCCGCCAGCGCGCCTGACGCCGGCGGGCGGCAGTCGGCCGCGCGGTTGGTCACCCGTTCCGACAGTCGCTCGTCGGTCGTGCACACTGAGGCGGATGGGAGCTGGGGCGCACTCACCGGACTGGTGGGAACATGGCTGACTACGAGTGCATCGCGGTCACCCACCCGGCTCCGGGCGTCGCCCAGGTCACGCTCAACCGTCCGCAGGTCGCCAACGCGCTGAGCCCGACGCTGTTCGCCGAACTCGCCGTTGCGTTGAAACAGATCGAACGTGACGACGACATCGGAGCGTGGGTGCTGACCGGGGCGCCGCGGCTCGACGGTCGCCCCTGGTTCAGCGCTGGAGCGGACCTGAAGGAGTTCGTCGCCGCGTCACCTGGCACCGTCGACCCCAGCGCGGTCATCGACGACATCGACGAGTCGCCCAAGCCCTCGATCGCCGCGATCGACGGGCTGTGCACCACGGGCGCGCTCGAGCTCGCGCTGGCGTGCGACATGCGCATCGTCGCCGCCACGGCCCAGTTGTGTGACTGGCACCTCAGTCGGCTCGGAGCGGGGATCGGTGCGTGGGGCGCGGCCACACGCCTCGCCCGTCTCGTCGGTCTCCCCAAGGCAACCGAGCTGCTCCTCACGGGCGACGTGATCGACGGAACGGAAGCGGCTCGGATCGGCCTCGCGAACCGCGTCGTGGCGTCGGCCGACCTGCTCGAATCGGCTGTTGCGCTGGCGACGACGATCGCCGGCAAGCGCTCCGAGGGGGTGCGGTTGACGATGGAGTTCCTCCATCAGCAATCGGCCCTCTCCAAGCACGATGCGTTGCGCCTCGCCGAACGGATCAGTTCGGTGATGCGGATCGATCGTCGCTTCCCGGACATGTTGGAGCGCGTCTACGAGCGAGGCGACGAGACGACCACACCCCCGACCAGCGCGCCGTCTGGCGCGCCCACCGATCCCGAGTGAGGAGATCACATCGTGACTGATGACGCGTGGCCGCACCCCGTTGCGGTCGTACCCAGGGAACCCGTGGAAGGGAAGTGCCCCGAGTGCGGTGGCGGTCACCTCGAGCGGTACCCGGTCCTCTCCGACGGGGGTTGGTACATGTCGGTCAAATGCCAGGAATGTCTCTGCTCGGTGGAGCGAGTCCCATGGAATCGATTGGGGTACATCATGTTGCCTGAGGACGTGATCCTGTGAACCGCCTCGTCGCTGTCGACGTCGGCGGAACCTTCACCGACGTCGTCGCCGTCGAGCACGGCGACACCGTCCGCATCCTGACCTCGAAGATCGCGACCGATCTCGTCGCGAGCGACACATCGGTCCTGGCTGGGGCGAAGGCCGTCGGTGTCGACCAGGCATCGGTCTTCAACCTCGCGTCGACGGCCGGCCTCAACGCCGTCATCACGCGCAAGCTGCCGAAGATCGGCGTGCTCGTCACCGAGGGCGAGCGCGACGTACTCGACGGCGGCAACGCAGGCCGCCCGGTCGAGTTCCTGACCGACCCGACGTGGCACCGCGCCTTCTCCGACCGGGCCCGCCCGCTCGTGCCGCGATACCTGCGGCGCGAGGTGCCCGAACTGCTCGACCACCACGGCGCCGTGTACCGGCCGCTCGACGAGGACGTGGTCCGCAAGCATCTCCGTGTCATGAAGCAGTGCGGCGTCGAGGGCGTTGCGGTCAGCCTGACCCGTTCCTGGATGAACCCCGTCCACGAACTGCGGGTGCTCGAGCTCATTCGCGAGGAACTCGGTGACATCGAGTGCTGCATCTCGAGCGAGGTGTCGCCGCTGTCGCGGCCGTACCCGCGCCTCGTGTCGACGGTGGTCAACACGTTCATGCGGCTCCTCTACCTCACGTATACGGAGCGGCTCGACCGGGGGCTGCGCGAGCTCGACTTCGGCGGCTCGTTCAACTACGCGGACTGCCGCGCGATGCTCGTCCCCGCCGCGCACGCGATGGACCGGCCGTATCGGCTGGTCGCGGGTGGGCCCGCCGGCGGCACGGTGTCGAGCGCGCACTTCGGGTCGACGATCGGTGACGGCAACGTGATCTGCGTCGACGTCGGCGGCACGTCGTGCGACATCAGTGTCGTGCTCGACGGGCAGCCGTGGGTCAGCTCGACGTTCGAGCTGGAGTTCGACCTCGAGGTCAACGCGCTGTCGGTCGACATCATCACCCTCGGCGCCGGCGGCGGGAGCATCGTCAGCATGACACCCACCGGTGACATCAAGGTCGGGCCGGAGAGCGCGGGCGCGTCGCCGGGGCCGGCGTGCTACGGCAAGGGAGGCGTCGCCCCCACCACCACCGACACGGCGCTGCTCATGGGCATCCTCGACCCGGACGGGTTCGCGGGCGGTGCGATGCACCTCGATCCCGCCCTGTCGTTGCAGGCGTTCGAGCAGCTCGACACGAAGATGACGGTCGAGCAGCGCGTGTCGTACGCGTGGCGGATCGCGCTGAACAACGTCGCCGAGGGCATCTTCAACATCGCCATCCGGCGCGGCATCGACCCGCGCGACTTCTCGCTCATGGCGTTCGGTGCGGCCGGCCCGATGATGCTGCCGTCGATGCTCGACCTCGTCCCGCTCCGGCGGGTGATCGTGCCGCCGCACCCCGGGCTGTTCAGCGCGCTCGGCCTGCTCAGCTCCGATCAGGTCTTCACCGAGGAGAAGAGCATCTCGTGCAAGCTCGACGCGGCCGGAATGGCTGCGATGGAGGCCGAGTTCGCTGGGATGGAGGCGCTGCTGAAGAAGCGCCTGCCGAGCTCCGACACCGACGTCCGCTTCGAGCGCAGCTTCGACGGCCGGCTCGAGGGCCAGGGATTCGAGACGCCGTTCATCCCGGCGCCGGCGCCCGTCACGGCCGACGCGGTGGAGCCGCTCACGGCGGCGTTCCACGACGTGTACGAGGTGCGCAACGGCAACCGTTTCGCGATGCTCCCGGTCGAGGTGTTGACGGTCCGTGTGAACGCGGTGGTCCCGGCGACCAAGGTCGACTACCCGGCGATCGACGTGGCCGGACCCGACGACACGGCGGCCGGCCATCCCGTGCCACTGCGCTTCCTCGACGGGGTCGATGCCGGAGCGATGCAGTACGACCGTGCGGCCCTGCGCGCCGGCCATCGAATCACCGGACCGGCGATCATCCGCGAAGACATGTCCACGACCTTCGTCCCTGCCGGCCACGATGCCGTGGTCGGCACGTACGGCGAAATCGTCATCGAGTAGCTCAGGAGAACGATTCCATGACACTTGCCGAGACCTCACGCGACACAGCTCGCGACACGGTTCGCCTGCGAGACATGACCGATGCGGACTTCGTCGAGAAGTACGCATGCGAGCGCTTCACCGCCACGGTTCTCTCGAACCGCTTCGCCTACGTGATCGACAACATCAAGGATCAGCTGCTGCGTACGGCGTTCTCGCCGATCGTCCGCGGCTCGGACTTCGCCGCCGGGCTGTCCGGCCCGCCGGAGATCGGGTGGCCCATGGCTGCGGTCAGCCAGACCGTGCCGCTCCACGTCGGGTCGATCCCCGACGCCGTGCGCATCACGCTCGAGGAGTACGGCCTCGACGAGCTCACGAGCGGCGACCTCATCGCGTGCAACGACTACTACCGGGTCGGCACGCACCTCAACGACGTCGTGTTCATCCGCCCACTGATCCTCGACGGTCGGCTGATCGGGGCGCTCGCGTTGCGGTGCCACCAGATCGACATCGGCGGCAAGGCGCCCGGCGGCTTCCAGGCATCCAAGATGAACCGGTTCGAGGACGGCCTCACGATCCCGCCGACGAAGCTCTTCCGCGAGGGCAAGCCGGTCAAGGAGGCGATCAAGCTCTTCTTCTCGAACACGCGGTTCGGCCCGCTGCTGTACCAGGACATGCAGACGATCAACGCCTGCTTGAAGATGGGCGAATCGTTGATCCTCGACTCGATCGAGAAGTACGGCATCGACGCCTACCTCGGCGCGATCCGCTACACCGACGACGTGTCGGCCGAGACGATGCGGATGGCGCTCGAGAAGCTGCCCGACGGCGTGTACGAGGGCGAAGAGGTGCTCGACACCGACTTCCTGCCGAACAGCCCCGAGTACCGCATCAAGATGCGGATCAACAAGCGGGGTGGACGCGCCGAGGTCGACCTCAGCGGATCGTCGGCGGCCGCCAGATCGGCGCTGAACTCGTCGTGGCCCGATGCCCGGACCGGCATCGTGCTCGGGTTGAAGTGCCTGATCGACCGGCACAGCCGCTACACGTCGGGGTCGCTGCGGCCGATCGACGTCGTGCTGCCGCAGAACTCACTCGTCAATCCCGACCCTCCCCACGCGTGCATGTACTACTTCGAGGTCGTGCTCTCGATGATCATGGCGGTGTTCAACACCTTGAACGACGCGCTCGGCGAGGACGCTGTGGCGCACGACAGTGGCCCACAGGGCATCGGCACGGTTTCGGGTGCCACCGACGACGGCATGGCCGAGATGCTGTTCAGCGGCGCCTACAAGCTCGGACCCGAGATCAACCACTCGAACACCCCGTGGGGTGGGTCCCGGTTCGGCGACGGCATGTCGTCTGCGATGACGCATCCGTTCAACGTGCGCATGTCCGCGGACGAGGCCGTCCACAACCCGACCGCGTCCCTGACCGCCGTGACGATCGGGGCCGGCATCATGCCCGACAGCGGAGGGCCCGGCAAGCATCGCGGCGGTGCGTCCCGGTACAGCGACGAGGTGTGGCTCGTCCCGACCCGGCAGTCGTCGACGAACGTCCGGATGAAGCGGCCACGGGCCGGCGTCCACGGGGGCCGGCCGGGGCGACTCGGTGGTGTGTGGCTGTGGCCGGGTGACACCACGGCGTTCGGGTTCGACGATCGTCCGCCGGCTGCGCTGACCGGCCCCGCATACGCGCTGGCGACGCCACTGATCGGCACGCATGATCCGGTCACCCACGAGCCCGACGCGGATGGGGTCTACTTCAACAGCGAGGTCGCGGTGCCAGCCCCCGCCGGCTCGGTGGTGCGCACCATCACCAACGGCGCCGGAGGCTGGGGCGACCCGTTCACCCGTGACGTCGACAAGGTGGTCGACGACGTGCGCGACGGGTACGTCACGATCGCAGGCGCCGAGCGCGACTACGGCGTCGTGATCACCGGCGACGCCGAGTGGGACCCGGAAGGCCTCACCATCGACCTCGACGCGACGAACGCCCTGCGCGGTGCCCCTCGGTCGTGACCTGACGTGCTCCGATTCGATGGCGACGTCGTCGTCGTCACTGGTGGCGCGAACGGGTTGGGCCGCGCCTACGCCCTCGAGTTCGCGCGACGAGGCGCCGCAGTGCTCGTCAACGACGTCGGCTCCGCCCACAGCGACCTCGCCGTCGAGCCGGCGGCGGCGCAACGTGTGGCCGACGAGATCATCGCAGCCGGCGGTGTCGCGGCTGCCAACGACCTGTCGGTGACCTCGTTCGAGGGCGGGCAGGCGATCGTCGCCGACGCGCTCGACCGGTGGGGCCGTATCGACGTGCTGATCCACAGTGCAGGGGTCATGCGTGACCGCACCCTTGCCCGCCTCGACCCGTCCGAACTCCACGCCGTCCTCGACGTGCACCTGTCGGGCGGGTTCCACGTGGGGCAGCCGGCGTTTCGCGCGATGAAGGAACAGCCGACCGGCGGACGGATCGTGATGACGTCGTCGACCTCGGGCTTCTTCGGGGTGTTCGGCCAGGCCGCGTACGCCGCAGCGAAGGGTGCGCTCGCCGGGATGACCCGCGTGATCGCGCTCGAGGGCGCCCGTTACTCGATCCGAGCGAATGCGCTCGTGCCCGTCGCCACGACTCGGCTCAGCCCGGATCGCGACCCGCTGTCGCCTCGCCCGCCCGAGGATGTCGCACAGTTCGTGGTCGCGCTCTGCCATCGTGACTGCGCGGCGACCGGCATGGTCTTCGCCGCCGGCGGCGGGTGGGCCGGCCGGATGGGGGTCGCGGTCGGCCAGGGCTTCGCGCAGCCCGGCGCGGCGGCCGAGGACGTGGCTGCCAACTGGGACCGCGTCACAGCGCTCGATTTCGACGAGATGGCCGACGGATTCGCGATCGGTCCGTTCATCGACGCTCAGCTCTCTGACTCGACGATCGCTCCGGACGTGTGAGTGCGCGCTCATCGGGCGCGGTCGGCCAAGATCACCCGATGAAGCACCACCACGACCCTGCGACCCCGTCCTCGCCGTGGCACCGCCACCCGGCCGTCAGGTCTGGAGACCAGCTCACCCGCGGCGAACGCGCCGCCGACCGCATGCGCAACGTCATGGGCTCGTGGGGGTTCGTGTTCGGGGCGCTCGTGTTCCTCGCCGGCTGGATGATCGGGAATCGCAACGTCGGGTTCGACAAGTACCCGTTCATCCTGCTGAACCTGATCCTGTCGTGTCTCGCGGCGATGCAGGGGGCGATCCTGCTGATCGCCGCCAGGCGGGAGGATCAGATCAGCAGCGAGCTGGCTCGCCACGACTACGAGACGAACGTCGAGGCAGATCTGATCGTCAAGGAGATCCAGCAGCTCACGCGCGAGATCCATGCGCGCACGGTGACGAGCGCTCCGCCGCCGTGAGCAGTGTCACTTCCACGTCGGGGCGAGTGGGGCGCGGGACGTGACGTCGATCGGGACTGCCGTGATCCACGGCATCGCGTTGATCGACTGACGCCGCTGCGTCAGGCTCAGCAGGTGTGACGGGTTCGGGTCGATGCAGTGGGTCATCGTCGCGACGCCCGGCCGCAACGAGGAATCGATGGCGACGGTGGTGTCGATCGCCCCATGATCGGTGCTCACGGTGATCGGGTCGCCGTCGACGAGGCCGAGCCGCTCGACGTCGGCGGGATGGACGCGGCACGGGTTCGTCATGCTGCCGGTGGCGACGCTGTTGATCGACCCCTTTGCCCGGCGCACGACGAGCCGCAACGGCGACGTGCCCGATGCGGGTGTGTCCTCCAGCGCCGCAGCCAGTTCGGCGGCGACGTCGGGTGCCATGACGACGAAGCGCTCCGCGGCGTCGGACGCCGGCTCCGCGACCCGCACCGGTTCGAGGCCGTCGGGCGTGATGCCGGAGGGGTGACGCTGCACGTCGGCGTACGGGATCCGAGCGCGTCGCGCCGAGACGGCGAGCAGGTCGGCCGACGCGGGCTTCTCCTCGCCCGGTTCGTACGAGTTCGATCCGATGCGCAGCGGCAGGCCCATCGCCGACGCGAGGTCGTGGAAGAACTCCCAGTCCTCGACGGTGCCGGGTGGCTTCGGGAGCACGGCATCGGTCCACTGCGCGAACGGTTCGCTGTACAGGTGCTCGTACCCGCGGGTGTGGTCGGGGCGCTCCAACGACAGCGTCGGCGCGATCACGTAGTCGGCGATCGCCGCCGTCTCCGACGGGTACGGGTCGATCGTGACCAGCAGGTCGAGCGACCGCAGCGCGGCCTCGATACGAGCCGGCTCGGGGAACGCGGCCATCGGGTTCCCGCCGGCGACCACGAGCGCTCGGATGCGGCGATCGCCGCCGTCGAGGATCTCGTCGGCGAGCGAGCCCGAGGGGTACTGGCCGTAGATCGGCCCCCATCCGGTCGCGTTCGTCGGCCCGGTCTCCCACGTCCGACGCGGCCCGATCACCTGTGCGCGGCCCGGTCGTCGGTCGTCGAGCACAGCGGTGCCGAGTTGGAGGTCGCCGGCGCGAGGGAACCGGCCGCAGATGACGTTCAGCACCTGGACCATGTGTTCGGCCACGTTCGACGACGGGCCCATGTCGGGCCCGGTCCCCGACCGTGCCATGCCGCGTCGAGCACAGGCGAACAGGTGTGCCGCGGCGACGATGTCGTCGGCCTCGACGCCGCACACCGACGCGGCGACATCGGGTGTGAGCCCGCCGACCGCAACGCGGAGCTCGTCGAGGCCGTCGACCCACCGGTCGCAGAACTCACGGTCTTCCAATGTGTCGCGGAGGATGACGTGTACGAGGCTGCCGAGCAGGATCGGGTCGGTCCCCGGTACGAGTTGGAGGTGGATGTCGGCCTGCGCCGCGACCTCGGTGCGCCGCGGGTCGATCACGAGCAGCCGCAGACCACGCCGCTTGGCGTCGCGCAGCCGGCGCGAACCGTCGTGGATCGGGAACCCGGTGAGTGCGCCACCCTGCATCGACACGAGCGGGTTCGTGCCCACGAGCACCCACACGTCGCTCTCGTCGAATCGCTGCGGGCCTGCCTCCCATGTGCCGATCCGCCCGTCGGCCACCCACTTGGCCGACTGGTCGATCGTCATCGTCGAGTACAGGCTCGTCGAACCGATGGCGCGGAACCACGCGTTCATGAACGAGTGCGTGAGCGACGCCGTGTACGACTGCGTACCGACGAAGAGTGCCACGGAGTCGGGGCCGTGTTCGGCGATCACGTCGGTCAGGCGGCCGGCGATCTCGGCCACGGCCGACTCGTACACGGTCGGCTCGCCGGCCCGCAGCGGCTGGAGCAGCCGATCGGCACGGTGGTGGAGGTCGCCGAGGTGACGGCCCTTCGTGCAGGTGAAGCCGGCGGTCACCGGATGGCCGGGATCGCCCTTGACCCCGACCACGCGGTCGTGCTCGACCTCGACGACGAGCCCGCACAGCGGCGAGCAGAGCCGACAGAAGGTGGTGTGCTCGGTTCTGCCGGTGTGACCCTCGGCCGTCGGTTCGCCGTCCATCGCCTCGATGGTACGAGCGAGGTGTCCATCTGAGTGCACTGTTCTCCGGCCTGCGCGCATACCGTGGGTGTGGCCATCCACCTCACGATCAGCCGACCCCGCAGGGCGGAGAGGACGTACCGACCATGAGCCGCATCACGTCATCCTTCGGCTGGAAGTCGACCGCGGCCGAGGTCGCCGAGGGGCACGATCTCTCGGGCCGGCGTGCGATCGTGACGGGGGCAACGAGCGGGATCGGGATCGAGACGGCGCGGGTGCTCGCCACATGCGGCGCCCATGTGGTCGTTGCCGGTCGCGACCTCGCCGCAGCAGACTCTCTGGTCGCGCAGATCACCGCAGCCGGCGGCGCCGCCCATGCGACCGCTCTCGATCTCGCCGACCTGCGCTCGGTCGAGGCGTTCGCCGACGCCGAGGGCGAAACGCCACTGCACCTCCTGATCAACAACGCCGGGATCATGGCCTGCCCGTTCATGCACACCGAGCAGGGCTTCGAGATGCAGGTGGGCGTCAACCACCTCGGACACTTCCACCTCACGCGGTTGCTCCTTCCGGCGCTCACCGCTGCCCGTGGGGCCCGCGTCGTCTCTGTGTCGTCGTCCGGTCATCACTGGGGCGCGTTCGACTTCGACGACCCCCACTTCGAGCGAACGCCCTACGAGCCGTTGGTCGCGTACGGCCGGTCGAAGAGCGCGAACGCCCTGTTCGCCGTCGAGCTCGACCGGCGGCATCGCGCCGACGGAATTCGTGCGTTCTCGGTCATGCCTGGCGGGATCGTCACCAAACTCGGCCGCCACATGACCGACGACCTGCGCAAGCAGCTCGGAATCGACCCCGAGAGCGCGGCGAAGATCCGCTGGAAGTCGGTGGAGCAGGGGAGCGCGACCACGGTGTGGGCGGCGCTCGGCACCGAGTTGGACGGTGCGGGCGGGCTGTACCTGGAGGATGTGAACGAGGCGGTGCCCGGCGAACCCGGACGGTACAACGGGGTCAAGCCGTGGGCGATCGACCCCGAACTCGCCGCCCGCCTGTGGGACTGGAGCGAGGCGTCGATCGACGCGGTGTCGTGACGCGCGACGTCACGGCGTGGGCCTCATCGAATCGCCGGGGTCCAACTGCGGCCGGCTGTCCATGCAGGCGGCTCCGCAGCCCGACGTAACGTGACGGGTGTGGAGACGGCACGTCCTCGCGGCTTCTGGTGGTACGCCGAGCAGGCACCCGACGACGTCGCCGTCTTCGATCCTGACGGGACCGTCACGACGAGAGGCGAGCTACTCGCTCGGATCGAGCGAATCTCGGGCCATCTGGTCTCGGCGGGTCTGCGCCTCGACGACCGATTCGCCGTCCTCGTGCACAACTCCGTCCACTACTTCGAGTGGATGCTCGCCGGCTCGCAGCTCGGTTTGCACGCAGTGCCGATCAACCATCACCTGACCGGCGACGAGATCAGCTACATCCTCGACAACTCGTCGTCCGCCCTGCTCGTCGCAGACGCCGCGCTGGTCGATCTCGCTCGCGATGCGCTCGATCGTGTCGACGCGCCTGTCGGGCGCGTCGCGTACGGCGACTTCGCCGGCTTCGTCTCGGTCGACCGGATCATGTCCACGCCTACGACACCGATCGACGTGCGCACGGCCGGGTCGCCCATGCTCTACACCGCGGGCACGACCGGTCGCCCGAAGGGTGTGCTGTGGCCGGCGCGTGCGGGTGTGACACCGGAGATGGCGATCGCCGCCACCGAGCCGATGTTCGCGCGGCGCGGCATGTCGCTCGGTGGTGTGTCGCTGGTGTGCGGGCCGCTCTACCACGGAGCGCCGGGCGGGCAGGGAATGTTCGCGCTGCACTGGGGGCAGTCGGTGGTGCTGATGGAGCGCTGGGATTCCGAGCTCGCGCTCGAGCTCATCGAGCGACACCGGGTGACCCACGTGCAGATGGCGCCGATCCACTTCCACCGGTTGCTGCAACTCCCGCAGGAGGTCCGGGATCGGTACGACCTGTCGTCGCTCCGGGCGGTCACCCATGCCGGCGCCGGCTGCCCGGTCGACGTCAAGCAGGCGATGATCGACTGGTTCGGGCCCGTGCTCTACGAGTACTACGCCGCGAGCGAAGGGTTCGGTACGTCGATCACCCCCACCCAGTGGCTCGAACACCCCGGCAGCGTCGGCCACCAGTCGTCCGACGGGGCCGAGATCGCGATCGTCGACGAGTCGGGTCAGCCGGTTCCCGCCGGCGAGATCGGCACGGTCTTCCTGCGGATCCCCGGGGCCGGTGAGAGCGAGTACCTGGGCGACCCGGAGAAGACGGCCGCCAGCAGGTGGCGCGACGGCTTCCGGACGTTCGGCGACATGGGTTACCTCGACGACGGCGGGTGGCTGTTCCTCGTCGATCGCCGCGCCGACATGATCCTCAGTGGGGGTGTGAACATCTATCCGGCCGAGGTCGAGGCCCGGGTCCGGTTGCACCCGGCCGTCGAGGACGTCGCCGTGATCGGCACTCCCGACGACGAGTGGGGACAGCGCGTCCTGGCCCTGGTCGTGGTGCGCCCAGGTGTCGAACCGACCGACGACCTGGTTGCCGACCTGGCGGCGCAGTGCGAGGCCGGTCTGGCCCGTTTCAAGTGCCCGCGGACGTGGGAGTTCCGGCCCGAGTTGCCGTACTCCCCAGCCGGCAAGCTCCTTCGCCGCGAGGTCCGTGAGCCGTACTGGCGCTGAACCGCTTGATCTCGCGCACCGACGGTGTGCCCGATTCCGTTGAGTGATTCGGCCTTGGACCGATCTTCCGGGGGAAGAAGTTTCGCGCCATCGTGAGGCGCCTGACGGTGATCGCGGCTGCATCTGACCTGGTCAGCGCCCCGTAGCACCCCGAACCGTGCTGCTGGTGCAGTTACCCCCGGCGGCGGAGCGCGTCCCAGATCCGTCTCCGAGTTGACAATTGAGGACACTCTTGTGTTCAATCACTTCACGCTCTGCGGCCGGGGGTATCGGTCGTGCGAAGGGGGACAGCGATGGCGATCACGGAGTTCGAGGCTGCGTTCGCGTGGCCCGGGGAGTCGGTCGAACAGGTCCGGCTGGCGACGTTGCCGGTCGGGCATGCCTGGCGCGCTGACGGACTCGACGAGGCGCGTATTGTCATGCTCGCCGGCTCGCTCGATTCGACGCCGCCGATCGTGGTGAACCGTCGCGACATGACGGTTGTGGATGGCGCCCACCGGGTTGCTGCCGCTCGGCGGCGCGGTACGGGGACCCTCGCCGTGGAATGGTTCGACGGCACCGAGTTGGAGGCGTTCGCGGAGTTCCTGCACCGGAACTCGCAACGCGGTCTGCCGGTCACGCTGGCGGATCGCTGCCGAGGGGTGCAGCGGGCACTCCGGGTTCAGGCGGGCTGGTCCGATCGCCGGATCGCGCATCTGTGCGACGTGTCGCCGAAGCTCGTCGCTCGCATGCGCGGCGATCATGCGGCGCCTGGTATCGAGAAGCGGGTCGGGCGCGACGGCCGGGCGCGGCCGGTGCGCCCGGGTGCGATGCGCGACCAGATCCTGCAGGCGCTGAAGTCGGAACCGGACGCATCGCTCCGGGTGATCGCATCGAGACTCGGCGTGTCCCCCGAGACGGTGCGGACGGTTCGTCGGGAGCTGCACGACGATGCACCGCAGGTGCCGCCGTCGAGGCTGGTCGGCGCGCTGGCCGATCTGGCGGAGCAGCGCCGATGGCTACTCCAACCGATTCCGGCGCCGGCGCCGTGGCGTGACGACCAGGCGTTCCATTCCACCGAGGAAGGGGTGTCGTTCGTCGAATGGTTCGACGCGACCTCGGTGGACGGAGCAGAGCGACGCCTCGACGAGGTGCCGTTGAGCCGGGTCTACGAGATCGCCGACGAGGCGCGTCGCCGGGCTGCGTTCTGGTCGACGTTGGCCGACGACCTCGAACGCCGGACCCGCAACCGCCGCTGAGCACCCGGCGCGTGCGCCGGTGGTCAGACGCCGACGTGGTAGGCGGCGCGCTCGGCGGCCACGACCTCGGGCGAGGTGTGGAACAGGCGTGCGGCGTTGAACCCCAGGATGTTGCGCTTCTGCTCGTCGGTCGCGGCCGGCGAGGCCATCACGTGGTCGACGACCTCGCTGGAGAAGGGGAACGTCCCTTCGCTGTGCGGGTAGTCGGTCGCGTACACGAAGGCATGGTCGGGCATCTCGGCCAGCGTGTGCAGGAAGCCCGGGTCGTTCTGGAACGAGCAGATCACCTGGTCGCGGACGATGTCGCTCGGTCGCCGGCTGAGCTTGGGCGAGATCGACGGTGCATGTCCCGTGTACACCTCGTCCATCCGTTCGCCGAGCGAGAGCAACCATCCGGCGCCGCACTCGAGGAACATGATCCGGGCACCCGGGTTGCGGTCGAGCACCCCGCCACCCACGAGGGCCGCAGTCGTCTCGATCGCGTCGGCCATCTGGCGTGTGTAGTTGAACAGGGCGCCACCGGGGCCGCGCATCGCCTTCAGGTTGACCTTGCCGACCGCGGTGTGGAACAGCAGCGGGACGTCGTTCGCAGCGGCGATGGCGAAGATCTCGTCCCACGCCGGGTCGTTGTACTGGGGTGCCACGTCGAGTGGGACGCACGACATCATCGCTGCGCGGTAGCCCTTGTCGATGACCCGCTGCAGCTCGACCGCGCCGTCGTGGACGTCGATGTTGGGCACCAGCGCGACGGGGACGAGCGTGTTGCGCAGCCCGGCCACGAACTCCCACAGCCAGTCGTTGTAGATCTGACACGCCACCCGCGACGCCTCCGGGTCTTCGATGCGCGACACCAGGAGGCCGAGCGACGGGAACAGCACCTCGCCGTCGACGCCGTCGCGTTCCATGTCGGCCAGACGCAGGCCGATGTCGCGTGCGCCGCGACGGCCCTTGTCGACGCCGTCGGTGTCGGAACCGACCTTGTGGTCGAAGAAGTTCGCCGGGATCCGGTGGGCCACACGGTCGCCGATGAGCATGATCCGCATGCCGTCGTCGACCCGGGCGCTGATCGCCCAGTCCTGCAGGTGGTCGGGCATGTTCGCCGTGAACAGGTCGTTCGGCTCGGAGATGTGAGCGTCGCAGCTGAAGATGAACGGTCGCATGTGGCCCCCTTGGCGTGCGGACGACCGATGGCCGGTGTCCTGGTTGCGCCAACATCGCACCGGCCGGTCGAGGCCAGAAGGGACCAAAGTCCCCGACGGCTCGGAACGCTGTTCCGCCGACGCAGCGTTCGGGCCGCCGATCGATCAGGCGGGATCCGACGGCGCTGCCATGATCCGGCTCATCTCGTACCGGCCGTCGTCCCCGTCGGGGAGTTGGTTCGCGAAGGCGTCGCGGATGGCCGCGAACCGCTCCTCGGCCAACCCGAGGACGTGGCCGTGGGTGACGATCAGGAACTCCTGACGCTCGACGCCGTGCAGGATCGCCAGGGCCACCTGCTCGGCGGGCATGCCTCGCGCCATCATCGCCCCGGTGTTGGGTGGAGCCTGCGTCGCCCCGCCGTAGGCCTCCTGGCGTCGCTCGCCCGATCGCCACAGCGTCGTCGCCACGATGCCCGGGCACACGACGCTGACGTGGACGTGGTCGGGCAACTCGCGGCGCAGCACGTCGACGTAGCCGAGCACTGCGTGCTTGCTGGCGGTGTACGCCGCGCTGCCGAGATGGGGCACGCCGAGGCTGTGTTCGGACCCGAAGAACACGAGGTGGCCCGGATGATCCTGAGCGACGAGCATGCTGCCGAACGCCCCGGCGACGGCGATCGTGCCGAGCACGTTGACGTCGAGCACCCAGCGCTGCTCGGAGATCGACGACTTCACGGCCGATCGCGGGGAGCCGACGACGCCGGCCGCGTGCACGACGAGCTCGATCGTGCCGAGCGTGCGCTGGGCGGTCGCTGCGGCAGCCTGCACAGCGTCGGGGTCGGCGACGTCACACCCGAAGCCACCGGCGCCACCGATGTCGACGCTCGCCGCGGCGGCCGCGTCGCCGTCGATGTCGAACAGCAGGACACGGTCGCCGCGCGCCACGCAGGCCTCGGCCACGGCTCGGCCGATGCCGCTCGCGCCGCCGGTGACCACGACGCCCCGGGCTTCGGCGCGGTCGCCGGCTGGCGTCGGTGCGTCGGATGCGGTTGCGTTCATGTTCGTCTGCTCCGGAGTTCGGGTGTCGTCGTTGTGTACGTGTAGGCGTGTCGGCGATCGGTGAACGCCACGCCGGGCATGCTGCCATCTCCGCACCGAGTCGGCCGACGACCTCAGTTGGTCGCCGGCCGCCGCTCAGTGGTCGTCGGTCTTGGTGCCGTCGGGCATCGTGATGCCGAGCTTCGCGAGGCGGGCCCGGAGGAATACGGGCGCCGATTCGGGAATGCCCGCTTCTCTCGACGCGACCGCAGCGCCGTGCTCGTCCCACACGTGGCAGGTGTTGACGCTCTTGCGCCACATCTGGTCGTCGTTGCGGCGGGCGTCGAGGATCGGGTCGGGATGGCCGCCGAGCTTGGCTTCGGCTGCCCGCATCGACCAGAAGCACTGCATCGCGATCGGCGCCATTGCCTGGAGCAGCGCCGTGGTGTGGGTGCATCCCCTCGGACCACCGAACAGCTCGCGGACACGGTGGGTGAACCCGCGAGCGATCGACAGACCGATGAGGTTGTCGTAGTGCGCCGTGATGGTGGGGCACTCCTCGCGGGGGTGCGACTCGAAGTGAGTGGTGACGGCCAGGATCTCGAGCCCGGGGAACGACACCTCGATCGAGACCTGCATGTGGTGCACGGTGATCGGCTCTGGATCGCGTTGGATGTAGAGGCCGGGTGGCTTCTGGTCGCGCACGGCGCCCTGGATGAGGAGCCGGTCGGCACTCAGCCGGTAGGCCCGCACCCGGTACTCGCGGTCGTGGAGGATCGGCAGTGCTCCTTCCGGCTCGGGCGGCAGGATCGAGTCGGTCAGGAATGCGGTCATCGGATCGATGTAAGCAGAGCGCTGCAAGCAAGCGATGATCGTGTCCATGCGCTCCCACCCTGACCTCCGCGTCGAGCTCGGTGACGACCACGTTGCGACGGTCGTGATCGATCGTGGGCCCGACAACTACATCGACGAGGAGCTGGCGTGCGGCATCGCCGACGCCCTCGAGCAGTTCGAGGGTGACCTCGGGTGTCGCGCGATCGTGCTCGCGTCGAACGGCAAGCACTTCTGCGCCGGAGCTCGGCTCAGCCGAGCGGCCGATGATCTGCCGACGGGCGACAGCAATCCGCTCTACGCACAGGTGGCGCGCATGTTCACCGGCACCGTGCCGATCGTGGCCGTGGTGCAAGGTGCTGCGATCGGTGCCGGCCTCGGGTTGGCGCTCGCCGGCGACTTCCGTGTCGCCGGCCCCGACGCGCGTTTCGGCGCGACGTTCGCCCGCCTCGGCTTCCACCAGGGGTTCGGGATCTCGGTGACGTTGCCGCGCGTGGTGGGGGAGCAGCGGGCCCTCGAGATGCTGTACACCGGCAAGCGGGTGAAGGCCGACGAGGCGCTCGCGATCGGGCTGTGCGATCGGTTGGTCGATGCCGACGCTGACGGCCTCCGCGCCGCTGCGCGCGAGCTCGCCCTCGACATCGCCGGGTCGGCCCCGCTCGCCGTCCGGGCGATCCGGCGCACGATGCGCGGCGCGCTCGCAGCGGAAGTGCTCGCGGCGACCGATCGGGAGCACGCCGAGCAGCAGGTGCTGCGCCGCACCGACGACTACCGCGAGGGCGTCGCCGCCACGGCCGAACGCCGTCCCCCTAACTTCCAAGGACGGTGACGACGCACGTCGCGCACGCGGCGCTTCGGGGATCCGCAGGCTGGCTGCGAAGCCGCACTCGACACTTGTGTCAAGTCGACGACTACTGTGACCCGGATGCCCGACCCGTGGTTCGTTCCCGAAGCCGGAGGGTTGCGCTCCACCGGCGTCGCTGTGTCGCCGCACGCGCCTGATGCCCAGAACGGGGCCGCTGTCGCCGGGCTCGTCGCGCGAGCGGCCGACATGATGCCGTCGGACGTCCCGATGGACATCTCGCGCATCACGGTCGACCTGACGCGCGTCGTCCCGTTGGGGTTGGTCACGGTCGACACCGAGGTCCGGCGCGCCGGGAGGCGCGTGCAGATGATCGACGTCATCGTCTCGGTCGACGGTGAACCACGCACACGTTCGGAGGTGCTCCGGGTGGCCCGGAGCGACATCGTCGCCGCTGACGAGCTGCCGCCGGTCCCGGACGATGACCTGCTGCCTGAGGTGCCACCGCACGAACGGCCGGTCGCCCGGCCGTGGCTCACGAGTCCGATGCTGGACGGTATCGACATCAGTTTCGAGGCGTATTCGCCCGGCCGAGCGGTGTACTCGATCCGGCTCACCGACCAGCTGGTCGCGGGTGAGCACATGACGCCTGCGACCAAGGCCGCGGTGGCGGCTGACCTCGTACTGACCGCGGGCGGCCTCGTGCCTGAGTACTCGATGGTCAACGCCGATGTCCTGCTCGGCATGAGCCGGCTGCCGGTGGGCGATGTCATCCGCATCGCCTCCTCGGTTCGGGTCAACCGGAGTTGGGGTTCGTCGGCCGGCGTCCTCTACGACGACGACGGCCAGTTCGCCACGGTGATCAAGTCGCTGCTGGTGCTCGGGCGGCGGCCCTGAACGCCTCGCCGGTCGAGCGGTGGTGGAACGGCCTCGTGCTCGGGCACTGGCTCGGCAGCGGCGCGCCGGCGATCGTCGACGACGACGGCACGGTCACCGGTCACGAACTGCTACAGCTCGCGGCCGGAGCGTCGGCGTGGTTCGACGAGCTCGGCTTCGTCGCCGGGGATGCGATCCCGGCGCTCATCGACGAGACCCGGGACGCGATCGCGATGCTGGTGGGCGGAGCGATGTCGCGGCGGCCGCTCGCACCGCTCGGCACGAAGCTCCCGATCGATGATCTCGTGCACGCGGTGACCGGGCTCGGTGCCGGCGTGCTGTTCGTGTCGCCCGAACGACGCGAGCTCGGCGAGCAGGTCGGTGCCGCTGCCGGGGTGCGGGTCGTGGTCGTCGACCGGCCGCTCGCTCCCGCCGAGCCGCTCGTCGGTGAGTGTGGGCCCGATGACACCGTGGTGATCGTGCACACCTCGGGCACGACGGGCCGTCCGAAACCGATCCACCTCACGCAGCGACCGCTCGCCGCACGGGTCGACGTGTACCAGGAGGTGATGGGCATCGGCCCTGGTGACCGGTACTGCTCGGCGTCGCCGTTCTACCACACGGCCGGTGTGGCGATGGACGCCAGCGTGCTCGGGATGGGCGTGTCGATCGTCCCGCAGGACTGGTTCAGCGTCGACAACTGGCGCCGCGCCGGGCGGCTCGGTGTGACGTGCGCGCTGCTGGTCCCGACGATGATCGAAACGCTCCTCGCGCAGGGGGCGCTCGCCGACGTGTCTCCCAGGGTGCTGCAGTACGGAGCGATGCCGATCCACCCCGAGACGCTGCGGGCGACGCTCGACGCGCTGCCCCACACGCGGCTGCTCCAGATCTTCGGGCAGACCGAGGCCAGCCCGATCTCGTTCCTCAGTCACGAGGATCATGTGCGCGCGGCGACCGAGCGACCGGATCTGCTGCTGTCGGTCGGGCGGGCCATCCGCGGCGCCGAGCTGCGCATCGAGCGCCCCGACGACGAGGGCATCGGCGAGATCGCACTGCGGGCGCCACACGTGTTCCAGCAGGACGCGGACGGCTGGCGTCGTACGGGCGATCTCGGGACCGTCGGCGACGAGGGCTTCATCACGCTGCACGGCCGCCTGAACGATCGCATCATCCGCGGTGGGGAGAACATCTATCCGATCGAGATCGAGCACCTGCTCGCCTCCCACCCCGGTGTGCGCGAGGTCGCGATCGTGGGTGTGCCCGACCGGAAGTGGGGCGAGATCGTGAAGGCCGTCGTGGTGCCGACCGACCCCGAGGCGCCACCCGATGCCGACGAGTTGCGCGCCCTCGTCGGTGCCCACCTGGCGCGATTCAAGGTGCCGACCGTGGTCGACTACCTACCCGAGCTCCCCCGCAACCCCAGCGGCAAGATCCTCCGCCGCCGACTGCAGTGACCGATCCGTCGCTGCTCGAACGGCCCTCGGCTCGATCGGACTAGGCGTGGAGCGTGCTCCGGAATCGGTAGCGGTCGCCTCGGTAGATCATCGACGCCAGTTCGACGACTCGCCCCGTCGACGAGAACGATGTCGAGCGGGTGACCAGGACCGGTTGACCGGCCGGCATGTTCAGGAGCTGGGCGGCAGCTTCGTCGGCCGCTTGGGCCTCGACGGAGTAGGCGGCTCTCGTGGGTGCATGGCCGGCGCGGGCCAGTTCGTCGAAGACCGAGGCGATCGACCAGTCGAGTGTCGTCAGATCGGGTGCGCACGCGAGCGGCACGACGCTCGAACTGATCGCCACCGGAATCCCATCGAGCGTTCGGATCCGATCGATGGCGACGACGTCGACCCCCGGAGCCGCGATCAACTGCTCGGCCTCCTCGATCGTCGCCGGCCGGCCGACGACGCTCAGCACCTGTGCGCCGGCGGTGAGGCCGCGTGCTTCGGCGAGACGCGAGAAGCTCGTCAACGCGTTCGGCGTCTCGCCGAGCACCGCCGATGCCACGAACGTGCCGGCACCCTGCACTGACTGGATCAGGCGTTCGTCCCGCAGGCGGGCGAGCGCTCGCCGGATGGTGACGCGGCTGACCCCGAACTGCTCGGCGAGCAACCGTTCGTTGGGCAATCGAGATCCGTCACCCAGCCGGCCGTCGGTGATGCGGGCGAGCAGCTCACCGTAGATGCGGTCGGTCAGGGTGCCGGAGGGAAGCGGCAGGGCCGTCGTTCTTGCCGTCAGATTCGCGTGCTCGACGCCATGCGCTGTGGCCACGATCGGTGAGGCTAGCAGACCAATGTCGCGTAATGGTGTTAAATTGGACTGACGGTGGCCCGTGATTGGTCTGAATGGTATGGTCTCGCCCGACCGTCCTGACGAAAGGTGTCACCATGAGCGCGACGAGACAGACCATGCGAGTGAGCGCAGTGCTCCTAGCGGCGGCCTTGGTCGTTGCCGCTTGCGGTTCCGGGGATGACGATGGCTCCGGGGGTGCCGACACGACCGCTCCTGCGGACACGAGCACCGCAACCGATGCCCCCGCCGGGGAAGCCGGGGTGTTCGACCCGGCCGGTGCCGGCGAGACGACGCTCGAGGTGTGGACGGCCGAGGGCGGCAATCGTCTCGAGCTCGTGCAGCAGCGCGCCGACGAGTTCCAGGCCGCGTACCCCAACGTGACGGTCAACCTCACCGTGCGCGACTTCGGCTCGTACCCGGCCCAGCTCAAGCTGGCGCTCGACTCCGACGACGCCCCCGATGTCGCGATCGGCAACATCGGCTACTCGCTCGACGGGCCACTGATCGAGGCCGGTCTGATCCGCGAGCTCACACCATGGGCCGAGGTCTACGGGTGGGACGAGCGCTATCCGGAGGATGTGCAGCGCCAGCTGCGCTTCTCGACCGACGGGATGCAGTTCGGATCGGGTCCGTTGTTCGGCGTGCCCTACGCCTCCGACGTCGTCGGCTGGTTCTACAACAAGGAGAAGCTGGCGGCGCTCGGTCTCGAGCCGCCCCAGACCTTCGGTGAGCTCGAGGCAGCGCTCGCTGCCGCCAAGGACTCCAGCGAGATTCCGATCATGTTCGGCAACGTCGAGCAGTGGCCAGGGTTGCACGTGTTCTTCACTGTCAACTCCAACACTGCGAGCACGAGCGACATCCTCGGCATCGTGTTCGGTGACGACGGGGCGTCGTGGACGTCGGAGGGCATGGTCGCCGCGGCCGAGAAGGTGGCCGAGTGGAGCGAGCTCGGCTACTTCGTCGACGGCTTCAACGGCCTGGCGCCGGCTGACGCGTCGATCCGGTTCGGGCAGGGCGAGGGCGTGTTCGCTCCCGGTGGTTCGTGGGGCGCAGCCGACCTCGCCACATCGATGGGCGACAACGTCGGGTTCTTCGTCACCCCGCCGAACGAAGCAGGCGAACCACGCGTCGCCACCGGCAGCTTCGGCTACTCGTGGCACATCAGCACCAAGAGCACGCAGCCCGATCTCGCGGCCGCATTCATCGAGTGGATGACCAACGAGGACACGCAGCGCCTGTTCATCGAGAGCGGCGACCTCGGGACGCTGCAGGTGGCGGACGCAACCGTTCCGGCCGGCGTGGCGCAGGAGGTTCATGCCGCGTTCAACGAGCTGCTCGCCAACGACACGCTCATGCCGTATCTCGACTTCTCGGACCCCAACGGTGGCGAGGTGATCTACCCGACGATGCAGGAGATCCTGTCGGGAGACACGCCGCCCGCAGAGGGTCTCGCCCGGATCGAGGCAGCACGTCAGGAGTTCCTGGCTACGCGAGGCTGACCGGATGAGCACCGAGACCGCAGCGGCGAAGCGAGCGCCGGCGGTGTACGGGCGGGGCGTGACGCCCTACCTCTACATCCTTCCGGCGTTCCTCGTGTTCGTCCCGTTCGTGATCGTCCCGTTCCTCCGTGCGATCCAGCTGTCGTTCTTCGAGTGGGACGGACTCAACCCGCGCGAGTGGGTCGGGTTCGGCAACTATCGGGACGCGTTCACCGACCCGCTGGTGCAGACGTCGTTCGTCAACGCGTTCGAACTGGTGCTGTTCATCGGCGTGATGCCGGTGTGCATCGGTCTCGTGCTGGCCTCGTTGAGCGCATCCGTGCGGGTGCCCGGCGATGCGGCGTTCCGCACGATGATCTTCCTGCCCCAGGTGATCGCGGGCGTGGTCATCGGCGTCACGTGGCGCTGGATCGTCGCCCCCGATGGTCCACTGAACGAGACGCTGCGCGCCGTCGGACTCGGACGGTTCGCGAAGACGTGGCTCGGCGACTCGACCTGGGCGCTGCCCACGATCGGCGTGATCGGTGCGTGGGCCACCACGGGCCTGTGCGTGGCGCTGTTCCACGCTGCGATCCAGCAGATCCCCCAGAGCCTCTACGAGGCGGCCGCCGTCGATGGCGCCGGCCGCATCCGTTCGTTCTTCGCGGTGACCCTCCCCAGTCTGCGCGGGCCGATCGCAGTCGCCCTGACCCTCACCGTGATCGGCGCACTGCGCACGTTCGACCTGATCTTCATCACCACCAGGGGCGGGCCGGGCACGTCCACCTATGTACCGGGCATGCTGATCTACAACCGCGCGTTCGGGACCAACGTCAACGTCGGGTCGTCCGCCGCGATCGCGATCCTCCTCAGCATCCTGGTGTTCGGCGTCGCGCTCCTGATCCGGCGTATCGGCGAGAGACGAACCTGATGCTCGTCCGCCGTGGTAACCGGGTCGCGACGTTCGCATTGCTGGCCACCGTTGCGCTCATCACGATCCTTCCGATCGCCAGCGTGTTGATGCTCAGCTTCCACGAGAGCAACGCACAGGTGCGCGGGTTCGACCTGCCCGACCGTCCCCACTTCGAGACCTACCGCAACGCCTGGACCACCGCCCGGTTCTCGACGTTCATGTGGAACAGCGTGCAGATCTCGGTCCTGGTCGTGGTGTCGAGCGTCGTCATCTCGGTGTTGAGCGGCTACGCGTTCGGCACGATGCGCTTCCGGGGGTCCAACGCGCTGTTCAACGTGCTGCTGTTCGGGATGATCGTGCCCTACGAGGCCGTGGTCGTCCCGCTGTATCACGACCTCAAGTGGGCCAACCTCGTCAACACGCACTGGTCGGTCGTGCTCCCGCTCCTCGGCACCAACGTCGCGTTCGGCACCTACTGGATGCGCGCCTACTTCCGCACCGTCCCGCCGGCGCTGATCGAGGCCGCGGCCATCGACGGCGCCGGCTCGTTCCGCACGCTCTGGAAGGTCCTGCTGCCAGGTGGCAGGCCCGCTGTGCTCACGCTGACCGTGCTCGTGTTCATGTGGTCCTGGAACGAGTTCCTGCTCCCGCTGATCATGCTGTCGAGCGACGACCTGCGCACGGCACCGCTCGGCCTGCCCTACTTCAGCACGCGGTACTCGACCGACCGGGTCGGCCTCGCCGCTGCTGCCGTGATGGTGGCCCTGCCGATCGTGGTCGTGTTCGTCGCATTGCAGCGATCGTTCGTCAACGGCATCACCGCCGGCGCAGTGAAGGAGTAGCGCGTGACCATCCATGACCGACCGGCCGCCGATCCGATCCTGAGCGACGACGACGTGGCGGCGTTCGAGCGAGACGGCTTCCTCACGATCGACGCGCTCGCCGACCCCGACGAGGTCGACGTGCTCCGCAGCGGCTACGACGAGTTGTTCGCTCGTACCGAGGGGTTCGCCGACAGCGACCGCCTCGATCTCGCACCCGGCGGTGAGCGTCCTGTGCTACCCCAGATCGTGAACCCGGAGCGGTACCTGCCGCGACTGGTCGAGGGCAGCGCGTACGCGAACGCACGACGTGTCGCGCTGCAACTCCTCGGCGACGACATGGTCGCGATGGGCAATCATGCGATCAACAAGCCGGCGGGCGACGGCGCCCCGACGCCGTGGCATCAGGACGAGGCCTACTGGGATCCGAACTTCGACCACACGGCCATCAGCATCTGGGTCGCGCTGCAGGACGTCGACGAGTCGAACGGCTGCATGGTGTTCGTGCCAGGCAGTCATCGCAGCGCGGTCCGGCCGCACCGGCTGATCCATCCCGATGCACACGGGCTGCGTCTCGCCGACGATCGCGACCCTCCCGCTGCGGTGGCATGCCCGCTCACGGCGGGTGGCGCCACCGTCCACGCCGGTCGCACCCTCCACTACGCCGGACCCAACCGAACCGACCATCCCCGGCGCGCCGTCATCTTCGCGTTCGCTCGCCCCGCCGTGCGCCGGAGCCCCGCGCACGACTACACGTGGCAGCGCCCCGAGTGGTTCGCCCCGACAGCCCAGACCATCGACCACAGAAGGGAACTCGGATGACCGCCTCAGCTGCGCCGCTGCGATTGGGGGTGCTCGGGCTCGGCAGTGTGTTCACCGGGCCCTACAGCAACATCATCCAGCAGCTCACGCTCGAGGGTCGGGTACGGCTGACAGCGGTCTACGACGTGGAGCCGGGCAAGACGGCCGCCGTCGCCGCGAGGTTTCCGGGGGTCGCCACGCCGTCCGGCCCGGACGAGCTGATCGACAGCGGTGACGTCGACGTCGTCCTCGTGCTCACCAGCATGAACGAGCACGGCCCGCTCGCGACGCAGGCGCGGGCCGCCGGTAAGCACGTGCTCGTCGAGAAGCCCATGGCCACGTCGATCGCCGAAGCGGACGAACTGCTCGCGGTCGACGCAGCGCACGACGGTCTGCTGGTGTGCGCACCTCACGTCGTCCTGTCGCCCACGTACCGCCGGATCCACGACGCGGTCGGGCGCGGTGAGATCGGCCGGCTCGTGCTGGCGCGGGCGCGTTACGGCTGGGCCGGGCCGTGGTGGGGCGACTGGTTCTATCGGGCCGGCGGCGGTGCCCTGTTCGACCTCGGCGTCTACAACCTCACCACGCTGTGCGGCCTGTTCGGCCCGGTGCGCCGAGTGGCTGCGATGGTCGGCACCGCGATCCCGCAACGGATGTCGGAAGGCCGGCTGATCGACAACACCAGCGACGACAACGCCCACGTGCTGCTCGACTTCGGCGACCAGCGCTTCGCCAACGTGATGACGGGGTTCACGATCCAGAAGTACCGCAGCCCCGCCGTCGAGCTGTACGGCACCGACGGTGTCCTGCAGATGCTCGGCGACGACTGGGCGCCGGAGGGATTCGAGCAGTGGCGTACCGAGCGCGAGGTCTGGGAGGTCCACCCCGAGACCGAGCCGACCTGGCCGTGGACGTCGGGCCTCCGCCATCTCGTCGACTGCGCCGAGACCGGCCGCCCCACGATCACCCGGCCCGAGCACGCTCGCCACGCCCTGGAGGTCATGCTCGCCGCCCGCCGATCGGCCGATGAGGGCCGATTCGTCGACGTGGTGAGCGACTTCCCGGCACTCATCTACCCAGACCACGTGGCCGACGATGGGCACGGCCGCCGCAAGCACGATCCGAGGACGTCATGACCACAGCTGCCGGGACGCATCACAACGCGCCGACCCAGGGCTACGCCCCCTCACCGCGCCCGCGCTTCGACCGGCCGACCCTCATCACCCAGCGCGATGTCACACGCCACATCTGGGGCGACCCGGAGGCGGGCAACGTCGCCGACTGGATCTACGCGTCGACCGACCGCATCCACACGATCGTGTTCGGCGTGGGACCGGGAGGGCGGTTCACGCACTCGGATTCCTTCCGCACGATCTTCGGCGCCGATGAGGTCTTCGTCGTGCTCCGCGGACGGATGGTGATCGCCAACCCCGAAACGGCCGAGGTGCATCTCATCGAGACCGGTGAGGCGGTGGCGTTCGGGCCCGACACCTGGCACCACGTCTTCGCGCACGGGCCGGAAGACCTGCGCGTGATCGAGTTCTTCGCGCCTCCCCCGTCGACCGGGACGTCGGGGCCCTACGCCCGGACCAAGGCGTACCTCGAGCACAGCAGCTACGAGGACGACTCGCTCATCGGTCGCTGGCCCGGGGGCTCCCGTGAACGGACCACGCTGGTCCCGATCCGTCGGAACGATCTCGCCTACCGGCGTAGTGGCGATGCGCTGATCGGCCTGCTCTCGTCGACCGATCAGCTGACCGTCGCGACGTTGAGCTTGTCTCCCGGTACGTCGTCGGCGTCCCAGCAGCGCGGTGGCGATGAGGTGGTCTACGGAACCGAGGGCGTGACACACGTGTGGTCGCGCTACGAGGGAACGTCGTACGTGTTCGAGATGGGACCGGGCGACGCCTGCTACCTGCCGTTCGGCAGCACCCACGAGTACCGGAACTTCACCGCCGAGACGACGACCGCCTTGATCGGGGTTGCTCCGGCATGGCTCGCCGCATGCCCCTAGGGGACGGCCGCTTCTCGATCGGCATCGACGTCGGCGGGACGAAGATCCTCGGCGCGGTCGTCGACACCGCGACCGGTCGTGTCATCGAGGTGCAGCGCATCGAGACAGCCGCACATCTCGGCGGCGCCGCCGTCCTCGACCGCTGCATGATGCTGGCCCGGCGTCTTCGGGCGCGTCCCGGTCTCGACGATGCGCCGATCGGCATCGCACTCTGCGAGGTGGTCGACCCCGCCGGCGCGCCGATCTCGGCCGCAACCGTCGACTGGATCGGGCTCGACGTGTGCGGGGCGTTCCGTGAGGGCGTCCCCGTCGTCATCGAGTCGGACGTCAGAGCCGCCGCGATCGCCGAAGCCCGCTTCGGTGCGGGAGCCGACGTGGAGCAGTTCGTGTACGTGACGGTCGGAACCGGCATCGCCCACACGCTCGTGATCGGGGGCGTGCCGCACCGCGGTCATCGCGGCGCCGCGATCCTGCTCGGAGCGCCGCCCGTCGAGCGCGTGTCGAGCGGTACGGCGATCGCATCCCGTTCGGGGTTGCCGAACGCCGAGGCCGCATTCTCGGACGACGCCGCGGCCCCGGTGATCGCCGACGCAGCCCGGCGGCTCGGTACTGCACTGGCGTGGCTGTCGCTCGCAGTCGACCCCGAGCGGATCGTCGTCGGCGGCGGCCTCGGCTTGCGGACCGACTACCGAGAGGCCGCCACCACAGCGATGATCAAGGCGGTGACCGACGCCGGAGGCCAACCCGTCGAGGTGCTGCCCGCCCGCCTCGGACCCGCGTCGGCCGCGATCGGTGCGGCGATCGTCGCAACCACCGCGTGAGCTGGATGCGGGCAAGCCACGATCAGGTCGCGGATCCGTTCCACGTCGGAAACACGCCGGCACGAAGCTCGACGAGTGCCGACGCCGTGTCCAGAACGAGACGATGGGTCATCGGGGCCACAAGGACGATCCGCTCTACCGCGCTCGACGCCTGCTGACCAAGGCCCACTGCGGGACTTCGACCACTACCGCGTCCGCGTCCTGCTCTACGCCGGACGACCCAACTGGGACCTACTCGACACCATCACACCCCGCTGAAATTCGAAGCGCCCGAATGACGAGGGGCATGCCGGTACTCGCCCGGCATGCCCCTCGCGCTCATCTAGGGGAGCTGATACAGCCGGCGGGGAGTGGGCTCGGATTCACCGGCTGGCGGCACATTCTCCGCGGTCACAATCACGGAGGTGGTGTAGATCTCTTTGCCTTCGACACCAGGAACCGCTCCGCCGCCGATGACACCAGCAGCGATCTGGCATGCGGCTTCTCCGCCGAACTCGTGTCCGCCGGCGAGTGTCATCTGAAATGGTCCACCAGTCCGAATCGCATCGAACTCTTCGGGGTCACCATTTGCACCCAGAACGATCGCGTCGCTACCAGCGGCCTCGACCGCGATCGCCGCACCGACTCCCAAGGAGCCGAAGGCACCGATAACTGCAACGTAGTCAGGGTTGCCCTGAAGTGCCGTTTCAGTCGCCTTCTGGGCGGCCTCGACAGAGAAGCCCAACGGATCTCCGGTCACTGTAAGTTCGATGTTCGACTCCGCAAGGACTTCCTTGAGGCCTTCCTCGCGACTTGCAAGTGATGGGTTCTGTGCGGTGACGAGAAGCACCTCTCCCTCTCCTCCGAGTTCCTCGACGAGGTAGCGGCCCCAGTTACGACCTTCCTCGACGACCTCGGGCGTGAGGTTGATAACGCCGCTCGGATTGCCGGCGCCCCATGTGAGGATGGGCGTTTCGGCCTCGTTTAGCGCGGCGATAAGTGACTCGAGGCCGGTCATGTCGATTCCAGCGTTGAAGACGGCGGACACATCTTGGGTGATCCAGTTCTCCAAGATTGCGGGGACCTTCGTTGGATCGCCACCAACATCCTGGTAGTCGACCGTCCCACCATTCTCCTCGACGCACGCTTGTACTGTTTTCGTGAAACGCTCGGCCCCAGGGACCGGCGCTAGATTCAGTATGCCAACCGTCTTGCCTGACCAAGCGGAGAGGTCGGCTTCGGGAATGATCTCCGTTGCTCCCTCCGGAAGCGATGTCGCTTGTTCTCCGCTGGCATCGTCCCCGGCGGTCAAACTGGTTTCGTTCGGTGCTGCGGTGCTGTCGGTGTCCTCGTTGTCGTCGCCGCATGCGGTCACCGCAACTGCAACGACAAGTGGCAACAGCCATAGCCTTGTCTTGTGTTCTGGCATGATCCTTCTCCTCCACCGCCAGGGCGTACCTCCTGCGGCGCTATCGAGTGGGTGAATGAACAGCATGTCCGCGGACGCGCGTCATCCCGGTCGTGGTCGAGTCCGACGACAGGGCAACGACTTGCTGACGCGACGTCGGGGACCAATAGCCGCGCGCCGCAACGCCTAGCGGGCGTCAGTGCTTGTCTTGAACGCCCTCAGCGCCATCGGCATTCATCAGATCGATGAAGAAGTCGATACCCAACTCGCCAACCTCAAGCGTGTCCGGATCTTGCGAGCGCAGGAGAATCTCCTGTCCAGGGGACCCGACGAACACGGTGAGTACCGTGAAGCCTGTCTCCCAAGTCTCAGGTGCGTGACTCGATCCGGGCGTTTCGTAGGCGAGTGATCCTTTCCGCAGCTTGATGTCGCCATACGCCCAGTCGCCGTGCAAGGTGAATGCGATCGCTGTGCACAGATGTTCGTGCATCGGGAACTGCGAGTTCGGTGCGAGCTGGTAGAGGAAAACAGCGGTGTTGCTCTCCTTGTTGGCGTACAGCACTTTGACGTACGACCCCCCGAACTCGCCCATCTGGACCCAAGGACGCTCGTCACTGTGGACGAAGACGTCATCGGGAAGCTGGATCATTGGCCAAGCCGTTCCTGCTTCCAGGTTCGAGATGCTGCCGGTTGCTGACATGTGAAGACCCCCAGGTCTGTACGTGAT
>JALHOG010000017.1 GCA_022843125.1 Ilumatobacteraceae bacterium
GTTGGTCGTTGATCCAGATGGTGACGGTGTTGTCGGCGGTGCTGGTGAACCTCCAGGTGCCGGAGGTGGGGATGGTGACGGTGCCGGTGTAGCGGACGCTGAACGCTTCACCCATGCCGATGCCGGTGAGTGGGGTGCCGAAGCCCCAGTTGGCGTTGGTGGGGCCGGTGTGGGTGATGGTTTGGATCGGGCTCGCGAAGTTCGTCGAGTGGTAGATGGTGGCGGTGAGGCCGGTGGTGGCGGGTGTGGGTGCCGGGGTGACGGTGACGGGTGGCGAGGGTGGTGATCCGTCGAGGGTTGCGGTGCAGGTGTAGGTGATGCCGGTGGTGAGTTGGTCGACGCCGATGAGCCAGGTCGGGGTGGTGGAGGTGCGGGTCGGTTGGCCGGGGGCGGTGCAGGTGAGTGTGGTGGCGGTGCTGCCGAGGATCTTGGGGTGTGTCGGCGTGGGGGTGACGTTGAACGACGCGGTGGTCGCGGTGGTGGTGTCGAGTGCGAGTGTCGGTGCCGGCGGTGTGGTGGTGACGGTGGGGATGGTGGCGGTGGTGAGTGCGGTGGCGGGGATGGTGGTTGGGGTGGTGGTGCCGGGTGGGGTCCAGGTGAGGGTCCAGCTGGCGGCGTGGCTGACTTCGGTGAAGTCGATGCGCAGGGGGTAGGTGCCGGCGGCGATGGTGGCGGTTGCGGTTGCGTTGTTGGTGAGGAGGCGTTGGTCGTTGATCCAGATGGTGACGGTGTTGTCGGCGGTGCTGGTGAACCTCCAGGTGCCGGAGGTGGGGATGGTGACGGTGCCGGTGTAGCGGACGCTGAACGCTTCACCCATGCCCGGGAGCGGAGTGCCGAAGCCCCAGTTCGCGCTTGCAGCGGTGGTGTGCGTGATGGTCTGGAGCGGATTCGTGAAGTTCGACGAGTTGAACACTTCCGCTGTGAGACCGGGCGTCCCGAGATCGACCGTCGAGCACTCGAGGCGGGGTGGCCCCTCCCCGTTGCCGTACCACATGAGCGTCCAGTCGCTCCCGGTCAGCGCGAGGCCCCCGGCCGCCGGGGTGACCCCCTGCGACCCTTGAAGCGCGCCGGAGCCGAGGAGATCGGAGAACGAGGCCGGCATCGAACCGGTCGTCGTGCGGTGAACCAGCACTGCAGCCCGAGCTGCGTCTGCCGACGCGGTGCACCCCGCGGTCGAGCCCTGCTCGACCAGTCGGCCGACGCCCACGACGACGACTGCAGCCAGCACGCCGGTGAGCACGATCGCGATCACGATCTCGACGAGGGTGAAGCCACGGTCGCGCACCTGCGACGCGTGCCGTCCGCCCCAGTTCGCTGTCATGCCGTTGGACCGTCCGGGACAACCGGCCCAGTGCAATCAGCGCCGACCGGCCTCAGCGGAACAGCGCGGCGAACAGCGTGGAGATCGCTTGCGGACGTCGGCCGCCTGCCGGCGGATGTCGAACCCGCCGACCAGGGTGAACGGGTGACCGCGGCGTCACCAGATCGCGTGGATGTCGTACTGCGTGACGTGGCTGTCGAGCGTCCGGCGACTGGACGGCCCAGATCAGCGCGTGCGTGTCGAGCAGCAGTTTCATCGCGGGAACACCGGCGGATCGAACATGTCGGCGATCTCGTCGTCGCCCCAACGCAGATCGTCGACGCTCGGCGCGTCGACGTCGGGGCGGGCACCCAGACCGAGCTCGGTTGTGACTCGCACCCGACGCATCTAACTTGTGATGCATGGTAGTGACGGGCGATCGGCGTACCCAGGTCCTCAAGGGCGCGCTCGATCTGTGCGTGCTGGCGGTGCTCGCCGATGGGCCGGTCTACGGGTACGGCCTCGTGACGGCCCTCGAGGAACGCGGCCTGGCCCTGGTCGCCGAAGGCACGATCTACCCATTGCTCGGTCGACTCGAGAAGTCGGGCTTCGTGACGACCTATCGCGAGGCGTCGTCAGGCGGACCACCCCGGAAGTACTACCTCCTCACCGAGGCCGGCCGTCAGGAACTCGTCGACGCCGGCGCCGAGTGGCGAGCGGTCACCGCCGAGATCGACCGAGTGCTGGGGGTGCGGCGGTGACGCTCTCCGACGAGGCGTTCGAGGTGGTCGACGCCGTCCACGAACACTGGGTACTCCAGGGGATCCGGGACGCCGCCGAGATGCGTGACGAGTTGGCCGACCATCTCGGGGCAGCGCTGCGTGACGGAAAGTCCATCGACGATGTGACCGGCCCCGACCTCCAGGCGTTCGCCGACGCGTGGGCCGCGGAGCAGCGTCGCGACTCCAAGCTCTGGAAGTGGGGCGCGGTGGCGGGCGCGATCGTGTTCGTCGTCGCGGCTCGGGTCGCTCTCGCGATCGTGGGTGAACGCTCGCTGGAGGTCCGCATCGACCTCGGCGGACTCGTGGTCGTCGCCTGGATCGCCGCCGCGGCGCTGTTCCTCGTACCTCGCGGCCGGCTGACCTCCGCCGCCCGGCCTCGCTCGCGCCGGCGCACGTGGCTCCGCGACGCCATGGTGATCACCACCGTCAGCCTCATCCTCTCGGTGGCACTCCGGCTGATGGACGCTCCGCAGCTCCACCTTCCGGCCTGGGTCAGCGTGCTCGCCGTCGCGCCGCTGGTGTTGCTCGTGGTGGCGCTGCTCGCGGTCGATCTCCCCGGGGTTCGGCGACTTCTGGGCATCGGTGATCGGGAGGTGTATCGGGCCGAGATGCGTCGACGCCTGGATCAACACGACGAGTTCGAGCACCGATGGAAGCCCGGGCCGGACTGACCGATCTGCTCGACGCCGCGGCCCGCGACGCCGTGTAGCGGTGGGGCCCCGACGGGGAGCGCGCAGCATTGCGATCTCATCCACCGTCGTGCGATTCGTCTATGGTGCGCGCTGATGGATGCGATGACGATCGTCATGTTGATTGCAGGGCTGGTCCTGCTGGTAGCGGGGGCCGAGGGGTTGGTGCGGGGTGCCTCCCGGATCGCGTTGGCGGCGGGGATCTCTCCCCTCGTCGTCGGCCTCACCGTCGTGGCGTTCGGGACGAGTTCGCCCGAGATGGCAGTGAGCGTGTCCGCAGTTCGCGACGGAGCGTCCGACATCGCGATCGGCAACGTCGTGGGCAGCAACACCTTCAACATCTTGTTCATCCTCGGCGTCTGCGCTCTGGTGTCTCCGTTGGTGATCTCGTGGCGCCTCGTGCGTCTCGAGGTGCCGTTGATGATCGCTGTCTCGATCCTGCTGTGGCTGTTCGTCCTCGACGGGGAGATCGCTCGCTGGGAAGCGGCCATCCTCTTCGCCGGAGTGATCGGCTACACGGTCTGGGCCATTCGTGCCAGCCGGAAGGAGAGCGCTGCTGCACAGGAGATGTCGGCGCCCGGAGCCGAACCACCCGACACGGCATCGCCCTGGTACGTCAACGTCGGCTACGTCGTGGGCGGCCTCGTGTTCCTGGTGATCGGCTCGAACTGGATGGTCGACAGCGCGGTCGAGATCGCCGAGACCTTCGGGCTCTCCGAACTCGTGATCGGGCTGACGATCGTGGCAGCGGGCACGTCGTTGCCCGAGCTGGCGACGTCGGTGCTCGCGACCATCAAGGGCGAGCGCGACATCGCTGTCGGCAACGTGGTCGGCAGCAACATCTTCAACATCCTCGGCGTGCTCGGGCTGTCGGGGCTGGTGGGCAAGAACGAACTCCAGGCCTCGTCGTTCGTCCAGGACGTCGACGTCCCGGTGATGATCCTCGTCGCGGCGATCTGCCTGCCCGTCTTCTTCTCCGGCCGCAACCTCATGCACCGCTACGAGGGCTTCGTCTTCGTTCTCGCCTACGTGGTCTACGTCACCTATCTCGTGTGGAACTCGAGCGACGGTGGCGCACCGGGTTGGTACACCGACATCGTCTGGTTCGCTGCGGTGCCGCTGGCCGTCGTGGTGGTCCTGGTCACCGCCTGGCGCGACCGCCACCACCCCATCCCCGAGGAAGCACTGCGCTGATCGGCAACGCGCGCGGGCACACGTCACCGAGGTGACCGACCGCGTTGCGGCGGGTGTTCAGCGAACCAGCGCGACGATCTCTCGGGCGAGCAGGTCGAGATCTGCGCCGTCCTGCAGGAAGGCCTGGTTCCACGCCCTGGCCATCGCGAAATCGATGCCGGGGCACACCATGGCGAAGGTGCCGTAGAAACCGGCGTGCCCGAAGCACTCGACACCGTCGAACTCGAGGCGGTACAGGCCTGACGCCGCACCGACCGCTGCGCCGGGCGACGTGACTGCGGACATCCGGTCGAAGCTCTCGGCGTCGTCGAAGAGGCCGCCGGTGCCGAGTGCGTGGAAGAAGCGTGCGGTCTCGGGCATCGAGGCCACGAGGCCACCACCGCCGTAGAGGTCGATGGTCGGGCTGGCGTTGCGCGCGTCGAACGTGGCGAAGTACTGCCCGGCCCGGGGCCCGGCTCCGGCTGGTGTCGGCTCCAGGACCTCGAAGTGCGTGGTGTCCGGCCCGAAGATGTTCCTCCCGATGAGCGACCGCATCGCGTCGCCCAATCCCAGACCCTGGCTGCGTTCGAGCAGGTCGCCGAGCAGGATGTAGTTGGTGTCGGAGTAGTGGTACTCCTCGCCGGGTGCGGCCATCGGGTCGTAGTTGTCGACGGCGAACCGCACCTGCTCCTCCCGCGTCCACTCCCGGAGCGGATCGGCGATGTTGCTCGCCGAGTACGGCGACGCCGCGTAATCGGAGCTCCCCGCATAGTCGGCGATGCCACTGGTGTGCGTCATCATCTGGCCGACGGTGATCGCATCGACGTCGTACCCGTCGGAGCGGAGCAGATCGAGGAGGTCGGGGCTCACACCGGCATCGGCGATGGAGTCGTCGAGCGCGATCGATCCCGATTCGACGAGGCGGAACGTCGCAGCGGCGACGTAGGTCTTCGTGACGCTGGTGAGCCGGACGGTGGAGGTGGCGGTCAGCGGGGCGCCGCCGCCGTCGAGCAGCTCGGTGCCGACGGCAACCGTCAGGTCGAGCCCACGGCTCGGCCGGAGCACCGACACGATCTGGCCGGGAGCGTTCCCCAGACGCAGGAGGTCGGCGGCGACCAGCTCGGTCAACTGTTCCTCGGTGACCGGGCTCTCGGGCGGTGTCGTAGATGCGGACGGCACGGTCAGCTCGGCGACGGTGGCCGGCGCGACGTTCGATGCCGGCGGAGCGGCCGTGGTTGGGGCCGGCGCGGGTGTCGGCTCCGGCGGATCGGTGGCGACAGCGGCCGTCGCAGCCGGACTGTCGGCGGTTTCGGAGGCGCCCGAACAGCCCGCGGCCACGAGGCCGACGAGCACGATGGCCGGCACGACTCGGCGCCGAGCGCGACCAGCGAATGCTGCGGTGACCCCTTCCACGGCGCAGGATCCTTGCACAGCAGTGCTTCCGCAGAACGTCGGGGAGGCGAGCGCGTCGGCAGACTGGTACGCGTGTCGATGAGCGCCTCGTTCGGTGAGCGGATCAACGGATATCGATTGGAGTTCGACGATGACTTCGACGGTGACCGGCTCGACGAGTCGAGCTGGCTGCCGTACTACCTGCCGCACTGGGCGGGACGCGAGGTGTCGCGGGCGCGCCACCGCGTCAGCGACAGCCGGCTGCAGCTGTTCATCGCCGACGATCAGCCCGCCTGGAAGCCTGAACTCGACCCCCGGATGCGGGTGTCGTCGATCCAGACCGGCTGCTTCGCCGGTCCCCTCGGTTCGACGATCGGACAGCACCGCACGAACGACCTGCTCCGGGTGGTCGAGGAGCAGGCGCCGGTCCAGCTGTTCACCCCGTTGTTCGGCGCGATCGAGATCCGGGTCCGCTGGCGTCCGGTGCCCGATCAGATGGTCGCGCTGTGGATGATCGGCCTCGAGGATCGTCCGGAGCGGAGCGCGGAGATCTGCGTCTTCGAGATCTTCGGGAACGACGCGACGGGTGCGGGGGCGGATGCAGGTGTGCTCATGGGATGCGGTCTCCATCCGTTCGGCGATCCGACGATCGTCGACGACTTCGAGCAGGTACCCGTCGGCATCGACGTGGCCGAGTGGCACGACTACGCCGTGGTGTGGACCCCGCACGACGTCACGTTCTTCGTCGACGGCCGACCCATCAAACACGTCGATCAGGCGCCGACGTACTCGATGCAGCTGATGTTGAACATCTACGACTTCGGGGCGTTCACGCGCGGTCGCGACGCGCCCTTCGAGATCGAACGCGTCCGACACCACCAGCTTCCCGAGTGAACCCGGCTGGCGCAGCTGCCTACAGCACGCGGCGGGGGATCGGGAGGTGTTCGCGCAGCCGGGTGAACGCCAGTTCCGCCCGGGAGAGGGCCTTGGTGTTGTCGAAGCCCTTGATCTCGTCGGGCACGAGGGTGATCAGGGTCATGCCGGTCGCCTCGTACAGGTCGCGGGTCATCCGGTCGTACGCCGCTGCACCGAGGCGACCGAAGTAGCGGACGGCCATCCCGTCGGTCGGATCGTCGGCATGCCCGTCGAGCGGCCGGACCGACGCGGTCCCGTCGACGATGACGGCGCGGTAGGGCGGCCGTTCGTCCTGGATCGTCAGGCTGATCCTCGGGTTGCGTTCGATCGCCCGGTGCTTGGGCCCGTTCGTGGTCGTGCTCATGTGGAAGGCGCCATCGCTGTGTGTGAACCAGATCGGCACCTGGTTGGGGCGGCCGTCGGAGCGGACGTACGCGAGGACGGCCACGCGGCGCTGCTCGACGAAGTCGACGATGTCGTCGGGGTCGAAGGCCGGTTGTCCGCCGAGCGCCCTGAACGGGAGCTGGTCGAGTGGGATCGGTGTGGAGGTGTTCGTCACCCAGCCAGCCTAGGTCGTTGACCTAGGAAATAGGTCAACGACCTAATCCATCCGACCTCGACCTACACTCCGCGGATGGCCAGGACGTCCAGAGCCGACGAGATCGTCGCCGTCGCTGCCGGCGTGCTCGAACGCGAGGGGCTCGACCGGTTCGTGATGCGGGGCATCGCCGACCGTGCCGACATGAAGCTCGGCAACCTCCAGTACTACTTCCCCACGCGGGACGACCTTCTCGAGGCGGTGGTGCGTCACGAGTTCTCCCAGGACCTCGCGGCCATCGACAGCAGCGCAACCGAAGCTCCCGATCGTCGGCTCGCGCGCATCGTCCGCACGCTCACCGCGCGCTGGTCGCTCCGCAACGGCAGCGTGTACCTCCCGATCGCGGTCCTCGCCCTGCACGACGCACGACTCCGGCAGGCCCTGTCCGAGATCTACGCGACGTTCCACGAGATGATGTCCGACGCCGTCAGGGAGATCGATCCGTCCGCTACGCCTGACATCGCGCGGCGGCGCGCCTTCCTGATGACGTCGCTGCTGGACGGAGCGTCGCTCCAACCGGGCCGTGACGACCCTGCGATCCGTGACGCGCTCGTCGACGATCTCGAGCGGCTGACGCTCGCCATCGCCACGGGTTCGTGAAACGCCTGGCCCCGCGGTCGGATCAGCGGGGCGGCGTGCCGGACGCTGTACGCCACCGGCTCGTGATCGATCGGGACACCGTGTGGACCGGCCGTGGGTCGCGCTGCGCCCGGGCCAGGATGAGCGCTCCCTCCAGTGCGGACAGCACCAGCACGGCCTCGGCTGCTGGGTCGTCGACCACACCGTCATCGGCCATCCGTTGCTCGAGGAGTTCCAGCCAGCGGTCGTAGCCCGAGCGGACGGCGACGCGCACCGCATCGTGCTCGGTGCCGGCGTCGAGTACTGCGGTGGCGAGTGCGCACCCGCGCTGGAAGTCTGAGTCCTCGAGCCGGGCCGCCAGCACGGCCGCAAAGGCGGCCACCGCTGTCGCTGCGTCGGGCGAGCTGCTCAGCAGGTGTTCGATCAGTCGGGCGATCTGGGTGGCGCGGTCGCGCAGGGCCTCGACCGCCAGCTCCTCCTTGCCGCCCGGGAAGTGGAAGTACATCGAGCCCTTGGTCGCACCACTCGCCTCGATGATCTCGGAGACGCCGACGCCCGCATACCCGCGTCTCTGCAGGAGGTCGGCCGCGACGGCGACGAGCCGCTCGCGAGTCGACATCCGTTCGAGGTCAGACCCATCGGTCCACGCTGATGCGCTCGCAGGCCGGGTCGGTGTCTCGCGTGACCGCCTCGACCCCATCGCGACTGGTTTCGAGGTTGCCATCGAACACAGGGTAGTCACTAGACCGATCGGTCTAGTAGGGTCAGCTCACAGCGCTCGGCCGGCCAGGTCGGGCCGATCCGAAGGAGCGAGATGGACAACAGCCCAGCACCACTGATCGAGACCTCGGTCGACGTCGACGCCTCGCCCGACGTCGTGTGGTCGCTCGTCGGTGATCCGACGGCCTCCGCCCGGTGGAGTCCGCACGTCGACGAGATCGTCGTCACCACCGACGGGCCGATCGGTGTCGGCACCCGCACCACCAATCACAACCGCATCGGTGAACTCATGTGGGACACGCACGCCGAGATCATCGAGTACACCCCGCCCGCTGCGTTCGCCTTCCGCATGAAGGGCAGCCGCGCCGTCTGGTCGTTCCGGCTCTCCCCGCTCGGCCCCGACCGTTGCCGCGTCACCCACACCCGCACGGCACCCGACGGCATCAGCGAGCCGGCGCTCGAGCTCGAAGCTGCCGTGTTCGGCAGCGTCGCAGCGTTCGAGTCACTGCTCGCCGACGGTATGACCCAGACGCTCGCGCAGCTTCGCTCGGACGCGGAGCGGCTCACTGCCGACCCGCAGCGGTGACGGAGTCCCGGCTGCGCCCGTAGGGTGACCCCGCCAGGAGGCCACATGCGGCCATGGAAACGTGAGCGGGAACTCGGACCCGAAGGCGGGCAGCCAGCGCAGCGCGCGATGTGCAACACGGCGCTCGGCGCAGCGCTCGGCCCCGGCGTCGGGATGACGTTGGGCCTCGCGTTCTGGGGAGCGCAGGGCATTCCGCTCGGGTTGGCGTTCGGAGCAGGCGCCGGCCTTGCGATCGGCGCCGCACTCGATGAGATCGCTCGCCGCCGGGAGGAGTGACGTCTCCCGGCGTACCTCGCCGGTTCAGGCGGGCGTGTCCGCGCTCGCCATCCGCATCACCTCGTGGAGCGGCGACCCGCGGAGCCCGTCGGGCACCGGCGGCAGATCGACACGCACCGTCGCCAGGCCGGGTTCGCCGGGCATCACCCGAGCGCCGACCGAGCGGAGGGCGTCGAGCAGTTCGGCGTTGTCCCACAGGATGTCGGCCGTGAACGCCTCGATGCCGTTCTCCATTGCCGTCTCCACGAGTGAGGTCAGCAGCACCGTTCCGATGCCGCGGCCCTGGTGCGCGTCGAGCACCGTGACCGCGGCGTCGGCGTGCGTCGGATCGGCTGCACTCCGGAAGTAGCGCGCGATGCCGACGCTCGGCGCACCGGGCTCGTCGACGAGCGTCGCCACCAGCGCGTGTCGATCGACGTAGTCGACGTCGAGGAGGTGATCGAGCAACCGGTCGGACAGGTGCACGGGCGCCGACACGAACCGGAGCCGGCGCGACCGCGACGACAGCTCGCCGTACCGGGCGACGAGCTCGTCGCGGTCACCGGGCACCAGCGGACGCACCGACACCGTCGCCCCGTCGGGGAGCTGGAAGTGGCGCGGCTCGGGCGCGGCGCGTGGAGGGTGAGGGTCGACGGCCACGAGTGATCAGCGCGTGTAGATCGCGTCGATGTCGGATGCCCGTGACTTCTCGACGATGCCGCGGCGGACCTTGAGCGTCGGTGTGAGTTCGTCGGACTCGATGGTGAAGTCGGACGGGAGGACGACGAACTCGCGGATCGACTCGGCGCGCGACACCGAGGCGTTCGCGGCGTCGACAACCTGCTGGATCTCGGCCCGGATCTCGGGATCGTCGGCCAGCGCGCTGATCGGGGTCCCTGCTCGCTCCCGCTCGGCACACCACCGTTCGACCGCGAGCTCGTCGAGTGTGATCAGCGCCGACACGAACGGCCGGCCCTCGCCGATCACGACTGCCTGGCTGACGAGCGCACCCGCCCGCAACCGGTCCTCGAGGGGAGCCGGGGCGACGTTCTTGCCCGCCGACGTGACGATGAGTTCCTTCTTGCGGCCGGTGATCCGCAGGTAGCCGTCGGCGTCGAGCGCGCCCACGTCGCCGGTCCGGAACCATCCATCGTCGAAGACGTCGGCGGTCGCCGTGTCGTTGTGCCAGTACCCGCTGAACACCTGCGGGCCCTTCGCGAGGATCTCGCCGTCGTCGGCGATCCGGATCGAGGTACCGGCCACCGGACGCCCCACCGTGCCCGGCTTCCACGCACCCGGGGCATTGATGGTGAGCGTGGGGCTGGTCTCGGTGAGCCCGTAGCCCTCGTACACGTCCAGCCCGATACCGGCGAAGAAGTGCGTGAGCCGCTCACCCAGGGGCCCGCCGCCGCTGAACGCGAAGCGCAGCTGCCCGCCGAACGCGGCGCGGATCTTGCCGTAGACCAGCTTGTCGAACAGCCAGCGCTTGGCACCGACCACCGGGGCCACCTTGCCGGCGCTGCGTTGCTGCGACCACGTGATCGCGACCTCTGCCGCCTTGTCGAAGATCTTCCCCTTGCCGGCGGCGACCGCCTTCTGCCGCGCCCCCTCGTACACCTTCTCGAAGATGCGCGGTACCGCTGCGATGACGGTGGGCTGCGCGAGCGGGAACTCCTCGGCGAGGTGGGCGACGTCGGTGCCGAACGCGCACCGCATGCGCCGCTCGAGCGCGAACAGGACGTAGCCCTTCGTCAACACGTGCGCGAGCGGGAGGAACAGCATGCCCGACTCCTCGGGCTGCAGGGCGGGTCCGACGGCGAGGCCGGACTGGGAGACGTTCGTCCGCAGGTTGCGGTGGCTGAGGACACATCCTTTCGGTCGACCAGTCGTCCCCGACGTGTAGATGACGGTCGCCGGGTCGTCCGCTCGCAGACCGGCGACGATCCGGCCGACCGTTTCGTCGTCGATCTCGGCGCCTCGCCGCTCGAGACCGCCGGCAGCATCGTCGTCGATGACGAGGATCTCGCGACAGCCGGGCATGTCTGCCCGGATCGACTCGGCCGCCGCCCGCATCGTCTGGTTCTCGACGACCAGCAGCACGGCGCCGCTGTCGCTGACGATCCATTGGACCTGCTCGGTCGACGACGTGTCGTAGATCGGCACCGTCACGCTGCCCGCGGCGAGGATCGCGAAGTCGAACAGCAACCATTCGAGGCGAGTGCTCGCCATCAACGCGACCCGGTCACCGGGTTCGACACCGGCAGCGATCAACCCGGCAGCGACGCGATGCACGGACCGAGCGAACTCGGCGGACGAGATGTCGCGATAGCCCGCTCCGTCCCGTACAGCGAACACCGGACGTTCCGGTGCCTCCTTCGCGAACGAGAGCAGCGGAGCCAGCACATGAGCATTCGCGTCGAGCGTCGGGAGTGCCGGGCCCACGGCGAGCGTCTCGCTTGCGAGCCCGGGATCAGGAGTGTGTTGGGCGGAGCTGGTGGCGGACATCCATTCATCGTGGGGTGTGAACGTGGCGGAGGCAAGGGTCGATGGTCTACATCGCGCCGCTGCCGGATGGGGTGTCAGCGGTACGTCGCCGCAACACGCAACGAACTCCTGCCGCTGACGCAGGCACGGATGCTTCCGCCGGAGGCGTGTCGGTTCCCTCGGGCTCACACGAGACCTGCGAGACGAACCAGTGCTTCTCCACCAATTTCTCTTCCCGGTGTCCTTTGAGCGTGCTACCTTGACGCCGTCTTGAACTGTTCTAGAAGAGAGCTTGAGCCGGGAGGAGGGTCGAACATGGGAAAGCGTGGCGTCAGCTGGTGGTGAACACCGCACGAGTTTCTGAACTGGCCGCACCCTCGGTGCGGCCAGTTCCGCGTCCCGGGTCAGGTCGACGAGGAGTGGCTTTACCCCGTTGAGATCGGGTCGATCGGTGACCCGGTCGAACCGGCGGGCAGCGGCCGCAGCGCCACCCAGATGCACACCCCGGTTGCGAGGAGCGAACCGGCGACGAGCGGGACCCGTGCCGACGCCACCACGGCGAGGACGCCGGCGGCCGTGATCGCGACGACCTGGCCGACGTAGAGGGCGCCGATCGCGACCGACATCGCAGCAGCGCGCCCGGCGGCGGGCAACCGCTGGCCGACGATCTGGTTCGTCGGGACGGCGACTGCATCGACGGCGCCTGACACGACGAACGCAGCCGCGGCGACCACGGGAACGGCTCCGACGGCGAACAAGCCCGCGGTCATCGCGGCCAGCAAGGCGGCCCGCAGCGCTGCCGCTCTGAGTAGCGCAACGTGATCGGTGCCGGTCGGGGCGAAGACGGTCCCGATGATCGCTCCGAGCGCGACGAGCGCGGCGAACACGCCGACGAACTCGTCAGCGACCTCGAGTTCCCCGGTCAACGGCACCACGAGCACCTCGGGGAGGATCATGAAGGTCGCAACACCGACGAACAGCGCGAGCGCACGCAGGCACACCGGATCCGAACGCCAGACGCCGAGCCCAGCTGTCACTCCGGCCCATCCGACAGCGACGCCGGCGTGACGCTCGCCCGCCTTCGTCGATCGCAGGCGCGACAGCATGATCGCCGACACGACGAAGGTGACTGCGTTCGCAGCGAGCGACGCTTCGGCGCCGACGAGGGCCACGAGCAGCCCGCCGCCCGCGTAACCCCCGAGGATCGCGAACTGTGCGAGCACGCCACCGAGTGACAGTGCGCTGGCGTACAGCTCCGGTGCCGCCACTTCGACCAGGGCCGACGACCGCGAACCCATGAACGGGGGAACGGCCACACCGGCGAGGAACGCGAGGACCAGCAGGAGCCACGTCGGCTGGGGGACGAGCATCGCGAGGAACAGCACCGCCCGTGCCAGATCCGCAGTGATCATCACTCCGATGCGCCCGAAGCGGTCGGCGTAGGTCGCCAGCACCTGGCCGATGCCGAGCCACGGCAGCAGCGACACGACCGTCACCATCACGGTCCACAACGCAGATTCGGACTGCTCGAAGACGAGCACCGAGAGGGCGATCCGACCCGCCCAGTCGCCGAGGCCCGACACGAGCTGCGAGGAGAGGAGGGTCCGGATCTCCGCCTGCCGCATCGGCGCGACGAGATTCTTCAGGCGACCCCGCACGGAGGGCATCATGGCATGTCGCGGAGTTCCACGATCGCGGCTCGGCGACCCGTGCGAGGCGAATCGTTCCGCATATGGCAATGGGCGGTCGGGCCGCGAACGTGCGGGCATCGCCTGCCGTCTCGCCTGACCGCAGTCGGGCGCCAGCGCGTCGCACTGCCCCTTCACACGCCGGACCCAGTCCTAAAACACGGTGCACTTATGGTGCCGCTCGTTCACCGGGAGGACGTTTTGGACGAGCGGTGGGCAGTCGTGAACGAGTTACCACCCACCCAAGGAGTCCCATGCGAAACCGAAGTGCCCTCCGTACTGCCGCGCCCCTGATCGCGGGGCTCGCCCTCGTGGCGAGCGCCTGCGGTGGAGATGACGAAGCAACCCCCAGCGCGAGCGATGCGCCGGCCGACACCGAAGCCGGCGGCAGCGCCGCTCCCGCCGGCACTGCGGCCGCGGGTGACATCTGCGTCGAAGGCGACACCGTGAAGCTCGGCTTCTTGAACTCGACATCGGGTCCGATGGCGATCAGTGAGCAGACCGTACGTGACTCGCTCCTGCTCGCGGCCGAGGAGATCAACGCCGCCGGCGGAATCCTCGGGAAGCAGATCGAACCCGTCGAGGAGGACGGCCAGAGCGAGCCGACGGTCTTCGCCGAGAAGATCAACAAGTTGCTCACCGAGGACGGCGTCGCTGCCGTGTTCGGTGGCTGGACGTCGGCGTCCCGCAAGGCGATGCTGCCGGTGGTCGAAGGGGCGAACGGTCTGCTGTTCTACCCGGTGCAGTACGAGGGTCTCGAGGCGTCGCCGAACATCTACTACACCGGCGCGACCACCAACCAGCAGATCATCCCGGCGATGGACTTCCTGGCGTCGGAGGGCGTCGAGACGCTGTTCCTCGCAGGGTCCGACTACGTGTTCCCCCGTACGGCGAACAAGATCATCAAGCAGTACGCAGCGGAGCTCGGCATCGAGATCGTCGGTGAGGAGTACGTGCCGCTCGACAGCGACGACTGGACGACGCAGGTCGCCAAGATCGCCGAGGCGCAGCCCGACTTCGTGTTCAACACGATCAACGGCTCGTCCAACGTCGGCTTCATCAAGGCCTACGACGAGGCCGGCCTGGGTGCGGACAACTCGCCCATCATCTCGGTGTCGATCGCCGAAGAGGAAGCACCGGCGATGGGTGTCGATCTCACCGGCCAGTACGCCGCCTGGAACTACTTCCAGAGTGTCGACAGCCCGGAGAACGCGACGTTCATCGCCGCCTTCCAGGCCAAGTACGGCGCCGATCGGCCGACGTCGGACCCGATGGAAGCGGCGTACACCTCGCTCTATCTCTACAAGAACATGGTCGAGAAGGCGGAGTCGTTCTGCGTCGATGCGGTCAACGCCTCATCCGACGGCGTGAGCTTCGCCGCACCCGAGGGTCTCGTGACCATCAACGGCGACAACCACCACATCGCCAAGACCGGGCTGATCGGCCAGATCAACGCCGACAACCAGTTCGACATCGTGTGGAGCTCCGAGGGGCCGATCGAGCCGGACCCGTTCCTCGAGGGATACAGCTGGTGGGACCCGAACCAGAACTGAGTTCGGTGCCCTGACCCAGTCGGTCGGTCGGGAGTGCCGTGCGTCCAGCACGGCGCTCCCGACCCCCGCCCGCTCACGATGACGATCTGAAAGCAGACCATTGGACGCACTCACAACCCCGCTCCTCACGGGCACCGCGACCGGTGCCATCTTGTTGATGGCTGCACTCGGGCTCACTCTCACCTTCGGCCAGATGGGCGTGATCAACATGGCGAACGGTGAGTTCCTCATGGTTGGGGCCTACGTCGCCTACCTCACCCAGCAGGTGATCACCGCCGTCGATCTCTCCATCGTGTTCGCGCTCCCGATGGCGTTCGTCGTCGCCGGCCTCCTCGGCCTGCTGCTGGAGGTCTCCGTCATCCAATGGATGTACCAACGGCCACTCGACACGCTGCTCGCGACGGTCGGTGTGTCGCTGGTGCTCCAGCAGCTCGCACAGGACGTCTTCGGTGCTCAGGGAGACCCGGTGGCCGCGCCGGGTTGGTTGGACGGCCGCATCTCGGTGTTCGGCTACGAGTGGCCGCACCGCCAGCTCTTCACGATCGTGCTTGCACTCGTCGCGCTCGGCGCACTCAACGCAGTGCTGAAGTACAGTTCGTTCGGTCGGCAGATCCGAGCAACGGTGCAGAATCGACAGCTCGCCGAGACACTGGGCGTCTCGACCCGGAACGTCGACCGCATCACCTTCTTCCTCGGCTCGGGCCTCGCCGGTGTGGGCGGGGTTGCGATCGCGTTGATCTCGGGGACCAACCCCACGCTCGGCACGGCCTACATCATCCCGGCGTTCCTCGTCGTCGTCGTCGGGGGCGTCGGGCAACTCAAGGGGACGGTGCTCGCCGCGTGGGCGGTCGGCGTGGCCACCGCGTTCCTCACCGACTGGATCAGCGGGAGCATGGCGCAGGTGATCGCCTTCGCCCTTGTGGTGATCTTCCTCACGATCCGGCCACAGGGTCTCTTCACCGTTCGGACGAGGTCGCTGGCATGACGTTGACCACCACCCGATCGGCCAACGAACCCGGCGGTGGGGCAGACCCTGCCGTTGCCCCACCCGCGCACGGCCGACGCAGGGCGTCGCCCGCACGACTGCTCGACACCTACGGTTCGCTGATCGCGATCGGCGTGATCGCCGTCGTGCTGTTGGTGTGGGCTCCCAGTTCGCTCAGCCAGTTCCGGCTCGACAACCTGGGCAAGTACTGCGCGTTGGCGCTCGCCTCGATGGGCATCGGTCTCGCGTGGGGCCGCGGCGGCATGCTCGTCCTGGGGCAGGGCGTCTTCTTCGGTCTGGGCGCCTATGCCATGGCCATGCACATGAAGCTCGAGGCCGCCGGTCCGGGCGGGGTTCCCGACTTCATGACGCTGTACGGCGACGGCACCATGCCGAGCTGGTGGGAACCGTTCCGCAGCGCACCGTTCACGATCTTCGCGATCGTGGCGCTGCCCGCCGTGGTGTCGTTCATCCTCGGGTACGCGATCGTGAAGCGTCGGGTGAAGGGCGCCTACTTCGCCATCCTCACCCAGGCGATGGCGGTCGCGTTCGCGACACTGCTGATCGCCACGATCAAGCAGACGGGCGGCTTCAACGGCCTGAACACGTTCTCCACGGTGTTCGGTCACAACCTCTTCGACCCTGAGGTCAAGCGGAACCTCTACCGGGTCGCCGCAGGGTTGGTGGTCGTGTTCCTGCTGGTCCTCTGGCAGCTCTACCGGAGCCGGTACGGAGAGCTGCTGGTCGCAACGCGAGACGCCGAGGAGCGCATCCGCTTCCTCGGTTACGACCCCGCCAACATCAAGCTGGTCGCGTTCGTGATCGCCGCCGTCATGGCGAGCATCGGCGGCGCCGTGTTCGTGCCCATCGCGGGCATCATCTCACCGACCAACGTCGATGCGTCGGCGTCGATCATGTTGCTTGCCGGTGTCGCGCTGGGCGGTCGGGCCTCGCTGTTCGGCCCAGTGCTCGGGGCGATCGCCGTCGGCTACGGCCGGTCCACCCTCTCCGAGACGTTCCCGACGCAGTGGACGTACTTCCTGGGTGCGCTCTTCATCGTGGTCATCGTGCTCCTCCCGGGCGGCGTGGCATCCCTGTGGCCCAAGCTCAGGTCGCGGTGGCCCTCGCCGACCGCCGAAACGCCGGCCAACGGTGATCATGACGTCGACCGTTCACAACCGGCGGTGCCGGCATGACCGCCTCATTCCTCGCCGAGGATTACCTGGAGATTCGCGACCTGACCGTCGACTTCGACGGCTTCAAGGCGGTCGACGGCGTCGATCTGACGCTGCTGCAGGGAAGGCTGCACTTCCTCATCGGCCCGAACGGAGCCGGGAAGACCACACTCGTCGATGCCCTGACTGGACTCGTGCGTGGCACAGGCGGCGCGAAGTTCCGAGACCACGATCTGCTCACGATGAAGTCGCACATGATCGTGCGCCTCGGGATCGGCCGGACGTTCCAGACCGCGTCGGTGTTCGAACAGCTGAGCGTGCTCCAGAACCTCGACATCGCCGCCGGTGTGCACCGCGCCGCGCGCCGATCGGTCTTCGCCCGGGGCCGGGTTCCCGAACGTGTCGAGCAGGCGTTGGAAACGATCGGTCTCGCCGACCTCGCGCACCGGCCGGCCGGGATCCTCGCGCACGGTCAGAAACAGTGGCTCGAGGTCGGCATGCTGCTCGTGCAGGACGCGAAGGTCATGTTCCTCGACGAAACGGTTGCCGGCATGAGCAGCGGTGAGCGCGAGGAGACCGGTGAGCTCCTGAAGCGGATCGTCGGGGACAGGACCATCGTCGTCATCGAGCACGACATGGATTTCATGCGGCGCTACGCCGATTTCGTGACGGTGATGCACACCGGCAGGGTGCTCGCCGAAGGCACGGTCGCGGAGGTCCAAGCCGATCAACGGGTGCAAGAGGTCTATCTGGGAACCGCGACGGAGGCGGCAACACATGGCTGAACCAATGCTCGAACTGGTCGGGGTGACCGCCGGCTACGGGCGCTCGACGGTGCTGTTCGACGTCGATGTCTCCGTCCCCAAGGGTGGCGCCGCGGCGGTCATGGGGCACAACGGTGCCGGGAAGACGACACTGCTGCGCGTCGCCGTCGGCCTGATACCGGTGAAGTCGGGAACGGTGCTGCTCGACGGCGAGGACGTCACCAAGATGCGACCGAACCGCAGGGTCCGCAAGGGCCTCGGTTATGTCCCGCAGGGCCAGCTCTGCTTCCCGCAGATGACCACGATGGAGAACCTCCAGCTGGTCTCGAACGTGAGGTCCGAGATCGACGAGGTGCTCGACACGTTCCCAGCCCTCACCGGTTTGCTGAGCCGGCCGGCGGGCCTGCTGTCGGGCGGACAACGCCAGCAGCTCGCCATCGCGCGCACGCTGCTCGGTAAGCCGCGATTGCTGATCCTGGACGAGCCCACCGAAGGCATCCAGCCCAACGTGGTCGCCGAGATCGAGGAGGTCATCGTCGAACTCACCGCACGCGGCGACTTCACGGTGCTGCTGGTCGAGCAACATGTCGGTTTCGCGTTGCGATCGACCGATCAGTACTACGTGATGGAGTCGGGTCGCATCACGGGATCCGGCGCCGGTGGGGAGAACTCGCTCGACGAGGTTCGAGCAGCGATGGCGGTGTGACCTCGTCGATCGCGTTCGCCGATGCAGCGAACTGAGCACCGGTGAAACCCGGCGCTGCCGTTGCCGCGTCGGTCTAGACGAGCGGGCTCCAGCTGGCGTGGAAGCCGTAGGGGACGCGATCGGGCAGATGCACGGTGGCGACCGGGCCCTGGGCGATGTCCTGAGCGTCGAACACGACGACGTCGGAGGTGTTGGTCTCGGCGCGGAACACGACCATCAGCAGCCAACCGCCGCCTTCGCCCGGCCGATCCGGGTCGGCGACGAACAGCGGCTCGGCACCGATGTCGGATCCGGGGAGTGCGTACGACGCGGCACTGCTCGACGATCCGTCGGCGCCGTACTGCAGCAGTGTCGACGACGTCGGTGCGCTGAGCCCGCCATCGAGGCTCACCGCCCAGGCCGTCGAGTTCGGTCGCCCGGTGAGCCGTCGATCGAACATCGGGAACTCGCTCGAGCGGTCGTCGAGCGGCCCTTCGGTGACCGTGCCCGCGTCGAGGTCGATCGTGTACCGGTACGGCACCGACTTGGGGAAGATCTCCACCGACTGTTCGAGCCAGAGTTCGTCGTAGCGGATCACGTCGAACGTGATGATCGACCCGTCCTGGTGGGCGTTGATCGTGTGGAACACGTAGCACGGCTCGATGTCGAACCACCGCGTCGTGTCGGTGGTTGCCGCACGGTCGATCACGCCGACGCGGCACTGGTGCGACCGGTCGAAGCGGTAGGGCAGACCTGCGACTTCGGCGTCGAACTGCACGGCGAGATCGAGGAACAGCGCCGATTGCTCGGTGATCGCGAAGTCGTGCACCATCGCCGGTGCCCCGATGTCGATCGGCACGATTCGCTCCAGCGCTCCGGACGCGTCGGCGACCATGTAGGTGAGATACGGCTCGATGAAGTCGTAGCCGAAGAAGAACAGTTCGCCGGTCTGGGGCTCGGTCTTCGGGTGCGCGGTCATGTTCGCGGTGAGTCGACCGCTGTAGTCGTAGGGGCCGATGGTCGTCAGGTCGTCGACGTCGAGCTCGTACGGGAAGCCGAGTTCGCCGAGCGACAGCAGGCGCCCGGCATGGAACACACTGCTGACGTTCGAGAACGTCACCGGGCCACGGGGCGCGCCGGCATTCGGATCGAGGACGTAGGGCGTGTCGACGAGCCGTCGCTTGTACCACTCGGCCCGGCCGTCGCTGATCCGGAGACCGTGGACCATGCCGTTGCCCACGAACCAGTGGCCGGAGTCGCCGTTCGGGTTCGATCCGTTCCGGACCCACGTGCCCGCCAACCCGGCCGGGAGTCGTCCGGACACGCGCAGGTTCGCGGCCTCGAGGTCGCCCGCCACCGGCCCGAAGTTGCCGTCGAGCCACCAGCGGTCGCTCGACGGCAACGGCACGACCGGAGCCGTCGTGACGGGAACCGTCGTGACCGGGGCCGCGGTGGTGGGTGCGACGGTCGTCGGTGCAACGGTCGTCGGTGCAACGGTCGTCGCAGGGCGGACCGGCAAGGTCGGCCCTGCGGACGACGACAGAGGTGCGGCCGCGTTGTCGCTCCTGCATCCGGTGACGAGGGCCGCACCGAGCGTGGCCGTCGTGATGATGAAGCTGCGCCGAGTGCTGCGCTGCGGGGTCTGTTCCATGGGCGGGAGTCCGTCGTGGGCCATGTCGTGCACCGTACGGGTGCCGACGGTCGCCGTCGCCCGCCCGGGGGACTGACTTCGTCTCCCCCCGTGGTGGGAGTCGACCGACGGTCGCGCCCGTCAGCTGTGCTTCGGTGCGACGATGCCGCGGTCGAAGGCGTAGACGATCGCCGCCGCTCGGTCGCGCACGCCGAGCTTCAAGAAGATCGAGCTGATGTGGCTCTTCACGGTCGACTCGCCGACGTACAGCTGCTCCGCGATCTCGGCGTTCGAGGCGGCGCTCGCGATGAGGACGAGCACGTCGTGCTCGCGTGGGGTCAGCTCCTCGATCACCTGACCGGCGCGCTGGCGGGGGATGACCGCTCGGCGGTACTGCTCGAGCAGGTCAGGGAGGAGGAGCGGGTCGATCCAGGACCCACCCCGCGCGGTGGCGCGGACCGCGTCGATCAGCGACTCGGGCGACGAGCTCTTCAGCGAGAATCCGCTCGCGCCGGCGTCGAGCGCGTCCATCAGGATCTCGTTCTCGCCGAAGGTGGTGAGGATGAGCACGGGCGGGCCGTCAGCCGCGACGATGCGACGTGTCGCCTCGATCCCGTCGACGACGGGCATGCGAACGTCCATGACGACGACGTCGCACTCGATCGTGGCGAGGAGATCGATCGCCTCGCCGCCGTGATCGGCCTCGCCGACGACGTCGAAGCCCATCGGTGGGTCGAGGAACAGGCGGAGCCCGGCGCGGATGAGTGGCTGATCGTCGACCAGCAACAGCCGCACCGGCGCGCCGGATCGACCGATCGAGGTCACCGAACCTCCTGCAGACCGCGAACGGGAACGTCGAGGACCACGGTCCAGTCGCCGTCGGCGTTGCTCACCTGGAGCGAACCGCCGACTGCGTTGACACGTTCGCTCATGCCGGCCAAACCGTGCCCGGACGGCTTGCCGGCCGAGACGTCGTCGTCGGATCGCGACCGGTTCGTGACCCGCAGCACGGCATGGTCGCCGACAGCGATGGCGCACACGACGGGGCCCTCGGCACCGTGCTTGGCTGCGTTGGTGAGGGCTTCGCGCGCCACGCTGTAGACCACCACGCCGACCGCTGCGTCGACGCGGTCGAGGTCACCGGTCGACGAGAAGTTCACGTCGAGCCCGGCCTCACGCATCCCGTCGACCAACCCGGTCAGCGCCGCGAGGTCGCCGACCGGCTTGCGGGCATCGTCGGTCGATCGCAGCAGCGCCAACGACGCCCGCAGATCGTCCATGCTCCGACGGCCGACTTCCTCGGCCTGTCGGAGTGCCGCCTCGGCACGAGCAGGATCGGTGCCCATCAGGTGACGCGCCCCGGCGAGGTGGAGCATGACCACGCTGAACGAGTGGCCGACGATGTCGTGGAGGTCGCGTGCGATCCGATGTCGCTCGTCGGCAGCTGCAGCTGCAGCGAGGTTCGCGTGCGCCTCGCGCATGGTGGCGATGAGCCGGCGCTGTTGGCCGACGATCGTCCCGAGCGTCGCCGACAGCAGCAGCCCCATCGTCCAGATGCCGATGAGCGCACCGTTGAGATCGACCGCTCCGGTGAGCCCCAACCACAGCGGCCCTCCGACCACGAGCCCGATCGGGATCCAGTCGATCCGGCGTTGGCGGTCGATCGCAGCGGTGACCAGCGCGACGCACCCGACCAGCCAGGTCGCGCTGGTGGGCCGGTTCTCGATGATCTCGGCGACCATCGTCGCTCCGGTGGTGGCGAGCAGCAGGAGCCACAGCGGCATCGATCGCCACCACACGGCGCGGACGATCAACGGGATCCCGGCGAGCACGATCACGGGCCAGCTGCCGTTCGTCGAGGAGACCAGCGCGACGGTGCACGCGGCGACGCCCAACAGCACTCCGATCAGCGCAGTGTCGATCTGGGGCGAGTTCGGCCGCACGGCCCCGACTCTAGGAGTGCCGATCGGCCGCTGTATTCCCCCCGTGGGCGGAACTTGTGGATGACGCGTCAGCTGAAGATGACGTAGACCTTGCGGAGCGTCTCGTGGATCGTCCACGTGCCGGCCCAGCCCTTGGGGAACACCACCGTCGAACCGGGTGTCACCTCGGTGACCGTGCCGTCGTCCTCGACGCACGTCATCGAACCCGACAGCACGTGGATGAACTCGGCGTTGTCGGTGAAGTCCCACCGGCTCTCGCCCGGACCGCACTGCCAGGTGCCGGTGGTGACCGCGCCGTCGGCCGTCTCGTAGAGCGTGAGGCCGTGAGTGGGCATCGGGTCGCCGAGCGCCGCCGCCAGCGGCAGCTCGAGCGGGCCCCAGTCCTCGATGTCGGTCGTGTCGAGCTCGGCGGCGCGCATGTGCGGGGTCATGAGGTCCTCTCCTGGTTGCTTCGCGCCGATGCTATGCGCCCCGTCGGGGTCGGCCGGGCGTTCACATCGCTCGCAGCGCAACCGGGTCGACGATGATGGTGCGGCCGCGGCGGAGCACGATCACGCCGTCGTGCTCCAACCGCTTCAGCACCCGGTTGGCGGTGGGACGGGTGGTCCCGGCGAGCGAGGCCAGATCCTCCTGGCGGATCGGAACGTCGATCTGCCCGTTGCCGTCGGCGCCGAACAGCTCGGCGAGACGAGCGAGACTGCGCACCACACGATCGTCGACTGGCACGAAGAGCGCCTCCAACAGCTGGTCGCTCAGACGTCGAACCTGGCCGGCGAGCAGGCGGACGAGGAAGCCCTGGACGCTCGGCCGGGTCCGGCAGAGATCGTCGAAGTCGCGCCGGTGGAGCATGCGGGTCTCGACCGCATCGAGCGCGACCACGCTCGCTGTGCGTCGGGCCTCATCGGTGATCAGGGCCTGCTCGCCGAAGAAGTCGCCGACGCCGAGCACAGCGAGCGTGACCTCGTCGCCGGCGGGGGTCGAGGTCCGCACGGCGACACAGCCGCGCTCGATGATGTGCACGCTGTCGCCGGGCTCACCCTGGTGGAAGAGGGTCTCGCTGCGCTCGAACGTCCGGCGGACCATCTTCGCCGTCACCATCGCCCGATCGTCATGGCTCAAGCTGCCGAAGAGGTCGAGGGTCACCGAAGGATTCTACGAAAATCCTCGGCTTGTGTGTGCGGGCTGACGGAACGGCCGTCCGATGAGGCGGACACTCGCCCCATGTCCGTCATCCGGTCCCTCGCAGTGCTCGTGTCGGTCGCCCTCGCGGCCCAGGTCGTCCCGGTGGTCGCGCCGACGGCGGTCGCCGCGCCGGTGTGCACCACCACATGGGTCGGTCCGTCGACCGGCGTCGTGTCGTTGACGACGCCGTCGTCGTGGAGCACGGGAGTGGCTCCGACGACGGCTGACGTGGTGTGCTTCCCCTCGACGGCGGCGATCAGCGTCCAGGGTGGCGCCCTGACAGTGGCCGGGTGGGACGTCGCACCGGGCGGCTCGGTCGTGCTCGGACTCGGGATCGTCGTCACGATCACCGGCGAGGCCGACCTCGGCGGCGTCACGACGAACGGCGCTCGACTGGTGGTCGGTCCGGATGCGCACGTCGAGACCGGTGAGACCCTCGCCGTCGCACCGAGCGGGAACGTCACCCTCGAACCGGCCGTCGCCGGGGCGCGGCTGACCATCCGCGAGGGCGGCCGGTTCACCGTCGACAACGTGGCGATCTCCGGTGTCGACATCGTCAACCAGGGCACGCTGACGCTGAACGTCGCCGACCGGCTGGGGATGCGGCCCGGCACCAGCCTGACGAACTCCGGCACGCTCGCCCTCAACGGGGCGGCCATCATCAACGCCGAGGCAGGGGCGCCGGTGGCGACCGCACGCAACGAGCCCGGCGGCCTCGTGCTGATCGATGGTCCGGCCTTCACGCCGCTGTCGGCGGGCGGCATCGGCCCCGCAGCCCAGTTCTCCGTGATCCCGTTCGCCAACGACGGGACGTTCCACGTGCGCTCGGGTCAGGGCGCGCTCGCGTCGAACGGGGTCCACGGCGGCACCTTCCGGGTCGACGCCGGAGCACAGCTCGGCATCAGCGCTCCCTCGACCGTGTTCGGGCCGAGCGCGGTGGTGACCGGCGACGGCGTCGTGCGGGTGACCGTGATCGGCGTGCCCTTCACCACCACGGCGGTGACGATCGACGCCGCGACCACCGTCGACGTCGGCGAGTTGCACCTCGCGCAAGGGCGGGTCACGGTCGCCGGCGACCGGACGTTCCCGGTGGTGCGCGTCCAGAGTGGTGGTGCTCTCGACGTCCGCGACGACATCGTCGTCGACGAGCTGTACGAGGTCCGGCCCGGCCAGGCGGCCCTGTTCGCCGGCAACGGCACCCTCACCATCGCCGACGGCGCCGCGATGACCTTCAGTGGTTCCAACGCATCGCGGCTCCTCGAGTCGGTCGCGATCGTCATCGACGGTGAGATCCGGCAATCAGGCGCGCTCATCAGCGTCGAGAACACGGCGCGGATCGTGAACCGTGGCCAGTGGACGATGACCGACAACGCCGGGGTCGAACTCGGCCCCGACGCCGTGCTGCGCAACGAAGGGCGGATCACCATCGACGGGCCCGGTGACACACGGCTGGCACGAGGCGGCACGCTCGACAACGTCGGCGAGATCGATCTGCGGTCGGGGCGAGCCGACTTCCGCTCGACCGCCGTGGTGCAGCACGTCGCCGGCACGCTCGGTGGCGGGACGTGGCGGGTCGCCGACGGGGCCACCTGGTTGGGCTTCCCCTCGATCGCCACGATCGACGGCGCCACGGTGGTCCTCCGCGGCACGGGTCGGATCCTGCGGTTCACCGCGGGGACCCAGACGGCGTTCGACGACCTCGTGCGCATCGGTCCGGCCGGTCGGCTCGAGCTGCTCGACGGCGCCGCGCTCGACACCACACGCCTGCCGGTGAACGGTCTGGCGATCGACGGGGTGCTCGCCCTGTCGGGCGGAGCCGCGGTCACCACCGACTCCCTCACCGTCGAAGGATCGGCCGAGATCCGCGTCGAGCTCGGTGCCGGTTCACCCGGCTCGTTCACCGTGACCGGCGTGGCCGACGTCGACGGCGCGATCGTCGCCACTCAGGGCCCGGCGGCGATCGTCGAGGCGATCTACCCGTTCGTGACGTCGACGTCGATCGTCGGCGCGTTCGCGTCGGTGACCGGTCCGGGCGACCCGCCGGTGTCGGTGCGGCGCATCGGGTCGACGATCGAGCTCGTCGTCGGCGACGCACCGCCTCCGCCGCCGACGACGGTGCCGGGGGCGCTGATCGGCGGGCTCGTGGACGAAGGGTCGCCCACTGGCGGCGATGTCCGGGTCGTGCTCGACGAGCCGGCCGGGCCGGGCGGGGTCACGATCACGTACGAGACGTTCCTCCAGGGCACCTTCCTGCAACCCGCGGCGCGTCCCGGCCTCGACTTCGAGCCGGTGGTGAACGGCAGTGTGACGATCCCCGAGGGCGGGTCCGAGGCGCTGCTGGCTGTCCCGGTGCTGGACGACGACGTGCACGAACGGCCGCAGTTCCGCTTCGTCAGGGTGCGGGTCACCGGCGGCGTCACGGTGGCGGGCGACGGGCTGCTCCGCATCCAGGACGACGACCCGGCACCGAGTCTGTCACTCGCCGGCGGCGCGCTCGCCGAGCGCGACGAGGACACGGTGTACCCGCTGCGCCTGACGAGCAGCGGCGTGACCGACTTCGATCGCTGCGTGTCGGCGTTCGTCATCGACACCGGGGGCGCCACGATCGGCGCCGACCTGATCGCCGGCGCGGACGGATTCGTCGGAGCGCTCACGATCGTGGCCGGAGCCGGCTCGGTCGACCTCGACGTCACGATCGTCGGAGACGACGTGGTGGAGACCGCGGAGTCGTTCGACGTCGAGATCCGCGACGGGTGCGCCACGAGTCCGGGGACCAACGTGGTGCTCGCGACGACGACCGTCGACATCATCGACGACGACGCGGCGCTCTCCGGCGTGCTGGTCCCGAGCTTCCCGAACTCGCTCACGCTCGACGAGGGGACGTCGGGTGCGTTCACGCTCCAACTGACGGAAGTGTCTCCCTTGGACCGGCTGGTCCGCATGGTGATCGACTTCCGTGACGGGACGAGCCAGGTCGGCGCCGGCGATGTCGAGCCGATCGCCGACGACGGCTGGTTCGTGATCCCCGCCGGCGCGTCGACCGTCACGTTGCCGACGATCTCGGCTCGGGCCGACGGCCTCTTCGAAGGTGACGAGGTCGCCGGGGTGACGGTCTTCGACGGTTCGACCAGGGTCGCCGAGGGCGGACTCCGGATCGACGACATCGACCCGCGCCCCACGATCGTCGTCGTCGACCCGTCGGTGGTCGACGGTGCAGCGACGATCACCGAGGGCACCTCGTCACCGATCGGTCTTCGCAGCCACACCGTCGACATCGAGCTGAGCGGCGCGACCGCCGTGCCGCTCTCGTTCCGGCTGGCAACGCTCCAGCGGAGCGCCGACGTCACGTTCCCGTCCTCCAACAGCGACAGCATCCCGCTCGGCGCCGACATCGTGCTGCCTGGCCCCGAGTCGGGCTCCACCAACGGGTCCTACGTGGTGCAGCCGGGTGACGGGCGCAGGTCGATCACGTTCGACGTCGTGGAAGACGGTGTCGCCGAGATCGACGAGTTCTTCGCGCTCGCGTTCGATGCCGCCCGCCCGGACGACCCGCGGAGCACGGTCACCTTCACGATCCTCGACGACGACCCGCAGCTCCGGTTCGAGCCGGGCCCGTCCGTCGACGAGGGCACGACCCTGCCGGTGCTGCTCGACATCGTCGACCCGGCCGACGTCGACCGGGTGTTCGACATCCGGCTCACCCCTGCCGGGCTCACGACCCGCGACGACTTCGTCGACACCAGCGGCACGGTCACCGTGCCAGCGGGCGCCACCCAGGTGGAGCTCCCGCCGGTGATGGCGCTGGCCGACGACGTCTTTGACGAGAACGGGCCGTTCGTCGAGTACCAGGTGTTCGACGAGCGCGACCAGCTCATCGACCGCGAGAGGGTGACCATCGTCAACCTCACCCCGATCCCGACGGCAGCCGTCGTCAGCACCAGGACCTTCACCGAAGGCAGCCGCGGCACCACCCGCGTCGAGACCATCACCGCCCGGCTGAACCGCGCCAGCACCAGCGATCTCATCTACGGCGTCGTGCTCACCGGCGACGCCGTGGCGATCCCGCCGACGCGGTTCACGTTCCCGGCCGGCACGACCGAGGCGACGATCCAGGTCGGCATCGTGGAGGACACGATCGTCGAGGGTGACCGGACCTTCACCATCGAGGCATCGGGCACAGGAACACGCCGCCCCTTCGAGACAGCGACGTTCACCATCGTCGACGACGACGAGGAGGTTCGTGTCCTCCCGCTCATCACGGAGACATGGCTCACGCCCCTGGACGCGGCCATCCCCGAGGCCCTGATCGAGTTGTCGAACCAGACCGATCGGCAACTGTCCCTCGACGGTCTCGAGCTGGTCGTGGGGGTAGCGACTTCCGGTTTCGACTTCGACAACCCACAGCCGTTGTCAGGGACGTTGGAGACCGGCGCGTCGGTTGTGGTCACTGTGGTGCGGCAATACACCTGGGGGATGAACCCGCGGATCATCCTGAGGTCCACGGACGAACCACTCAACAACCGTCTCATGTTGCTCAACCACGGTCGGCAGTATCGTCTGAAGAGCGGCGTGCGAGAGGTCCTGCCGCCGCTCGTGGAGACGCTCACCCAGTTCTATGACGTCGTCCCCGGCGCAGCGTTGGGCTCCCATCGGTTCGCGCCCGACACCACGCCACCGTCGTGGGGTCCGGCGCCTCAGGTGGCCGTGACCACAACGTCCGGCTCGGCGTCGATCCCGATCTCATACACGGCACCGTCCGTCGCAGACGACTCCGAGGTGCGCACGGTGGTCCGTCAATGCCTCCCGTTCTCGGGAACGCTCTTCACCGTGGGGGTCACGACGACCGTCACCTGCTTCGCGCGTGACCCGTATGGCAACGAGTCGACGACGTCGTTCCCGGTCGTGGTCAACCGCATCAACGGGCAGGCCCCCGGGCTCACGCCGGCCGGTCAACCCATCCCGATCGCCGGCGGCGGGTTCATCCGGAACGGGAGGATCCGGGTCGTGCTGCGCAGCGAGCCGGTTCTGCTCGCCGAGACCACCGCTGATGCGAACGGGAACGTGTCGCTCACCGTGACGTTGCCGGCCGACACCACGCCGGGCAGCCACACGATCACGCTCGAGGGCGAGGCGCCCGACGGGACACCACGGTTGGTGGTGTACACGATCGAGGTCTCGCGACCGTGCACGATCGTCGGGACGTCGCGCCGCGACGTGATCATCGGCACCAAGGGTGACGACGTCATCTGCGCCGGCCGCGGCAACGACATCGTCTTCGCCCTCGGCGGCAACGACATCGTGTTCGGCGGCGCCGGCAACGACGTCATCTACGGCGGCGCCGGCAACGATCACCTCGACGGCGGCGCCGGGTTCGACATCGTCATCGGCGGTCCGGGTCGTGACACGCTGATCGGAGAGATCAGGCGCCGCTGACCTCGCCGATGGGTCGTCGACAACCACGCGCTGGACGTTCGGCCGACCAACCGGAGGTAGGGTGGCCGCGTCGGACACGTGATGTCCGAGATGTGCGGATCGCCGATCGGCGGTTCGTCACGGCGTCGCTCCGGACCCTGGTGGCGTGGCACGACATGGTCGTGCCGTAACCGAGGAGGAGCACATGTCTCGAACCGACCAATCCAGCCCCCGTCCGGCGCGCCCGCCGAGCACGATCCGAGCGTTCGGCGGGTCGACATGACCGGGGTGCAGATCCTGCTGCTCGTCATCGCGATCCTCCTGGTCGCTGCGGCGGGACTCGCAGTGTGGATCCGCCGCCGCCGGACCGGTCACGTCCTCATCGCAAGCGCACGCGCGGACGCACCCCACCTGGGGGACCGGTCGTGACCGTCACCTTGCTCCGCGGGTCGGATCTCATCGGCCGCACCGTGGTCGACGCATCGACCGGTGACGACCTTGCCGAGGTCAGGGATGTCGTGTTCACGCCGGACCGGGGCGCCATCACCGGCTTCACGTTGCGGCGTCGAGGGTTCTTCGGTCGGCGGCTGAAGACGGTGCTCCCGATCGATGCTGTCCTGAGCGTCGGGACCGATGCGGTGATGGTCGCCGGTGTCGACGCGATCTCGGATCCCACCGACGCACCCGACGACCCGGTGAGCCACACGTCGGACGATGTCCTGAAGAACGAGGTGTTCACGATGTCGGGCCGGTCGCTCGGCACCGTTCACGACGTCATCATTCTCGGAGGGCCGGTGCCACGCGTGGTCGGCTTCGAGGTGAGCGGCGGCGCGGTCGGGAACGGCCTGATCCCTCTGGGTGCGCAGGCGGCGGTCTCGGGCAGTGCACTCGTCGTCCCCGACGACTTCGAACAACGCATCCGCAACGACCTCACCGGCCTCGCCGCTGAGCTCTCCCTGATCGAATCGAGCGGCTCATGATCCAACTCTCCGAACTGATCGGCCATGACACGCTCGACGTGTCGAGCGCTGTGTCGCTCGGCAAGGTGACCGGCATCGGTCTCGCATCGAACCGGATCGTGTCGCTCGGGATCGGCGGCGAAAGCGTCGACGCCGGCGCCGTTCGGGGCTTCGACGGCGACGTGGTGACCTACGAGGCCGGTTCGAGTGTTCCCGACGGGTCGCATCCGCTCCCGCTCGATCCCAGGGGCTCACGGGTGATCGATCTGCACGGCGATCAGATCGGCACACTTGCCGATCTGACGATCTCCGACGAGGGAATCGTCGACACGATCGTGCTCGTGGGAGGCCACGCCCTCCACGGCTCACGGCTCCGTGCGATCGGCTCGTACGCCGCGATCGTCGACGTCGAGGTTGCGTCGTCCTGAGCAGCCTCGAGTTGGGGCACAGCGTCGGTCAGGCGTGCGCGTGCGACGAATCCCGGTGGGCTGCGCCCTCGACGTTCAGGGCTGGACCGTTGCGTCGGGGGAGGTGGTCGCAGCGTCGAACCGCAACGGTGCGCACAGGCCCAGTTCGAGTTCTTCGATCAACCCGAGTAGCCGGAGCGGTTCGCCGACGGGGTTGGTCAACACCATGGAGCCCCCTCGCCCTTCGACGACCGAGGCTGCGGTGGCCAGTGCGCCGTAACCGGTGCAGTCCATGAACACGAGCGCGGACAGGTCGACGAGCACATCGAGATGCTCCGCCGACGTGCAGGCTTCGAGCGCCACGGTGCGGCTCACCACGTCCAACTCCCCCGACATCGCCACGATGTACCGCGGACCGTCGAATCTGGCACGAACGCCGAACGCTTCACCAGGGTCGACACCCGCCGACCCGGGTCCGTTCGTCAGTTCGAACATGTGGCACCTCCGTTCGCGATCAGGCGCAACCAAGGTCCGGAGCAACGCGGCGGTCAGCGGAATCTGCTGTCCGACACGCAACCTAGCCCTGCACTGGCGGTTTCCGTCAGGGGCGTTGGTCACCGAGGGGAATACACGCATCGTCACCGCTACCGTTCGGCCAGCAAGTGGTGACTCGCTCGGGACCCTGGCGGTACACGAAAGGCCCGATCATGAGACACCACCTTCCCCGATGCCGAACCACTCCGCCAGGGCGACCGGTCGCATTGCGAGCGAGGCGTGCCGTCGGTGGCCCCTGAACGACGACTTCGGATACTCAGCCGGCTCGTCCGGAGCGGGGAGCCGATCATGAGCACCGAACTGCTGTGCCGGGTGTGCGCTGACGTGACGGCGACCGACGGGGCAGGCATCATGCTCTTCCACGACGGCGTGTCGCGCGGCTCACTGTGTACCACCGACGCCGTCAGCGAGGTCGTCGAGGATCTGCAGTTCACGCTCGGCGAGGGGCCGTGCATCGACGCCTGCCGCGACGGCCGGCCGATCCTCGAACCAGACCTCGCGTCGCCTGCGGCGAGCCGTTGGATCGCATTCGGCCCGCCGGCAGTGGAGGCAGGCGTCCGGGCGATCTTCGGGTTCCCGATCCGCATGGGCGCCGTGGGTCTCGGCGCGCTGAACCTGTATCGAGATCGAGCAGGGCCGCTCACCGACGAACAGCACGCCGACGCGCTCGTCGTCGCCGACATCGCCGCCGAGATCATCCTGCTCATGCAGGCCGAGGCGTCGCCTGGAGAGCTGGCGGCCGAACTCGAAGCGGGCGCGAGCTTCCACTACGTGGTCCACCAGGCGTCGGGGATGGTGTCGGTCCAGCTGGGCGTGAGCGTCGATCACGCCCTCGTCCGGCTCCGGGCCCACGCGTTCCGGACGGGCACGCCACTGATCGATGTCGCGAGAAGCGTCGTCGATCGAACCGTCCGCTTCGACCCTCACGACGGGAGCAGTGCGAACCAATGACCAGCGCGCAGACAGCCGGCACATGGCTACAGACACGACGTCGCGATCGGCGATGCGCGGAGGCGAAGTACCATGACGCGGGTCCAGCGGTCCGTGCGGTCCACCCGTCTTCCCGCAGAGCGACACCTACCCGGCAGGAGCGCTCGTGACATCCAAACAAACCCTGCTCGGCGAGACGATGGTGACCCTCGCGGACACGCTCGTGAACGACTTCGACGTGATCGAGCTCCTGACGATGCTCGCCGATCGCTGCGTCAACATCCTGGGCGTGAGCGCGGCAGGTCTGATGCTCGCCGGACCCGACGGCGCTCTGCGCGTCATCGCGTCGTCCAGCGAACAGATGCGTCTCCTCGAGCTCTTCGAACTGCAAACCGAACAGGGCCCCTGCCTCGAGAGCTTCCAGACCGGCGAGGCGGTCACGCACCAGGATCTCGCAACCGCCATCGCCCGCTGGCCGAAGTTCGCACCGGAGGCGATCTCCAGCGGGTTCAACGCCGTCCACGCGCTGCCCATGCGCCTGCGCGGCAATGTGATCGGAGCGCTGAACCTGTTCGACGCAGGGACGGCGGGACTCGACGACGAAGGCCTCGAGGCCGCACGGGCGTTCGCGGACATCGCGACCATCGCCATCTTGCAGTACCGCTCGACCAGAGAGTCCCACGAGCTCATCGATCAGCTCAACACCGCGTTGAACACCCGCATCGTGATCGAGCAGGCCAAGGGCATCGTCGCAGAGCGGCAGAGCGTCGACATGGAGCGCGCTTTCGCCGCGCTCCGCCAGCACGCCCGTGACCACAACCTGAGACTGTCCGACGTCGCTGCTGCGGTGGTGAGTGGCACCCTCGAACCATCCAGCCTCAAGAAGGCTGCGGTGCCGGTTGCGAGGGCGACCCGCTGACGCTCGAACGGCTGGAGGTCGCCCACGCACGCCGGATCATCGACCGGCGGTTTCGCGCGAGCGCCTCCGCGACAGCATCACAACGTGTCGGCAGCGATCGCGATCATCTGGTCGATGTCGTCGAGCGAGTAGTACGGCTCGACGTCGTCCCCGGCGCGGATGTCGACGATGACGAGTGACATGAACACATCGCCGTCGCGCACGAACGCGTTGTAGAGACGCCACTCGGCCCATCCGCCCGCTTCCTCGATGGTGGTCAGGACGCCGAAACGCGAGTCTCCGACTTCGGGGACGGGCAGCGCCTCGGCCCGGCCCGGCCCCTCCTCGGTCGCCTCGATCGCGCCGAAGCAGGCTTCCGAGCCTGCTCGGACGAGCTCGAAGGTGGTGGCCAGCTCGTCGGGATCGCCTGACGTCAGGAACTCCTGCACGAAGACCATGTGGCCGCTTCGATCGTCCGGCGGTTCGATCGGATCGACCTCGTCGAGATCGATCTGCCGAAAGGCCGTCCACGTCAGCGACTCCACGCCTGCCCGAGCCTCGGCGCTCGCGGCATCGCACAGCTCGATCCCGGGCAGCATGTCGCGCAGGTCGGCGGGGATGACCCCCGAGGAGATGTCGGTGCCGTCATCCGGTCCGGGGTTGACGACCCAGCGGCCGTCGAACGTCTCGACGGAGATCAACCGACCGGCCAGCTGTTCGGCCGTCGGTGGGCTGGCTGTGGTGTCCCCGCAGGCGGCCAGTGCCGGCGTTACAGCGAGTCCGACCACCGCCGCGAGACGTAGTGACCTCAGCCTCGTGCTGATCTGCGTGGTGCTCATCAGACACCTCCTCGGCGGTAGCACGACACCCGATCGGTGGGTGCGTCCGTCCTTCCAAGTCGATCGTCCACCTCTGGCGCATGGGATGCCAGAGCCCGATGTCATGCGGGCGCAGCGGCCGTCAGCGGTCGGGCAGCGGTCCACCGACGAGGTCGAGGATCTCGCCGAGGGCTCGTTCGCGTGCGCGTAGCTCGGTCTTGTACTGGCTGTTGTCGGTGTCGGCCACCTCGTAGCGCAGTTCCCGGTACGCGTAGTCCAGGACTTCCCGCAGGAGTTCGGCCTGGGCGGGTTCGAGTTGCAGGTTCATGGTCGGTCCTCTCGACACCCGAGCGCGTCGGGCCGTCACCAGCCATGGTCGACCAGCACCCGGTGCGCCTGCTAGGGCCGTTGGTCGACGCGGTCGGTCAGGAGAAGCGTGGCTTCGCCATCATGTGCTCGCTCTCCAGCTTGTGGAGGCGCTCGTCGAAGCTGATCTGGCGGAAGAGGTCGGCGAGGCTGTCGTAGTCGCCGAAGTCATCCGTGAACTCGCCCGCGTACGGCACGTGCTCCCACTCGGGATGCTCCTGAACCAGCAGCGCGTACTCGTGCTCGGCGTGGTCCTCGAAGTCGGCGTTGAGTCGATAGCTGCGTGACGGCCGCAGCGCGTAGAGAAACCACGACAACTGGTAATACGAGAACGCCAGCACCTGCGGGATCACCCTGCTCCGCAGGAAGCCGCCGCGGGTCTTGCCAGCGGTGAGCTCCTCGAGGATCAGCAGGTGCCACTGCTCGTTGTCCTGTTCCCACCGCGCAATCCGTACCCGGTCGAACACCCGACGGGCGAAGCCGGGCTGGTTGGCGGTGTGGGTCACGGCGACGTACGCGACGTTCTCCCAGGCCTGGTACGGGACGCGGGCGACGAGCTCGAGCACCCGGAACTTCTCGAGCGTGCGCTCCTCGCCGTAGACCCGGTCCATCAACCAGAAGAGCACCTTCGAGCTCATCGAGTACTGCCGCTGCGGGCTCGCCAGGGTGACCCGGTGCTCCTCGAGGAGTTGGCCGTGGTCGAGGCGCCGCATCGGCCCGAAGGGCGGGCGCTCGCCGATCGCTGACGACACCGGTCCGCTGCGGTGATGCGGCGGCTCGGGTGGGGACATGTGGGTGGGCACCGGAGTGACGGAGCGTGGGTGGGTCGCGGTGTCGGGGGACATGCTCCATGTTCGCATCGTGGGAATCAGGGTGACCTGCGGAGCCGGCGGTCAGACGTCACGATGCGGATGTCACTCGCATGTTTGCCGACCCGAGGTCCGTGTATTAGGGTCGCCTTACATGATGCATGAACGCTCCCCCCATCGGCGTCTGACCCGGATCGTGGCCGTGACACTCGCCCTCGGAACCGTCGCCGCCGCGTGCGGTGGATCCGACGACGACAGCACGGCTGCGACCCCGGCTCCCACGGCCGCTCCCACCGACGATGTGGAGGCCACCGGAGAGATCGCCGACGAGGCACCGACCACCGAAGCGCCGGCGCCGACCACCGAAGCACCGGCACCCACCACCGGAGCACCGGCGGCCAGTGGCACCGTCACGGTCTACATCGGGCGTCAGTACGGCATCGAGCCGGTCTTCGATTCGTTCACGGCGGCCACCGGCATCGAGGTCCGTTTCACGAGCGGCGGCGACCCCGAGCTCCGTGAGCGGCTGATCGCCGAGGGCGAGAACACCCCGGCCGACGTCGTGCTCACGGCCGACGCGGCGAACGCAGAGCTCGCCGCCGGCGCCGGCGCCCTCGCCGCGATCGAGAGCGACGCGCTCACGTCGGCGATTCCCGAAGAGCTGCGCAGCCCGGACAACATGTGGTTCGGTCTCAGCCGCCGCGCCCGCGTGGTGATCTACAGCACCGAGCGGGTCACCGAGCCGCCGCTCACCTATGCCGCGGTCGGCGACCCCCAGTGGCAGGGCCGAGTGTGCCTGCGGCCCAGCACCCACCCGTACACCCAGTCGCTCGTCGCCAGCATCATCGCCGCCGAGGGCCAGGAGCGGGCCACCGAGATCGTGTCGTCGTGGGTCGCCAACGATCCGCTCTACATCAACAGCGACACCGACATCTACAAGGCGGTCGCCGCTGGGGAGTGCGACATCGCGATCGCCAACACCTATTACCTCGGTCGGCTCCAGCTGGAAGACCCCGACTTCCCGGTCGCCATCCAGTTCCCGGAGCAGGACGGCCGTGGCGCCCACGTCAACATCAGCGCCGGAGCGGTCACCGCGAACGCCCCGAACCCGGAGGCCGCCAAGGTGCTCCTCGAGTGGCTCGCCACCGACGGTCAGCAGGAGTTCGTCGACGCGAACTCCGAGTACCCGGCCGACCCGACCGTCCCCACCAGCGACCTCGTGGCTGCGTGGGGTGACTTCACCGCCGACACCGGCGTCATCCGCCAGCTCGGCGAGCTGAACCCGACGGCTGTCGAGGTGCTGAGCGCAGCTGGATACGAGTGACCCTCGGCGTCAACGCCGAATCGTCGACGACGCTGCGACGGCGTGCGCGGTCGCTACCCGGATGGGTGGCGATCGTCGCCGTCGCAGCGGTCGTTGCCGCGCCCGTCGCGGTGATCATCGCGTCGATCCTCGAACCAACCGCCGAGGTCTGGCAGGAGCTGTGGGACACCAGGCTCCCGGGCATGATCCGCGACACCGTCACCTTGCTGGTCGTCGTCGTGGTCGGCTCGACGATCATCGGCACGGGACTCGCGTGGCTGGTCACCGCGTACCGGTTCCCCGGGCGGCGGGTGCTCGGGTGGGCGCTCGTCGCACCGCTCGCGATGCCCGGGTACGTCCTCGGGTTCGTCTGGCTCGACACGCTCCAGGGCCCGCTCGGCGCGCGCTCCGTGCGCAGCATCTGGCTGTGCGCGGCGGTCCTCACGATGGCCTTCTACCCGTACGTGTACCTGCTGGCGCGGGCCGCGTTCCGCGATCAGTCGGCGGCGTCGATCGCGGTGGCGCGGAGCCTGGGTTGCACGCCGTGGCAGGCGTGGTGGCGGGTCACCCTGCCGATGGCGCGGCCATCGATCGCAGCCGGCGCAGCGCTCGTGGCCATGGAGGTGCTCACCGACGTGGGCACGGTCCGTCTGTTCAACGTGAGCACGATCGCCGACGGCGTCCTCCGGGTCTGGTTCGGGACGGGAAACCGCAACGCCGCGGCCGAGCTGGCGACGCTGCTGATCGGAGCGGCGGTGCTCCTGATCGCGGCCGAACGGTTGCTGCGCGGGCGGGCTCGCTACACGCAGGGTGGGCGGCGCCAGACGGTGGTGCCCCGTTCGTCGGGGTTCGGTTCGACGATCGCTGCGTCGGTCGTCGGTTGGTCGGTCGTCGCGATCGCCGTGGTGGTGCCGTTGGTCCGCCTGATCCGGTGGGTCGGCGAGGCGCGGGCCACCGGACAGGCGGTCGCGATGGAGGGCGATCTGGGTCACCATCTGGTCGCGTCGTTGCAGGTGGCCGGCTTCGCCACGGTGACCTGCGTGCTGATCGGGGTCACGCTCGCGTGGTTGGCGCGCCGCCGCGGCCCGGTGGGTCAGATCGTCGCCAGGTTGGCAACGCTCGGGTACGCCGTGCCGGGACCGGTGGTCGCGGTCGGGGTGGTCATCGCCCTCGCCGCCGTCGACCGCTGGGGCTGGGTCCCGGGTGGCGCGCTGCTCGTCGGCTCGATGGCGGGTCTGATCTACGCCCTCACCGTGCGCTTCCTCGCCGTCAGCTACCAGGGCGTCGAAGCGAGCCTGGCCAAGGTGCCGCCCAACGTGATCGCCGGCGCCCGAACCCTGGGAGCGCGGCCGTGGCGCGTGGCCACCCGGATCGAACTGCCGCTGATCCGCACCGGCCTGCTCGCCGCGTCCGCACTGGTCGCGATCGACGCGATGAAGGAGTTGCCGATCACGTTGTTGCTGCGCCCGTTCGGCACCGACACACTCGCGGTGTGGGTGTGGAGAGCGACGTCCGAGAGCTTCTGGGTGCAGGCTGCGGTGCCGTCGCTGGCGATCGTCGCGCTGGGGATGATCCCGGTCGCGATCCTGTTGTGGGCGCTCGAACGCGGGGCTGAGGTGACCACGTGACCACGGTTGTCGGACATGAGCTCGTGGAGCAGGCGCCGCCCGAGGCCGCCGCGCTCGAGGCGCGGTCGATCCGACGCGTGATCGGTGGCCGGGCCGTGGTCGACGGAGTCGACCTCACGGTGCGCGAATCGGAGTTGCTCGCGCTCGTCGGGCCGAGCGGGTGCGGGAAGTCGACACTGCTGCGCGCGATCGCCGGGCTCGAGCCGGCCGACGGCCAGGTGCTGCTGCGTGGGAGGGATGTCAGCGCGCTGCCGGCCGAGCGGCGGCGGATCGGCCTGGTGTTCCAGGACCATGCGCTGTTCCCACACCTCCGGGTCGAGCAGAACCTGACGTTCGGGATCAGGGACCTGTCGCACCGGGCCCGTGCCATCGCCGTCGAGGAACTGCTCGAGTTGGTGCGGCTGCCGGGTCTGGCGAAGCGCTACCCGCACGAGCTGTCGGGCGGTGAGCAGCAACGGATCGCGCTGGCCCGCGCCCTGGCGCCGGAGCCGCCGGTGGTGTTGCTCGACGAGCCGTTCGCCAACCTCGACGCGACGCTGCGCGACTCGCTGCGGTCCGACGTCGTCGCCGCCCTCCGCGAACGCCGCACCAGTGCGATCCTGGTCACCCACGACCGCGACGAGGCGCTGATGATGGGGGATCGCGTGGCCGTGATGCGCGACGGGCGCATCTTGCAGGTCGATCACCCGGAGCGCGTGTACGAACAGCCGGTCGACCGTTTCGTGGCCGCGTTCCTCGGCGAGGCAGCGTTCTTCCCGCACCCTGACGGCGGCGTGATGATGGTCCGCCCTCACGACCTGACGGTCGAGGCAGGCGGGCCTGACCGAGTGCTCGCCCACCAGTACCTGGGGTCGGTGTGGCGCTACGGCATCGCACGTGCCGACGGCACCAGGGTGGTCGCCGAGTTGCCCGCCGGCACCACGCTCATCGAGGTCGGCGAGACGTGCACGGTCCGGGTGGTGGCCGACCACGACCTGTACCGGCTCGACGAGTAGTCGCGACGACGTGGGTCCGGATCTGCCACGACAACCCTGATCGCTGGAGTCCAGTCGCGTGAGCGTTCAGCGGCCTCGTCTTCGGGTGTCGAGAGGACCGGACACTCAGCTCGACGGGTCGACGGCGACGTAGATCGTGCTGTGGGTGTCGGCGTCGATGAGGAAGTTCCAGAACGTCACGACCTGCGCCGTGGCGGAGGTGAACGCAGTGTCCAGCGCGTCGACGAAGTCGTCGTCGGGCGCGTCGTTCGACCACAGCGCGAACACGCCGCCCGGGTGGAGGTGACGGGCGAGCTGGCGGAGACCGACCGGTGTGTAGAACCCGGCGTGGCTCGGGTCGAGAAGGTGCTGCGGTGAGTGGTCGATGTCGACCAGCAGTGCGTCGAACAACTCGGGAGCATCACCAGTGAGCATCGGTGGGTCGTGGGCGACGAGCTCGAAGAAGTCGCCGTGGACCAGCCGGCAGCGGGGATCACCGCTGAGCTCCCGGCCTCCAGGGATGAGGTCTCGCCGGTGCCAGTCGATCACCGGCTCGACCGTGTCGATCACCCGGAGCGACCTCACCCGTTCGTCCTGCAGCGCGGTGCGAGCGGTGTAGCCGAGGCCGAGCCCGCCAACGGCGACGTCGATCGTGTGTGCATCGACAGCGGCGAGCCCGAGCTGGGCGAGGGCCTCTTCGCCATCGGTGAACAGGCTCGACATCAGGCCGGCGCCGTCGAGGATCACCTCGAAGATGTCGACCTGAACCGTCGGTTCGAGACGACGTCGCAGGACGATGTCGCCCATCGACGTGGCAGCACGGGCGAGTTCCTCGAACGCCCGGCTCACGCGCGGCGTGCGATCGTGCGCCGCGCGAACGCGGTGCGGAGCACGACGACGACGGAAGCGATGACGCCTGCGAAAGCGGTGAGTGCGAGCGGCCCGAGTGCGGCGGCGATGAGCATGGAGCTCCGATCGAAGGGGGAGTCTCCGAGCGTACTCTTCCCCCGTCGCCGACGGTCGCAGCGTCACTCGGTCGAACGATGAGAGCCGCGCCGTGGTGACGCCCGGCGTGACGTCGACCAGTGGCTCAGGGTCGGCCGGTCGGAGATCGCAGCCGCGCCCTTGGCGGTGTGGATCCGCTGGGTCGAGTAGATGCCCCGGTGGTTGGAGAACACGTATGCGGTGACGCACGCGATCGCGATCGGGACGGTCGCACCCGCGCCGAACAGTTCGACGCCCATGATCGAGCAGGCGAGCGGCGTGTTGGCGGCCCCTCCGAACACGGCGACGAACCCGATCGCGGCGAGGAGCGGGATCGGAAGACCGAGCGGTTCGGCGAGCGCGGCGCCGAGGGTGGCGCCGACGACGAACAGCGGAGTGACCTCACCGCCGGGGAACGCACAACCGAGGGTGACCGCCGTGAAGAGGATCTTGAGGGCGAACACGTACCAGGCGACCTGGTCGCCGGCGAGAGCCTGATCGATGAGCGGGAGCGACAGACCGAGGTAGTCGTCGCCGAAGGTGAGCGCGAGGCCGACGACGGCGACGCCACCGATGGCGGGCCGCAGCGGTGGCCAGCCGACACGCCCCACCATGAGGCGCTTGACGGCATGGGTGAGCTCGATGAACAGTGCGCTGACGAGCCCGAACGCGAGGCCTGCGAGCGCGATGCGCGCCCACAGCCAGCCGTCGAGCGGGAGGTCGAACTGTGGTCGTAGCGGGTGATCGTGACCGAGGGAGTGCACGACGAGATCGCCGACGAGCGAGGCAGTGAGGGCGGGGACGAGCGCGTCGTAACGGATGCGTCCGATCGACTGGACCTCGAGCGCGAACACGGCCCCGGCGAGGGGGACGCCGAACACGGCGCCGAATCCGCCGCCGAGCGCGGCGATGAGCAGCAGGCGGCGATCCTCGTCGGGCAGCCGAAGGATCCGCGCCAGCGCGTCGGTGAGGCTGCCGGACATCTGCAGGGCAGTGCCTTCGCGGCCGGCGGAGCCGCCGAAGAGATGGGTGGTCCAGGTGCCTGCGAGCACGAGCGGGGCCATCCGTCGCGGCAGCCAATCGGTCGGGGTGTGGATCTCCTCGATCACCAGCGCGCTGCCCTCGGCCGACCGGCCGCCGAGGTAGTGGTAGGCGAGGCCGATCACGAGGCCCGCGAGCGGTAGGAGGAAGAGCAGCCCAGGGTGGTCGACCCGATACTCGGTGACGCGGTCGAGACCCTCGAGGAAGACGTACGACGCAACACCGGCGAGCACGCCGGACATCGCTCCCAGGAGAACCCATCGCCCCAGATGCACTCCGAGGCGAACCTGGTCGGACACCTCGGCTCTCAGGCCCGACAGCCGGGCGTGGGGTGGGGGGCTCGTCACTGGGTGCTCCGCGGTTCCGGCGAGCTCCATCGCCTGTCGACCGACGATAGCGAAACCCCCGTCAGCGCAGCGTCCGCCGGGCTGGTCAGCGGCTCAGGGCAGGTGGAGCGAGGATGCGACCTGTTCGTAGAGGTTGGCACTGTCGGTCTGGCCCTCGCTGGCGAAGTGGCCCTGGAGCCCGAGCGCGAGCGCATGCGCCCGGCGGCGTGCGGCGTCCTGTGCCTGGGGTGTAGCGCCCAGGGTCTCGGGTTCGGGCAGATCGCCGGTGAGCGCGTCGACGATGTCGCCCTCGCCGTGGCTGGCGAGGATGCTCCATGCCAGCAGGGCCTCGGATGCACACTCGTCGACGTTGCCGGCCGTCGCGAACGCGGCTGCCATTCGGGAGTGATACGCAAGGTGCCGGACCGCCGTCTGAGAGATGTTCAGGTCTGCCACGGGTGCTCGGCTCCTCATGTTCGGGTCCCGACGCTGGTGTCGAGACGCCATCTGAACGTACGAGCCGGACCGAAGTGCTCGGTAGGGCCGTTGGTCGGGGCCGGCGCAGTCACTGGACCGCGAGGGTGGTCGGCGCGGTGTCAGGCGAGGATGAGATCCACCGCGTCGTCGATGTCGGCTCGTGTGGCGGTCGGGCCGCCGGACGATCGCCAGACGAACTCACCGATCAGGATGCGATAGAGGAGACGGGCTCGCCGTCGAGCTCGTGCGGGGCTCATCCCCGTCGAGCGGAGCAAGGTCGCTGTGTACTCGAGCCGCCGCTCGTCGACCCTGCTGATCGCGGCCGATGCGACGTCGTCGGTCGCCGCCCACGCCCGAATGGCGTTCTCGATCGCGTCGTTCGTCGGCTCCGAGCGCATCGTCCGATGGGCCAGGTGTCGAAGCCGCTCGGCGGGAGTCGCGGCGGCGGCGTCGATGTCGTCGATGATCTCGGTGGTGCCTCGGTGCTCCCATGCATCGAGCATCGCTTCGTGGAGCGCTCGGCGGTTGGCGAAGTGGTGGTAGAAGCTGCCTTTCGTCACCCCGAGACGTTCGGCGAGTGGCTCGACCCGCAGCGCTTCGACCCCGCCTTCGGCGAGCGCGACGAAACCGGCTGCGACCCAGGCCGCCTGTGACAAAGTCCTCATCGACACAGAGCATACGGTGCCGTATGGTGACCATGACCATACGCAACCGTATGGAAGGAGTGTTGCCATGAACGCAGAACTGATCGTCGTCGCGTGTCTCGTGACGCTGGCCGTCGCGCACTCGGTGCTCGGTGAGACAGACATCCTCCGCCCGCTCTTCTCAGCGACGTGGTCGATCGACGTGCCCCGCTGGGCGACGGAACGGATCCTGCGGTTCGCATGGCATCTGACCTCGATCGCCTGGCTCGCTCTGGCCGCCATCGTCGCCGGCGGAGACCCCCTTCCCTTTGTCGCCATCATGGCGCTGTGGTCGGCAGGGGTGGTCTTCGTGATGCTGCGCGGCCACCTCGCATGGCCGCTGTTCCTCCTGGCCGGTCTCGCCGCCCTCCGCGCCGACGGGCTGCTCGACTCGTCGTGGCTCCGGGGCGGTGCGATCGCAACGGCCGTCGTCCTGGTCGCGGCTGCCGCACTCCACGTCTACTGGGCTGCGGGCGGGCGGTGGTTGCTCGATCGAGCGGTGCCGCCGCCCGCGCCGTCAGGTCGCGGCTTCGTGCCCGGGCGAGGTTTGACCCTGCTGGTCGCCGGCGCGCTCGGCGGGTTCGCCGCGCTGATCCTGGCGGTCGTGCAGGAGCGCGGGCCGGACGGCCTGAAGTGGCTCGTCGCCATCGGAACCGGCGTGCTCGTGATCCGGGCGGTCGGCGACACCAAGGTCGCCGGGTTCACCAAGACGGTGCGCGACACCGACTTCGCGAAAGCGGACGATCGCTGGTTCACCCCGCTCGTCGTGTTCCTCGCGCTCGGGTCGACCGCTGCGCTGGCGATGTGATCCTGCGCCGGTGCGGGCGCGCTGGGCGCTCCAGAAGCGTTGACCGTCCGAGGCGGCCGGCCGGTGCCTGACTCGTCAGCGCCGTGGCTGTGCGATCGCGATCGCTGTCGCGATCGCGGCCGTGACGGCGACCACGACATAGCCGCGATGGTGCGCGTCGAGAAGCGCAGACGGCGTTGCGGGTGAGCCGAGCACGGCGACGAGGATCGCGATCCCGAGGACGGCCCCCACCTGCCGGCAGGTGTTGTTGACGGCTCCACCGATCGACAGGCGATCAGGGGGGAGGCTCGCAACGGCGGCGGCGGAGTTGACCGGAATGAACGCAGCGATGCCGACGGCGGAGACCTCGGCGAGCGCGACGAACAGCCACGGCTGCGGCGTCTCGTCCATCACCAAGCGGAACAGCAGCGCGGCGGCCGCGACGATCGCCGGCCCGGCGAGGACGAAGGGCCGGAAGCCGAACCGGCCCGCGAGTGCCCCGGCCCGGCGGGCCAGCACGGCAACGGTGAGTGGCGCCAGCGCACTGAGCAGACCGGCCTGGAGCACGCTGTAACCCCAGACCTGTCGCAGGAACAGCACGTTGTTGAGGCCGTAGGCGGCGAAGCCGGCGTAGAACGCGACCGCGGAGACGTTGGCGATCGTGAACCCCGCATTGCGGAACAGCGTGAGGTCGAGAATCGGGTTGGGGTGGTGGCGTTGCCGGCGCCAGAACAGCGGCGCAGCCACTCCAGCGATGCCGAGTGACCCCAGGGTGCGGGCGTCGACCCATCCCCAGACCTCGGACTGCGAGATGCCCAACGCGAGCGCGGCGAGCGACCCGGTGACGAGGGCGGCGCCGACGAGATCGGGCCTGCGCTGATCGGCCGACCGCTCGGTCTCCGGGAGGACTCGCCGCCCGGCGATCAGAACGGCGGCGCAGACCGGCACATTGACCCAGAACGCCGCCCTCCAGTCGGTCACCGTGATCAGGACCGCCCCGAGGCTCGGACCGCTCGCGACCCCGAGCGCGCCGATCCCGCCGAACATCGACACGACGGAGGTGCGCTTCTCGACGGGGAAGGCGGCGAGCAGCAGGCCGAGTGCCGCAGGGGTCAGGATCGCTCCACCGATGCCCTGCACCACTCGGCCGGCGACGAGTGGCCACAGGTCCGGTGCGAGCGCGCACAGCAGCGAGCCGAACCCGAACACGGCGACGCCGACGAGGAACACCCGGCGCCGACCCAGCTGGTCGGCGACCTTGCCAGACACGATCAGGAGGCCGGCGAAGCAGATGTTGTAGGCGGTGACGATCCACGACGCATCTGCGCGTGACACCCCGAACTCTCGCAGGATCTCCGGGAAGGCGACGTTGACGATCGACAGGTCGAGGGTGGTGATGTACGCACCGAGCGCGCACAGGGTGAACGTCGGCCAGGGCGAGAGGGGAGCAGCGCCGCGCGACCGCTTCTGCAACATGCCTCCCCGAATCCCCACGGGTTGAGTACAGCACAGTAAAAACCAAGCAGCAAGTTGGAAGATGATGTTTCAACCGGGGTAGCGTCGGATCGACCGCTCGACGTCGCGTCGGGCCGGACGTCAGGAGCGATCGAGTGCCGTCACAGAAACGACCTGGTAGTACCCGCCGGCTTCGGCGCGCCGACGGGCTCCTCGCGAGGTACGGGCCGTGGGCGGTCGTCACGGGCGCTTCGGACGGGATCGGCGCGGCGTGCGCCGATCTGCTCGCGGCTGCGGGCTTCGACGTGGTCCTCGTCGCCCGCCGCCAGGATGTCCTGGAGCGGCTCGCCGCCGGCCTGCGGGCCCAACACGACGTCGATGTCGTCGTCGTGGCATGCGACCTGTCGTCAGCCGCCGGGGTCGAGCGACTGTTCGCTGCGACAGCCGAACTCGACGTCGGCCTCCTCGTTGCGGCTGCTGGATTCGGGACAACCGGCTGCTTCGTCGACAACGACGTGGCTGACGAGGTCGCCATGGTCGATCTGAACTGTCGGGCGGTCGTCGAGGCCGCGCACCACTACGGACGGTCGTTCACCCGGCGGGGCAGGGGCGGGATCGTGGTGTTCAGCTCGATCGTCGCGTTTCAGGGCGTACCCAACACTGCGACCTACGCGGCGACGAAGGCGTTCGTCCAGTCGTTCGCCGAGGGCATCCGTCCTGAGTTGAAGGCAGCCGGCGTCGACGTACTGGTGTCGGCGCCCGGCCCGGTCGCTAGCGGCTTCGCCGCCCGTGCCGACATGGAGGTCGGATCCGCCGCCGACCCGGCCGATGTCGCCCGCGCCACTCTCGATGCGCTCGGACGGCGTACCACCGTCAGACCCGGCGCCCGGTCGAAGCTCCTCGGCTGGCTCCTGTCGACGGCCCCACGTCGAGTTCGGACCGCGATCCTGACCAAGATCATCGGCGGGTTCATCCGCCATCAGCCGCCCGCCTGACCGGGCTCGCGCACGCAAACGGCCCGCCGCCGTGTCAGGGTGGCGGGCCGTCATCGTCGACGTCGTTGCGGGATCAACCGCCCGGCTGGATCTCCAGGACCTCGCCGGTGGTGGCGTCGACGTAGACCTCGACGAGCCCGTTGGCGGTGCGGACGTCGACGTAGTACACGCTGCGACCGCCCTCAGTGCCCGGCCAGATGTCGATCGCCTCGCCACCCGTCGCCGCAGCGCCGATGCCGGCCGCTTGCTCGGCGGTGATCGACGCAGGTGCCGCGGGTGCTGTCGGTGCTTCAGTGGATTGGCCCGAGCTGCTCGTGGCGGTCGAGCCCGCGTTGGCGTACTCGCCGTCGATGTACTCGTCGTACCCGCCGTACTCGTTGGCGCGGACGTCCAGGACCGCACCGGAGAGGTCGACATAGACGTCATACACGCGGCCGTCGCTCGATCGAACGTCAACGTCCCATCCCGTCCACCCGCCATCGGTCTCGCGGTCGATGTCGAGGGCTGTCGCCCCAGCGCCGACGGCGGTCGCCGCGGCGGCGGCGATCTCGTCGGCGCTCGCCTGGCCAGCGGGTGCCGCCGTGTGCCACGGCGCCGGACCACCGGCCGGGTCGCGGTAGGGCAGGCCCTGGATCGTGAAGGCGTACGCATCGTCGGGATCGTCGTCGAGGTCGAACCGCACGCCGATCGTGATCTCGCGGCCATCCAACCCGCGTAGCTCGGCGAGGAGCGGCTCGGTGGTGCCGTCGCCGTCGTAGTCCTCGAACGCCGGTGCGGCGACCATCCAGGCCTCGGGTCCGAAGTCGACGTCGACGCCGGAGACGTACCAGTCGTCGGGATCGTCGCCCGCCCGCAGCGTGCCGATGAGCTGATCGAGGCCGTCGACAGCGCGAACGGTCACGTCACCAGCAACCGAGCCATCGGTGGCGGTTCCACTCGAACTCGCCGATGCATCACCCGAGCTCGAGGAACCGGCCTCGGCCGGGGCGGCGACGTCATGCAGCATGATGGGGTTGACATAGACATCGGGGTCGTTGACCGCATTGCCGATGGCGGCACCACCGACGCCTGCGCCGACGACGCCGGCGGTCACGAACAGAACGGTACGGATTCGCATGATCGAGCCTCCATGATCCCATGTGTGTCGGGGTTGACGAGGATCACTCTGGAGGGGGTGGCTGACGCGTCGCTGAGCACAACCTGAAAGCTCCTTTCAGGTTCGGCTCAGGTTCAGCTCAGCACGGGAGACCAACATGGGATGTGATGTCGCATCACCACAGGTCGAGAAGGGAGTGGTCGTGGCGATCCTGCTGATCGAAGACGAGGACGGGATCGTGACCTTCGTCCGCCGCGGACTCGAGTCGGCCGGTCATCAGGTGCTGGTCGCGAACGACGGGATCGATGGCCTCGCAATGGCGATGTCCGACGACGTCGAGCTGATCGTGCTCGACCTCGGCCTCCCGGGTCTGCCCGGCGAGGAGGTGTTGCGGCGACTCCGGCAGCGTCGACCGACGCTCCCCGTGATCGTGCTCACGGCCAAGGACTCCGTCGCCGATCGGGTCGCGAATCTCGAAGCCGGGGCCGACGACTACGTCGTCAAGCCGTTCAGCTTCAGCGAGTTGCTCGCCCGCATTCGGGCCCGTCTGCGCAGCGCGACACAAACCCGCTCCGACACGATCGCCGTCGGGGAGCTCGTCCTCGACCTGGCGGCTCGCACGGTGACCGTCGACGGCGCCGTCGCCGACCTGTCGGCGCGCGAGTTCGCGCTGTTGGAGACGTTCGCCCGGCATCCCGGGCAGGTGCTCTCCCAGGTGCAACTCCTCGACCGGGTGTGGGGATTCGACTTCGACGGATCGTCGAACGTCGTCGAGGTGTACGTGGGCCACCTCCGCCGCAAGATCGGCGCCGACCGCATCCAGACGGTGCGAGGCGCGGGCTACCGACTCGCGGAACAGTGACGCTCACCACTCGACTCGTCGCCCGCGCCCTGCTCGTGATGGCCCTTGCCCTGGGTGGCGTCAGCCTGCTCACGTACGAGTTCGTCCGCGTCTCCGGTCGTCTCGACGTCGACGCGGTCGTGCGCGGCGAGACCGAGCAGCTCGGCTCCGCACTCGCGAGCGAGGTCACCCGCGCCGCGGGGCTCGACGGGATCCTGACCCCACCGGAGATGGAACGCGCGGCGAGGGCTGCGCTCATCGTCCATCCGAGCGGCCCGCGCCATGTGGCGTCGATCACCGTCGACGGTGTCAAGTTCCAGGCGTCGGGGGGCCCGCCACGCGAAGCCGCCCTGCTCCGGGGTCTGGATGCGCCGACGCCGGAGCCCGGCCGCCTCCGTAGCACCGACACCGCCGTCGGTCCGATTCGGATCCTCGACACCGTGATCACCGACGCCTCGGGAACGACGCTGGCCGTCGTCACCGTGCTGGCGCCCCTCGCGCCGAGTCGAGACGCGGCGACGGGCGCGCTCGTGCGGACCGCGCTGGCCAGCATGATCGCACTCGTCTTCGGCGGGGCTGCGCTCGCACTGGTGATGCGACGGTCGTTGCGCCCCTTGCGCGACCTCTCGACCGCTGCACGCGAGATCACCCACGACGACCTGACGGCGCGCGTTCCCATCCCCGACTCCGGTGACGAGGTCGAGGCGCTCGCCCGCGAGCTGAACGACATGCTCGACCGGATCGACGAGGGCGACCGCACGCGACTTCGATACCTCGCGGCCATCTCGCACGAAGTCCGCACTCCGCTCACGGTGGCCGAGGGCCATCTCGAGCTGCTGGAACGCCGCGAGGTCGATCCGGCCACGGCGGCCGCAACGGTGCGGCACGAGCTGGATCGCCTGAGCCGCATCCTGGGCGACCTCCTCTCGGTCGCACGCCGCGACGACCAGCTCGACATCCGACCGGGCCCGGTTTTCGTGCCGGATCTGTTCACTGCGATCGCGGCGCGGATCGGCGCTCTCGGCCTCACCGAACGTGTGCACTTCGCGCACCCGCCGGCGACGGCGTTCACGGGGGATCAGGCGCGGATCGAGCAATCGATCCTCAACCTGATCCAGAACTCGATCGACCACAACCCTCCCGAGACAACGGTGACGGTCGCCGCACGCGCCGCGGAGGGCAGCGTCACGATCGAGGTCGTCGACGACGGCAGGGGTATCGACCCGGAGCTGCTCCCGAAGGTGCTCGAACCGTTCGTCACGAGCCGACCGACCGGGCATCGACGCGCCAGCGGACTCGGCCTCACCGTCGTCGACGCGCTCACCCGCGCACAAGATGGACACTTGGAGCTCGTCAGCGCTCCGACGGGCACGACCGCCTCGGTGACCTATCCCGTCGATCCTCCGATGCCGAATCGCTGATTGGTCGGCGGCAGGCCCGCACTGCGACCCGTCGTTTGCGCCGAATCCGGACAAGCCGTGTCTGGTGCATGTCCTACGGTTCTGGCCGCAGCAGATTGCGAACGAGTCGTGATGGAGGTGTCGTGATGGGTGAGGAGTTCGAGGGACGCGACCTGGGGGAGTCGGTGTTCTGGGGAGTCGACCTGCAGCGGTCGACGTTCCGGGACGTCAACTTCACGGGCGTGTCGATGCGCGGCGTGTGGTTGATCGACGTCGAGGTCGACGGCCTCGTCGATCGGCTCGTGATCAACGGGGTCGACGTCACCGACCACGTCAACGCGAACGACCCGTGGCAACCGCTGCGCGGGATGCTCCGGCCCACCGACCGCGCGGGGCTCTTGGCGTCGCTCGACGCGCTCGACGCTGCCTGGAGCGAGACGATCGAGGAGGCGCGCCGGTTGCCCGACGGTCAGCGGCACGCATCGGTCGATGGTGAGTGGTCGTTCGTGCAGACCCTCCGGCACCTCGTGTTCGGCATCGACAAGTGGTTCACGGTCCCGGTCGTCGGCGGGTCGTTCCACCCCTTCGGTCTCTCCAACACCGGGTCGGCCGACGTGCCCTGGCCGGGGGTCGACTCGTCGGCCGACCCGTCGTTCGACGAGGCGGTCGCCGCGCGAGCCGAGCGCATCGCCCAGATCCGGTCGCACCTGCTCGGCATCACCGATGAGGAACTCGCGAGCGAGGTCGACATCATCGAGAACGGCCCGACGCCGGTGCTCGAGTGCGTGCACGTCGTGTTCGAGGAGGGGTTCGAACACCTCCGCTACGCGCGCCGCGACCTCGCTGCGCTCGTCTGACCGATCCGTCGCCTGCCGACTTGGACACGGCGCCCGGTGGGGTGCATCATCGGCCGGTTCGCAGCTGCCACGATCACGTGACAGCATCCCGTCGGTCTCCGAATGCACCCAACCCCTCGCTCCCCTCTCCTCCTGCGCCGAGCGCTGCTCGCGTGTGCCATGGTCGCGTCGGTCGGGTGCAGCTCGGGTGGTGGCGACGTCGCCGAAGCCGACCCGGGTCTGACCGAGTCGGGTGACGTGTCCGTCTCCACCGCACCGGTGAACACGACGGTCGCACCCGTCCCGTTGCCGGCCCCGACCGTGCCGGCCCCACCGACCACGGCCCCGCCGCCGGTGTGTGTCGTGACGGTCGCGTCGGGCGACTCGGTGTCGGCGATCGCCGATCGGGCCGGCATCACGCTGGCCGAGCTCCAGACCGAGAACTTGATCGACCCGACCGACACCATCCACCCGGGCCAGGTGTTCGACGTGTGCATCGGCAACGACACCGACGACATCACCGGCGCGTCGCGCCTCGCGCCGCCGCCCGAGGCTGTCGTGCGGCAGCAGAACGAGCTCAACGAGCTGTTCTCGAACTACTCGCTCCTGCCGCTCGTCGTCGACGGCGATTCGGGCAAGTACACCCGGCAGGCGATCTGCGCCGCCCGGATGGGACTCGGGTTGCCGGTCCACAACGGGCACCTCGCCGCTGGGAGCGAGGAGGAGGCGGCGATCTTCGCGGCGACCGAGCTCGGCATCCCGCAGGGCGCGCCCACCGAAGCCGACAGGTGGATCCTCGTCGACCAGACGTGCCAGGTGATCGTCACCGGCGAGGGCGACGAACGGATCGTCGGCGTGTTTCCCACCTCCACCGGTGAGGCGGGTCACGAGACCTTCAACGTGCGCGCCAGGGCGTTCCGGTACGACCCGGCGACCGACAACGACGGGTGGCACGACAGCACGAGCTTCCCCGTCGAGGTCGACAACCCGCTCAACGGGAACATGTACAAGCCGATCTACTTCAACGACGGTCAGGCGATCCACGGTGCCCAGTTCATCCCGCCCGAGCCGCGCAGCAAGGGCTGCGCCCGGACGTTCCCGCTGCACCAGGACATGATCCTCGAATGGCTCGGACTCGACGAGATGACCGAGGCCACGTGGAACGTCGGCGAGATCGGTGTGACGGTCGTGGTGCAGGGCCGCTACATCGACCCCACCGCCGACTGACACGCGTCGGACCGGCCGAGCCCCGGACCACTCAGGGCGAGAGCTGGATCGGATCGACCGGTTCCTGCGTGTCGATCAGATTCCAGATCCCGACCGCCGAGCCGACGACGGCCAACCCCAGGACGATGGCGGCGATGGCGATGGCACGTTCGCGCACGGGAGGGATCCTGCCCTATATTCCGGCGGTGCGCCACGTCCGAGGCGGCGCTGCAACCCGGTGAGGATGTCAGGCCGTCGAGATGCAGATCCTGGTGGTGGAGGACGAGCCGACATTGCTGGAGTTCCTCCGGTCGGGGTTGGAGGCCGCGGGGTACTCGGTGCTGACGGCGTCGGACGGCAACAACGGTCTGTCGCTGGCGCGTCGCGCCGACATCGACTGCGTGGTGCTCGATCTGATGCTCCCGGGGCTGAGCGGCGAGGAGGTGCTCGTTCGCCTGCGCGCAGCCCGCCCGACGTTGCCGGTGATCGTGCTGACCGCGCGCGACGGGGTGCACGACCGGGTCAGGAACCTCGACGCGGGCGCCGACGACTACATGGTGAAGCCGTTCAGCTTGGCTGAGCTCACCGCCCGGATCCGGGCCCGGCTCCGAGCGCCCGATCAGGGCTCGTCCGGGCTGACGGTGGTCGGATCCGTCCAGCTGGATCTTCACAGCAGGACTGCGCTCGTCGCGGAACGCACGATCCACCTGACGAACCGGGAGTTCGGCCTGCTGTCGACGTTCATGCGGCATCCGGGTCAGGTGTTGTCGCAGCCGCAGCTCCTCGATCAGATCTGGGGGCAGCAGTTCGAGTCGACGTCGTCGAACGTGGTCGAGGTGGCGGTCAGGTCCCTCCGGCGCAAGCTCGGTGAGCACGTCATCGAGACGGTACGCGGTGCGGGGTACCGCTTCGTCGGGTGATGGTGCTCAGGACCACCGCTGGGGAGGGGCCGCTCCGAACAGGACGACTCCACCGCCGGCTGATCGGCATCTCGGCGCTCGCCCTCGCTGCCAGCTTCGTGATCGGCATGCTGCTCACCTTCGAACTGGTTCTCGTCAACGAGCGGAGCAACCTGGATCGTTCGCTCATGCGCCAGCGTGACCACCTCGAAGCGGACGTCCGTGAACGTCTCGCCGAAGCGGACGGGTCCGGTGATCGGACGCAGGTGATCATCGGCGTCGTCGAGGACTTCCTCGCGCTCGAGTCGCCGACGAACCCCTACGTCACCGATGTGGTCGTCGACGGGCTGCGCTTCACGAGCGGAACCCGGTCGCGGAAGCTCGGCGTGGTGGCGTCCGAGGGTGGTCTGGACGTCGCCCCCGTCGATCGTCTGACCACCGTGCACACGGTCGCCGGTGACCTTCGTGCAGTCCGGGCGACGCTGCTCGACGGCGATCGGGTCGTCGGCGTGGTGACGGTCGCAGGGGAGTTGGGGCCGGCTCGCGAGGAGGCGTTCGCAGCGCTGCGCCGTCTCGCCGGGGCAGGTGCCGCCGGTCTGTCGATCGGCCTGCTGTTCGTGTGGTTCGCATCGAGGCGCCTCCTCGCGCCGCTCTCCGCCCTGACGGCGGCGGCTGCGTCGACCGATGCCTCCCGGTTGCGGAGCCGCGTCGACATCGCCGGCGACGACGAAGTCGCCGTCCTCGCGGACGAGTTCAACGCGATGCTGGGCCGCCTCGATCAGGCGACGGCGGAGCGTGAGCAGTTCCTCGCGACGATCTCCCACGAGATCCGCACGCCGATCGCGGTGGCCCGCGGGAGCATCGAGATCGCGGAGGGGAACCTCACGGATGCCCCCGCCGATGTCCGGCTGGCCCTGCAGACCGCTCGCAGCGAGCTCGACCGGACGACTCGTCTCGTCGGGGACCTGCTCGCGCTGGGCCGCACTGGTCACGGCGACTTCCTGCACCGGCGACCGACGGCACTGTCGGCGCTCGCGGTCGAGCTCGAGATCCGGATCGACGGTCTCGGGCTCGACACGGTCACGGTGGCCCCGGCCGACGACTCCCTGGCCGACATCGACGTCGACCGTCTGCTGCAGGCGGTGCTCAACTGCGTGCTGAACGGCATCGAGCACAATCCACCCGGGACCACGGTCGACGTGACGATCGAACGTGAAGGACCGGAACTCGTGATCCGAGTGGTCGACGATGGCATGGGTGTTCCCGATGAAGCGCGGGACCGCATCTTCGACCCGTTCGCTCGCTGGCCGTCCGAGCGATCGGCTGACGGCAGCGGCCTGGGGTTGACGGTCGTCGACGCGGTGGTCACCGCCCACGAGGGGAACGTCCGGATCCTCGCCAACGCCCCCGGGACCGTGGTCGAGATCCGGCTCCCCACCGGAGCGGCCTGAGCGAAGCTGAGGGAAGCTTCAGCCAGGGATCAGGTCGCCCTCAGCGAGCGCCCCGATCATGTGCGCCATGGATCTTCTTGCACTGATCGAGATCGACACCTTCACGGGTCTGCCCGCCCATCCGTTCCTGAACCGGATTGCGATGTACATCGTGCCGACGTCGCTGGCGGTGTCGTTCGCCGCCCTGGCCCGGCCGGCGTGGCGCCGGCGCCTCGTGCCGTGGTCGTTCGCGCTCGCCGTCCTCGCGTTGCTCTCGGTCCAGATCACGATGGGGGCGGGCGAGGTGATGGACAACGTGATCCATCGCGACTCCAACCCGCTCGTCGAGGAACACGAGGGCTGGTCGAAGCTGCTCAGGATCGCACTCGTCGCGCACGTGCTCGTCTCCGGAGGCGTGTGGTGGGCCGAACGGCGGTCGTCGCGTGATCGTGCCGATGACCATGCGCCGACACGGAGCATGTCGCCGGTCCGAGCGGGGATGCTGGCCGGCGTCGGGCTCACCCTCGCCGCCACCGCCTACCTGACCGTGATGACCGCTCACTCCGGGTCGAAGTCGGTGTACAAGGAGGACGGCGAGATCCTGACCGCGCTGCCGGCCTCGATGGTGGGCGAGGGAGCGGGGCGGTGAGCGGCCGGTCGATCCGGGAGCGGTTCGTGGCGAGCGTCTCGACGGGGATCGTCGCCATGCGCCGGTGGGCACGCGCTCACCCGGTGTTGGCTGCGCTCTACTCGATCGGGCTCATCGGCTGGGTCGCGTTCAACGTCCTGGTCGGCATGCCGGTGCCCGTGGTCGTGTTGCTCCCGCTCGTCGTCGGGTTGTTCGCCGGTGGCCTCGGCCGGTGGTGGCGTCGGCGACCCGGTCGGACTGCCCCGACGTCACCGGTTCGGTACGGGCTCACGTCGATCGTGCAGGTCGTCGTGGCGACCGCGGTCACGATGCTGGTGATCCAGGCCGTGCCGTACGGCCGCGATCAGAGCAACCCGCCGGTGCTCGGTGAACCGGCCTGGGCCACTCCCGAGACCCGAGAGCTGATGGTCCGGGCGTGTTACGCGTGCCACTCGAACGAGGTCGAGTACCCGTCCTACGCGTCGTTCGCACCGATCTCGTGGGCGGTGCAGAGTCACATCGACAGCGGGCGCAGCGAGGTCAACTACTCCGAGTTCGTCGGCAACCCGGGTGCTGCCGACGAGACGATCGAGGTGATCCTCGACGGTTCGATGCCGCCCGCCTACTTCACCCAGTTCGGCCGCAACCCGGAGGCCCGGCTCACCGACGACGAGCTCGCAGCCCTCCTCGAAGGGCTGCGAGCCACGCCGGGCATGGGTCGGGACGAGCCGTGACGACCGCGCCGCCGACCTGGGTCGACATCATCCGATCGGGTCAGGTGGCGGGTTCACCACCGAGCTCGGTCGCGTGGTGGGTCGATCCCTCGACGTCGATCTTGGGGAGGAGCCGGTCGAGCCAACGCGGGAGCCACCAGTTGCGGTCGCCCAGCAGCTCCATCGTGGCCGGGACGAGGAGCATGCGAACGATGGTGGCGTCGAGCAGGATCGCGCTCGCCAGGCCGAGGCCGAACAGCTTGATCACGCGGTCGTCCTCGAGCATGAACGCTCCGAACACCACCACCATGATCGCGGCGGCAGCCGTGATCACCCGTGCGGTGGCGGCGAGACCGTCGGCCACGGCGCGGGCGTTGTCGCGGTCGCGGTCGTACTCCTCCTTCACGCGGCTGAGCAGGAACACCTCGTAGTCCATCGACAGGCCGAACACGATCGCGAACAGCATCATCGGGACGAACGGTTCGATCGGCGCCGGCTCGATGCCGAGCAGGTCGCCACCCCAACCCCACTGGAACACCGCCACGGCGACGCCGTACGCAGCGCCGATCGAGATGAGGTTCATGAGGACGGCCTTGAGCGGCACGAGCAGCGAGCGGAACACCGCCATCAGCAGCAGGAACGACAGCGTGAGCACGGCGCCGAAGAAGAGCGGCAGGCGGTTGGCGAGGTAGTCGGAGAAGTCGACCGCCACGGCGACCTGGCCGGTGAGGTACGTCTCGACACCTGTCCCGTCGATCGCAGTGGGGAGCACCTCGTCACGCAGCCGGTCGACGAGGTCGTAGGTGGCCTCGTCCTGCGGTGCCGATGTGGGGATCACCTGCCACAGCGCAGCCGTCGGGCTCGCACCGTTGGGCTGAGCGGGTGAGGCGAAGGCGACGCCGGGGTCGGCCGCCACCGCTGCGCTCACGCGTTCGAGCACGGCAGGGTCGGTGTCTTCGGGCAGCTCGGCGACGATCAGGAGCGGACCGTTGAAGCCGGGGCCGAAACCTTCGGCGATGAGGTCGTACGCCTGGCGGGCGGAGGTGTCCTCCGCGAAGTTCCCCTCGTCGGAGAACCCGATGCGCAGGCTGAGCACGGGCAGCGCGAGCACGAGCAGCGCCAGGGTGCCGCCGATCGCCATCGGCCACGGGTGGGCCTGGACGAACCGGCTCCACCGGTAGGGCATGGTCTGCTCGGTCGGCTTCGGGATGCGCCGTGGCAGCTCTCCCTTGAGCGGTCCGACGAACAGCCCGGCGATGAGCACGATGACGGCGGCCGCGATGGCGACGAGCATCGCGAGGAGACCGAGACCGAGACCGAAGCCGAGCAGCGCGAGTGCGACGAGACCGGCGGCGATCACGCCGCGCCAGCGGGTGACCTCGACCCGATCACCGGCGAACCCGAGCAGCGCCGGGAGCAGCGTGACCGACGCGACCATCGTGACCGCGACGGTGACCGCCGCGCCGATGGCCAGACCGTTCACGAACTGCACGCCCATCAGGAGCATGCCGAGCAGCGAGATCACCACGGTGGTGCCGGCGAAGAGCACGGCCCGGCCGGCGGTGTCGATCGCGATGCCGGTCGACTCGCCGTTGCTCCGGCCGCGGTGCCGCTCCTCACGGAAGCGGGTCACGATGAACAGGGCGTAGTCGATGCCGACGCCGAGACCGATCATGATGCCGAGCGTCAGCGTGAAGTCGGGCATCTCGACGAGCTGCGACAGCAGCGTCACGAGCCCGGCCCCGACACCGATCCCGAAGATCGCGGTGCCGATCGGCAGGCCCATTGCCAGCACCGAGCCGAAGGCGAGGATGAGGATGACGATCGCGAACGCGAGGCCGATGATCTCGGACTTGGGCGGCTCGAACTCGGTGAAGATCTGACCGCCGATCTGGACGTTGAGGCCGTCGAGGCTCGGTTCGAGCTCGCGCATCTGCTCGGCGACGTCGAGCGCTTCCTCCAACGAGTAGTCGCGGGGCACCTCGACCGAGGCGTAGGCCACCTCGCCGGCCCGCGGGCCCTGGCGTGCGATCTGGGCCGCGCCCTCCTCGCTGTACGGGCTCCGCACGGTGACGTCCTCGATCGCGGCCACCGCGGTGAAGTACTCGCTCATCGTGGCCACGACGGCCGGGTCGTCGACCCCCTGGGTGGCCTCGAAGACGATCGTGCCGGTCTGGCCGGCGTTGAGCCCGCCGAACTCGGACTCGAGCACGTCGAACCCGCTGGCGCTCTCGACGTCCGGGAGGGTGAACTCGCTCGTGAAGCCGCTACCGGCGGCACCGCTGGCGGCGCCGATGCCGACGAGCGCGAGCAGCCAGACGACGAGGACGACGACCCGACGGTCGTGGGCGCCCTGGCCCAGTCGTTTCAACACGGTGCAACTCCTTGTTCGGGGGGAACCGGGGGGATCGGGCCAGAGCACGTGGCGCCGGCCGGGGTCGGGAAACCGGCTTCGAGTAGGTCGAAGACGTGTGCGACGAGCTCGTCGACCCGGACGCCCGGGTCGATGAGCGCGCGCTGGAACGCAACGCGGAACGAAGCGGCTGCCGCTGCGACGATGACCGCCGGATAGTGGTCGACGGCCGGGTCGAGCCCGCACCGGCGGGCAACGACCTCGGTCAACGCCGCCTCCAGGGCGGCGAAGTGACCGGCGTGACGGGCTTGAAGACCAGGGTGGGACTCGACGAGCGCCATGCGCACCGTCAGCGCGTCGAGATCGACGTCCTTCGCGGCCAGCTGCTCGAGCGCAGCGCAACGCAGCGCTACGAGGGGAGGTTCGTCACGCGGGCGTGACTCGAGCGACTCGACGAGCCGGGACGTGGCGTCCGGATCGACATCGATGATCGCGTCGTCGCGCGAGGCGAAGTAGTTGAAGAACGTCCGTGGCGAGACGTCGGCGGCGGCGGCGATCTGGTCGACGGTGACGTGATCGACGCCGTGTTCGAGTGCGAGCCGCAACGCAGCGTCGGCGATGCTGCGACGCGTCGCCACCTTCTTCTGCTCTCGTCGACCGGGTCCGATGCACCGCACGGGAAACGACGGTACCGAAATGTGCACAGCACGCAAAGATGCACGGCCCGCAACATGTGTCACACCGGAATCAGTGATCCAGTCGGTCTTCACCACCTTCTTGCGAGCGCTCGGTACGGTGCTGGCGTGAGTGACAACGGCTGGCTGCGGATGATCGAGGACAATCCAGGCCACTCCGCGTGGTACATCGGGCGTTTCCGGGCGATGGCGGCCGAGGGTCAGGACCTCGCAGGCGAGGCACGTTTCGTCGATGCGATGGTCGCGCGCAGTGCTCGGATCCTCGACGCGGGATGCGGCCCGGGTCGCGTGGGCGGTCATCTGGCAGCGCTCGGCCATCACGTCGTCGGGGTCGACATCGACCCGGCGTTGATCGCTGCGGCCGAGGGCGACCACCCGGGTGCCACGTGGCTGGTGGGCGACATCGCCGAGCTCGACCTCCCTGCCGCTGGCATCATCGAGCCGTTCGATGTGATCGTCTCGGCCGGCAACGTCATGACGTTCCTCGACCCGGCGACCCGCCGCCGGACCCTCGAGCGACTCGCCGCTCATCTCGCGCCGGACGGGCGGCTCGCAGTCGGCTTCGGTGCGGGCCGCGACTACGGGTTCGACGAGTTCGCTGACGACGCCACGGCGGCCGGTCTGCACGAGAGCCTGAGGCTCTCGGCGTGGGATCTCCGACCGTTCGGCGCATCGTCGTCGTTCCTCGTGTCGATCCTGACGATCAGCGGATCAGGGTGACGGCGCAGTCACGCGGCGTCGACGAGGTCGGCGCTCATCGAAGGCCGTCGACGTCGTCGAGGTCGCCGCGTTCGGGTCGGACGAGGCGCAGCGGCGGCTGCTCCGCTTGACGCTCGTTCGAGGCCGGCCGGGGTGTTCGGCGCCGGCTCCACGGGAGCATGTGGGCCGGGGTGAGCCGCCAGAGCAGGAACACGGCGACGAGTTCGACGAGGTGGACGGAGTCGATCCAGGGGCCGCTGTGCCCGCCGATCACGTCGATCGCCTTCGCGATGATCGTGAGCGCCGCGAACGTCGCCGCGAACACGAGCATGGCGTGGGACATGCGAGACATCCATGCCGCGACGAACAGCCCGACGCCGAAGCCGATCTGCCAGGAGGCGAGGTGGCGGGCTGCATGGGATTCGGACGTCAACCCGTCACCGCGGATGTACGCCGGTGCGGAGCCGGCGACGATGACGATCGCCGCCACCATCAGCAGCCAGCGGCTCGAACGCCCGCCGAGCCAGCGCCGTTCCCGGTTCGTCAGTTGCGACGGATCGAGCGCCGGTGACACGGGCGCCGGCGCCGGCGCGGAGGGGGATGTGGCCACGGCGACGATCGCCGCACACGTCGCGCAGCGTTGCGCGTGGGTGAGCGCTGCCTCGCGCGCCGGTTCGTCGAGCTCCCCGTCAGCGGCTGCCGACACCTGCTCCCACCACGCGCACATGGTCACGGCGCCCAGTCTGGCGGATCGCTGGGTGCGGACAATGCTGCGTCTCCCACGTTCAGACGGCCGCACGGCTGTGCCGGAAGCGGTTGGGGAGCCCGAGCGCCAGGGCTGCGAACGCGGCGGCGCCGGTGAGCACGATCGCCGGGCCGCTGGCGATGTCGTGGTAGTAGGAGACGTAGAGACCGACGACCGCGGTCGTGACGCCGAGTCCGATCGACACCAGCATCAACCGCCCGAACGAACCGAAGGCGAGCGACGCCGTCGCCGCAGGGAGCAGCAACGTGGCGGCGACGAGCAGCACTCCGAGCACCTGCAGCGCAGTGATGACAGCGAGCGCGAGCAATGCGTTGAACATCACCTCGATCATCCCGACCCTCACTCCGTGGGCGGCAGCGACCACAGGGTTGTGGGTGGCGGCGAGCAGTGGTTTGTAGAGCGTGAACAACATTGCGGCAACGATCGCGACGACGATCCCGACGAGGATCAGGTCGTTGCGATCGACCCCGAGGATGTTGCCGAACAACAGGTTCGTGATGTTCAGGCTGCGATCACGGTTGGCGGAGATCACCGCGACGCCGAGCGCGAACATCGTCGAGGCGACGATGCCGATCGCCGTGTCGACCGGTACACCTCGGCGACGGGTCAGGTAGATCGCGACGGTCGCAACCGCTGTGGCGGCGACGGCACCCGAGTACAGGCCGGCCCCGTAGACGAGCGCGACCCCCACGCCCCCGAGCACGCTCTGGGAGAGACCCTGGCCGATGTACGCCATCCGGCGCACGACGACGAACGGCCCGAGTGCCCCGGTGACCGCGCCGACCAACACGGCGGCGAGCAGCGCCCGCCCGAAGAATGCGTACTCGAACGGGTCGAGTAGCAGGCTCACGGGGCACCTCCGACGAGCGCGTCGCCATCGACCACGACGGGCCGCCCCTGATGCATGACGACCTCCATCTGGGCCCCGAAGGTGGCAGCGAGCACGTCGGGTCGCAGCACGTCGATCGGCGCACCGTCGGCCCGCACGGTCTGATTCAGACACACGATCCGTGGCAGGTGCGACGCAACCCAGTTGAGGTCGTGGGTGGTCATGACGATCGTCAAGCCGTCTCGGCGCAGTTCGTCGACCAGCCCGAGCATCTCGCCCCGGGTTCGTAGGTCGATGCCGCTGGTCGGTTCGTCGAGCAGCAGCAACTGCGGTTCGGAGACCAACGCCCGGGCGAACAGCACCCGCTGGAACTGGCCACCCGACAGCTCGTGCAGACCACGGGCATGCAGATCGCCGATCCCGAGCCGATCGAGGGCGTGGCGAGCCGCTGCCCGCTCTGCTCTGGAGAACCACGGCACCGGTGCGCTCGTCGCCGCGGCTCCCAACTCGACGGCGCCCTGCACGGTGAGGGGGAAGGTGCGTTCGCTCGCCTCGAGCTGTGGGACGTACCCGACGGCGCGGCGCCGTCGCCGCGGTGTCACGCCGGTGAACTCGACGGTTCCTTCCGACGCGGCGATCTCGCCCAACAGCAGTCGCAACAAGGTCGTCTTGCCGGCACCCGACGGACCGACGATGCCGACGAGTTCGCCCGCATCGATCGTGAGGTCGATGCTGCGCAACGGGCGAGTGGGTCCGAAACGGACCCCGACCCCGCTCAGCTCGATGGCAGTGGTCACGACGCCGGCAGGATCGCGTCGAGGGCAGAGGCGTCTCCGCCGAGCGCCGTGACGATCGTGCGGATGTTGGTCACCATCATCCCGACGTACGAGTGCTCGGGTGAGCCGGGCTCACCGGGGAGCTGGTCGTCGGACAGGTCGGCCACGTACCGGGCGCCCGACTCGGCCTCGATCGCCTCCAGCACGTCGGACGGGAACACCTCGCTGCCGAAGAAGGCGGGCACGCCCTGCGCTCGAACCTCGTCGATCGTGGCGCGCAACTCGGCTGCGGACGGCTCGGAGAAGTCGGTCGGCTGGATCGTCCCGACGACCGGCAGGTCGTAGCGGCGCCCGAAGTACGACCAGCTGTCGTGGTACACGACCAACTTGCGGTTCGCCTCGGGGATCGTCGCCAACGCGGTCCGGAACGCCGTATCCATCTGCTGCAGCTGCGCTGTCAGCGCGATGCCTCGCTGTTCGTAACCGGCGGCGTCGGCGGCGTCGAACTCGGACAGGATCTGCACGATCCGGCTCACGTACAGCATCGCGTAGATCGGGTCAGGCCAGAAGTGGGCGTTGAAGTCGTGCGCGTGCCCGTGCGCGGCGATGTCCTCGGCGGAATCGGTGGCGATGATCTCGTCCTTGGGGATCACGGCACTCAGCGCGTGATGCGGCGTGCCCTGGGGATAGTTGGCCGACGCGAACGCGGTGACGACGTTGTTGAGGTCCATCCCGTTCTCGATGTAGATGGCGGCCCGCCCGAGGGTCTGCGCGTCGCTCGGCACCGGCTGGTAGGTGTGCCCGTCCGCCCCCATCGGCACCACGCTCACGACTTCCACCGCCGGGCCCGCCACCTTCGACACCAGATCGGCGATCGGTGGATCCGACACGACGACGGTGAACTTCACCTCGACCGGCGCCGGAGCAGGCGTCGCGGGCGTGGCCGCGATCGACCCGGGCACCGTGCCGCTCGCGTCGTCACCGCCGGAGCCGCACGCTGCGAGTGTCGTCATGGCGAGGGCAGCGAAGCCCGCCGTCCAGCGGACTCTGGCGTGCGGGCGTCGGATGGCGGCGATGGGAGGGGGAGCGATCATCGTCATGAACAACGAGTCCCGCCATCGCCCCCTAAAGTTCCATGACCGTTCATCGCTGGTCGCCCTTTCCCGATGCTGGACCCCACCCGACACCTCGTTGCCGCCCAAGACGGCGACCCGGCCGCCTTCGAGCGGTTCGTCCACGACACCCTCGGTGACGTCACGCGGCTCTGCGGCTACCTCGGTGATCGCGAGCACGTCGACGATCTCGTCCAGGACACGTATCTGCGTGCCTTGCGCAGCCTGCACACCTATCGTGCCGACAGCGACGCCCGCCGCTGGGTCATCGCGATCGCCCGCCGCGCCTGCGCCGATGCGATCGAAGGCCACCAGCGGGCTCGGCGAACCGAAGTCACGCGCCGGGGGTCGAACGACATGACGGGCGCTGTCGAACTGGAGTTGCTCCTCGACGAACTCCCCGACGACCAGCGTCACGCGTTCGTCCTCACCCAGCTGATGGGCTACCGCTACGACGAAGCCGCTGCGATCTGCGACTGCCCCGTCGGCACGATCCGCTCCCGCGTCGCGCGCGCTCGAGCCACGCTCGTCGCGTTGATCGCGCCCCCCGTCGAACACGTCGGCTGATCGGCACGCACCCGCCGGGTTCGGGCGGCCGTGAGGGCCTGGGTCAGTCGTTGAGGGTGCGCCGGTGGGCAAGGGCGAGCAGCGTGGGGACGAGCGGGCGGCTGTTCGCGCGAAAGCGGTAGAGGCAGGCGAGCCGGAACCACACGGCACGTTCCAGCGCCACGAGGGCCGCGTCGTCGAGCGGTGCCGACCGCCGGTATGCGGCGACGACGACGTCTCGACGCGCCAGGGCGACATCGACGGGTGAGCCGCCCTGCAGCGCGCGCAGCGCTACGTGCACTGCGAGGTTCGAGACGTCTTCCTCACGGAGCCCGAGTCGGGCGCCGTCGAGGTCGATGAACCCCGGACCGTCCCGATCGAGGAACAGGTTCTTGTCGTGGCAGTCGGCGTGCACGATCACCGTCTGTGCCAACCGAGCGGTCGCCGATGCAACCGCTGCATCGACCGACGTCGCGAGCGGGACGAGCGAACGGGCCACCCCCGGCTCGGCACGCCCGACCACCCCGACCCAACGTGTCGCCGTGTCGGGCGTGCCGACGGTGAGCCCCTCAGGTGGTTCGGTGGCGTGCAGCGCGGCGATCGCCGAGGCGCCGTCGCGGAGCACTGCGTGGTCGGCGCCACGACGGATCAGGTCGTGGAGCGATCGACCACGCAGGACGGTGAGGTCGACCGCCCCGTCCTCGGTCGCATCGGCGACCCGCGGGACCGCCGGCGAGCCACTCGTATCGACGAGCGCCTCGTGGATCGCGACGAGACGGGTGACGCGGGCCGGGCGGATCACCTTGACGAATCGGTCGCCGGTGGCGACGACGGCGCGGCGACCGGCGCGGTAGCCGATGAGCTCGCCGCGGCGCAGGGTGCGGTCGAGCGCCGGCAGCTTGCGATCGTCGGCCGGCTGCACCGATCGCGCGTCGCTGCGTTCAGGGTCGAGACGGGCCCAACCCCTCGGCCCTGCGGCCGTCCAGTCGCCGGTGGGACGCGGGTGGGCGAGCGGCCAGTCGGCCATCCACGTCGGCCCCGGAGCCGCCCGGTCGTCCGGCGGCGTGGATGGGAGCCGTCCGGTCGCGCCGGCCTCGAACGTCATGCCCCATACCGCCCTTCTTCCACGTATCCGGTGCCGAGCACGACGACGCGGGCCGGCGGTGGCGGGGTGCTGGTGTGCGGGGTGCCGCTGCGGGCGAGGTCGGCGAGCCGATCCGGGTCGTGGGCGACGTCGAGCGCCGCGCCGAGCAGTCGGTCGACGAGGTTCGGGTCGGCGATCGTCTCGAGCTGACGCGACACGGTGAGCGCGGAAGCCACCAGTTCGTTCGCGACGTGGAACGCGAGCGTGGCCGGGTCGGCGGCGGCTCGGCGGTCACTGCGGGCCGCTACACCGTCCACGATGGCCGCGACCGTGGCGACGTCGGCCGGCCGGGCAACGCCGTCGATGGACGTGCCGATGGAGGTGGCGATTGCGGTGGCGAGCAGCCGTCCGAGGTCGAGCTCGGGTTCGCCGATCGAGACGCGCTCGAGATCGATCAGCGCCGCGAACGGCCCGGCCGCAGCATCGACGTCGACGAGCACATTGCGGTCGTGCAGGTCGCCGTGGATGACCACAGCCGGCGTGAGTGCCGCTCGCTTCGACGCGCCGACGAGCGCCCGCCCGACCGCGGCCGCCTGGCTGCGATCGGCGAACCGGCGCACGCTCAACCAAGCGATCGACTCCAACGCTGTCGCAAGGTCACGGTCACGGTCCCGGCAGTGGAGCGTCACGTCGGTCGGCGCCGGTACCCGGTGGAGCGCGGCGATCTGGTCGGCGACCGCATCGACGAGCTGCGAGCTCGACGAGTCGGCGGCAGCGGTACGCAGGTCGACCCCGGGGAGGAACGCGTCGATGCCGACTTCGCCGTGCTCGAGCTGCGCGATCGGTCGCGCCGTCGCGACGCCGTGGCGGCGGAGGTGCTCGGCGACCGACGCGAGCTTCGACGCGTTCGCGCCGGCGCCGTACCGCAGGAGCACGGATGTCCGATGCCCGTCGCTGTAACCGAGGTCGAGACGCGCGACGATGCGTCGTTCGGCTTTGTAGGTGAGTACTTCGACCGATGTCGCGGAGCCCGAGAGCGTGCGCCCTGCGTGATCGAGGTCGGCGAGGGTTCGCTTCAGCTTGCGTGGGGTCAGGTACCAGCGGGCGCGTCGCAGCCGGGCGTCGTTCGGGAGGATCCGTATCGTCGAGTGATCGTCGATCGCGACGATGCCCGGCCCGAACAGCGAGTCGGACGGCCCCATCGAGTGCGCCTTGCGTCGATCGTCCGCTGCCCGCTCGCGGTCGGCGCACCAGCGCAGGTAGCCGCGCTCATGTCGGTCGCCGCTGGTCAGGTCGTATCCGACGACGAGGGTCTCACCCGGCTTGTCGCGGAGGTAGACGGGGCGGGCGCGGTCGACGTCGAGGCCTGCGGAACGGAGCCGTCGTGTCACGTCGCCGCCGTCGATCGCCCACGCAGGGAAGGGCACGGCGTTGTCCGGCCGTACCGATCCGTCGACGGCGACGCTCATGTCGCGATCACGTGCAGGGGCGGCCGCCACAGCTCGACACGGTCGAGACGGAGCTCGATGTCGGGGGCCAGGTCGGTGAGGTCGCCGTGATGGACGACGAAGGTGGTGCGCCCGTCCGCAATGTTCGAGATCGCCCGGGCCACGAGTGTTCGGGCGTCGGGATCGAGGCCGGCGAGCGGCTCGTCGAGCAGCAGGATCGATGCGTCGCGCAGCGCCGCCCGGGTGAGCATCAGACGTCGGGCCTGGCCGCCTGACAGCGATGCACCCGCCTCGTCGAGTTCGGTGTCGAGCCCGTCCGGCAGGCGGGCGAGCACCGGGGTGAACAGCGCCAGGTCGGCGGCGGCGCGGATCTCGTCGTCGGTGGCGTCGGGGCGTCCGAACAGCAGGTTCTCCCGGATCGTCCCGCCGAACAGCGCGAGCTCCTGGGGGACGTACGCGATCTGCTCGCGGTACTCGCCGAGGCGGAGCTCGCGGATGTCGACCCCGTCGACGAGGATCGCCCCCTCGGAGGGGGTGTACAGACGGAGCAGCAACGACAGCAGCGTCGACTTGCCGGTGCCGTTCTCGCCGGTGATGGCGACGAGCGACCCGGCAGGCGCCGTGGCATCGAGGCCGGTCAGCGAACGGCGTCCGTCGCCGTACACGTGACCGAGCCCCCGGATGTCGATGTCGCCCCGCAGTGCGCGCACCTTGCGACCCTCTTCGGCTCGTTCGACCGGCTTGTCGAGCAGGTCGATGACCCGGTTGGCGCACGCGACCGCTTTGGCGAGGCGGGCGCCCTCCGCCGAGAGCTTGCGCACGGGCTTGTACATCAGGCGGGTGTAGGAGATGACGAGCACCAGTTCGCCCGGTGACAGGAGTCCGCTGCGAACGCGGATGGCGCCGATGACCAGCACGAGGGCGACGCCGGTGCCGGTGAGGATCTCGGTGGTGCGGGTCATCCGCGCGGCATGGCGGGCGGCGGCCATCGAGGCTCGTTCGGCGCTGCGCGCCTCGCGGACGAACAGGTCGGTGGTGCGCTCCTCCGCCGCGAACGCCTTGATGAGGCCGACCTGTCGGATCGACTCGGCTGCTTGGGACGCGATCGCGCCTTCCTTGCGACGCTGCTTCCCCGCTGCCGCCTTCACCGCGGTCGTGGTCCGATCGAGGCCCAGCCACAGCAGGGGGAGCGGGACGAGTGCAACGAGGAACAGCCGCCAGTCGATGACGAGGAACACCGCCGCTGCGCCGATCAGCAACGAACCCTGCGAGAGCAGGCTCAACCACGAGGGCACGAGCAGGTCGCGGATCATGTTGACGTCGCCCATCAATCGCACGAGCAGGTCGCCGGTGTAATGGCGCTGATGCTCCGCGAGTTCGAGCCGGTTCATGTGGCCGAACACCTGGCTGCGGATCCGGACGGTGGCCTTGCGGCTGATCGCCGCGACCGTGATCTCGAGCCGCTCGGTGACGAACCCGAGCGCGATCGGTACGAACAGCGCGATCGCAGCGAAGACGAGGATCGGTCGCAGCGTGATCGTCGTGGCGTCCGGTGCCGCGACGAGGTGGTCGATCACCCAGCTGATCGGCCACGGCTTGAGCAGCTCGAGCGCCGTTCCGGCGAGCGCGAGCACGACGGCGCCCGCGATCCGGAGCCGCTGTCCGGCGAGCGCCCCACGGAACCGGCCGACCGCCCGACGGATGTCGCCGACCTGGACGTCGGAGTTCGGCCGGCGGCGCAGGCGCACCCGCACCCGGCTACCCACGGTGTGCCCCGACCGTGAGGTGCGTGCTGATGGCTGCAACGGTCGACGCCGCGGCCTCGTCCCAGGTCATCGCGGCGTGTGCCCGGGTTCGGCCGGCAGCGCCGAGGCGGGCGCGACGCTCGTGGTCGGTGAGGAGATCGGCGACCGCCCCGATGAAGGCATGCTCGTCGTCGGCAGGCACGACGATGCCGGCGTCACCGACGAGCGACGCGATCGCCCCCTGGCGGGTGGCGACGATCGGGAGCCCGGCGGCGAGATAGTCGACGATCTTGAGCGGGCAGAAGTAGAAGTCACCCTGCGGTGGGTACGGGGCGAGCCCGATCGCCGCCGTCCGGAGGAGCGCGCTGGCGTCTGCGGGCGGGAGGGCGCCGGTGACCTCGACACGATCGCCGACGCCGTTGCGGTCGGCATCGTGTCGCAGCGCGTCGGCGCCTGGGCCGCCCCCCACGACGAGTAGGTGCGGCTCGTGGCCGCGGTCGGCGAGCCCGACCAGCAGCCCGACGAGGCGGTCGGCACCGTGCCACGGCTTCGGGTGGCCGAGGAAGACGAGGGTGTCCGAAGCGGCCGGCGTGGCGGGCTCGGGGAACCAGGCAGGTTCGAACCCGTTCGGGATGACCACGACCGGCCCGTGGCGACGTTCGGCGGCCCATGCGGCCAACTCGTCGGAGACGACGATCACGACGTCGGCCTCAGCGATCAGGCGTGACTCGGCGGCGGTGTGCTCGCCGGTGACGGTGCCGGGGCGGTGGCGTCGGGCCTCGTCCACGAGCGGAGCGTTCACCTCGAGCACGAACGCTGCACCGCTGCGCCGTGCCGAGTCGAGTCCGTCGGTGTGGCCGAGCGAGTACCGCTCGTACACGACGTCGGATCCACCGGCGAGCGTGTCGAGCTCGGCGAGCGGGCGCACCTCGACGGGGAACGGCCCTTCCGGGGTGCGAGCGGTCACCGCCGTCACCTCGTGTCCGAGGTTGCGGAGCCCGGCTGCGATGCCGCGCAGATGCTGAGCTGCGCCCTTGGTGGCGCCGGGAGCGATCCCTCGATCGGCGCAGACCTGGAGGAAACGGATCGGGCGGTTCATGCGACCGTCTCCGCCGCGCCCATCGTCTCGATGAGATGGCGAATCGTGTGGGTGCGGTCGAACCGCTCGACGAGTCGGGCGGGGCCGGCCGCCGACATGGCCGACCACCGATCGTCGTCGTCCATGAGCTCGGCGATCGCGTGGGCGACGGCGGTTGGGTCGCCGCAGCCGACCAGCAGCCCGTGGTCGCCGTGGTCGAGGATCTCGGGGATGCCTGCCACCGGCGTCGACACCATCGGGAGTCCTGCGCCGAGCGCCTCGAGCAGCACGGTCGGCAGCGCGTCCTGGTTGCCGTCTTCGCCGACCAGGCAGGGCGCTGCGAGCAGATGAGCACGGCGGAGCCACCGGGCCACCTGGTCCTGCGGGAGGGCGCCGGTGAAGTGGACGCGTGCGCCGAGGCCGAGGGCTTCGGCGCGCTCCTCCAGACGGGACCGGTCCTCCCCATCGCCGACGATCACGCAGGCGACGTCCGGGCGGCGCCGGGCGAGCTGCGCGAACGCATCGAGGAGCACGTCGAACCCCTTCTTCTCGACCAGTCGGCCGACACCGAGCACGAGGCCACGGCGACGCTCGTCGAGCGGTGCGGGCGGATCCTGCGGGCCGAGCCCGTTGTAGATCCGCACGATCCGGGCGCCGGACCCGTCCAACCGGTGGGCGAGGTAATGGAGGTTGGCGTCGCACACGGTCACCACTGAGGTTGCGGCCCCAGCCACCTGGGCAGCGAGGGGCCAGTCGACGCTGTGGCGGTAGATGTCCTTCGCGTGTGCGGTGACGGTGTAGGTGACGCCGGTGAGGAGGTGGACGAGGTGTGCCGTCTGCGCGGCGATCGTCAGGAAGTGCGCATGCAGGTGCGTGATGCCGTGGCGACGAACCGCTGCAGCGAGGTGCACCGATTGCAGCAGCGTCTCGGCGCGGCGGTCGGCGGGCAGACGATCGCAGAAGGCGATCGCAGCACGCAGCATCGCCGGCTCGATGTCGGGCACGGCGCGGAGGGCGTCGAGGAAGGACTGCTTGTCGGCGCGGGGGAGGTAGTGGACGCTGCCCCGAACGGCGGCGATGCCGGGGTGGAACCGAGCCTCGCTCGCATGTCGGAGCGAGAAGATCGTCACGTCGATCCCGGCCTCTTCGAGACCGAGGATCTCGTTCAGGATGAACGTCTCGGACAGGCGTGGGTACTGCTTGAGCACGTAGGCGACTCGCGGTGCGTCAGACATGGCAGACGGTCCTCTCTTCGCCGGGATCGCGCTCGGTGGTGGTCGGGTCGAGGCGACCCGGTGCGATCCGCTGGGCGGCACGGGTGACGCCGCGGAGATCGACCCGTGTCGGGTGAGACCACCCGGCGCGAGCGTGGTCGACGAACGTCGCGAGACGGGCGGGACCGAGGTCTTCGAGTGGACACCGATCGACCGGAGCAACACCGGTGAGCCGTCGCGCACGGATGTCCTGCTCGAGTCGCGGCGCGGAACGTGGCACGAGCAGGGCGGGCGTCGCCGCCGCGAGCTCCTCGACGACCGTGTTGTAGCCGGCCATCGACACCACCCCGGTCGCCGAGGAGATCAGCGAGCGCAGGTCCTCGGTGAAACCGACCACCGACACGTCGCGCATCGACTCGGCACGCGTGATCAGCTCGGCGCGACGACCCGCCGACATCAGCGGTCCGGTCACCACGACCGATCGCATGCCGCCGAGGGCGCCGCGCTCGACGGCATCGAAGTATCGGCGCAGCAGTTCGTGGCCGTCACCGCCACCACCGACGGTGACCAGCACGAATGGCTCTCCGCCCATGGGCTCGGGCATCGCCGGAGCGATGTACCCGGTGTGGGTGACCGGGACCCGGAGCCGGCGACCGAGTTCGAGCTCGGTCGCAGTGGTCGTGATGCGGGCGTCGCCGTACACCAGGACCTCGTCGTACGCGCTGAGCATCTCCCAGCTCCCATCGGCGGCCCAGCAGCGTTCGACGCGAGCGGCCTCGTCGATGATGTCGCGCAGCCCGAGTACCAGGCGGGGCGCCCAGCGCGAGTTGGCGATGCGGCGGAGCATCGGCATCAGCTCGCCGGCCATGCCGATCGGGGCGTGGTCGACGACGACGACATCGGGTTCGAAACTGGTCACTGCGGCGAGCAGCAACTCGGACCGGACTCGCACGAGGTCGGGTAGATCGCACCGCAACCGGCGTGCCTGATAGCTGCCGTCGTCGCCCTTGGTCGCCGCCGGCAACTTGATCGTGTCGACCCGCTCCGGAAGCGGGAACGCCAGCGCCCGGGGTGACCCGGTCACGATCACCACCTCGTTGTCGGGGTCGGCCTCGACGATGCCTCCGGCGAGCAGGGTGCAGCGACGGAGGTGGCCGAGCCCATAGGTGTCATGGCTGTAGATCAGGGTGCGTGTCATCGGTGCCTCGGGGGAGACACGGTCGAGCGACCCGCTGGGTTGGGGACCATGTGACGAGAATGCAGACCTCACATGAATCACGGGTGAATCGACAGTGAGAACCGTCTCATTCGAATCACCAGGCGACGACGTGGTTCGGTACGCAGTGAGCGTGGTTACCCTCCGTCACGTGGGAATCGTCGCAATGGGTACCGAAGCGGCGAGTTCCCGGTGAATCTCGAGGCCCGGGGCGTCAGCGGGCTGACCGAGGCAGAGGTGCGGCAGCGCCGTGCCGACGGGCGCGCCAACATCGTGCCGGCGGGCACCTCGCGCACGGTCGGTCAGATCGTGTTCGCCAACGTGTTCAACCCGGTGAACGCGATCATGCTCTCGCTGTTCGTCCTCATCCTGATTGCAGGCTTCCCGGCCGACGGGCTCTTCGTCGGCGTGGTGGCATCGAACGCGATCATCGGTATCGCCCAGGAGCTGTACGCGCGCCGCGAGCTCCGGAAGCTGCAACTCCTGAACGCGCCGCGGGCCAAGGTGCTCCGTGACGGCCAGGAGCGGGATGTCGATGTCACCGACATCGTGGCCGACGACATCGTGCTGCTCGCTCCCGGTGACCAGATCGTCGTCGACGGCACGGTGCTGTGGTCCGACGGGCTCGAGATCGACGAATCGCTGCTGACCGGCGAGTCCGACCCGGTCGACAAGGACCTCGACGACGAGGTGCTGTCGGGCGGTTTCGTCTCAGCCGGCTCTGGCGCGTGCCGGGCGACTCGGGTGGGTGCCGAGTCGTACGCGAACTCACTCGCCGAGCAGGCCAAGCAGTTCAACCTGGTCGACAGCGAACTGCGCCGCGGCATCAACAAGGTCCTCAAGGCGCTGGTGTTGTTGATCCCGCCGACTGGTGCGCTGCTGCTCCTGGCACTGCTCGACGTCGAGGAGCGGTGGCAGGACGCCCTGCAGGGCTCGGTGGCCGCTGCTGTCGCCATGGTGCCCGACGGTCTCGTGCTGCTCACGAGCTTGTCGTTCGTCGCCGGTGTGATCGCGATCGCCCGCCGGAAGGCGTTGGCGAAGGAGTTGGCGACCGTCGAGCTGCTGGCGCGCGTCGACACGCTGTGCCTCGACAAGACGGGAACGATCACCACCGGCGAGATCTCGTTCGGCGAGCTGGTGCCGCTCGGTGCGAACGACCAGGCCGCTGCCGCCGCCGCGCTCGCAGCCGTCGCCCACTCCGATCCCAACCCGAACCCGACGATGGCGGCGGTGGCGGCAGTGCACTCGGCGCCCGACGGATGGGCCGTCGTCGCGACCACCCCGTTCAGTTCGGCGAGGAAGTGGTCGGCCGCCCAGTTCGCGGATCAGGGCACCTACTACTTCGGTGCACCGGACGGCCTGCTGGGCGACGGCGACGACGACGACGAGGCGCGTGGCCAGGCGCACGCCCAGGCGGCGGCCGGCCGGCGTGTGCTCCTCCTGACGCGAGCCGATGAGCCACTCGGTAGCGGGGAGCTGCCGGCCCGGCGCGAGCCGGTGGCGCTGATCCTGCTCGACGACACGGTGCGTCCAGACGCCCCCGAGATCCTGCAGTTCTTCGTCGAACAGGGGGTGGAGCTCAAGGTCATCTCCGGCGACAACGTGGCGACCGTCATGGCCGTTGCCGAGCGCGCCGGCGTGCCGAACGCACGGGCCGGCATCGACGCCCGCGAGCTCACCGATGACACCAGCATTGCCGCCGCGCTCGACACGACAGCGGTGTTCGGGCGGGTCACGCCGCAGCAGAAGCGGGCGATGGTCAAGGCGCTGCAGGCCAAGGGTCGGGTCGTGGCCATGACCGGCGACGGCGTGAACGACGTGCTCGCCCTGAAGGACGCCGACATGGGAATCGCGATGGGCAGTGGCAGTTCGGCATCGCGAGGGGTCGCCGAGCTGGTCCTGCTCGACAACCGTTTCGCCACGTTGCCCGAGGTCCTCGCTCAGGGCCGCAAGGTCATCAACAACATCGAGCGCGTCGCCAATCTGTTCGTCACGAAGGCCACGTACGCAGTGCTGCTCACGGCCATCATCGGCTTCCAGCGGATCGAGTTCCCGTTCCTGCCGAGACACCTCACGCTGATCGGTACGTTCAGCATCGGGCTGCCAGGGGCGATCCTCGCGCTGGCCCCGAACACGAGCCTGGTGCGGCCCGGGTTCCTCGACCGCGTCCTGCGCTTCTCGTTGCCTGCCGGCCTCGTCGCCGCGCTCGGCTCCTGGTTCGTCTACCTGTACGCACGCGATGGCGCCGGATCCGAGATCGGTGTCGAGCGCCTCGCCGAGGCCAGATCGGCCGCGACGATCACGCTGCTCGGCATCGGGCTCGTGGTGCTCGTCGTCGTGTCCAGGCCGCTCCGCCTGTGGAAGGTCGGTCTCGCCGCAGCGATGGCGGCGTGTTACGTGGCCGTCCTCAGCGTGCCCTTCGCTCGTGACTACTTCGATCTCTCGATCCCCGAAGGGGACGTCTGGACCGTGAGCGTGCTGACCACTGCCGTGTGCGGCGGGCTGGTGGTCGCGATCCCGTTCGTGGTGCCCGGTCTGCGCACTCGTCGCTCGCCGGCACCTTGACGGCCCGCCGCAGGCCGGTGCCGCCTCAGTGCATCCGGCTCAGGGTTCGTGGAGCTTGGCGCGCAGCACCGGATCGTGCTCGGCTCGCGCTTCGAGCTCTTCGACGACGTCATCGAGCGACTCATCCGTGAGTCCTGGGTACTCGGCCTTCTCCGCAGCGCGCTCACGTCGGACGAGCACGACCTTGCGAACGATGATCGCAACGAACAGCAGGCCGATCAGCACCACCACGACGGTCTGGAACGGCTCGATGACGTCGAGGATCCGCTTCCACTGATCGGCGAGCATGTAGCCCGCGACGATGAGGACGGTGTTCCAGATCGCGCTCCCGATCAGCGTGAACAGCGTGAACGTGGCGATCGGCATCCTGCGGAAGCCGGCGGGGATCGAGATCAACGACCGCACGAGCGGTATGCATCGGCACACCAGTACGGCCCACCGCGACCGGCGGTCGAACCACGCCTCCGCCCGATCGAGGTCGGACTCTCCGAAGCCGAACCACGTTCCGTATCGGATGACGATCGCCCGCAGCCGGAGCGGCCCGACGGCCGCAGCGAACCCGTACAGCGCCCATGCTCCGACCACCGAACCGATGGTGGCGGCGATGATCATGCCGATCAGCCAGGCGTCACCCTGCGACGCCGTGTAACCGGCGAGCCCGAGCACGACCTCCGACGGGATCGGCGGGAAGACGTTCTCGATCGCGACGAGCAGCGCGACACCGATGTACCCGAGGCGATCGATGACGTCGGTCGCCCACTCGGTCAGGTCTACCAGCATCTGTGATCCGCCGCCCTCGTCGTCGATCGTTTCCGGTGGAACACCGAGGTCCGGCCCTCCGCGCTCGCGTGGTCGTGAGGATAACGGGTTCTCGGTTGACCGGGTCGGCAGACCGTTTAGTGTCACGACGTGACCGAAACCGCCGCCTCCACCACGTCTCCCACTCAGGCCATCACGGCTGCCCCGGACGGGCCGTTGCTCGTCAGCGGAGCCGTCCCGCTCTATCGCCGCCGAGCGGTCGAGAGCGAGCACGGCGAGCCGCTCGCGTGGGAGACCACCGAGCAGCTCGAGACCCGCGAGCGTTACGCGCTGTGCCGATGTGGACAGTCGGAGCGCAAGCCGTTCTGTGACGGGACCCACGCCCGTGTCGGCTTCACCGCTGCCGACACGGCTGCCGGCACCTACGACGACCGTTCGACAGTGCTCGGCGGCACCGGGATCACCGTCCGCGACGACCGGTCGATCTGCGTCCACGCCGGCTTCTGCGGCTCGCGTGTCGCCAACGTGTGGGGCCAGGTCGCCGAGACCGGTGAGTCGACCGTACGTGCGCAGGTCATCTCGATGGTCGAGAAGTGCCCGTCCGGTGCGCTGACCTACCGCTTCGATGGCGACGACGTCGAACCGCTGATGGCCACGGCGATCGCGATCACCGACGACGGACCGCTGTGGGTGACGGGTGGCATCGCCATCACGGCCGCCGACGGCACGACCATCGAGACGCGCAACCGCGTGACCCTCTGTCGGTGCGGCGCATCAGCGAACAAGCCGCTGTGCGACGGCAGCCACAAGACCGCCGGCTTTCGCGACCCGACCTGAGCGTCGCCCGCCCTGGGTCAGGCCGGCAGCGGTTCGATGGTCCAGGTGTTCGGGTCGACCAGGCGGCCCATGCCGACCTGCACACGAATGGTGTCACCGCGGGCGATCTCGCGGTCGACGCGGTACACGCGGTTGCCCCAGCTGGTGATGGGCTCGAGCGGTGACGTCGAGAGCGTGGTGTCGTCGTCGAAGCGCGCCTCGAACCAGATCGCGATCCCGTCGACGATCGCGTCGGTGTGCGCGGTGCGCTCGATGACGTGCTCGGTGGCCAGCGCTTCGATGCCCGGCAGCGTGGCGAGGTCGAACTCGAGGATCGGCCTCGGGTCGCCGACGGTCGCCGCCACCGACCCCGGGCGCACCCAGTACTGCTCGGACCGGTCTGACCGGAAGCGCTCGGCGATCGGCGATCGCTCGACGGCGTGCAGGTCGATGCCGTCCGGCAGGTCGATGTTCCAGAACCGTCGCACCGCCCTCGATCTGTGCATCGACACCGGCTCGACGAACAGTGCGAACTTGGGCGGCACGATCCGGCCGCCTGAACGCAGCACACGGTCGCGCAGGTCGAGCACGTTCTCGATCATGTTCTCGTTGAAGAGCTCGTCGCCCATCTGCTCGTGCAGGAGGAGGTCGATCGGTTCGGGCGGCGTGAATTCCCGGCTGTTGGCCTGGACGAACTCGATGTTCGTGATGCCGTTGTGGAGCGCGATCTCACGCGCGACATCGATGAAGTCGGAGTGCTCGACCGCATACACCTTCGCGGCGCCGGCCCGGCTCGCGATCATCGCGAGGAGCCCGGCCCCGGTGCCGAGGTCGAGCACGACGTCGCCGGGTCGCACGGCGCGGTGGATCGCACGATGGTACGCGCCGACGCGCACCGTGTCGCTCAGCATCTCCTCGTGCTCGGCGAGACCTGCGAAGTTCGTCTCGTTCGACAGGTCGTAGACGATGTCCATCAGCCGATCGCTGGCGGCGATGCGCTCTGCTCCGAACCGCACCGCCGATCGGATCGCGCGAGTGGCGATCTGCCGCGGCCGGTTCGTCATCCGACGCAGGCTACGGCCTCGTGCCGCCAGGGCGCCGGACGTACGTTGGCGCTGACTGACCACGCCCCGGAGGGCAACGCTCCGTCCGGTGGGAGGCTCGACCAGGCCTCGATCGTGATCGGGAGCGGGTCAGCCGGCGCAGACGTCGGGGGCGAAGCCTGCGGTGCCCACCGGCGGGTCGGTCCAGGTGAGGTAGCCGGCGGCCCCTGAGTCGGGATCCTCCATCTGGACGGCGACCACGGCGGTGTCGCCGCCGTCGAGCCGCTCGTAGGACGAGCCGGTCGGAGGGGCGACGAACGGGGAGACGAGCGTGGCGAGCGAGTCGCCGTCGAGGAACGAGACCGCGCCCGACACCGCGTTCGCGTCGTCGACCACGTGGAACAGGATCCCGGCGCCGCTCACCAGACGCCCCCCCGGCGTGCACTCGGCGAGCAACGCGAACCCGAAGCCGTCGGGGTCGGCCTGCTCCGGAGCGACGGGGCGGACCTGCTCGCCCGGACCGAACGGTGAGGGGACGGCGACGAAGCCGGTGGCGCAGTCGGCCGGGTCTGACGGGTCGAGCGACAGCGTGAGCGGTCCGGTCGGGCCGTCGAGGGTGACGTCGGTGAGCGCGCCGAACGGGACGTCGACGGCGGTCCACTGCGGCCCGAGGCCCGGCACCTCCTGGTCGAACAGGGTGCTGCCGATGAACGTGTTCATGTCGGTCACCACGACGCCCTGCTCACCCGCGTCGTCGGTGTAGAAGTCGACCATGGCGATCGTGCCGTCGTCGCCGACCATCACCGCGCTGCGCACCTCGACGCCGGGCGACTGGGACGACCGGCACATCGGGGTGAGGTCGAACTGCTCGGTCCATGCGACCGACGCGACTGCGGCGCGACCGGCATCGACCGGTCCCGGCCCGGCGAGCACGGTCGGCGGGCCCGGTTCGGTCGCCGGCACACCGCCGACCGTCGTGGAGGTGACGGTGGTGGCAGCGGCGGTGTCGGGCGTCGGCTCAGCCGACGAGTCGCACGCTGCGAGCACGATCGAGATCGCAGCAGCGGTCGCCACTCTCCACGTCCGAGAGTCGGGCATGGCGCGTCGCGGGTCCATCGCCCCGAGACGCTAATTGGTGGGGCCCCCGATCGGTGGTCGAGCCGGGTGACGCGGCGGGTCAGGCGGAGACGGTGAGGCCGCGGCGGAGGGCGTCCCAGTCGTCTTCGGAGAGCACGAGGGGGGCGTGGTCGTCGTCGCGCGGTGCGATCACCACGACGTGCTGGCCGTGGACGTCGACATGGCCCTGCAGGTGGTGGTCGAGATCCCAGCACACCCGGTCGGTGCAGTCCTCGCCGAGGAGCTCTGCGAGGAACTCGAGCGCGCGCTGGTGGGCCTGGTCGTCATCGAGACGGACGTTCCGCTCGGGCATCGGGTGGACCTCCTGACAGGAGCCGCCGGGGCAACTCCCTGCAACATCATCGTCGATCGCGCAGCCCCACTTGAGGACCATCATTCGGACGCGTGTCCGGTGCTCGCTCCGCCCGAGGGTACGAACGGCCCTGGTGGCCGGTGCCGACATCTGGGCACGATGGATGGCGAGGTCTGGACGGACCTCGGCAGAACGATGACGAAGCCGGTCGCGAGACCGATCGTCCGGACGTGACAGTGGCTGTCGGGCACTCGATGCCCCGGCCCCACGATCCCGCGGTGTCTCGTCGGCCGACCCCGTGGATGGGTGAGGTACAGCCATGCAGGTCGTGGACGAGCGTGCGACGCAACGATCCGACGAAGTGGCCGAGCGACCGCCGGCGGCGCAGTCGGTCGACGCCGACCGACGCGAGCGCCGGCTCCC
>JALHOG010000018.1 GCA_022843125.1 Ilumatobacteraceae bacterium
GTCCACCTCATCGCCGACCACCTCGGCACCATCGACGCCACCGCCTACACCCCCGCCCAACCCAACGGCGCACCAGCCCGCAAGATCGACACCCGCATCGATCTGCGTAGCTGACGGCCCGTCAGCGGCCGGCCAAGCGCGCCAGGTACGGAGCCAGCTGGCGAGCGAGCACGGCGCGGCCACGGTTCACGAGATGACGTGCCGATGCCGCTCGGGCGCCGTCACCGGTCGACGTTGCCACCCGCGACCAGATCGCACCCTCGTCATGGTGTCGGACCGACGGGAGTGCCAGCGACGCATCGATCGCTTGCCACGTGCGCTCAGCGACGTCGGCCCATCCCTGCTGGCCGGCGGCAGCGAGCACGGCATCGACGCACGCCGTCTCCTCGGCGTCCGACGTGATGAGCTGCTGGGCGCGACCGGCCCACTCGCCCGGGTCCCAGCTCCCGACGAGGGCGGGCTGCGCAGCGAGAACCTCGTGCAGACCGGTGCCGTCATAACTCAGCGACGGCGTGCCGACGCACGCCGCTTCGAAGGGCACGAGCCCGAACCCCTCGACGACCGACGGGTACAGGACGATGTCGGCGTTGCGGAGCAACCACCATTTCGTGGCAGCGTCGACATGTCCGATCGTGCAGATGCGCCTCGCGACATTGTCGGGGAGAGCGGCGACGAGCTCGGCGTCGGCGTCGGTCGAGCGCCCGTAGTACGGCTCGGGACCGGCGATCACGAGTGACCCGGCGTATCCGTGCCGAGCACACAACTCACCGAAGGTGCGGATCGCGTGACCGCGATTCTTGTGGCGGAATGTCGCAGACAGGCACGCGATGAACGGGCCGATATCCGCCAAGGGTGCTGGCGGAGCCGAGGACGGCTCCGGCTCGACATCCACGCCGCACCCCACCACGTGCAACCGGTGCGGGTTCAGGTCGGGGCACTCGGCCACCGCGGAGTTGCGCCCGAAGTCGCTGATGAAGGTGACGCCGTCGGCTGTCCGCATCATGTGGCGCTGCAGGTTGCGCACCGTGTGGAACAACGCCGGGCTCGGGTGGTACGACGGGTTCGAGTACCCGATCATGTCGAGCTGCCCCATGAGCGTGCGCTGCGCCGCGTCGGCGAACCATCGACCGTCGTTCGGGTCGATCGACTGATATGGCCGGTAGGCCACGTCGAACGACCCGCCTGGGCGGCGCGGCACGACCTCGACGCCGTCGCCGCTCACGAGCCGCCTGGCGACAGCGTGGAATCGCTCGGGGACCGCGAGCGACACGGCGGCGTCGGGACGGGCGCGTGCGAGCCATCGAGCGATGTTCACCACGACGACCTGGGTGCCGTTGTGCAGGTCGTCGCTCACACACTGCCCGTCGATCACCACCCGTACCGGCCGCTGGCGGGTGTCGGCCCACAACCGGTGTGCGTCGAGGCCGGCGTTCGTGGCTGCGACCGATGCGACGGTGGCACTGGTCCAGGCCGCCTCCTCGGCTGCGGGCACCCCGGCGCCGGTCCAGCGATAGGCGACCCCTGGAGCGATGACGTGCCGCCATCCTGCATCGGTGAGCCGCTGGGCGACTGCCATCAGGCCGTCGCGCCACGTCCCGTCGAGCCGAGGCAGTGTCCCGAGGCTGCGCAGCGCTTCGACACGCAACGCGCACAGGTCGGTAGCCGGGAGCAGAACCGTTGGCGCCGGCGGGAGCAAGGGATGGCGTGGGATGGTGACGGCCGAGTCGGTCGGGGCGGCAGCGCTCGGTACTGGAGACGCTGACGCCGCCAGCGGATCGCGACAAGCCCCGACCAGCAGCTCTGCCACATCGCCGCTCAGGGCGACGTCGTGCGCACGCACGACGATGACAGCGATGGTCGTGTCACCGGTCGCGTCGCCGGCCAACAGCGCCTCGATCCGGCCGACGAAGTCCGCCGCGGTGCAGCCGAGTGGGGCCACGAACTCGGCGAACGCCGGTGCGGTCACATCATCTCGGCGAACCGGTCGGCCCGCCGCACGAAATATCGGACCCCGCAGTAGAACGCGAGCACCGACCAGAAGACGAGCCAGAGGAAGGTCGGCAGACCAGGAAGCCGGACGTCGTAGAAGACGTTACGGAATGCCATCGCAAAGCGGGCCATCGGATTCGCGAGTGCGACCTCGCGGAGGTCGATCCCGAACAGCAACGCTCGCTGCGGGATGAAGGTGACCGGGTAGAGCACAGGGGTCATGTAGAAGTAGGCGAGCAGCAGTACCCCGGTCAGGTACTCGATGTCTCGGAATCGCACATTGGCTGCGGTGAGGAAGAGTGCGATCCCAGACGCGAACATCACGAGCAAGACGACGAGCACGACCGCCACCGGAAGCAGGTGCAACAGGAACTCACCGGTGAACACGGTCACGATCACGGCAAGGATGCTGAGTTCGATGGCCAGAGAAACCGCAAGTGCGATGATCGAGGACAGGGGCAGCACGAGCCGTGGGAACCACACGCGAGTGACGAGGCCGCCTGCATTCACAATGGTTCCCATGCCCGTGGTCAGCGCAGCGGAGAAGAAGTTGAACGGCAACATACCGGCAAGCAGGAAGAACGCGAATGAGTCGATGCCGCTCGGGTCACCAGGCTCCGGTGTCACCTTCAGGTAGTAGCCGAGCATGATCGCGTAGACCGCGGTCATCATCGCAGGTTGCAGGAGCGACCATCCCCAGCCGAGGAAGCTGCGTCGATAACGGCTGCGCAACTCGCGCTGGGTCAGGTTGCGCATGAGATCGCGGTACTGGGCGGCGTCTCGCAGCGCAGTCAGGACTGGATCAGCCACGGCTCGACCATGTGCCGCCCAACGCGACGTAGCCCGGCAGCTCGAACTCGTGCCCGCGGGGGTGAACGCTGAGCGAGGCGATGTTCGGGCTCGAGTCGTAGACGTGGGCCGAGTGCCGGTCGCGGATCGCCGCCGAAAGGTGGTACGAGCCCGGGAGGAGTTGGACACCGGGGATCGTGTACTCGAGTTCGCCCGCTCCGGGGCCAATCGCGGCCAAGGTCTCGTCGCGGAGGTGATCGCCCGCGACGACGTGGCCGTCGGCCGAGTGGAAGAGGAAACCAACGCTCAGGTTCTGCAAGCGGTGATCGGTCTTCCACCGCACGCGGATCGTCACCTCGGCCCCCATCTCAACAGCACCGACGACCTCGTCCCCGGCGCAGACATCGAGGTCGAACTCGATCTCACCCGACCCGATGTGCTCTCGCCCGTGTGCGTCGACACGCGTCAAAGGACTGACCGACCGGAGATAGTCATTGATGACGTCCTCGGTCCGGCCGACGGCCCGCACCTGGCCGTGATCGAGCCATACCGCCGAGTCACAGATCTGCTGCACTTGGGCGAGGCCATGGCTGACGAAGATCGCGGTTCGACCGCCGGATCGGAGCTCGTTCATCCGTTCAAGCGAACGCCGCTGAAACTCCTCGTCGCCGACCGCCAGTACCTCGTCGACGATGAGGATGTCGGGTTCGATCGCCACTGCGACAGAGAACCCGAGCCGCGCCTGCATGCCCGATGAGTACGTTTTCACGGCATTGTCGATGGCGTGGCCAAGACCCGCGAAGGCGACGATGTCATCGAATCGACGATCGAGCTCCGACTGCGACATGCCGAGGATCGTCCCGTTGAGAAAGATGTTCTCCCGCCCGCTGAGCTCCGGGTGGAAACCGGCCCCGAGTTCGAGCAGTGCCGAGACGCGACCCTCCATATGAACCCGGCCCTTGTCGGGTACCAGAATCCGAGACAGAACCTTCAGCATCGTGCTCTTGCCAGCGCCGTTGGCGCCGATGAGACCGAGTGTCGTGCCGGCCGGAACTTCGAACGAGACGTCGCGGAGCGCCCAGAACTCCTCGAACACTTCGTTGCCGCGTCGGAGAATCGCTTGCTTGAGCGTGGAACTGCGCTGCTGATAGATGCGGAACGTCTTCCAGAGATCCTCGACGACCACGTCACCCTTTGGCACTTGAGGAACCCTACCGTCGGCTACAACCGACTCGGAAGCATCGCCAGGAGATCTGTGGCGACCGCAGACCAGGGACGCAGAGGAGCCGGCTCGGCACCGGACGGCGGGTTCATCATGTAGTCGGCCCACGGTCCGGCATCGTCGCTCGACAAGAACGTGGCTCCTGGAAAGCCTGCTGCAGCTTCCCGGATCGCCGGGCTGTCACCAGCGGCAACGGGGCAGCCCCGGATCGCCGCCTCCCGAACCGGTAGTCCCCAACCCTCGAAGTGGGACGGGAACAGGAGGGCGCGAGCGGTGCGGTACAGACGGTCCAGCGTGTCTTCGTCGACCGAACCGAGCAGCACCATGGCGCGGCTGGCGGCGGTCGACTGCTGCAGGATCTCGTGCAGCAGATCGTCCGTTCCCCACCCAGGGGCCCCTGCGACCACAACACGAGGGACACTGTGCCCTTCTGACTCGATGATGCGGAGAGCGTCATAGATGAGTTCCAAGTTCTTGCGCCGCTCGATCGTACCGACACACAAGAACGCGCCAGCGCGCTCAGTCGTGTGCTCGAGCGCGGGGGCGGTCACCGTCTCACCGAGCAACAACACGGCCGTCGGCGGCATCACCAAACCCTCGGACCCGGCGAAGTCGACCAGATCGGCCCGGGAACGCTCGGAGATGCACGTGATCAGGTCACTGGTGGCGATGATCGACCGGTAGTACCTGCGGAAGAGCCCTGGATCGTTGTGAAACGCGAGATGGGTGTGGGTCAGCGGAACGAGGTCGTACACCATCGTCACCACCGAGCAACCGGTTCGCCGTTTCAGGTCGAGTAGTTGACTCGCCAGCTCACCGTCCCAGTCCGCGCCCATCGAGATGACCGTGTCGCCCGCACGGACCAGTTCGGCCAGCCGGGGAGCGCGGTCACGCGGCTGCTCGCGCCGAAGCCGGAGACCACGCTGCTTCACCGTCCGCGGCAGCTGGTAGACCGCAGACAGCAGGCGGACAATCGGATCGGCTCGCCGGCCGAGGCGGGACCGCAGCGCAAGCCGCAGGTCGTCCCGCCACGTCGGGGGAGCGATCGACACCGGTGCGACCGCCCCGGCGCCCGACGCGTACACGGCGCCGGCAAGACCGGCGTGACGATCGATCTCGACGAGGCCACGCCGGCCGCGCAGCTCGAAGCATCGTGCATCCGGATCCCCGTCGAGGAGCGCCTGGCCGACGTGCCATTCGACGCTCGCTATCCCGCTTCGGCCGCGGTTGCGCACCGTCGTCGTGAAGTCGTACCAGATCGTCACCGTGCCACCACGCCGAGAATCTCGGAGGCTGCGGCTTCCCATGTCGGCAACGCCAGCGCCGGAAGGGAAGGCGTTTGGGCGAAGCACTCTGCGATCGCCTCCACCCACGGCTGCGTCCGGAGCGGTGGCAGCTCCTGGCACACCCCGAGACCGGCCTCGCCCAGCGAGGAGCCGGACGCGACGAGACAGGGCGTGCCGTGGGCGAGAGCCTCGGTGACACCGAGCCCCCATCCCTCATACAACGACGGGTACACGGCACACGCTGCGTGTCGGTAGAGCGCAGCCAAGTGAGCATCGTCGCAGTTCGTGATATGGGCGATCCTCCCGGCGATCGAACGATCGTGCCGGAGGCAGTCGACGAGATCGCTGACACCCGATCCGAGCCGCCCGACGAAAACCATGTTGCCGCGAATGCCCGAGTTCGTCATCTCGCGCATCGCTCTGTAGAGGACATGATGATTCTTGCGCCGGTCAACAGTCGCGCAATAGATCGCGTATGGCTCCCCGGAGAACAACGTCCGGGCGAACGCATCATGGGCGGGTGTCAACGACACCGCTGCGTCGGCACCGAGGCGAACCACGGGCGCCCGTTCCGTGCCGAGCGACGGCAGGTGGCGCAACAGGTCACGGCGGGTGTGCTCCGAGATGCACATGATGCTCTGAGCCACGCGTTCCATGCGCTCGATATAGCGACGAAAGCCGAGCGGATCCGGCGGAAAAAGCCACTCAGGGTGGTCGATCGGGATCAGGTCGTAGCACATGCCGACGAACCGCCCGCCGGTCCCGAAGACGTGTCGTTCGGCGACATCGAGCGTGCCGTGGACCCAGTCGAGACCGACCGAGACGAGCGTGTCCTCCGCACAGGCATGAACTGGCCGGAGGGGCAGCGCACGCGAGCGATCCCGCCGGCCGAGCCGACGACGCGCCCGCGATGCAAAGGAACCCGAGCCTGTCGTCGGCGGCGGGTCGACACCGAACCGCTCGACGTACGGTTCCGCTGAGTCGCCGGCGAGCTCGAGAAAGGGCGTGACCGCAGCGCTGTCGGCTTCCATCAGGCGCCCGTCACGCACGACGACGAAACGGACGTCTGACTGTCCGAGCATGTTGACGGCAAGTCGACGTTCGGTCCTCGTCACGCCGTGGTTCGGCGCAGTCCCGACTGCATCGGTGATATTGAAGAGGATCGTCATGTGCCCGCGGTCGACCCGAATGCAGGCGCGGCGGCAAGCCACTCGATGACATCGACGTTCGTGGACGGCCATGGCTGCACCACAAGCGTGGCGGGTGTAGCCCTGGCGATCAGCCTGCCACCGGGCAACGCAACGAGCAACGGTGACATCTTGGCGACGTGCTCCGTCACGGACGCGCTGTGATGACGGCGTGCGTGTATGGGATTCGAAGCATCCCCGAAACGATCGTGGTGTCGACATCATCGAACGACGACGCCAGCAAGGCCCGGTAGCCGTCCTCGTCCCGGGCGTACCGTCCACGGTCAGCCGCAATCGCAAGGCGGGCTGTCAGGCGCTGATCGGGATCGAAGACTGGCTCCATCGCGACGAATCGCCCAGAGGGCGAGACCAGCGGCCTGATCGTTGCCGCAAGGGACAGTACGGCATCAGACGGCAGATGATGGAGCACGCCCGACATCATGATGAGGTCGTAGGGGCCGCGTTCGACGACGATCGAATCAGCTACGTCGGCTACGACGAACTCAGCCGGCGAGCCGCCGTTGAGCACGCGTGCGCGATCGATGTAGCCCGCGTTGTGATCGATGCCGAGGTAGCTGCAGCGGTCCGCGAACAGCGCAGCGAAGTCGCCGTAGCCGCACCCCAGGTCGAGGACGCGACCGCCGGCTGCCACCACGAAGTGGTCGGCAACCAAGCGCTCGAGCGTGCCTGAAGGCAGCACAACGCGCTTGAAGGTGCGGTAGACGATCGGCCGGGAGAGGAGACGTTCTCGAAGGTTCATCGAAGGCCCTCAGGTTGATCGGCGTCGTAACGCATGACAAGAAGATCCTGCAGGGTTCCATCGAGCAGCACGGCCCGCTGGAGCCGCGCTTCGTCGACGAAGCCGCACCGGAGATAGACCGCGTGAGCCTGTTCGTTGCTCGCGGCCACCTCCAACCGAACCTGGCGAAGCCCCAGAGCGACAACGGCATGCTCGCAGGCCAGGCGTGTGGCTGCAGTAGCGAAGCCCTGTCCCCAGAACTCGGGGCCGATCCAGATCCCGAACATCGAGGTGCGGTGGATCCAGTGGATCTCACTGAGCTGAACCAAGCCGACCGCTTCGTTCCGCTGGTTGGCCACGGCCCAGACGACCTGACTCGGGAACGCTCCATGTCCGAGCTGCTCGAACCACGATCGCTCGCCCGTCTCATTGATCGGAAAACGACGGCCCAACGCCGGGCCATTGACGCGAGCGTCGTTGCGCCACCGACGTGTCGCCGGTAGGTCAGCCGCCTCGACGGCTCGGATCGTGATCCCCGCCTCGGTGGACATCGCCGGGGAGTGTAGCGGCGACCGTGGCGAGGCGCCCGAGACCCGACGCTTATACTCGTCTGCGTGTCAGACTCCCTCAGTGGCGGCGCCCCCGCCGTCGACGTCCGAGTGATCGAAGCGAATCAGCGCGTCCACTCTCAGCTCGCTACGCAGTACAACGAAACCGAGCCTCACTTCCGCCCGGAGAACAAGGCCAAGGTGCGTCGACGCCTCGAGTCGATCGCAACCGCCGCCCCTGGCCGCGACCGCTTGCTAGATCTCGGCTGCGGCACCGGCTTCCTGCTCGACCTTGCACACGATCTCTTCACTCGCCTCGACGGCGTGGATGCGACCCGAGCGATGCTGGATCGAGTCGATCTGAGCCCGGGCAACATCGTGCTGCACGAGGGGGTGGTCGAGCACCTGCCGTTCGAAGACGCCACGTTCGACGTCGTCACCGCCTACTCATTCCTCGATCACCTCGCCGATCACCGCCCTGTCCTGGCCGAGGCGAGTCGCGTGCTCAAGCCGGGCGGCAAGCTCTACGTCGATCTGATTCCGAACCGCTCGTTCTGGCGAGGCATCTTCGATGCGTCCGAGAGCTCACGAAGCGAACTCGACCCGATCGTCGAGCGTGAGATTCACGAACTCGTCAATCACGAAGCCAAGTTGCAGGAGCAGTTCGGTATCGACCCGGTCGATTGGCGTTTCGCCGAGCCGGCGAAGTCGGAGGGCAAGGGGTTCGATGCTGCGACGCTGCGCCAGGAGACGGATCAGTGCGGGTTCGACTCCGACATTCGCTTCGAGTGGTATCTCGGCCAGGCGGTGGCGATGCACGGCACCTCGATGGAAGCGGCCGAGCTCATCGACGCCCATCTGCGACGGTTGCTCCCGGTCTCGGCACACCTCTTCAAGTACCTGGTCCTGACCGCGACCAAGCGATGACCGGGCCGATTACCGACGCGAATCGATCTGAGGTGCTCACGCGGGGCTTCTCGGTGGTGAGCGACGCCATCGATCCGGCGGTCGCGCTCGACTGGCGAGACCGCCTGGTCGAACAGGTTGCAGCGGCGCGGACCGCCATGAACGAGCGCACCGCAATCGACGACTACATGGTGCACAATCCGATGCTCGCCGACGCGACGTTCTACGAGGTGCTCGAGAACCCCGCCGTGGTGGCGTGCCTCGACGAGTTTCTCGGCGACACGAGCATCGTGTATGCGTTCACCACCTCGTCGATGCCAGCCAAGGGCACGAACTACTCCGCTCGCGTCCACGTCGACTGCCCTCGCGTGATCCCGGGCTACATGACGAACCTCGGTGTGATCATCGCGCTCGACGACTTCACGGACGAGAACGGCGCGACGTACTTCCTACCCGGCTCGTTCGAGCGACTCGAAGCGCCGACCGAGTCGGAGTTCTTCGCGAGCGCTGAGCGCGTGCACCCTCGTCGCGGAGACCTCGTCGTGTTCAACGCCCGTACGTTCCACTACGGCGGCCTGAACAACACGGAGATCGATCGGCATGCGCTCACGATCAACGCGTGCCGCTCGTACATGCGTCAGCGGTTCGACTATCCCCGAATGATCGGCGACGCAGCCGAGACGTTCTCACCAACGCTCCGTCGAGTCCTGGGGTACGACGTTCGCGTACCGGCCAGCATGGACGAGTACTACCTCCCGGAAGCCCAGCGTCTCTACAAGGCGAACCGGGGCTGAGCGGGGGCCCACGTGATTCCATTCAATCGCGCCACCGTGGCGCCGGGGCAACTCGATCTCGTAGCGGAAGCCTTCGCATCCGGGCAGCTCTCAGGTGACGGTACGTTCACGCGCCGGGCCTCGCGCACGCTCTCAGCGCTCCACGGCGGCGATAGCACGGTGCTGCTCACCACGTCGTGTACCGCAGCATTGGAGGTGGCCGCCCTGCTGCTCGAGCTCCAGCCCGGGGACGAGGTCATCGTGCCATCGTTCACCTTCGTGTCGTCTGCGAACGCGTTTGCACTCATGGGGGCCACGATCGTGTTCGTCGACATCGAGCGCAGCTCGATGAACCTGTCGGTCGACCAGGTCGCATCCGTGATCGGGCCACGCACCCGGGCGATCGTCGCCGTGAACTATGGGGGCTGGCCGTCCGTGACGCCGGAGTTGCTCGAACTCGCCGCCACGCACGATGTCGTGGTGATCGAGGACAACGCACACGGGCTGTTCGGTCACGACGGAAACGTGCCGCTCGGCACCAGGTCCGCTCTCAGCACGCTCAGCTTCCACGAGACGAAGAACGTCACGTGCGGTGAGGGCGGCGCGCTGGTGATCAATGATCTTGATCTCGTCGAGCGCGCCGAGATCATTCGGGAGAAGGGCACGAACAGAAGCCGGTTCTTCCGCGGGATGGTTGACAAGTACACCTGGATCGACGTCGGCTCGAGCTACCTGTTGTCCGACATCAACGCCGCCGTTCTTTGCGCGCAACTTGAGTTCCATGAGACGGTGCAAGCACGCCGTCGCGAGGCAGCGAAGCAGTATCTCGTCGAGCTGTGCGACTGGGCCGACTCGATTGGTGTGACGATGCCGCATCGAGACGCGCCGCCTGGGTTACCCGACCATCTCTTTCCGCTGCTCTTCGAAGGCATCGATGAGCGCACGGCGTTTCTCGCGCACACCAGGCAGCACGGCGTCGCGACCACGTTCCACTACGTGCCACTCCACAACTCCCCGGCGGGAGAGCGCTTGGGCCGCGCCCCCCTCGGGTGTGGCAACACGGTCAACATCTCGGAGCGACTCGTCCGCCTCCCGCTCTTCTCGGACATCACGGAAGCTGAGGTCGGGCAGATCATCGAGGTCGTGCGGAGCTACCGATCGTGACGCTTCCGACCGTGTCTGTACTGATTCCCGTCTACAACAATGCGGGCAGCCTCGAGGAGTTGCACAGACGTCTCGTGGCGACGCTGGAGCAGCTGGGCCATCTTTTCGAGATCATCTTCGTCGACGACGGAAGCGTCGACGAGTCGTTCGCCATATTGCGGCGCCTCACCGTGGCAGATCCTCGTTGCTTGGCGATCACACTCAGCCGTAACTTCGGGCAGCACCCGGCAATCAACGCGGCGCTCGCGGCCGCGACCGGCGACATCAACGTCTTGATGGACGCCGATCTTCAAGACGTACCCGAGGAGCTGCCCCGGTTGCTTGCGCCGTTCCAGGATGATCCCGACCTCGACATCGTGTACACCGTGTTCGAGTACGTCGACGGCCAGCGGTCTCGGTTCACAAGTCGGCTGTTTCACCGTACCTTCGCTCGGCTGACCGACGTCCAGATTCCCGAGAATCTGGGCACCTACCGGGCGTTCACCGCCCTCGTACGCACTGCGCTTCTCGACTACCCGGAGCGCAACGGCGTCTACGGCCCGCTCATGTCGAGAATGGGCTACCGACACGTCTACGTGCCCGTACATCGCTCGCAGCCGGTCGGACGGAAGACGTCGTACGACTTCCGACGTCGCTTCGCGCTAGCCGTCTCGTCGGTCATCGCCTACGGCTCGGTACTACATCGCTTCGTGACCTGGGTGGGTGCTCTCCTCACGGTCGGCAGTGGCGGCTATCTCATCGTCGTGCTGATCCAGTACGTCTCGGGTTACCGCACGCTGGTCAACGGCCAGCTGTTGTTGCTGGTGATCACCGTGCTCATGTCCGGCGTGCTGTTGATGACGGTCGGCGTACTGACGGCGTACACCTACCGGATCTTCCAGGAGGTGTTGGCTCGCCCCCGTTACCACGTGGCGCGCACGTTCGGCGCAGGATTGCGTGATCCGGACGCATGAGACTGGCGATCCTCCAATCGAACTACATCCCGTGGAAGGGATACTTCGATCTGATGGCGATGTCGGACCTGTTCATCGTGTACGACTCGGTGCAGTACACCAAGAACGACTGGCGGAACCGAAACCGGCTGATGTCTGAGGGGGGGCCAATCTGGTTGACGATCCCTGTGGCCACGGCGGGCCGCTCGGCCCAGGCGATCAACGAGGCCCGGATCAATGATCCGCGCTGGGCGCGCAAGCACTGGACGACCATCTCCCAGACACTCGCCCGGCGACCACACTTCGACGACTTCCGATCAGAGTGGCAAGCCCACTACGACGCCGCCGAACGCTTCGAACTCCTGCATGACGTCAACGTCCACTTCATGCGCATGCTCGCCCGGCAGCTCGGCGTCACCACGGAGGTCGTTGACGACCGCACATTCTCGCTGAGGGACGACAGTCCGACCGGCAAGCTGGTGCAGCTCTGCGTGGCCGTTGGAGCGACGAGCTACGTCACCGGGCCTGCTGGGCTGAACTATCTCGATGTCGACCGCTTTCATGAAGCCGGCGTTCAGCTCGAGGTGATCGATTACGGCCACTACGCCGAGTATCTCCAAGGAGACCACGACTTCCGGCACGACGTGAGCGTGCTCGATCTCATGGCCTCCGTCGGAGTCGATGCCGCTGGCCATCTCCTCGGGCGCATTCGCCAATCGTCAGCGAACGGTTGACCGGGGACGTGGGTCGGCGCGTTTCGCCCTCGTGACCCACACCGTCGAGCGTCGACATCGAGCGGGATAGTCTCGGACCATGTCCCTGTCACGTGCCGCGTCGAATCGTGCGAGCGCTGATTCGGTGCTCCATCCCGCCTTCGTCCGCGACCGTGTCGTCGAAGTGCTCGACCATGAGCGGTTCATCGAGCGCACCGACGACACCGAGCTGTTCAATCGGCTGAGGTCCCTCTCGCACGCAGCTGCGGCGTCCGTCGGCCCCGTCCATGACGGCACCAAAGGGCAGGCGGTCGGGCACATGAAGGAAGCGATCCAACGTGGTCTGTATTGGTACGTCGATCCGCCAATCAATGCGCTGAAGGCCACGTGCTTGGCGCTGATCGATACGACCGAGTCGCTCGCCCGGGAAGTGACGATGCTTCGCGACGAGGTCGCAGCGCTCCGCCGCGACCACGAGAGCGAGCACGTCGCCCGACCTCGCGTGATCGATCATTCGGCAACCGGCGCGCAATGACGATCTACGCAGTTCACCAGTTCCATTCGGGCACCGCCACTGGCGACGCAATCACCCACCAGATGCTGCGCCTGAACGACGATCTGAGACGCCTCGGCTTCCTCTCGAACATCTACGCCCAGCACATTCATCCGGACCTTGCCGGCCGGATCGCTCCCCTGGAGACCTTCGAAAGCAGGCCCGGCTCGCTCCTCTTGGTCCACCACTCGATGGGCCACACGTCGTTCGAGCAACTCATGACGCTCGACGTCCCCTTCGTCACGGTTTTCCACAACATCACGCCGCCCGAGTTCTTCGACGACGAGGTGACCCGATCATTCGCCCTCCTCGGCTTCGAGCAGCTCCACCGACTGGCCGAGCGATCGCTCTTCGGCGTCGCCGACTCCAACCACAACCGTGGTCTGATGTTCGACGCCGGCTTCGAAGAGGTGGAGGTGCTGCCGGTCCGATCCGACTTCGGAGAGTTTCGGCACCTGAGCAACGGTGGTCTCAACGGTCCCGATTGGCTCTTCGTCGGCCGCGTGGTCCCGAACAAGCGCCAACGCGATCTCGTCGAGTCCTTCGCGCTGTACCGGAACCGATTCGGTGTCGGCCATCTGCACCTCGTGGGCGATCTGACCTATGGGCCCTACGTCGAGGAGGTGCGCCGAAGCATCGAGCGAAACGACCTCGGCTCGCATGTCAGCATGCACGGCAAGGTGAGCGCCGAGGCACTCACCGACCGGTATCGCGAGGCGGGCGTTTTCGTGTGCCTGAGCGACCACGAGGGATTCGGTATTCCATTGCTGGAGGCCATGGCGGCGGGCCTACCCGTCATCGCTGCTCGCTCCTCGGCCGTCGCAGAAACGCTCGGCGGTGGGGGCGTCCTCCTCGATCCACCTCATGCCGAGGTCGTCAGCCACGTTGCGCACCTACTCACCACGGATGCTGAGCTCCGGGAGCGAGTGGTCACCACGCAGGCCCAGCGGATCGGCTGGCTGGAGCGGTTCGACGTACCCGGCATGCTCGCGAAGATCGTCGGTCGCGCCTCCGGCAGACCTCGTCGGCCGCGGTCGATCCAGATTGAGGGGCCATTCGAGACGTCGTACAGCCTTGCGATCGTGAACAGAGAGCTCGCGCTCATGTTGCACCAGCGAGGTGAGCACGTCACGATCCACGCCACCGAGGGTCCCGGCGATTACGTCCCTCATGAGCGCGACCTCGCCAAACACCCGACGGCAGCGAAGCTGTACCGCGAAGGCTTCGAGATCCACTATCCCGACGTCACGATCCGCAACATGTATCCACCTCGGGTACACGACTCCCGGGGCGGGCTGACGTTCGCGAACTTCGCTTGGGAGGAGACTGGCCTCCCCGAGCGCTACGTGACCGACTTCAACGCTCACGTCGACGGCATCGGAGCGACCTCGACCTTCGTCAAGAACGTGCTGCGCACCAACGGCGTGACGGTGCCCATCTGCGTCACCGGTAACGGCGTCGATCGTCCCGATCCCGGCGCCCGGTTCGCCGGACCTGAGCGTTCGGAGATCCTCGGCCACCGTTTCCTCAACATCAGCTCCGGGTTCCCGCGCAAGGGCATCGACGTACTCCTCCGGGCGTACTTCGCCGCATTCACCGCCGACGATGACGTGACCCTGGTCCTCAAGACGTTCCCGAACCCGCACAACCTCGTCGACCGAGAACTGGCGACCCGCCGAGCACTCCACACGCGCCCGCCTCGCGTCGTGTGGGTCGATCGCGATCTCGACCAGGCGCAGATCGACGGCCTGTACGCACTCGCCGACACGTATGTCCACCCCGCCCGAGGCGAGGGCTTCGGGCTGCCGGTCGCCGAAGCGATGCTCGCGGGCATTCCCGTGATCGCCACCGCTGCAACCGGTCTCGCCGACCTGGTCGACGAGAGCACCGCCGCGGTGGTTTCGCACGAGATGCGGGCGGCGCGAACACATCTCACGACGAAGGCGTCCAGTTGGGCGGAGCCGGACCACGACTCGCTGGTCGCTCATCTGCGCGCTGCCGTCGATCCGGCCGCTGCCGGCGAGCGAGCTCGCCGTGCGAAAGTCGCGCGCGACCGCATCGAGCACACGTACTCGTGGAGCGCCGTTGCGGCTCGCTGGTGCGGATTCATCGACGAGGTCCAGCGAGATCGCACGGGCATCGCAGTCGCTGCGATCTCGACGTACAACTCCCGGTGCGGCATCGCCGAGTACTCAGCAAGTCTGTATCGCCAGATGCGAGGAGTCGGTCGCGTCCGCTTCCTCGCTGACCGCCACGCGACGCCGGTGTCGGCCAACGCCGAGGTGGGTGTCGAACGGGTGTGGAACCACCGCGAACACGGCGTCGCCGATCTGCTGGCCGCGATCGAGGCCGGCAGCGCAGACGTGATCCACATCCAATACAACTTCGGCTTCTTCACGTTGTCCGATCTCGCCGAACTCATCGAATCGGCGAGCCGCTTCGCTCCGGTGGTGCTCACCACGCACCGGACGTCGCAGCTTCAGCTGCCGACCGGCGGTGTCGACCGGTTCGAGTCGATCGCATCGTCGCTCGACCGATGCGCTTCGATCATCGTGCATCAGGCCTTCGACCACGATGCGCTCAGACAGGCCGGTGTGACGACAGACATCCAAGTCATCCCGATCGGCTGCGATCCGCCTACCCGACCGGATCGCGATGCCGCACGCCGGCGGAACCGCCTCCCGATGACTCCATGGATCGTGGCGACGTACGGCTTTCTGCTCCCGCACAAAGGGTTCATCACCCTGCTCGAGGCAGTTGCCGAACTCCGTCGGCGAGGCATTGACGCCTATTGCCTCGGCGTCTGCGCGCTTCACACAGATCCCGTGTCCCAGATGTTCCTCACCGAGGTGGAACGATGCATCGAAGAGCTCGGCCTGGAGGACAGCGTGCGACTCGAGACTCGCTACCTCGACGACACCGATTCCAAGGACCTGCTCCGAGCCGCCGACGCCATCGTGCTCCCCTATGCCCAGACTGCCGAGTCGTCGAGTGCCGCAGCGCGCTCCGTCCTCCCCCTGTGCGTGCCGATCGTGACGAGCACGGCGCGGATCTTCGACGATATTCGTACAGCGGTGACACAGGTGGACACGCCGGTGAACGCCGCTGACCTCGCCGACGAGCTCGAGCGGATCTGGCGTGATGGGGATGCCAGACAAAGGTCGGCCGCAGCGCTCCAGGCACTCTGCCTCGAGTACTCCTGGGCTGATGTGAGCCGCCGCACGCGTGACGTCTACGTCAACGCAATCGCCGCACGACGTCGATCCCTCGACGAAGGGGCGCTGTGATCTTCCAGCTGGTCGACGTGGTGACCTCGTGGAGCGCCCGCTCGGCCGCCCTCGTGACGTCGACGGCGTGCCGCAACCCCTCGACCTCACGCTGCATCTCGCGCACGCCCTGACGCAGTGTCTCCGACGCTCGCTCGAGACTCTCGTGCTTGGCGGTCACGCTGGCGAGCTCTTCGTCGACACGTTCGTACGACGCCACCGTTCGCGTCAGTTCGGCCTCGAGCCTCCCATACGAGCGCAGCGCCTCGGCATGTGTCTCCTCGAGCCGCCCATACGAGAGGAGCGCCTCGGCATGTGTCTCCTCTAGCTGAGCGTATCCCGCCAACACCCGGGCGAGCTCGGCCTGCAGGTAGTCGGCCGATGCCTGCAGTTCGAGATGGTCGGCGAGCAACTGACCGTGCGGAGCAGATACGAACGGGTGGTCGAGTACGCATGCCGGGTACGAGAGTTGCTCCGCCAGATCGTCATGGTCGAGCGACAGATAGAAGCGATTCAAGCCATCGAAAAGGCATGCGATGTACCCCGATGCCAGGACGCCCGCCTCCCATGCGGTATGGGTCGGAGTCGCCGAGCGAGGATGCGTCGCCTCGACCACCAGCACCCAGGGTCGCCATCGAGTCAGGTCGAGACCTTCGAGAACTTCCTGCTCGAAGCCTTCGACGTCGATCTTGAGGAAGTGAATCTCCCGCCCTTCGAAGCCCGCTTCCACGAGCAAGTCATCCAGCGTCTCGACCCTGGTCTCGATCGTCTCGATGGTATACCCATCGCGCTCCAGCTCAGCTCGGATCGGGCTCGACAACGTCGACAGACCGGTATCGGCGACCGCAGTCAATTCGAGGCGACCCGATTGGTTCCCTGCACACGCATCGATCGTGATGTCTCGGGGTCTGTCACTCCGGAGCCGAGCCACGTACTGAGGAAGTGGCTCGATGTTGAGACCGCTCCAACCACGGTCGTAGAAGTTGCGGGTCACGCTGTCGACGTCCGGATCCGCGGCACCTACATCGACGTACGTGCCGCCCTCGACATGGCCGAGGACTCGCCATAGGACGATGTCCTCGAGGTTCTGTGCGCACGACACCATCACGGCGCGAACTGTACCGTGCGAGGCTCGCAGACCAGACGTGATCACCGATCCAGCGGCGGGAAGCTACCGTGTCACAGTGCTTCGCTTGCGGGCATCCCAGTTGGCCAGACGCCTCGCACGTTCCGCGCGCGTGCGCTCGGAGGCCAGGAGGAACGTGCCCGGCGGCGGGAACGTGGCGTCCGCTTGCCCACAAGCCGATCAAGACGTCGGGGCTGCGGCTGACGAGGTGCAGACCATCACCACGCTCGACGAACTCGATACCTGGCTCGAGCTCGTCGACCGGGCGGCGGCGGTGTCCGACGACGAGATGCGGCGCGTGTTCAGCGGCTTCCGGATGGAGCTCGAAGATCGTGCAATCGACGAACCGTTCTCAGATTCCTATCGAGCCCATCAGTTCGAGCTCTACCGCCGCATCGCCAACTCCACCTACACGGTCGAGAACGAACACTCGGGGTTCGAAGTCGATCCGAAACGCCCGTTTCCGTACTACACGGAGAGCTGGCAGACCGTGTCGAACCAGCTCCTCGCGATCGGCTTCCTCATCCAAACGATGGCGTTGCCGAGTCGAGCGTCTGTTCTGGAGTTCGGTCCTGGTTGGGGAAACACCACGATCCAGTTGGCGCGCATGGGTTACGACGTCGAGGCGGTCGACATCGACCCGACCTTCGTTCAACTCATTGCCGACCGAGCGGCGCTGATCGACGTGCCCGTCAACGTCCGCACCGGGACATTCCTCGATGTCGGTCTGCTCGACAAGGAGTACGACGCCGTGCTCTTCTTCGAGTGCTTTCACCACTGCTCCGATCATCGTGCGCTGCTGACTGACCTGCAGGACCGACTCAAGCCAGGTGGACGGGTCTTCCTCGCATCCGAGCCGATCTACGACGGCTTCCACGCGCCTTGGGGACTGAGGCTCGACGGAGAGTCACTCTGGGCCATCCGGCGGCACGGCTGGCTCGAGCTCGGCTTCCAGGAGTCGTACTTCATCGAGGCGTGCATGCGCCTCGGCTGGAGCGTGCACAAGCACAGCACGGACGTGACCCCACTCGGAACGATCTTCGAGTTGCGCCTGCTCGGCGAGGTGATCGAGCCCGGCTCGGTGCGATTGCCACCGAAGGATGACGCCGGATGGGCGCTTCCCGACACGCCCCCGTCGGCGCACCGGTTCACCTCGGCGAAGTCTCGACTCGTCGTCCCGGTCGATCGGGACTGGGACACGATCACCATCGAGGTCGTCAACCCGTCGGTGCGCGATCTCCCGCTCACCGTCCGGCACGGCGGCCACACCGTCTCCGAGGTCGTCACGGCGACGACGCAGCGCCCGATCCGGATTCCCTACGCCCCGGACGCGGGCGACATCTGGTTCGAGACCGACGAGTGGCTCCCCACCGAGCACCTCCCAGGATCTGCCGATGCCCGCCGGCTCGGGGTAGCCGTCCGTTCCGTAGCGTTCGGGCGCAGTTGAAACTCGTACGACGATGACCCAGCAGCTCGTCCATGACGTCGAGGCGCACGACCCGGACGATCAACCGGCGAGGCGCCGGTGGCGGTTCACACCGTCGCGAGCCGCAGTGTTCGTCCTCCCGACCGTGTTGTTCCTCGCGCTCGGCGTGCGGCCGCTTGAGCCGCTCAACGGACAGGATGGCTACCTCTACACGGCCATGGTGCCCCGGATGTACGACTTCATGAATCGCTTCCCGGACGCCTACTACGGCGTTCGGTTCGGCTACACCCTGCCGACATGGCTCGCGACGAAGCTGTTGGGATTCGAGGGCGGCTACCTGATCGTGCGCTGGGTTGCCATCGGCGCCATTTGCACCGTCTTGACCAGATCTGTTCGCCCTCGAGCTGCACTTCTCGCGACCACGCTCCTCGCCACTTCTCCGATCCTCCTCGTCGCAGCGTTCAACACCTACACCCTGTCGATCGGAGTGCTGAGCTTCGTCGCAGCGGCGACGTTGCTGGCGACGGCGCGGAGTGAGCACCCGCGGCTCTTGCTACGAGTTGGCTGCGCAGGGGCCCTCCTGGCGACGACGTGGAACTCGCACCTCGTCGCTGTGCCGATTTCCCTCGTGGTCGGCCTGCTCTTCGTGATCGATCACGTCGCTCATGGTTGTGAACGCCGCGGGAGGATGGCAGTCCGGCTCGCCGCTGCGCTCGCCGTCGGTGCCGTCCTCGTCACCTCCATCGGCATCGTCGTCTACGGCACGCAGTTCGGCGTGTGGGATCTGTACGGGCCATCGTTGGACCAAGCTCGCCGCCCGGCGGATTCGTTCTACCTCGACCCAGGATGGAACTGGATCAGTTGGCGGCACTACCTCTGGGTCGGGCCGATCGCGACGATTGCCGGAGTGCTTGCATGGCGAACGGAGACCGAGCCGACGGTGCGTGATGTGGCACGTCGGCTCACCGTCTTCAGCACCGTGTGCTTCGGCATCTTCGTCTGCTTCCAGTTTCTGTTGGACAGCCCGTTGCTCGCGATCTACTTCTACTCGGCCCTCCCGCTCGCGCTGGCAGTCACGTGTGTTGCGTTCTCATGCGCCGCAGTCGTGAACCGTCCGCTCCCGATGGCCAACCTCCAGACTGCATCGATCGGCATCGCGGCTCTCCTCGCGCTCGTGACCGCGGCGCGAGTCGGGGGCCAGTTCGCCGTCGTGACGCTTCTCGCCGTTACCGCGTCGGTTCTGGCTGTCGTGTGCGTCGTCCGATCGAGCCAGACCGCCGCGATCGGCATGGGCCTCATCGTGCTCGCAATGTCCTGGACCACGGTGTCATCGCCACACGACTTCCCAGGTACCCCTGGTGGCTTCCGCACCGACCCCTACTACGACACCGTGCTGTTCTCATACGACTGGACGATGATGGATCGCGCTCAACTCGTCGACGAGTTCGCGCGAGCACTCCCGAGCCTTCCCGACGAGCGCGGAGCCATGAGTGTGTGGTTCGACCCGGCACAACCCTACGACCAGTTGTCGGCTCCGCTCGCATGGCGACGGAGTGCGCTCAACACGGCAACAGACCCTGGGCCGCCGGAGGTCACCGAGTCGATTCGTTCTGCGCTCGCGGTTGAGCGACCCCGATACATCGTCATCATCGACGGGCAGCAGACCGACGCGACGCTCGGCGCCGCCGGGATCATCGAGGTGGCCCCCTACGCCGTGGCATGGCAGCGACAATTCACCGAGGGTGACCTCGTCGCGCACGTGGTGTTGCTCGAACGAGCACCCGGCACGTGGCCGGACTTCCCCTGTCGATCGCCCGAGGGCCTTGCAGGGGTCTGCCCCTTGGGCAGCTGAAACTCGACGACCGACGCGAGTCCCGCAGGGGCTCCCGTGGTGACCGGACTTCGACGCTCGGCGCAACGTTCGCAGATCGGCGGACTAGGTGAGGCCGAGGTTCGCCCTCAGCTCACGCAGATGCGCAATGCCCGCGTCGTAGGCGACCCGGTCGATCGCCGTGAATTCCAGGAGCACACCCATCTCCTCGTCGGTCAGCTCGGCGACGGTCTTCTGGGTCGATTGCGCCAGGTTCAGGCGGGGCGGTGCTTCGTCCCACGTCGTACCGAGCACTGCGGCGAAGGTCGAGAACGTCGAGGGCAGGTCTTCGACGATGCCGACCGCATCGATCGACGACAAGGCGTCCAGCACCGCCGACTCCAGCCCCACCTGAGCGTCGAGAGAGTACAACGCTCGCTCGAATCCGACGCTCATGCCGTCCGGCGGCCGCTCCGACAAACCCGGCTTCAGAAGGACGCGAGCAAAGCTCAATGATGCGAGGTATCGGGCCTGGAAGTTCTCCACCGTGGTTCGCAGAACGGGATCGTCGCAGTACTGAGTCACCGATTTCCCGAACGCCCGGTCGTGCAACGGATGACTCGGCTCGCGCTGTACATGGTTGATGTGCGAGAGCGCTCTTGCCACAGGCTCACGGAGCACAGTCAAGATCGTGGGCCATTCCCCGAGCCGCAGCACAAACAGCCCGCCAAAGTGGCCCGAGACGATGCGGGTGTCACTCGTCATCGCATCGTTTGAGCGCATGAGGTCATCCCAGAGCAGCTGCCGAGACACTCTCTCGGGTCCGGCGATGGCGACGAAGAACGCGTGCACGCTGGTGCCGGCCGTCTTCGGAATGTGCAAGAAGTAGACGAGGTCCGACACACCACCCATCAGAACACGGTACCGGCCGGCCCGCGGCTGAGATCAGGCGGCGCGGACCCGGTCGAGCCAACCGAGGAGGATCGCAACCGCCCTCGGGTCGTGGCGGAGGCGATGGCCGGCGCCGGAGAGCAGGCACAGCTCGGCGGAGCCATGAGCCTGGGCGAGCTGACGGCCGTCGGAGGTGGGCACGCTGTCATCGTCCTCGCCGTGCATCACCAGCATCGGGCGCGGCGCGAATCGGCGGGCCGCGGCCGTGGGACGGAAGCGCCGGAACGCCCGCGACCAATCATCCATCGAGGATGGGAATCCAGGGGTTCGCACCGCGCCGATCTCGCGAGCGTGGTCGAGGAACCGACGCGGATGATCGGCCCAGTCGTCGAAGTCGGCACGTGGCGAGAGCAGGCCCGCCGCGTGGACACGCGGATCGTCCGCGCCCACGCACACCGCGAGCGAGCCGCCCGTGTTCGTGCCGACGAGCACGACCCGGTCGACGCCGGCGGTGCGCATGAGGTGGTCGATCGCTGCCCGCAAGTCGTCGATCCAGCCCTGCAGCGAGAAGTCACCGGTGCTCGTGCCGCACCCCCGGAACGTGAACGTCATCGCGATGTAGCCGACCTCGTAGGCGATGCGATCGACCAGCTGCGGGAACGTGCCGGCCGAGCGGCGCGCATCGATCGGGCCGATCGGGAACCCGTGGCACAAGATCATGCCCGGCGGGTTGGGGCCAGCCGTGCCGACCGCCGGGTGCTTGATGTAGCAGGCGAGCGTCTGGCCACCGCTCTGGAAGGTGTCGTCCACGGTGGCGGCGGTGGCGGTCAGGCGCGCGGCTTGCGATGCAGCCGGCGAGTGCCCGGCGTGGCCAACGTGTAGCCACGGTTCCGGGCCTCCGCCAGGGTGTCGGGACCGAACTGGATGCCGACGCCGGCATCGGCAATCTCGTGGATCACGCTCGCATCTGCGTCGTCGACCGTGTCGAGGTCGTAGACGAGTTGTGTGCGCTTGTCGCCGAGGAACCGGGCGTGCTCGAACCGAGAGGGCCGCTGCATGCCCGCCAGGTTACGCGTCGGACGCCCGAAAAGGCAGTCCACACGCGGAACGAGGGAGCGCCCGCAGGCACTCCCTCGTCCGTGTTTCGACTGATTGGGACCGGACACCACCTGTATTCGCCGACGGGACGAGCTCCGGCATGGTGTACGGCGGGGTTGGCGGGATTTCGCCAGGCCGTCCAGCCTGTTGACCTAGCGGCCAACCACCTCCAGGGTCCCGAAAGAACTGTCTGACATCGTGTGGACCACCTCCTCTCTCTGGTGAGAGAAAGTCAAGCACATGCGTCGGCACGTGTCTCGGTCAGATTTCGAAACGCTGTGTTACGGCACGCGATCGGCCGATGGTTCGAACATGCTCGTCAGATCACGTCGTCGAGCGGGGCCTGCGGGCCGACCGCTCCGATCGCTTCGAAGTACGCGAGGTGGGCGTCGACCACGTTCACCGCGTCGACGTCGTCGAGCAGCTCGACACCGATCTCCTCGGCGACGCCGAGCAGGTGCGCGACGAGCGCATCCTCGCTGATGACCACCTGTTCGGAGATCGTCTGGCGAGCATCGACCGCACGGTCGGGCTGGAGACCGTGGGCGTGCAGCCAGTTGATGTGGGCGACCAACAACGACTGCACCTCTTCGGGCGTGAGCCGCGCCTGGCTCTCGACAGGCAACCGGTCGGCCACGAAGTCGACCGCCTCGTCGAGCTCGTAGACGGCCCGCGGTGCGATCGTGTCGAGCCGATGCGCCTCACGCCCGATCGTCCCAGCGGCGATGGCGAACACCAGCACCGCCGAGATCGCCACGAACACCCACACGATCGCATCCATGGCGCCAGCCTACGAACACCGTTCACGTCGTGTCGGACACAACGTGAACGGCCCCGATGTCGAGGGCGTTCGGCTCAGATGCCGATGCGCTGGGCGAGGAGCTCGCGGTGGTAGGTGGGGTCGCCGAACATGAGCTCGGACGACTTCGCACGCTTGAAGTACAGGTGCGCCGGGTGCTCCCAGGTGAAGCCGATGCCGCCGTGGATCTGGATGTTCTCGGCGGTGGCGTGGAAGTACGCCTCGGAGCAGTACGCCTTGGCGAGCGAGGCCACCGACGGCAGCTCGTCGTTCATCTCGGCGGCGCACCACAGGCCGTAGTAGGCGGCCGACTTGGCCGACTCGACCTCGAGCAGCATGTCGGCGCACTTGTGCTTGATCGCCTGGAACGAGCCGATCGGCCGGCCGAACTGGACGCGGTCCTTGGCGTACTGGACGGCCATCTCGAGCACGAACTGCGCACCGCCCACCTGCTCGGCGGCGAGGCCGACGGCGGCGAGGTCGAGCACCGTGCCGAGCACGTCCCACCCGGCGCCCTCGGTGCCGAGCAGCGTCGCCGGGGTGTTGTCGAAGTCGAGCTTGGCCTGCTTGCGGGTCTGGTCCATGGTCGACAGCGGGGTCTTGGTGAGCCCGGCAGCGTCACCGGCGACGGTGAACAGGCTGACGCCGGCGGCCGTGCGGGCGGCGACGATGATCAGGCTCGCGGTGTGGCCGTCGAGCACGAAGCTCTTCGTGCCCGACAGGGTGTAGCCGTCACCCGAAGCGGTGGCCTCCATCGTGATGCCGGCCTCGTCCCACTTGCCCGAGGGCTCGGTGAACGCCAGCGTGGCGACGGTCTCGCCGCTCGCGATGCCGGGCAGGTGCGCTGCCTTCGCGGCGTCGTCACCGGAGTGGATCAGCGTGTTCGCTGCGAGCACGACCGACGAGAAGAACGGCGCACACAGCAGTGCGCGGCCCATCTCCTCGAGGACGATGCCGAGCTCGACGTACGAGAAGCCCGAGCCGCCGTACTCCTCCGGGATGTGCAGGCCCTGCAGACCCATCTGCTCGGCCATCTGCGACCAGACAGCCTGGTCGTACCCGGCCTCGGTCTCCATCTGCTCGCGCACGGCGCTCTCGGGGCTCTTGGCCTCCAGGAAGGCGCGGATGGTGGAGCGGAGCTCCTCTTGTTCCTCGGTGAAGGCGAAGTTCATGCGCAGCAGTGTTCACCGGCTTGCCGCACGCCGGCAAATCTGATTGTGTACACGCGTGCACACAACAGGGGTTCGTGAACTACGGTCCGGGCTGGCCGACGCCGTCCGCCGGGCAGCCGCCGGCCAACGCACCGTCATCACCGCTCACGGCCGACCGGTCGCCCAGCTCGCCCCGCTCGACGAGGCGTCGCCCGACATCGAACGGCTCGTGGCCGCAGGCGCGCTCGTGCCCCCTCGGCGTGCCGGCCACTGGCGGCCACCCGCGCCGGTCGCCGTGTGGTCGGGTGTCCGCATCGACCGCGCCCTGCGCGAACTGCGGGGTTGACGTGACGCTCGCGCTCGATACCAGCGCGCTCCTCGCGGTCGCCGTCGACGGGCCGCAGCGAGCGATCGTGCTGGCGGCACTCGACGACGACCCGGTGTGGTGCGCCTCCGCGCTCGCGCTCACCGAAGCACTCCCCGCGATCGACCGGCTCACCGACGAACCGATCCTGCGCGCCGACCTCGAAGACGCGGTGCGCCTGGTCTGGGACCGGCTCCACGTCGTCCCGGTCGACCAGCGATGCCTCGACCGCGCCGCCCGCCTGTCGCGCGATCAGCCGGTGCGGCTCACCGACGCGATCCACCTCGCCGCGGCCGAGCGGCTGCCAGGACCGGTGCGGTTCGTCACATTCGACCCCGCACAGATCGGTGTCGCTCTCGGCCTCGGCCTCGACGTCGTGTCGGCGTGAGGCGCATCGGCGTCATGGGGCTCATACCCAAGCGAGATAGCACACCCGATTCGTGTGGTCGACTGCCCACACGCGCCCGTTCGTGACGACCTCGGGGTCGATCCGACCGACACGCGAGAAGCCTGCGGCACGCAGCATGCCGACGAGGTCGTCCTCGGTGGGCCACGACGACGCGGCTCCCGGGCCGGCGACGTGGGTATCGACCAGCGCGACGCGGGTGCAGGCACGCGCGATCGCGTCCAGCACGGCCGCCGCATCGGACGGAGGGTGGAGCGCTCCTGACGCGAACACCACGTCGAAACGGCCCAAGCGTTCGAGCTCGGCGACCACATCTCCGTGGAGCAACTCGACGTGATCGAGGCCGAGCAACGAGCGCGCCAACTCGGCACGGCGGAACTCGGTGGCACCAGCCTCGATGCCGACCACGCGCTCGGCCCCGAGACGCGCGAACGCAAACGCAAAGCCTCCCTCGCCGACCGCGACATCGACCACCGACCGGCCGCTCAGGTCGCCACCCAGACACTGCAGGATCAGCATCGTGCGCGCATCCGCGACCGGCGGCGTGCGCTCGTCGTCGATCGTCCACACGCCGGGTGCGAGCTCGATCCGGTGCGTGGCGAACGGCAGCAGGTCCCACCACCCGGTCGGATGGGAGCGTACGCCCGCGGGCTGCGGCCGTGGCCGGCGCAACGCGCTCAAACGGTCGCCGATGCCCATGCGCCGAGCGTACGGGGCGGCGGCGCCGCACGCCGTACGATCGGCCCATGCCGGCTCCGTCCACGACGCTCCACTGGTCCAACGCCGATGTCGAGGTGCACCGCGTGGTCGTCGGTTCCTACGACAACAACGTGTTCATCGTTCGCTGCCGCCAGACCGGCGAGTCGGTGCTGATCGACGCCGCCAACGAGCACGAGTTGCTGCTCGAGCTCTGCCAGCGGCTCGGCGTTCGGCGCGTCCTCGAGACGCACGGCCACTGGGACCACATCGGCGCCGTCGCCCAGCTCCGCGAGGCGGGGTACGAGGTCGCCGTCACCGCCGCCGATGCGCCGATGCTGCGCGACGTCGGCTACGACGTCTTCCTCGACGACGCCGAGGTGATCGAAGTCGGCCGGCTCCGCCTCGATGCGATCCACAACCCCGGTCACACGCCCGGTTCGATCTCGTTCGCGCTCGCCGGAACACCGCTGCTGTTCACCGGCGACACCCTCTTCCCCGGTGGCCCGGGCGCCACGAAGTTCGAGGGTGGCGACTTCGCCACGATCATCGACTCGATCGACACCAAGTTGTTCACGTTCCCGGCCACCACCGTCGTGCTGCCGGGCCATGGTGTCGACACCACCATCGGCCGTGAGCGCCCCCACCTCCACGAGTGGGTCACCCGCGGCTGGTGATGTGACGAATTGGGTCAGACCCATTCCGTCACGGCCGGGGCGTGGCGGTATGGGGGTGTCGCAGTTCGTCACATCGCGGGCGTGCGCATGAGGCGGCAGTGCTGGTCGATCAGCGGTCGGCGAGCTCACGCTCGCGGTCGCGCACGCGCGCTTCGGCGAGGAGTCGCCGCGCTGCCGCCTGCAGGTCGGCGAGGAACGCGAAGATCCAGATCTGCACGGCGACGATCACGAGCACGGCACCGATGATCAGGCTCGGCACGCGGCTGCGATACACCTCGTCGATGAAGAGCCAGTACACGACCCAGCGACCGAGCAGGAACGCACCGACGGCGAACGGCACGAGCCCGACCCGGAAGAAGAACCGGAATGGGTAGTACAGCGCAAAGCTCCGCACGATCGTCTCGGTCGACCGGCGCAGGTACTGGAACATGCTCTTGGCGAGACGCGACTCCCGGGTCTGCGGATTGACGCGGATCGGCACACCGACCACGGCCAGCCCTTCGGCGCGCGCCTGGACGAGCGTCTCCATCGTGTAGCTGAACTTGCCGAACACCTGGAGCCGCAGCGCGGCGTTGCGGCTCATCGCCCGGAACCCGCTCGGCGCGTCGCGGACCGTGGTGCCCGACAGGGTGCGCACCACCCGCGAACCGACGCGCTGCAGCCGCTTCTTGAGCGGCGAGAAGTGCTCGATCGCCTCGATCGGGCGTTCACCGACGACGATGTCGATCCCGTCGTCGAGCACCGGCTGCACCAGCAGCGCGATGTCACGGGCGTCGTACTGATTGTCGGCATCGGTGTTGACGATCACGTCGGCACCGGCCTTGAGAGCAGCGTCGAGACCCGTCATGAACGCGGCGGCGAGGCCGCGATTGCGTCGGTGGCTGACCACGTGGTCGACACCGAGTTCGCGTGCCAGGTCGGCGGTGCGGTCGGCGCTCCCGTCGTCGATCACGAGCCACTCCACGATGTCGATGCCTGGCACCTCACGTGGCAGGTCGGCGATCGTCGCCGGCAGGGTCTCCTCCTCGTTGAAGCACGGGATCTGAATGACCAACTTGACCGGGCGGCGGGTGGACGAAGCCTGTTCCGACATGACCCGTCGAGCTTACGGCTCCGGTACGGTCTTGCCCGTGAACGCCACCCAGCCGGGCAACGTCGCCGGGAACAACTACGACAAGTACGCCTCGAAGAACCCCATCGAGCAGAAGATGATGGCGGGCTTCTTCGCGGCGCTCGACCAGATGCTCACCGGGCTCACGCCTCACGTCGTCGTCGAGATCGGCGCCGGCGAAGGCCGCATCACCGAGCGTCTCGTCGAGCGATTCCCCCGTGCCACCGTGGTGGGTCTCGACCTGCCCGACACCAACCTCGCCGAGGAGTGGGACGACATCGACGTCCCGATGTTCTTCGGTGACGCCACCCGCATGCCGTTCGTCGATCGCAGCATCGACCTCGTCGTCGGACTCGAGGTGCTCGAGCACGTCCCCAACCCCGAGCGTGCTCTCGCCGACATCGCCCGGGTGTGCCGTGGCACGGCCGTGCTGTCGGTCCCCCGCGAGCCCATCTGGCGCGCCGGGAACATGGCCAGGGGCCGCTACCTGCGTGACCTCGGCAACACCCCAGGCCACGTCAACCACTGGTCGGCCAAGGGCTTCGAGCGTTTCGTCGGGTCCCGCCTCCAGGTCACCGACACCGCCAAGCCGCTCCCCTGGACGATGGTGCGGGCACGTGCGGCGTGACGACTACGCGTAGCCGGACGGTTGGCCGGTGCGGACGTACTGCTCGACGGCGGCCATGATCACCTTGATCTGGTCATAGTCGGGGCGACCCGGGTCGATGAGCGGTGGGGTGAGCCCGATCGACTCCCCGATCGACGAGTTGTCTCCGAGGCGATCGAGGAGATCACTGAACTCGCCGCCCGACATCGAGGTCCGCATCGCATCGTCGAGGGCACCGGTGACCTGCCCGAACCCGGCGGCCGCCTCGCTGGGAGACACCTGCGCTCCAAGCGCTGCGAGCAGCTGACGCTGGCGTCCCATCCGGCCGTAGTCGGAGTCGGCCGTGCGGCTGCGCACGTAGGCGATCGCCATCGCGCCGTCCATCGCGACCGGCCCGGGTCCGATCGCGTCGGGAAGCGGACGCTCTCCCGGCAGGCTCGGGGGCAGCGGCACCTGCGCGGACAGATCGAGGGTGACACCGCCGACGGCGTCGATGATCTCGGTGAAGCCCTGCATGTTGACGAGCGAGTAGTCGTCGATCTCGATGTCGAGTGAGTATCCGATGCCTTCGGCAAGTGCGACGGCTTGACCCTGGCGACCGTCCCGGCCGTAGTAGCCCAGCAGCATCTCATCGCCGGTGACGTACGTGAACACGGCGTTGGTCAGACCGTCGTAGGCGTCGAAGCCGTTGGGGAACCGCTCGCCCATCGGTGTGCCCGGCGGGAACCGGAGCAAACGGAGATTGCGCGGGATCGACACCAGCGCAGTGCGCCCGGTCGGCTCGTGCATGCTCACGAGGATCATCGTGTCGGTACGCATCCCCCAGCGACCAGGGCCCTCGTCGCCGCCGAGCAGGAGCACGTTGACGACCTCGTCACCGGTACCTGCGCCGGCAGCGGTCGGCACGAAGATCGAGGGGCCGCCGCTGCCGAACACGCTCGCCACCGCGCTCCGCGCCTCGTTGGCGCGAGCGACCATCAGCAGCACCGGCGCCGCCATGGCGAACACGATCAGGGTGGCAACCACGGTGCGGGCCCAGTTGCCACGTCGCCGCCGGAACGCGTGCGCCACCTCGGCGACCGCGAACAGGCGTGCCAGCACGATCCCGACCCCGATCGCAGCGCTCGCAGTCAAGAACGTCGGGTCGAGCGCGATGCCGACGAGATCGTCGCGGCGCGACACGACCCATGCAACGGCGACGATCGGCAGCGCGACACCGAGCGAGAACAGCAGGATGCCGAGCAGCGGGTGGCGGCGAATGCTCGCGAGCCCGGGCAGGACGATCGACGTGAACAGCTGCAGGCCCGGCGACCCGGCGGGTGCGCCAGCACGCGATCGCGTAGCGGCTGCGTGCGCATCGGCCTCGAGCGCGGCGAGCCGGTCGAGCGATCGGGTGGTGTTCGGGTCGGACATGGCCCCACGACTCTAGAAGGGGTGTAGAACGGGTTGCCGTCGGGTGCCCGATGGCACCGTGGTCAGTAACCGGACGGTTGGCCGGCAACCAGCGCCAGCTGAACACGACCGACGATCTGGGCCATCTCGTAGTAGTTGGGTCGCTCCGGGTTGACGAGCGGAGGCGCCAGGCCGACCGACTCGACGATCGCCGTCTCACCACCGAGGAGCGCGATGAGGTTTGCGAACTCCTCGGCAGAGAGCGACGTGTGCAGCGAGTTCCCGACCGCCGAGGTGATGCTCATGTAGCCCGTCACGGCGTCCGCGACCGAGAGCTGCGATGCCAGCGCGCCGAGCAACTGGCGTTGGCGGCGCATGCGCGAGTAGTCGGAGTCGCCCTTGCGGCTGCGCACGTACGACAGCGCCAGCGTGCCGTCCATGTGCTGCACGCCGGCCTGGATCATGTCGGGCACGTCACGCTTCGCACCCGGCGGGTTGCCGGGCGAGGGCACCGCCTTGGGGACGTCGATCGTGACCCCGCCGAGAGCGTCGACCACCTCGAGGAAGCCGATCATGTCGATCAGCACGTAGTCGTCGATCCGCACGTCGAGCGAGTAGCCCATCGCCTGAGAGATCGCGACTGCGCCGGGCTTCATGCCAGGCGTCTCGTAGGCGGCGCGCCAGTTGTCGTGGTGCGACACCAACGGGTAGACCGCGTTCGCGATCTCGTTGAACCCGTTCGGGAACTTCTCCGCGAGGAAGGTGCCGGGTGGAAACAGGATCCGCTCCGCATTGCGCGGGAACGAGATCAGCGCTGCCCGACCCGACGGCCGGTGGATCGACACCAGGATCATCGAGTCGGTGCGCAGCCCGGAGCGCCCTGGCCCGGCGTCGCCACCGAGCAGGAGGATCGTGCTCACGTCCGCCAGCAGTGCAGGATCGACACCGGCATCCGGCGGCCCTGGGGGAGGCGGTGCGACGGTCGGCGCGGCCGCCGGTTGCAGTTCGACGGGCTCCCAGACGGGGGGAACAGTCTCACCCGGCACGGTAACTGCGGGCGTGGCGACCGGTGGGGCGATGGTGCCGGGCACCGTGCCGGGCGGCACCGCAGCGGGGTCGAACAGCGGGCCGGCATCCTCGACGGTGAACGCTCGGTCGAGGTTCGCACGAGCATCGGCGACGGCGGCGACACCGACGGCCGACGGCAGCGTGACGGCGAGCAGCACCGCAAAGGCGGTGCCGCTGCGAACGCGACGACCGGGATGGCGAGCAGTCGCGGCAACGACCTCGCCGACAGCGGCGAGCCGGGCGATCACCGCGATGACGATCACCAGGATCAGCTGGCCGAGGAACTCGCCGTCGAGTCCGAGCTCGATCCAGCTCCCGTGGCTCATCACCGTGGTCGCGAGCCACAGGATCGGCCCGACGAGCCCGACGACCAGCAGGACCGCTCCGTGCAGCGGACGGCGACGCAGCGTGGGAACCCCAGGAGCGATCGCGGCAACGAGGACGTCGACGATGCCCGAACGGCTCACCGGCCGCGCCGTCATGTCGATCTGACCCATCCGTTGCACTCCACTTCATCGGCCACCCTAGAACCGATCTTCAGACGCTGTTCGAGACGCCGCAGTTCCCGAGATCACGCCGACAGGGCGAGACGCCGGTTCGGGGCTTCGATCGGATCACCCGAGGCCATTTCTCCTATCTGGACAGTGATAATCCCCGACACGGTCCCGTACAATCGGACCCATGAGCGAGCCCCGCAGCGAGCCGACCAACGCCGCCGACCAGCCCGAGCTGTTCCGGGTCGACGGCCTGCACGTGAGGCCCGCCGTCGAGCAGGGCGCGACCCCCGTCGACGAGATCCTCCGAGGTCTCGATCTCGTGGTCCGCGCCGGCGAGGTCCACGCGATCATGGGCCCCAACGGATCGGGCAAGAGCACCCTCGGGCACACCCTGCTCGGGTCACCCGAGTACGAGGTCACCGCCGGCTCAGTCGTGTTCCGTGGCGACGACGTCACCGAGTGGCCGACCGACGAGCGCGCCAAGGCCGGCATGTTCCTGGCGTTCCAGTACCCCCAGGAGATCCCGGGCGTCTCGGTCATCCAGTTCCTGCGCCAAGCGCTGTCGGCCCGCAAGGGCATCGACCTGTCGGTGCTCGAGCTCCGGCTCGCCACCATGGAGTGGATGAAGCGACTCGACATGGACAGCTCGTTCGTCGACCGCTACCTCAACGAAGGGTTCTCGGGCGGCGAGAAGAAGCGCAACGAGGTGATGCAGATGGCCATCCTCGAACCCGAGCTCGCGATCCTCGACGAGACCGACTCCGGCCTCGACATCGACGCCCTGCGTGTGGTCGCCAAGGGCATCCGCGAGGTGCGAGCCGCTCGCCCGTCGATGGGCGTCGTGCTGATCACCCACTACCAGCGTCTGCTCGACGAGGTCCAGCCCGATCACATCCACATCCTCGTCGGCGGTCGCATCGTGCAGAGCGGCGGCATGGAACTCGCCGAGCAACTCGAGCGCGAGGGGTACGAGTCGTTCAAGGTGGGCGTGTGACCGTCGACTGGGCGGCCGTGCGCGCCGACTTCCCGATCCTCCAGCGCGAGATCGACGGCCGGCCGCTCGTCTACCTCGACTCGGGCAACACATCGCAGAAGCCGACCCAGGTGATCGAGGCGATGAACGAGTTCCAGCGCACCTCGTACGCGCCGATCAACCGCAGCGCCTACCGCATTGCCGCCGAGGCCACCGAGCGGTTCGAGGGCGCCCGCTCCGCCGTCGCCCGGTTCATCAACGCTCCGAGCGCCGACGAGATCGTGTTCACCAAGAACGCGACCGAGGCGCTCAACCTGATCGCCACCTCGTGGGGCGGCGCCAACCTCCGCGCCGGCGACACCGTGCTGCTCACACACATGGAGCACCACGCCAACATCGTGCCCTGGCACATGCTCGCCCAGTCGGCCGGCATCGAGCTGCGGTGGGTCCCGCTCACCGCCGACGGCCAACTCGACGTCGGCGACCTCGACCGGCTCCTCGACGGCGTCAAGGCGTTCTCGTTCACCGCGATGAGCAACGTGCTCGGGACGATCACACCGGTCGCGATGCTGTGCGACGCGGCCCGGCGCGCCGGCGCGATCTCGATCGTCGACGCGTGCCAGTTCGTGCCGCACAACGTCACCGACGTGCAGGCGTGGGGCGCCGACTTCGCAGTGTTCTCGAGCCACAAGATGTGCGGGCCCTCCGGGATCGGCGCCGTGTGGGGCCGCATGGAGCTGCTCGATGCGATGCCGCCGTACATCGGTGGCGGCAACATGATCGCCGACGTACGCCTCGACGGGTTCACCTGCGCGCCGGTGCCGGCCAAGTTCGAGGCCGGCACACCGCCGATCACCGAGGCGATCGGGTTCGGCGCCGCCGTCGAGTACCTCGAGTCGATCGGCATGCACGAGGTCCGCCGCCACGAGATGGAACTCACCCGCTACGCCCTCGACACCCTGAACGAACGGTACGGCGACGACATCACGATTCACGGCCCCGACAACATCGAGGTCCGCGGCGGGGTGATGAGCTTCGCGTTCCGGGATATCCATCCGCACGACATCAGCCAGGTGCTCGACGAGCGCAACGTGTGCGTGCGTGCCGGGCACCACTGCGCCAAGCCGCTGATGCGGCTCCTCGGTGTCAACGCCACCGCTCGCGCCAGCGTGTACCTCTACAACGACCGCTCGGACATCGACGAGTTGGCTGATGCCCTCGACGGCGCCAGCGATATCTTCGGTGTGCTGTAAGGAGTGACCGATGCCCGGGCTTGAAGACCTCTATCGCGAGATCATCCTCGACCACTACCGCACCCCGCGGAACCGTGGCGAGCTGCCGGTTCCCCCGGCGCGCCACGCCGAGGGCCACAACCCGCTCTGCGGCGACGAGATCACCGTGTTCCTCGACGTCCAGCAGGTCGACGGGGTCGACGTGGTCAGCGACGTCAAGGTGAGCGGCCAGGGCTGCTCGATCTCGCAGTCGTCGGCATCGATGATGAGTCAGGCCGTGAAGGGCAAGCCGGTCGCCGAGGTGCGTGCTCTGGTTCGCAAGTTCAAGGGCCTGATGTCGATCGAGGTCGACGACGCCGGCGCAGCCGACGTCGACGTCCCGCTCGGCGACCTCGAGGCGCTGCAGGGCGTCGTGAAGTTCCCCGTGCGCATCAAGTGCGCCACCTTGGCCTGGAACACCCTCACCCAAGCCCTCGACTCGTGACGGAATGGGTCAGACCAACTCCGTCACGGCTCGAGCGGTGACGGAGTTGGTCTGACCCATTCCGTCACCGCCGACGTCGGTACGCTCGGTCGCGATGAGCGACGGCGACGCGATCCTCGAGGCGCGAGCCCGGGCGGGGAAGGCGATTCGCGACATCGGGCACGCCTTCGTCGGCCGACACGCCACGCTCGAGCAGATCGAGCGGCTCGCCCAGACGCTCGAAGACATCGGCGACGAGCTCTGGCCGGCCGATCCCCGATCACGCGATGCACGTCCGTTCGCCGAGCAGCAGATCGGGGACTACCCGCAGGGCCGCTTCGAACCCCGGTTCGACGACCGCCCGGTGTCAGGCCGATCATCGCCGTGGGGGCTCGACATCGCGCTCCACCGGCACCGCGATGAGATCGACGCACGCGTCACCCTCCGAGCGGCGCACGAGGGCGCACCCAACCGCAGCCACGGAGGCATCATCTCGGCCCTCTTCGACGACGTGTTCGGCTACGTGCTCGGCGTCATCCACCAGGCTGCGTTCACTGGTGACCTCACCGTGCGGTACCACGCCCCGACCCCGCTCCATCGCGAACTGTCGTGCCGTGTCCGGCTCGACGAACAGGTCGGGCGCAAGCTGCTGATGGTGGGCACCCTCACCGCCGTCGAGACCGGCCAGCTGTGCGCATCGGCAACCGCGACGTTCATCGCGGTCGACCCCGAGAGGTTCGCCCGGCTCACCGCCGAGCGCCCGGCCCCTCCCGACGAGGACGCACCGGTCGCGTGATCGATCACCAGTGATCAAGTACCTCGGCTCGAAACGCCGGCTCGTCCCGGTGCTCACCGAGCTCTTCGAGCGATCGGGCGCGCACGCCGCGCTCGACTTGTTCACCGGCACCACGCGCGTGGCGCAGGCACTCAAGCACGCTGGTGGTCACGTCACCGCAGTCGACACCGCCCGCTACGCCGAAGTGTTCGCCACGACCTGGATCGAGACCGACGCCGACGCCGTCGACCGCGCAGCGCTGGCAGATGCGATCGACGAGCTCAACGCCCTGCCGGGCGAACCGGGCTACGTGACCGAGACGTTCTGCGAACGCTCCCGATTCTTCCAGCCCTTCAACGGCGAGCGGATCGACGCGATCAGGGATGCGATCGAGCGCGACCACGCCGGCACGACGCTCCATCCGATCCTGCTCACGGCACTCCTGCTCGCCGCTGACCGCGTCGACTCGACCACCGGCGTCCAGATGGCGTACGTCAAGCAGTGGGCGCCGCGCTCCTCCAAGCCGCTCACGCTCGTCGCTCCGGCACTCCTCCCCGGCACCGGCCGCGCCGTACGCGGCGACGCCGTGGAGCTCGCCGCGTCGCTCGGGTCGTTCGACCTCGCGTACCTCGACCCGCCCTACAACCAGCACCGCTACTTCACGAACTACCACGTCTGGGAGACGATCGTCGCGTGGGACCACCCCGAGCACTACGGCGTGGCGTGCAAGCGCATCGACGCACGCGACGACGCGACGAAGAGCGTGTTCAACCGCAAGCGCGAGATGCCGGCAGCGCTCGCGGCCACCATCGCAGCCGTCGACGCCGAGGTGACCGTGGTGTCGTACAACGACGAGTCGTGGGTGCCGCTCGAGGAGCTGCGCGACATGTGCTCGGCCCGCGGTGACGTGGTGGCGCTGGCGTTCGACTCGAAGCGATACGTCGGCGCGCAGATCGGCATCCACAACCCGTCGGGCGAGAAGGTGGGCGAGGTCGGCCGCCTGCGCAACCTCGAGTACGTGGTGGTCGCCGGCCCGCCGGCGACGGTCGCCCGGATGACCGAACCGTTCGCCGACCACCGCAGACCGTGACGGAATGGGTCAGACCAACTCCGTCACGGCTCGAGCCGTGACGGAGTTGGTCTGACCCATTCCGTCACATGTCGGCGAGCTCGTCGAGGCGGAGCCGCACGAGGCGCTTCACGAGCACCTTCGGCAATGGGCGGTCGGGGGCGAAGCGCAGCCCACCCTTCGACGTCTCGTACGCGGCGACGGCGTCGCCCGCCCGCTCGATCACGGCGCTGCTGTGCGGGAAGTAGCTGCAGTGTCCCTTGAACGCCGCGTACCCGGCGACCGCCTTGCCGCGAACGATGAACGCCGGCATGCCGTACTTCATCGCCTCGTCCGCGTCCGGCAGGATCGACCGCAACATCGCCCGCATCGCGATCAAGGTCGACCGATGTGGTTCGACGACCGCGTCCAGATAGGCGTCGATCGCAGGCGTGCTCATGGTCGGTATCCCCAGCTGGGCGGGCCGGGCCGGAGGGTGCGGCGGGCGAGGCGCACCCAATCGCACAGCATCGGACGTGTGTCGCGCGGGTCGATGATCTGCTCCACCTCGTAGAACTCCGCCGACCGGTGCGGTGACCGCACACGATTGAGCCGCTCCGTGATCTCCGCCTTCAGCTGATCGGGTGCATCGCTGGCGGCGAGCTCGGCCTTGTAGGCGACCTCGAGGCCGCCCTCCAGCGGCAGCGATCCCCAGTCCCCCGACGGCCAGGCGAGGCGCAGCGATTCGCTCCCCGGCTTGCGGTTCGCGGCGCCGGCGATGCCGAAGGCCTTGCGGACCACCACCGTGCAGTACGGCATCTGCGCCTCGCGCAACGCCACGAGCACCTCGGTGCCGTAGCGCACGGTGGCGTCCTGCTCGGACTCCTTGCCGATCAGGAAGCCGGGGCAGTCCTCGAGGTGGATCATCGGCAGCTTGAACAGCGAGGCGAGGTCGATGAGGCGGGTGAGCTTGCGACACGACGCGGCGGTCCAACCGCCGCCGTACATCGCCGGGTTCTCGCCATACACCGCGACCGGGACGCCGTCGAGGCGGGCGAGGCCGCCGATGATCGACGTCCCCCAGTCGCGCCCGATCTCGAAGAAGCTGCCGTCATCGACGATCGCTGCGATCACGCGCCGCATGTCGTACGACTGGCGCGGATTGCGCGGCACTGCATCGAGGAGCCACTCGTCGCGGCGACCCGGATCATCACCCCAGTCCTCGACCGGCGGGAGCTCGTCGATGCTCGTCGGCAGGTACGACAGGAAGTGCAGCGCCCGCTCGAACGCCTCGGCCTCGGTGTCGACCGCGTCGTCGATCGCACCGTTGCGGGTGTGGATGTCGGCGTGGCCGAGCTCCTCCTTGGAGACCGAGCCGAGGCCCGCCTGCTCCACCAGCGCCGGTCCGGCGATCATCATCTGCGACGTGCCGCGCACCATCACCGAGTAGTGCGACGCCACCGCACGGGCAGCTCCGAACCCGGCGACCGAGCCGAGCACGAGCGACACCGACGGCGCGACGTTGAGGTGGTCGACCACGATGTGCCAGCCGGGCAGGATCGGGATGTAGGTGCGGCCGGCCTGCTCGATCGTCTTCACCGAGCCGCCGCCCGACATGCCGTCGAGCAGGCGGACGTGCGGCAACCGCATCTCGAACGCGATCGCCTCGGACGCCTCGCGCTTGGCCGAGATCGACGCGTCGTTCGATCCACCGCGCACGGTGAAGTCGTCGCCCGACACCACCGCCGGCCGGCCGTCGAGCTCGGCGATGCCGAACACGAAGTTCGACGGCGTGAAGTCGACCAGGTTGCCCTGCTCGTCGTAGCGGGCGACGCCGGCGGTCTTGCCGAGCTCCCAGAAGCTGCCGCTGTCGACGATCTCGTCGATCCGCTCGCGCACCGTGAGCTTGCCGAAGTGGTGCTGCCGATCGACCTTGTCGGCACCCCCGAGCTGCTCGGCGAGCGCCTCCCGCCGCCGCAGCTCCTCCAGTTCCGGCCCCCACGTCATGCGGGCATGTTCGCGGACACACCTCGGTCATTCGGTGTCAGCCGGTGAACCCGGCGCCACAAGCGGGTTCGGCGAACTACGTGAAGTCCGCAGTCCACGGAAGAGGTATGTCAGTGCGGGCCAGTTCGGCGTCCCATGCGAGAGCAGTCCGTTCGTCGAAGGGCCAGCCTTCAGTCCGCAGGTTGGGGATCAAGAACGGCACGAGGAACTCACCCAAGCCCGAGGCGACGGCGTAGGCGAGCGCTGTGGAGTCGGAGGAGCAGTCGACGAAGGCAACTCCTCCGTCACCGTGCAGCACCCAGTGGTTGCCGCATCCATCGTCAGCGATCGGAAGCCACGAGCGCTCGACGAACACCGGATAGCTCTCGAGGACGGACTCGATTCGCAACGACTCCGGGCCGCCAGTCGCCCCGAGGAGGCACTGACCGTCGGGCAACACGAGACCGGGACAAGCCAACAGCCACCGCATGATCTGGTCCCGCGGCAAACCCCCGCCGTCGATGACTCCGCGTGTTAGCGGTCGCTCGACGTAACGCGCCGAGCTGCCTGAAGCGAACGCAAGCAGACGGACCGCGACGTCGATCATGTCGGCGCTCACCTGGCCAACCACCATTCGTTCACAGGAGCCGCCTCCGCCACCACGTCGAACTTACGCAGGATGTCGAGTGCCCCAACCCGGCAACGTTCGGGGGTGGGCGTCCACCGCTGAGATCGTGCGCCCCTGAGATCCCTCGACGGCCCGCTGGTCAACGAAACCTCCTCGATCCACGACCGTAGTGCGCGGAGCGATCATGGCGTAGTAGATCGGACACGGCGCCAGCGCAGCACTGGAGCCTCATCGGCGATGCGCTCCGGAGTTCTGTGCCGGCTCACCCGGACGCTTCAGGTCACCAGCGTTCGAAGCGCCAGGCGGTGGGGTGGCCGGAGCTGTAGGGCATCACACCGTGGAAGGCGCTGGGGTCGTCGTCGAAGACGAGCGGGAGGAACCAGCGATCACCCTCCCACATCGGCAAGGCCGCCGCGGATCGCACCACCTCGCCATCGTCGCACGCCTGCAGCAGACGGGAGCGGGGCACCCAGCTCAGCGGACCCTCGGCGTTCGAGTCGGGGATCTCGCCGGTCCAGCCCTCGATCACGAAGACGAAGCCGAGCCAGTCCTCACCGTTCGGGCCGAAGCCCGGCCACGAGATCGTGCCGCGCAGGCGCATCGACGTGACCTCGATCGACGCCTCCTCGCGCAGCTCGCGACGCATCCCGGCGGCGACGTCCTCGTCGGGTTCGAGCTTGCCGCCGAGGCCGTTGTACTTGCCGAACTGCTCGTCGTGGTCACGCCCGACCCGGTGCACGAGCAGCACCGTGTCGGCCGCCCGATCCCACACGTACCCGAGCGTGCCGACGATCGGCGTGTACGGCGCGCTCACGCCCTGCGTTCGATCTCGTCGCGGAGCGACTCGAGGTACGGCAACGCCATCAGATCCTTGGGCCGGTTCGCGGCGCGCTTCGAGTCGATGATGTCGTCGAGCGACGCAACCAGCACCGTCAGACCGTCTGCGACGAGCTCCTCGGTCGCGTTCGAACGCCACCCTGCGTACGGGCCCGCGCTTCCTGCGGGCGTGAACGTGATGTCCATCTCACCGACGTCGGTCACCAGGTTGAGCATGTGCGGCATGTTGACCAAGAACGCCCCATCGATCCTCGTGGGGACCGACCCGCCCTCGATCCTGATTCGGGCGTTCAGTCGCGTCAGCGCTCGACCCAGTCGCTCGAGGTTCTCGTGGTCTCGGTCGGGAATGACGTCGAGGTCCCGGGTCGTGATCGGGGATCCTCGGAGAATCGCAGCGAACCCACCGAGCACGACGTAGTCGACACCCTCGTCGTTCAGGACGCGGCACATTGCGAACGGATCGAACGTCACGCCGAGTCCATACCCCGCGCCGCAATGACCCGGTGCTGCGCCTCGATCACGAGGTTGGAGACACGGACCATCTCCGCAGCCCGATCGGCGACTGTCAGTTCCAGGAGCTCCCGGATCTGGCCGATGTCGACACCTCGCCAGTCCTCGAGGTTCGACGCGGGCGGCTCCACATCACCAGCTTACGACCGGTCGATCAGCCGCGCTTGAGGTCGGTCACCGCGCCCTCGCTCGCCGCTACCAGCTGCTGCGGGGCGATGGGGAAGACGTCGTGCCAGGTGCCGGCTGCGGCCCACACCTCGTCGTACTGGAGGAGGTCGGGGTCGATGAACACCCGCAGGTGCGTGGTGTGGCCGAACGGTGGGACGCCGCCGATCGGGAAGCCGGTCGCATCGCGGACCACGTCGGCGTCGACGCGTTGACACTTGAGGCCGCCGGCGGCGAGCGCGAGCTTCTTCTCGTCGAGCTGGTTGGCGCCGCTCACGTAGGCCAGGACGATCTCACCGTCGACACCGAAGATGAGGCTCTTCACGATCTGGCCGACCTCGACCCCGATCGCGTTGGCGGCATCGATCGCCGTCTTGGCGCCTTCCGGGAAGCGCTTCGGACGCACATCGAGGCCGCGCTCGCGGCCGGCGTCGATGACGCGCTGGACGTTCTTGTGGACGGGCTCACTCACGGTCGAGGACCGTAGCGCGCCGCTCCCCCACATCGGTCGCCCGCTCCCACGCCCGCGCGAACTGCAACAGCTCGACGTCGCCGCCGGGCCGGCCGACGAACTGCACGCCGACCGGCAGCCCGTCGGGTGTGAACCCGGCCGGCATCGAGATCGCCGGACACCCCATGAGCGTGATGTCGGAGCACGACCGCATCCAGTCGATGTAGGTCTCCATCTCGACCCCGTCGATCGACCGTGGCCAGTCGAGATCGACGTCGAACGGCACGACCTGCGCGGTGGGCAGCACCAGGACGTCGTGCCGCTCGAAGAAGCGATCGACGCGGGTGAGCAGCTGTGCGTGGAGCACCGTGGCCCGGGCGTGGTCGGCGAGGGTGCGCCGGCGCGCCTCCTCGATGTTCCACCGCACCGTGTCCTTGAGCTGATCGGCAGCGCGGTCATACAGCGCGCCGGCAGTGATCTCGAAGTGCCATGCCCGCAGGGTCTGGAAGATCTCGCGCGCGACTGCGAGGTCGGGCATCGCCTCCTCGACGATGCAGCCCAGCTCGGCGAGGCGTCCGGGCACGTGCGTCAGAGCCGTTCGAACGGCTGGTTCGACCGGCAGGCCGAGGTCGGGTGTCCAGGCGACGCGGGTGCCGTCGACGTCGCGATCGAGCGGCACGTCGAAGATCGAGCCGGGGTCGGGCAGCGACAGCGGCGACCGCGGATCGGGCCCCGCAACGGCGGACATCTGCAGGGCGAGATCGCCGACGGTGCGTGCCATCACGCCGGAGGTGCCGAGCCCGGAGAACGGGGTCTGCGTCGGCCACGACGGCACACGCCCGGGCGTCGGGCGCAGGCCCACGACGTTGCAGAACGACGCCGGGTTGCGCAGCGAGCCGCCCATGTCCGACCCGTCTGCGATCGGGATCATCCCGGCCGCGAGCGCGACCGCCGCACCGCCGCTCGACCCTCCGCAGGTGCGGCCCGGGTCGTACGGGTTGCGGGTCGCGCCGAACACCGTGTTGAAGGTCTGCGACCCGGCGCCGAACTCGGGCGTGTTGGTCTTGCCGATCATGATCGCCCCAGCGACGTGCAACCGCCGGACGATCAGGTCGTCCTCTGTGGGTACGAAGTCGGCGAACAGCGGCGATCCGAACGTGGTGCGGATGCCGGCGGTGAGCGCGAGGTCCTTGTGGGCGATCGGCAACCCGTGGAGCGGGCCGAGCTCGTGCCCGTGGGCCTGGTACTCGTCGGCCTCGTACGCCCAACGGCGAGCGTCGTCGAGGCACATGGTGACGATCGCGTTGACGCGCGGATTCACCCAGTCGATGCGGGCGATGCATGCCTCGAGCAGTTCGCGGGCCGACAGCTCGCCGCTCCGGATCATCACCGCGAGTTCCACTGCCGGACGATCGACCAGGCTCGTCATGACACACCGACCTGCGACGACACGTGGTCGTGATCATCCTCCGCCGATCCGCCGGCGCGGAGCACGAGTGCGCCCGCCAGCGACAGCGCGGCGGCGACGAGGTAGGCCGTGCGGTACCCGCCGGCGTGGTCGCGCAGCACCCCGAGCAGCAGTGGGCCACCCGCTGTGCCGGAGATGCTGTACAGCTGGGTTCGGCTGAAGACCCGGGGGTAGTCGCGCACGCCGAAGCGCTGGACGATCAGGAGCGGCTGCAGCATCAGGATGTTGCCGATCGTGGCTCCGAACAGCACGATCATCGCCAAGAGCTGGAACGAGCTCTCCGCGAACGCGATTCCGACCATCGCTGCGGCCTGGACCACGCTCAGCACGGTGGTCACCGTCATCAGCGGGAACTTCGTCATCACACGCCCGCCGACGAGCCGGGCGACGATCGACGTCGCGGCCATCGTCGAGATCGCGAAGCTCGCGGTGCGGGCGTCGATGCGCTCTTCGGCGAGCTTGACGATCTGCTGGATCGCGCCCACCTGGGACGCGAGCGTGAGCGTGTAGCCGATCGTCACGCAGAGGAAGAAGCGAGAAGCGACGGCCGCGTCGTACGGCACCCCCACGATCGCCCGCGGCGCGGCGTCGGCGACGGTGCGCTCACCGTCGGGGTCCCAACCGAGCGGCGCCGGATCGGGACGGATCAGGAACCAGGCGAACGGCACGGTGCCGAGCACGTACAGCAGGCCGAGCCAGGGCGTCCCGGCCGCCATCCCCTGCCGGTCGAGCAACTCCTTCGCGAACGGCGTGATGAGGATGCCGCCGGCCGACAGGCCGGTCGACGCCACCGACAGCGCCACCGAGCGCTTCCGCAGGTACCACCGCGTGATCACCGTGGTGACGGGAACGAGACCACCGGCAGCCCAGCCGACGGCGAACAGCGAGTACACGATGTAGAGCTGCCACTGCTCACGAACCTGGCCGAGCAGGGCGAGCATCCCACCGGCGAGCAACCCGCCGACGACCATCACGTAGCGCAGGTCGTGGCTGGCGATGAGGCGTGCGATCCACACCCCGCTGATGCCGCCGACGAGGAAGAAGACCGTCGTGGCGAGCGAGACCGACGAGACGTCCCACCCGCGCTCGTTGCTCAGCGAGTTGAGGTAGACCGCCAGGCCGTAGAACCCGAGCCCCGAGGCGGTGGTGAGCACCACGAACCCGCCCGTGATCACCTGCCAACCGGGAAAGCGCGGCTCGGTCGTCACGCCTCCGATCTTGTCGCACGAACACCCGTGATGGCGGATTCGGTCAACGGGTCGCCCGCGATCCTCGTGTGCCACATCCGTCTGGGCTGGGCGGGATCGTGGGGCGTCGCCCGGTGCATGAGGCGCCGGTTGTCCCACAGCAGCGCATCCCCCACCGTCCATCGGTGGTGGTAGGTGCGCGGAACGGCGCACGCCTCGGCGTCGAGTCGGTCGAGCAGCGCCTCGGACTCGTCGGCAGCGAGGCCGGGGATCGCATGCGCGTGCTGGCCGATCAGCAGGTTGGGTCGACCGGTGACCGGATGCACCTTGACCAGCGGGCGGAGCTGTGGGTCGAGGTCGGCGGCGTACCCGTAGAGCTGGTACCGGTCGGCGTTCTCGGCGCTCACGTGGAGGCCGGCGCGGTCCATGCTGTAGCGACGCGAGTGGTACGCCGAGAGCGTGCCGACCCGCTCTCGGGTGGCGTCGTCGAGCGCCTCGTACGCGGCGCGCATGTCGGCGAAGCCGGTATCACCACCCTCGTCCGGCACGATCTCCGCGGTGAACACCGCGCCCGCCGCCATCACCGGCATGAACGTGCTGTCGTGGTGCCACCGCTCGTTCGCGGACAGCGACTTGGACAGATCGTGCTCGACCAGGCGGAGCTCGCCGCCCGGCCCGACGTTCGTCAGTGCGGTCGCCGTGAACTCGAGCGCACCGAAGCGACGGGCGAACTCGTCCTGCTGCGGCCGCGTCAGGTGCTGCCCGGGGAACACGAGCAGCGCACGGTCGATCCACAACTCGGTCAGCTGGGCGATGACCGCGTCGCTCGCACCAGCGAGCACGACGTCGTGGACGATCGCCCCGAACGTGGCGTCGAGCGGCTCCACCGAAACGGCCGCAGCATCTCTGCCCATCCGTCCAGCGTACGCACGTGCCGTCGCGGTCTCGGCACAGTCGGACTGTCGCGACGCACGTGCTTCACTGTCGACATGGGATCGGACACGGATGAGCACGACGGCCTCCCTCGAACCCGTGCGTCGCTCTACGACCGGAGCCCGCTGCTCCAAACGCTGGGCGACGTCGCGAGGGGTGACTTGGGCCTCAGGCGTTGGCCCATTCGACGCAAGTACACGCGGGTCTACATCCGACCATGGTGGGCACTCGTGCCACCGGCGGTGTTCTTGGTCGTCGTCAGCGTTGTCGGGTGGCTTCGATGACGCCAACGTCCGGCTTGTGAGCCGCTGCTACATGGCGAAGAGGTCGTCGAGGCTGCCGGGGCGGACGGGGGCCTTCTCGGCGGCGGGCTCGGCGAGCTCCTCGGCCGGGACGAACGCGGCGTAGCCGTCGGTCTCGAGCACATCGGCGAGCTCGGGGCCGCCGCTCGTGACGATGCGGCCCTTCACGAGGATGTGCACGTGGTCGCAGCGCAACTCGGTGAGCAGGCGCGAGTAGTGCGTGATCGCCAGCACACCGAGCGGGCTGTCGGGGTCGTTGCTCATCGCCTCGACCCGCCGCGAGCAGTCGCGCAGGGCGTCGATGTCGAGACCCGAGTCGAGCTCGTCGAGGATCGCGATCTTCGGTTGCAGCACCGCGAGCTGGAGCGTCTCGTTGCGCTTCTTCTCGCCGCCCGACAGGTCGACGTTGAGGGGCCGGTCGAGGAACCGCTCCTCGAAACCGATCGACGCCGCCTCGGAGCGCAGCAGGGCATCGAGCCCGTCGGTGCTGCGACCTCGCGTGGTGAGCGCCTCGCCGAGCACGTCGTCGAGCATCACGCCCGGGACCTCGGTCGGGTACTGCATCACCAGGTGCAGGCCGGCGGCGGCGCGCTCCCAGGTGGGCAGGGCGAGCACGTCGACGCCGTCGAGCGTGACCGAACCGGCGAGCACCTCGTACCCCGGCTTGCCCATCACGACGGCCGAGAGCGTGCTCTTGCCGGCACCGTTGGGGCCCATGATCGCGTGCACCTCACCCGACGACACCGTGAGGTCGATGCCGCGCAGGATCTCGGTCCCGTTGACGGCGGCGCGCAGGCCGCGGATCTCGAGCGTGCTCATGACGCTGCCTCCGTGCTGGTCGATTCGTCGGTCGTCACCGTCACCACGACTTGGCCGTCGACGACGGCCGCGTCGAACACCGGCACCGGCTGGGTCGCCGGGAGCGTGCCCGGCTCGCCGCTGACGAGGCTGAATGCGCTGCCGTGTTTCGGGCACTCGAGCTCACGCTCGTCGCACCACACCTCGCCCTCGCTCAGCGACACGTTGGCGTGGCTGCACACATCGCCGATCGCGTACACGTCGTCACCGATGCGGACCACCGCCACGGGGATGCCGGCGACCTCGGCCTTGCGCGCGGCGCCCGACGGCAGGTCGGACAACGCGAACACGGTCTCGGTGACGGCGCTCATGATGCGACCTCCGCACCCGCGGCATGATCGGCACCGATGTTGAGCTTGGCGGCGACGCTGGCGCGCACCGCCGCCGTGATGTCGCTCGCAGGGAGCTGGCTCAGCACCTCGTCGAAGAAGCCGAGCACGACGAGCCGCTCGGCCACCTCGGGCCGAACGCCGCGGCTCTCGAGATAGAAGCGCTGGTCTTCATCGATCGGGCCGACCGTGGACGCGTGGCTGCACTTGACGTCGTTGGTCTGGATGTCGAGGTTGGGCACGCTCTCGGCCCACGCACCGTCGCTCAGGGTGAGGTTGCGGTTGGTCTGGTAGGCCACCGTGCCCTTGGCGTTCTCGCGGATGCGGATCAGACCGGTGTAGACGCTGCGCGACCGGTCCTGGACGGCACCTTTGAAGAGCAGATCGCTCGACGTGTACGGCGCAGCATGATCCTGGATGGTGCGGAAGTCGTGCATCTGATCGCCGCCGGCGAAGTAGAGCGCCACCTGCCGGGTCGATCCGCCCGGGCCGACGAGCCGCGCCTCGGTGCGCACCCGGGCGTAGTCGCCACCGAGCGTCACGGTGGCGAGCAGGGTCGACGAGTCGCGATCGCCCTCGGCCTGCTGGTGGCCGATCGACCAGGCGGCGTCGGACAGTTCGTTGACGGCGAGGTACTGGACCCGAGCTGCGGCGTCGGCTCTGATCTGCACGACGGGGAGCACGAGGGCGCGGCCGTCGCCATCGGAGACGAACCGCTCGACCACGGTGACCTGGGAGTCGCGGCCGGCCTCGACCACGAGTCGGGGGGCCACGAGGGCCCCCGAACCGGGGACGGTGTGGGTGATCACGATCGGCGCCTCGACCACCGTGCCGGCCGGGACCCGCACGTGCACCTGGGCAGCGAAGGTGCGGTTGAGCAGGGCGAACACGTCGGGTGCCTCGCCGAACAGGTCGACGGTGACGCCACCGATCGTCACACCCTGGGGCAGCTGACCGTCACCGTCGACGTTCGGTGCGTGCGGGACGGGCTCGTACGCCGAGAGGTCGAGGTCGGTGATCCGGCTGTAGCGCCAGATCTCCTCGTCGGGCGTGGGCAGGGTCACGTCGCGCCAGGCGTCGATCGTCACGGTGTCGTTCATCACGGGCACGGGCCGAATTCTACTACCGGCGTAGTGGTAATTCCGATGGCGTGATGCGAAGAACCCGGGTCAGCCGGTGGTCAGCGGCGGCGCCGGAGGAAGCGCCGCCATCCGCTACGGGCTGCCGCCTCGCGATCGGCGTCGACCTCGGCGCGAATGCGTGGGCCGGCGAGGTTCAGGATCGCTTCGGCTTCATCGAGCAGGCGCGCCGCCGAGCCGTCATCGAGGCCGGCGGGCTCGGGCGGCGTGGGTGGCGTGGTGAGCGTGCCGTACGTCCAGGCCACGTCGGCGAGCCGACGCTCGTACTTCGGGCACTGCTCGGGGCACCGCCAGGGCGCGTCGGGCGCGAGGTCGAGATTGCACTTCCGCACCGTGTCCCCATTGGGGTAGGTACGACTCTCGAAGTGCTTGCACTCCGTCCGCATCGGCATGCCACCGACACTAGCGACGCATCGGCGCCCGGATGACGGCAGCCGGCGACCCGCTGGATCAGAGGCCGTAGAGACCGACGATGTCGGGATGCCCGATCGTCGCCGGGAGCTGGTCTGGGTTCAGGCACGGATCATCGATCGGTGCTCCGGGGCGCCACGGTTGTGCGCACGGTCGGTCGTCGAACGCCCGCACGTGCCGCGAGATCCAGTCGGCGACTCCCCACGACCCGAGTGGGCGCTGGTGGATGCCGTCGTTGTACAGCCAGCCACGGGTGCCACGCAGATAGCCGTCGAGATCCCAGATCCGCACCTCGGGATACCGGCCGGTCGCGACCTTGGCATCGAGGACCGCGTTCATCGCCACGTAGTTCGGTGCCAGCGAACCCGGCTGGAGGTAGTTGTTGCTGACCACGAAGTTCGGCCAGGCGATGTGGCGGAATCCGACCGCCCGAGCAGTTGCGACCACGACGTCGAAGTCGGAGGAGAATCGGCCGTACCAGTCGTCGTAGCCGGCGCCGATCACCAGGATGTCCTCGGGGGTCACGCCGGAGAGTCGGCGCAACTCGGCGACGAGGCTCGGCGGCGTGTATCCCTCCCGCCCGCGACACGACGGAGCGACGAGGCGCCGGCACGACTCGAGGTCGGTGATCGCCTCGAAACCCTGCAACCCGGCCAGCGTCCGGTTCCACCGCATCCCGGCCATCGTCGAGTCGGCGATGATGAACACGCGCCGGTCGGGCGAGGGTTGGTTCTGCGCTGCCGCACCATTGGCGGCTGCGGGTGCGCCGGTGAACCATCCGGTGACGTCGACGACCACCTCGGTCGCCTGCAACGTCGACACGCGGATCCCGGCAGTGGAGACGCCGATGATCGCGGCGTTGGCAACGGTTCGCTGCGCCGCTCCGGCATTCACCGACGAGGTGGTCGGGGGCCGGGTCCGCGCCGCAGATGCCACCAGGAACCCGGCGTCCTCGGTGTCGGTCATGGTGACGTTCGCGGCGACGGCGGCGACCGGACCTCCGGTGAGGGCGGTGACGTCGAACTCTCGGCTGCCGCCGTCCCACAGCCGCGGGCCACCCCGTGACCCGTACGGCTGGCGGGTGTCGACCAGACGAACAGGGTCGGCGGCGACGAACAATCCGTCCTGCGACGGGGACGCCGACTCGCCGGTGAAGTACCCGGTGACGTCGACCACGACATGGTCCCCGGCTGATGTGAACACGTCGAACGCCGCTGCGGCGACGGGCACGATCGCGAACACCGACCGCGTCTGGCGAGCTGCATCGGTGTTCACGACCGACGCGGTCGGACGAGCGACGCCCGTCGCGTACGCGGTGAAGAACCCTGGCCCGGTGGAGTCGGTGGTCGTGATGTTGACCGTGACCGCGAGCGCATCGGCGGGCACCCCGGTGACGACCCGGACCGAACCGCCGGGAGCGGGCCGGCCACCGTTGCGGGTGTCGAGTGCGCGCACCGGCTCGACCGGGACGAAGCGGCCAGCGGAAACTGGCGCCCCGCTCGGCACGAAGTACCCCATCACGTCGACGACGAGGTCGGTGGTCGCCAACGAGAGCATCGACAGGCGGCCATCGGCGCCGAGCGGCACGATCTGCGAGTTGGCCACCACCTGGCCTACCCCGTAGTTGAGCACCGACGTCGGCGGCTGCGGCGTGCCCGCCGGCCAGACCGCCACGAAACCCGGTCCGTCCGGTTCGACGGCGGTGACGACGATCGCCGCAGCGCTGGCCTCGGCCGGCACCCCGCACGACCCTCCGACGACGTCGAGGCCGACTGCGACGCCGGCGCGCAACCGGCCACCGGCGCCCGACGACGCGTCGCGGGTGTCGAGCAGTCGACATGGTTCGAGCGGGACGAAGCGAGCGGGCCCCGGGTCGGCGGCCGCGGCGGGTGACGGGCGCACCTCGGGTACGACCGAGACGACGATCGCACCGAGGACGCCGAGTACGGCGAGCACCGCTGCCGGTCTGCGAGCCCGGCGGATGCGCGAGGGCGGGGCGAGGGCGGTGGCGGTGGCGGTGTGGAGCTCGATCGCGACAGCTTGTCAGCAGGGCGCAGGTCAGAGGCGTATCGCGGCTCAGCGCCAGCGACGCTCAGACGCCGTAGATCGCGGCGATGTCGGGCAGCCCGATCGTCGCCGGCAGCAGATCGGGGTCCGGGCACACATCTGCTGGCCGTTCGCCAACCCGCCACGGCTGCACGCACGGGCGGTCGTCGAACGCTCGCACGTGGCGGGAGAGCCAGTCGGCGACACCCCACGATCCGAGACGCGTCTCGTGCACCCCGTCGCTCGCGAACCACCCGGCGGGAGTGGGCCAGGTGTAGGCGTCGAAATCCCAGACGCGCACCTCGGGGAACTCACCGGACGCGACCTTGCTCTGCAGGATGCGGTTCATCTCGCCGTAGTTGGAGATCGAGCCGCCACCGCCGGGCAGCGCGTACCCGACCCGGGACCGGTAGTTCACCCATGCGATGTGATGGAAACCGCGAGTGCGGGCCGCTGCGACCACCTGATCGAAGTCGGACGAGAAGCGGCTGTGCCAGTCGTTGTAGCCGACCGACATGACGAGCATGTCCTCCGGGCCGGCGGCCGGCAGAGCGAGGATCTCGTCGCGCGCGGTGAGGGGCGTGTACCCCTCCCGGCCGCGGCACGACCACTGCACGAGGCGCCGGCACGACTCCAGTCGAGCCTCGGGCACGAAACCCTGGAGTCCGCCGAGCGCACCGTTCCACCGGACGCCGGCCATCGCCGAATCGGAGATGATCACGACACGCCGATCGGGCGGGGGCGAGTTCGCCGGCGCCGGGCCGCTTGCCGCGGCAGGCTCACCGGTGAACCATCCGGTGATGTCGACGATGAGATGGGTCGCCTCGAGCGTGCGCACCGAGATGCCGGCCGACGACGTGTTGATGATCGCCGCGTTGGCGACGGTCGCCTGTGCCGACGAGGCGTTGACCGTGGATGTCGCGGGCCGCACGACCCTGGCCGGACCTGCCACGACGAAACCGGGATCCTCGGTCGCTGTCATCGTGACGTTCGCAGCGACCGCTGCGACCGGCCCGCCGGTGATGGCGGTGACGGCGAACTCGCGCTCACCTCGGTCCCACAGGCGGGGTCCGCCTGCTGCGCCCACGGCCAGGCGGGTATCGACGAGACGTTCCGGTGTCGAACCGACGAACAGACCAGCGCTGGACCGCGCCGCGTCCGCGCCGGTGAAGTAGCCGACGATGTCGACGATCACGTGGTCGCCGAGCGACGTGTACACGTCGAACGCGCCGTCCTCGAGGGGCACGATCGCGGCCGCCGCTCGCGTCTGCCCCGCGTCGTCGGTGTTGAGCACCGACGCAACGGGGCGGGCGGTGCCTTCGGCATACGCGGTGAAGAAGCCAGGTCCCGACGACTGCGTGGTCGTGATGTTGACCGCCACTGCGATCGATCCGGCCGGCACGGGAGCCTCGACACGAACGACACCACCGCGCACCGGGCGCCCCGACTCGCGAGTGTCGACGAGGCGTTCCTGCTCGACCGGGACGAACCGGCCGGCGCGTACGGCTCCCCCTGACGGTTCGAAGTACCCGGTGACATCGACGATCAGGTCGGCGGCTGCGTGGGTGTAGATCCGGGCGCGACCGGCGGCATCGAGCCGGACGATCTGCGAGTTCGGGACCACTTGACGCGGCCCGTAGTTGAGCACCGAGGTACCGGGACGTGTTTCGTCGGCCGGCCACAGGGTGACGAAACCCGGCCCGTCCGGATCGACGACGGTCACGGAGAGCGCGGCTGCGGTTGCGCCTGACGGAACCCCGCAACGATCGCCGACGACGTCGATCTGCATGCTCCCACCGGCGCCGACTCCGGCCGGGCGCGAGTCGAGCACACGGCACGGGGTGACGGCCACGAACCTCGCCGGCGCCGTCGTGGCGGCCTCGGCCAGGCCGACCCCGAGGGGCGCCGTGACCGCTGCTGCGGTGGCGAACGGAACCAGCGCAGCCATGGCGACGATCGCGGCGAGCGATCGCGGGCGTCGCATCGCGGTGTGGGAGCGGATGTGTGAGGTCATGGGAACGTCGCCGCCCGCGCGTCAGGAACCTTCATAGCATCGGATGCATCGGCCGACGTCGCGGGAACTTGAGGATTCCTACCACCAGTCGCGCCGAAGCAACCACCCGACGTGAGATTCGGATGCGTCGCGCCACGTTGGCGCGACGCCACTGCGTCAGCCGACGGAGCCTTCCATCTGGAGCTCGATGAGCCGGCTCCACTCGACCGCGTACTCCATCGGCAGGGTGCGCGTGATCGGCTCGATGAAGCCGTTGACCACCATGCCCATCGCCTGCTCCTCGGAGAGGCCGCGGCTCATCAGGTAGAAGATCTGCTCATCGGCGATCTTCGACACGGTCGCCTCGTGGCCGATCTGGGCGTCGCGCTCGCCGACCTCCATGTACGGCAGCGTCTTGCTGACCGAGTCCTCGTCGAGGATCAACGCATCGCACTGCACATGGCTCTTGCAGCCGTGCGCCCCCTCGTCGACGCGGACGAGACCGCGGTACGTGGTGATGCCGCCGTCCTTGCTGATCGACTTCGACACGATCTTCGAGCTGGTGTTCGGTGCGGCGTGCACCATCTTCGCCCCGGCGTCCTGATGCTGGCCCTTGCCGGCGTAGGCGACCGACAGCACCTCGCCCGTCGCACCCTCGCCGACCAGGTAGACGGCGGGGTACTTCATGGTGAGCTTCGAGCCGATGTTGCCGTCGATCCACTCCATGTGGCCGTACGCCTCGACGCGAGCCCGCTTGGTGACCAGGTTGTAGACGTTCGGCGACCAGTTCTGGATCGTGGTGTAGGTGACTCGGGCACGCGGCTTGACGATGATCTCGACGACCGCGGAGTGCAACGAGTCGCTCGTGTACACGGGAGCGGAGCAGCCCTCGATGTAGTGCACCTGCGAACCCTCGTCGGCGATGATCAGGGTGCGCTCGAACTGGCCGGCGTTCTCGGAGTTGATCCGGAAGTAGGCCTGGAGCGGCATGTCGCACGTGACGCCCGGCGGGATGTAGATGAACGAGCCACCCGACCACACGGCGGTGTTGAGCGCAGCGAACTTGTTGTCGCCCGGGGGGATGACCGTGCCGAAGTACTGCTTCACCAGATCGGGGTATTCGCGCAGCGCCGTGTCCATGTCGCAGAACAGGATCCCCTGGGCCTCCAGGTCTTCGCGGTTCTTGTGGTACACCACCTCGGACTCGTACTGGGCGGTGACCCCCGCGAGGTACTGGCGCTCGGCCTCGGGGATGCCGAGCTTCTCGTACGTGCGCATCATCTCTTCGGGGAGCTGATCCCACTCGTCGACCTGCTCGCCCTTGGGGCGCAGGTAGTAGTAGATGTCCTGGAAGTCGATGTCGGGCATGTTCACCGCGAACCACTCGGCCATCGGCTTGCGCTCGAACAGCTTGAGGCTGCGCTGACGCATCTGGGTCATCCAGCGCGGCTCGCCCTTCCACCACGAGATCTGGTCGACGACGCCCGGGTGGATGCCCTTCTCGGGCGTGAAGGCGTATTCGACCTCGTCGCTCCAGCCGAGGTCATACTTGGACAGATCGAGATCGAAGGTCGACACGCGTGGCGCTCCTGTTCATGAGGCGAAGGCCTCGTGGATTTGCACTACGACCATAGTAACAATCCCTCGCCGTCACGGCTCCCCTCGAGCCGGAAATCTGATCGAAAACGCGCCCGGACGCGACGACGCCCGCAGGAGGTTTCGCTCCTGCGGGCGTCGGTCGTTACACGGACGGGGTTGAACGGATGCGTGTCAGGCAGCGGACGGCGACATGGTGCCGATGGACAGCGTCGCGACGAGCGCTACGAACGCTGCTGCACAGCACAGGCCGCTGAGCCTCATCAGCCGAAAGGCGGTCGACATGGTGGTCTCGTTTCCAGTGGGTGGGGGTACACCCGCAATGCAAGCACTCGCCCGTGACCGGGGCGCCAACGGCTCGCGAAATCGAGTTGAAGCTTGTGTTGCGTAGGCCCAGTATGTGACCCGGTGCGCTCAGACGGGTGCGCTACGCGGCAGCTTCATCGTCGCGGATCTCGATACGCGCCGCGATCCGGTGATCGACGTGCACATCGAGCGCAGCATCGACCGGCACGTCGATCTCGATGAAGATGCACTCACCGGGGCACACCTCGGCGGCCCGGATGACCGATTCGACGTGGCGGCGGGGCACCTCGGCGAGGCTGCCCGACCCACCGGGATCATTGAGCGGTTGACCGTCCTCGGCCACGTAGGCGATGCCGTCCTCCAACAGGGTGAAGACGTCGTGACAGTGGTCGACGCAGAGGCCGTCTCCCGTACAGAGGTCCTGGTCGATCCAGACACGCATGGTGCGGAGCACGATATCCGGGCGCCCAGGACTACGCCTGTGGAGCCGCGAATCTGTTCACGGCCGTCGCCGTCTCGTACCCTTCGGGACGTGATTCCGCCCGAGGCGCCCCGCGCCAAACAGGTCCCCCACGTCCACCACCGGCCGACAGGCGACGTCGCCGACGCCTATCACTGGCTGCGCGATCGCGACGATCCCGACACCATTGCCTACCTCGAGGCCGAGAATGCCCACACGACCGCCTGGTTCGACGCCAACGGCGAGTTGGTGGAGGGCGTGTTCGCCGAGATCCGCTCACGCATCCAGGAGACCGACACCTCGGCTCCGGTCCCGGTCGACGAGTGGTTCTACGTCGCCCGCACCGAAGAAGGTCAGTCGTACCCGATCCACTGCCGCGGCAGGTCGGCCGACACGGCGAGCGACGACGTGCTCCTCGACCAGAACGTCGAAGCGGCCGCGCACGAGTTCTTCGACCTCCACGCGTTCGAGATGAGCCTCGATCACCGCCTGCTCGCATGGTCGGCCGACACACGCGGCGACGAGCACTACACGCTGCGCATCCGCGACGTCGCCCACGGGGTCGATCTCGACGACCAGATCGAGGACACCACGTGGGGCGGGGTGGCCTGGACGAGCGACGGCACCCACGTCTACTACGTCGAGGCCGACGCGCAGGAGCGCCCGTACCGGGTGATGCGACACCGGCTCGGCACCGCGCAGGTCGATGACGTCGAGGTGTACGTCGACCACGACGAGCGGTACTTCGTGGGGATCGGCCTCACCCGCAGCCGCGAACTGATCGTGATCCACTCGGGCAGCAAGATGTCGTCGGAGAACTGGCTGCTGTCGGCCGGCGACCCCACTGCCGCACCCGCGTGCGTCCGCCCACGTGAGGCCGAGCTCGAGTACCAGGTCGACCACTGGGGCGATCGTCTCGTGATCCTCACCAACGACGACGCCGTCGACTTCCGCGTGATGACCGCACCGCTCGACCGTCCCGGCGAGTGGAGCGAGCTCATCAGGCACGAGCCGGGCAGGCGCATCACCGCGGTCGAACCGTTCGCCGACTTCCTCGCCCTGCACGAGTGGCAGCACGCCCAGCCCCAGATCCGCATCGTCAACCGCGACGGCTCCGAGCACGTGCTCGCGATCGACCCCGAACCACACGACCTCGAACTCGGCGCCAACGAGATGTGGGACACCAATGTCATCCGGCTCACCCACCAGTCCCTCGCGACACCCGCTCGGGTCATCGACGTCGACGTCACCACCGGTGCGATCACGGTGATCAAGCAGACCCCGACCCCCAACGTCGACCTGTCGCAGTACGTCTCCGAGCGGCAGTGGGCAACGGCGCCCGACGGCACCCAGGTCCCCGTCGACATCGTGCGCCACGTCGACACGCCGCTCGACGGAACCGCAGCGTGCTGCGTCTACGGGTACGGGTCGTACGAGATCTCGATGCCTCCGTGGTTCTCGGTGGCTCGACTGTCGCTGCTCGACCGGGGGATGGTCTGGGCGCTGGTGCACCCGCGCGGTGGCGGCGAGCTCGGCCGGCAGTGGTACCTCGACGGCAAGCTGCTCCAGAAGCGCAACACGTTCGCCGACACCCTCGCGTCCTGCGAGCACCTGGTGGCGACGGGTGTGGCCGCGCGCGACCGGATCGCGATCCGCGGCGGGAGCGCCGGCGGCCTGCTCGTCGGGGCGTGCATCACGATGGAACCCGGACGCTTCCGGTCGGCCGTCGCCGAGGTGCCGTTCGTCGACATCGTCTCCACCATGAGCGATCCGACGCTGCCCCTCACCGTCACCGAATGGGAGGAGTGGGGTGACCCGCGCGACGAGCCGTACGCGTCGTACATGCTGTCGTACTCGCCGTACGACCACACCGTCGCTGCCGACTACCCGGCAGTCCTGGTCACCGCCGGCTTGAACGACCCGCGCGTCAGCTACCACGAGCCGGCGAAGTGGACCGCCAAGCTGCGCGCCGTGCGCACCAACGACGCCCCGCTGCTGCTGCGCACCGAGATGGGCGCCGGCCATGCCGGGCCGAGCGGGCGCTACGACGCGTGGCGCGACGAAGCGCGAGTACTCACGTTCCTGCTCGTCACCACCTGAACGGGTTCACGCCCACAGCGCGAGCACGGCGAGTGCGAGCAGCGCGCTGTTGCGCACCAGATGGCCGACGCCGATCGGCTTCGCCGACCACGCGCCGAAGCACGCGCATTCGGGGCGCCGCCCGGCCGCGAGATGACGGGCGATCAACGCGGTGAACAGCAGCAGCACCGCAACCGCTCCGACGGCCGGCCACGGTTGCGCCACCTGCACCACGAGCGTCGCCCCCAGCACGAGCTCGACCCACGGGACGACGGGAGCGACCCAGCCGGGAGCGCCGAAGCCCCGGGCCTGTTGCGGCCATGCCGGACCGAGGGCCAGCTTCGACGCACCGGCGAGCACGAACATCAGCCCGACCACGACCGAGGCGACGATTGCGACGACCGTCATCACGATCGACGCATCACGCGCCGACGCGCATCACGAGCCCCTCGCGGGCGGCGACCACGCGGACGTCGTCGGACACGGCCTGCGCAGCCTCGGTGAGCGCGTCGACCAACTCGTCGTCGTGCATCGGATCGTGATGGAACAGCACGAGTGTGCGCACGCCGCACTCCTGCGCGACCCACAGCGCGTAATCGACGGTGCAGTGACCCCAGTCGGCTTTGCGGACGAACTCGTCGTGCGTGTACTGAGCGTCGTGGATGAGAACGTCGACCCCGTCGCACAGCTCGCGAGCGCCGGCAGAGATCTCGTACTTGGTGACGCCGGTCTGCTGATGATCACTCAGATAGGCGACCGACGCACCGTGCCACGTGACCCGATAGCCGAGCGTGTGCCCGACGTGCGGGATCAATCGCGAGCGAACGGTGATGTCCCCGGCGATCGTCCAGTCGTCGTCGGCGACGCCGTGCACATCGACGCTGCCGGGCAGCGCCTTGAGGCCGATCGGGAACAGCGGGGGCCCGATGCTGTCGTGCAGCGGCCCACTCGGAGAGCTGCCGTCCTCCTGGACGGGTGCGTAGATGTCGAGGTGTGCGCCCTGGCGCAACAGCGGGCTGAAGAACGGCAGGCCCTGCACGTGGTCCCAGTGGAGGTGGCTCAGCAGGCACGTGCCGCGGAACACGCACTCGGGATCCAGTGCGACACCGAAGTAACGCAGGCCCGTCCCGAGATCGAACAGGATCGGATCGTGCCCGGGAATGGACGCGGACACGCACGACGTGTTGCCTCCGTAGCGCGCCGTGGCGTCGCCGTGACACGGCGTCGACCCACGGACACCGTGGAACGTGATCTCGAATCCACCCCCGATGGGCGCCAAGCTAGCGGCACGCGCGAGCGGGGTGAAGAGGTGGCGACGGGTGTCACAGCGCGCCGGCGGGGCGGTTGCGGATCAGCGCGCAAGCACCCGCAGCGCATCGGTCGGCACGTCGACACCGACGTGCGTACCCGGCGCCGGGATCCACGCCGCGCCGTCGTTCGGCACGACGATCTGTAGTGAGCGATCGGCGACCGCCACCCGAATGTGGGTCGTCGAGCCGACGAACACGACGTCGGTCACGGGGCCGCTCACCAACCCGTCGCCGTCGGCCACGACCCGCAGCCGCTCCGGCCGCACGAACACGGTGCACGCACCCGTCACCCCACCGGTGGACGCGGCGACGGAGCGACCGTCGATCTCGACGGTGCCAGGCGCAGGCACATGTGCCGGCACGAGGTTCGCGAGACCGAGGAAGTCGGCGACGTAGGTGGTCGCCGGCGCGTCGTACACGTCGCGCGGCGCGCCGATCTGCTCGATCTCGCCCTCGCGCATCACCGCGAGGCGGTCGCTCATCGTGAGCGCCTCCTCCTGGTCGTGCGTCACGTAGACGAACGTGATGCCGACCTCGCGGTGGAGCTCCTTGAGCTCGAACTGGAGGGCACGCCGGAGCTTCGCGTCGAGCGCGCCGAGCGGCTCGTCGAGCAGGAGCACCCGCGGACGCAGCACCAGTGCCCGCGCGAGCGCGACGCGCTGCTGCTGACCGCCCGACATCTGGTGCGGTTTGCGACCGGCGTACTCGGACAACCGGACGAGCTCGAGTGCCTCGCCCACACGTCGCCGGCGCTCGTCCTTCGTGCAGTTCTGGAAGCGCAGCCCGAATGCCACGTTGTCGAACACGCTGAGGTGCGGGAACAGGGCGTACGACTGGAACACCGTGTTGACCGGGCGCTTCTCCGGAGGCACGCCGGCGATGTCGGTGCCGTCGATCAGGATCTTGCCGGACTGGTTCTCCTCGAAGCCGCCGATGAGGCGCAGCGTCGTGGTCTTGCCGCAGCCGGAGGGGCCGAGCAGCGAGAAGAACTCGCCCGACTCGACGACGAGATCGATGCCCTTGAGGACCAGCTGCGAGCCGTAGGACTTCTCGAGCGCGACGAGTTCGATGCGTCCACCGCCACCGCCCCCCTGCTGGTTGCCCCCGCCCATCGAGCGTTGTTCTAGCGCATCGCCGATGACCGCAGTGTCACGGGTGCGTGCGCTCACGCGAGCGCTGCCCGCAGTCGCTCGTGGACGAAGTGGACGCCGCGCTCCTCGAACGTCGCCAGCACCCCGTCCGCGTCGAGGCCCGCCGAGTGCGAGCGTTGCACGGCGACGCAGATGTCGATGTCCTGATCGTGGACGAGGCGATGGGCGTCGACGATCGCAGCGCGCTGCGTGTCGCTACGCCCGGGGGCGAGGTACATGCGGCGCTCGACGCGCGTGGTGACGGCGTCGACCGGCTCCATCCACATCGCGAGCATCGCGTCGGGGAACAGGTTGACCATCAGGTTCGGCCACACGGTGAGGTACGAGCCGACGTCGTACGGGCGCTCGGTGCCCGCTGCGAAGAGACGCTCCCAGCCGGGCTCACCCGGCAGCAGCGTGGACCGGATCCGCTCGTCGTCGTCGGCCCCGGGCCGGAGGTGACGGTCCCACGCGTACAGCACCGGGCCGCTGCTCACCATCGGGTAGTCCTCGGATGACGAGGTGTCGATCTCGGGGTGCACGAACGGCGTGTGGTAGTTCTCCGAGTAGTTCTCGAGCAGCACCTTCCAGTTGAAGGCGCGCTCGTTCGACTCCGAGATGGTCGGCTCCATCGACTCGATCGGGCAGGCGTCGACGGCGGCGGCGAGCGGGCCGAGTTCGAGCGTCGCATCCGGGTCGGCGACATTGGTGAACACGAAGCGGCGCCACTGGGCGATCGCGACCGGCTTCAGCGAGTAGTCGGCGACGTCGAATCCGACGGGGTGCCCGACGCCCTGCGCCTTCGCGAGTGAGCCGTCGTGCCGGTACAGCCAGGCGTGATACGGGCAGCGGATGAGCGAACCCGAACCGGTGGCTCCCTCGTCGCACAGTGGTGCAGCGCGATGACGGCACACGTTCTGGAAGGCGCGAACGATGCCGTCGCGATCGCGCACGATGAGCAGCGGCACGCCGCCGACCGTGCGCGCCGTCCACGAGCCGGGTGCGGGCAACTCGTCGGTGACGCCGGCACACACCCAACCGCCCCGGAACACGCGACGGCGCTCGTGCTCGTGGAACGCAGGGTCGGCGTACCACGCGGCCGGGAGCGTGCGCGCCGTGGCGATGCCGGGAGGGTCGGGGATGTGGCGGAGGTCGACGGGTGAGTTGTTGAGGCTCATGTGACGGAGCCGACCTCGAACAACTCGGAATGACGATCGGTGATGCTGGCGACGAGTTCTGCGGAGCGCCGCATGTTGCGGACGAACAGGTCGACATCGGCGTCGGTGTGCATCGTCGACAGCGTCCACGACTCGGTCTTCGCCCACGGCGCCATGAAGACCCCGCCGTTGTGCTGGACGAGGTAGCGCAGGTGGCTGACCGCCGTATCGATCTGGAGGAACTCGCGGTAGTTGGTCGCAGGGCGGTCATGGAAGACGACCGACCCCTTGAACGCGTACACGCAGCCATAGGCCGGGACGCCGAACTCTCCGAGGATCGCCATCGACCGGTCGAACATGCTGCGGCCGAGCCGCTCGGCCTCGACGTAGGACTCGGGCGTGAGGATCTCGCCGAGCACCGCGCGCGCCGAGGCCATCGTGAGCGGGTTGCCGTTGAACGTGCCGACCTGGTCGTAGCGGCCGTCGCTGATCGCGCTCATCACCTCGCTGGTGCCGCCCACGGCGCCGCACGGGATGCCGCCGCCGAGTGCCTTCGCGAGGCACACGATGTCGGGCCGGACACCGAACAGCTCGGTGGCACCGCCCCACGCGACGACGAGCCCCGTCTTCACCTCGTCGAAGGTGAGCAGCGCGCCGTGGTGGTGACAGATCTCCTTCAGCCCGGCGAGGTAGCCGGGGTGCGGCGGGATGATGCCGGCATTCATCATCATCGGCTCGAGGATCATCCCGGCGATGCGACCCGGGTGGGCGGCGAACACCCGCTCGACCGCGGCGAGATCGTTGAACGGGACGATCCGGACCAGATCGGCGATCGCCTTCGGGATGCCGGACCCCGGTTCGCGGACCGGGTCGTCGACGGGACCGAGATCGCCACTCGACCGCCACAGCGACACGTTCACGAGGTCGTGGTGACCGTGGTACGAGCCCTCGACCTTGATGATGAGGTCACGGCCGGTGATCGCCCGCATCAGGTGGATCGCGTCCATGGTGGCCTCGGTGCCCGAATTGGTGAAACGCCACTGGGGCAGGCCGAAGCGCTCGCCGAGCATCGACGCCACGGCGATCGAGTCGGGGGTGGGCTGGGCGAAGTGGGTCCCCATCGTGACGCGCCGCTGCACCGCCTCGACGATCGCTGGGTGCGCATGCCCGACGACGTTCACGCCGTAGCCGGCGTGGAGGTCGACGTACTCGTTGCCGTCGACGTCCCACACGTGCCCGCCGTGACCGCGCTCGACCCACAGTGGGATCGGACGTGTGCTCGCCCAGCTCGAGGTGACACCGCCCGGCATCACCTCGTGGGCGCGCTCGAACATCTCACGGGCGACGGGCATGCGCTCGAGCATGGCCGCCTCCTCGGCTTCGATCAGCTGATCGATCGTGGTGCCGGGGGCCGCAGGGGCGGCGGTGGGCAGGTCGGTCGGTGTGGTGGCCATGGTCGGCGGCTCCTTGTCCTGACTGACCGGTCAGTCTAGGCTGTGACCGACGGCACGGACAAGGGACGACTCCCACTCGCGCCGAATCGCCATCACGCCGGAACCGCCGATGCACATGCCCGCAACGTCCACCCGCGACCGTCACGCCCACCACCCCACACGGAACCGAACATGACGCCCACCGCCCGACCCGCCCGACTCCGTCCGACGCTGTCGTCGGCCGACTACTGCTCGGCCGAGGTGTTCGAGGTCGAGCGCGAGCGGATCTTCCATCGTGGCTGGATGTACGTGTGTCACGTCGACGGCATCCCGCCGGGCACCAAGCGCGTGTTCGACATCGCCGGCGAATCGGTGATCGTCACCCGCGACCTCGACGGTGGCCTCCACGCCTTCGCCAACGTGTGCCGCCACCGTGGCGCACAGCTGTGCGACGCAGCGATGACCGAGGCCACGAAGGGGGCGATCCGCTGTCAGTACCACTCGTGGACGTACGGGCTCGACGGCGCTCTGGTGGCGACGCCGCGGGTCGACGACGAGTTCGACAGCTCCGAATACGGGCTGTGGACGTACCGCATCGACACGTGGAACGGGATGGTGTTCGTGTCGCTCGACGGCCGCTCGACCGACGCGGTCGATCTCGCCGCCTGGATCGCATCGGCCACCCCGCACGCCGCCCAGTTCGCGGACCTCCCGGTGGCGTCGTACCGCATCGGCGCCCGGTCCGAGACGCTGGTCGCCGCCAACTGGAAGATCATCGTCGAGAACTACGCCGAGTGCCTGCACTGCGCGGTGGTGCACCCCGAGCTCGCCGAGCTGATCCCGCTCTACAAGTCGGGCAACGTGGTGCACCCCGACGACCCGCTCGCGCCCGTCACGTTCGCCGAGGGCCGGGTCGCGTTCACCACCTCGGGACGCACCACCCTCTCGGTGCTGCCCGGGCTCGACGGCGCGCCCGAGTACGACGGCGTGGCGATCTTCCCGAACGTGTTCTTCGACCTCACCCCCACCGTGCTGTCGCTCACCGCGATCTTCCCGCTCGGCCCCGATCGCTCGCTGGTCGTCGGCGAGTACCTGTTCCACCCCGACGACGTCGCCCGCGACGACTTCGACCCCACACCGGAGGTCGAGTTCAACGAGCTCGTCGGCGCCCAGGACTACGTCGTCTGCGAGATGGTCCAGCGAGGGGTGGCGTCGCGAGCGTTCACGACCGGCGGGCTCACCGTCAAGGACGAGTACGTCGCCGATCTCGTGCAGCGGTATCTCGACATCCGGGGACCGGTCGCGCCAGACTGATCCCGGCCCGCCGCCAACCGGGCCACACACCATCAAGGGGGAGCAACGATGGGAACTTCACGCCGACGATTTCTCGGCCAGTCGATCGGGTTCGGTGCCATGCTCGGCACCGGCATCCCGATCCTCAGCTCGTGCGGCGGGGGTGACGAGAGCGGTGACGGGCCCGTCACCGAGGGCATCGGCGACCGGCGCGGACCCCCGGCCGGCCCGCTCAAGGTCTTCAACTACCCCGACTACGTGAGCCCGGACGTGCTCGCCAAGTTCGAGGAGCAGTACGGCGTCACCGTCGAGGTCACCACATTCGACGTCGATTCCGAGGCGATCAGCAAGCTGGCGAGCGGCGCGGTCGAGGTCGACGTCCACCACTCGTGCGCACCGTCCACACTCGACAGGTTGATCCAGGGCGGGCTCCTCCAGCCGCTCAACACCAGCTACCTCTCCAACCGGTCGAACGTGCTGGCGGCGTTCGACGACCCGTGGTACGACCCCGGTTCGCGGTACACCGTTCCGTACACCGTGTACTCGAGCGGCCTCGGCTACCGGGCCGACATCATCGACCCGGCCGAGGTCAACGAGCGCGGCTGGGACATGATCTGGGACGAGCGCTTCAAGGGCGTCACGTCGATCCTCGACGACTACCGCGAGGGCATCGCGCTGGCGCTGCTGCGACAGGGGATCACCGACATCAACACCACCGACGTCGACGCGATCAACCTCGCGGGTGAAGATCTCCAGAAGCTGGTCGATCTCGTCAACGTCAAGGTCAACATCACCGGCTACACCGACGTCCCCGAGGGTGCGACGCACCTCGCCCACACCTGGAGCGGCGACATGCTCGCCGGCGCCGCCAACTACCTCCCCGAGGGCACCGATGCATCGGTGCTCGGCTGGTGGTACCCCGCCGACAACAAGGGTCCGGTCGGCAACGACCTGTTGGCGATCACCGCCAACGCGAAGAACCCGGTGCTCGCCCACCTCTACATCAACTTCCTCCTCGACGCCGCGATCGCCGAGGAGAACTGGTACTGGAACGGCTACCTGCCGCCGATCAAGGGCATCGACGCCCCGTATCTCATCGGGCAGGGGCTCACGCCGCCGAACCTCGAGTCTGCGGTGCTGACCAACGACGTGATCGCGGACGGGCTCGTGTTCAAGCCACTGCCGCTCGACGCCGACCAGGCCTGGGAGGCGGCCTGGTCACGGTTCACCGCCGGCTGAGCCGGGCATCGTGACCGCCACGCTCCCCGTCACGCCGCCAACCGGCCCGACGCCCGGCCCCGACTCCTCGTCGCGCCACCGCACGCGTTCGGGCATCTGGGCGGCGATGGCGACGCCGGGCACGGTGTGGCTGGTGCTGCTGTTCGTCGTTCCCGTCTACGCGATCCTCGCCGTCGCGTTCGGCAACATCGACCCCGTCCTGCGCACTACGGCGCCGCAGTGGAACCCGCTCGCGTGGGACTTCACGGCGTTCGGCAACATCCTCGAACGGGTCCTCGACCGAGACGATCTCGGCAAGGTCTTCATCCGCACGGGGACGTTCGCACTGCTCGCGCTGCTCGGCTGCTGCATCATCGGGTACCCGGTGGCGTACTACGTCGCCCGGTCGGCGAAGCGCTCGCGCGGGCTCCTGCTCGCCCTGCTGGTGCTCCCGTTCTGGATCAGCTACCTGATGCGGATGCTGGCATGGGTCAACCTGCTCCAGACCGACGGGTACATCAACCGGATCCTCGGCTGGTTCCAGCTGCCCGACAACCGCAACTGGCTCGACGGCGACTGGCCGACGGTCGTGATGGGTCTGATCTACGGCTACATCCCGTTCTTCATCCTGCCGCTGTACGCCGCTCTCGAACGGCTCGACGGCCGATGGCTGGAGGCGGCGCGCGACCTGGGCGCCTCGCGGTTCTGGACGTTCATCCGCGTCACGCTCCCGCTGTCGGTCCCGGGGTTGCTCGCCGCGTCGGTGATCGTGGTGCTGCCGATGTGCGGCGACTACTTCACGAACACCTACCTCACGGGCGGGTCGCCGCGCACCGAGATGGTCGGGAACCAGATCGAGCAATTCCTCCGTGGCAGCAGCCAGCCGCAGTCGGGCGCCTCGCTGGTGATCGTGCTGATGTCGCTGCTGCTCGTGCTGATGGCGTACTACCTCGTCACGATCGCCCGCTCACAGCGCGAAGACGTCCGATGAGCCGCCCGCTGAGCCGCCTCGTGCGCAAGCGGTTCGGGCCGCTCGCGATCCTCACGTGGCTGTACGTGCTGTGGTCGCTGGTGCCGGTGCTCGTGGCCGTGCGGATCTCGTTCAACTCGGGGCGCAGCCGGTCGGCGTTCCAGGCGCCGTCGTGGCGGTGGTACTTCGACGATCCCACGTCGGTGTGGCGCAGCGACGAGCTCCAGACGGCGATGATGAACTCGTTGCGGCTCGCCGGGTTGTGCATGCTGATCGCCGTGCCCCTCGGCGTGATGATGGCGGTCGGCCTGCAGCGTTGGAAGGGTCGGGTGTCGCGGGGCGCGAACAACCTGATGCTCCTGCCGTTGGTCACCCCCGAGATCGTGATCGGCGTCGCCCTGTTCCTCGTGTTCACACAGATCTACACGGGGGTGCCGCGCGGGTTCACGACCATGCTGCTCGGGCACGTCACCTTCACCGTGTCGTTCGTCGTGATCATCGTCCGCGGCCGGTTGATCTCGATCGGCACCCAGTTCGAGGAGGCGGCACGCGATCTCGGCGCCACCCGGCTGCAGGCGCTGCGACTGGTCCTGCTGCCGCAGCTCGGACCGGCGATCTTCGCGAGCCTGATGGTCACGTTCGCGACGTCGATCGACGACTTCGTGATCTCGTCGTTCCTGTCGACGGGGGCCGGCACCGAGACCGTGCCGATCAAGATCTACTCGACCGCGCGGGCGTCGGCCACGCCCAACGTGAACGCGCTCGCGACGGTGATGCTGGTGATCACATTGCTCGCCGTCGCGCTCACTGCACTGGTGCTTCGCCGCTGGCGTCGCGGCGGTCCCGACGGCACGGCCGGCCTGGTCGGCGTCTCGATCTGAACGCAGCCGGTCGTGCACATCCACCCTGACGACGTCGACGACGAATCGTGGGAGTCCCGCGCCGGCTCGCGCATCACGTGGCGCACCCTGCTCGGACGCGACGGGTCGGCTCCAGCCGGTCTGACGAGCGGCGTCGCGGACCTCCCGCCCGGCGGCGGGCGCCTCGAACTGCACCGCCACGACCCGCCCGAGGTGTACCACGTGCTCGCGGGCACCGGCGTCGTGACGGTGGGTACCGACCACTACGACGTGCGCCCGGGGTCGACCCTGCTGATCCCGTCGTCGACATGGCACGCGATCCACAACACGGGCGCCGAGGTGTTGCGGCTGTTCTACTGCTTCCCGGTCGACCACTTCGGCGACGTCGTCTACGAGTACGCGGGCGACCCCGGCCGGTGATCGACGTCCCCGTCACGGCGTCGGACCATCCTCCGACCTGGAAGTTCGACTTCCCGATCTACCACCCGGTCGATCTCGGGGCGTGGCGCGCGTGGCTGGCGGCGAACCACATGTCGGCGCGCGGATGCTGGGTGGCGTCGTGGCGCAAGCCGAGCGGGCGCGAGCCCGTGCCGTACGTCGACCTCGTCGAGGAGGCCCTCTGCTGGGGCTGGATCGACTCGACGGCCAACCGGTTCGACGACGACCGCGGCCTGCAGATGATGACGCCCCGCAAGCCGAAGAGCACCTGGACGCGGCTCAACCGCCGCCGGGTGGCCGACATGGAGGCGCAGGGCCGGATGACCGACGCCGGGCGTCGTGCCGTCGAGGTCGCCCAGGCCAACGGCTGGTGGACGATCCTCGACCCGGTCGAGGACCTGATCGAACCCGACGACCTGCGCGCCGCGCTGGACGCCGAACCAGCAGCACGGGCCGCCTGGGACGCCCTGACGGCATCGGCGAAGAAGTATCAGCTGTTCCAGATCGTCAGCGCTGCCGGCGCCGACACCCGAGCCCGCCGCATCATCACGATCCGCGACGGGCTGCTCTCGTGAGTCGCCCGGTAGACGGATCGCGGCGTTCGATCGTTCTCCCGATGTGAGTTCGGACCACAACCACGAGTTCACCGGGTTCTACTCGGCGCACAAGGACAACTGTCTGAGGGCGGTCGTGGCCTCGATCCCCAACGCCGGTCGTGGGTTCGTAACGACGATGCGTCGCTCGCGATGGTCTCCGGGGTCGCGCCCGACTCGGTCACGGTCGAGTTCTCGATCGACGGTGGTCCCGTGGGCACGACGACGGTGGTGGACAGCCGCTTCGTCGGCTGGCTGCCCTCGCGACGCTCTGAGGGCGACGACCCTCGTGACGGAATGGGTCAGACCAACTCCGTCACGGCTCGAGCCGTGACGGAGTTGGTCTGACCCATTCCGTCACGAGAGCTCCGCGGCCAGTGCGTCGAAGGCGGCGTTGGTCAGCTCGTAGGCGTGCTGGTCCCAGCGCTCGTCCCAGACGCTGACCTTCGCGACGACCGTGTCGGTGGGGTGATGGATCATCAGCCGCTGGCCGTTGATCCCGTTGGCCGAGAAGATGCCGGCCACGGGGTCGTCCACCCACCACATGTCGCGGTAGCAGGCGTCGGGGTGGGCCGGGTCGCCGTACTTCCCGTACGCGTCGATGATGTCCTGGCGGCGCTCGCGGATGCGCGCGAACCAGCTCGCGGGCACGACCTGCTCGTGCTCGACCCGGCCGTCGTCGAGGACCATCAGTCCGAACCGGAGCAGGTCGCGGGCGGTGGTGCAGATCCCGCCTTCGGCGCAGGGGAAGCCGGCCCGGTCGACGATGATGTCGGCGTCGTGCTCGGCGCCGATGCGGCTCCACAGCTCGTCGCCGAACAGCTCGTGGAGGCGGCCCTGCCCGACCGACTCGATCACCCACGCCAGCACGTCGGTGATGATCGAGCGGTACTGGAACCGGCCGCCGTGCGGACGATCGTTGCCGAGCGAACGGATCAGCGTGGGAGTGTCGGGGGCGATGTCGTTCCGGGTACGAGGCACGTAGCCGCTGATCTCCTCGATCAGTCGGCCGAGGCTCTCGGGGTCGTCGTAGTCGTCCTCGTCGAAGTCGGTGCCCGTGCGCATCGCGAGCAGCTGCTCGATCGTGCAGCCGTCCCAGCTCGTGCCACGCAGCGCCGGGACGAGTTCCGTCACCAGCGCGTCGGGATCGATCGCGCCGCGGCCCACGAAGATGCCGGCCAGCACCGAGGTGAGCGACTTCGACACCGACATCAGGAGGTGGGTGTCGTCGGGTCGCATCCCGTCGAAGTAGGACTCGGTGATCAACGCTCCGTCGTGCCACACCAGGAACGCGTCGGTGTGCGTCGCGGCGAGCGCCTCCCCGAGCGTCCACGGCCGATCGCCGTGCACGAAGGTGACGCCGGTCAGGTCGCGCGGTGCCGCGGGCAGTGGCCGGACGGGCCCTGACCCGCGTGAGATGCGAGCGGTGCGCGTGAGCTCGCGGACGTGACGGAACGCCCACCGGTTGTACGGCGGGTCGATCCAGTTCACCTCGCCGACGTCAGCCGGCCGCGCGATGTCGCTCATCTGCACATCATCGTTCATCCGGTGTCAGCGGTAGACGAGGGCGCTGTCGTCGAGGTCGATGGCGGGCATGATGTCCTTCTCGGTCCAGTAGTCCTGGGTGTGCAGCCAAGGAGCGCGGTCACCCTGTTTGGGGAGGAGATGGACGCCGCGCTGGATGTAGCCGGGGTTGAAGTTGTCCTCGGTGATCCACGGCCGCAGTTCCATGCCGGCGTCGTCGGACCGCAGCTGCGGCACCACCACCGTGACCCCGCGGTCGTCCATGTGCGCCAGCAGGCGGCACACGAACTCGGCGACCATGTCGGCGCGCAGGGTCCACGAGGCGCGCAGGTAGCCGAAGACCCACACCATGTTCGGCACGCCGGTGAACATCGCCCCCCAGAAGGTGACGGTGTCGGAGAACTCGAGCGGCCGACCGTCGATCGAGAACTCGATGTCGCCCAGCACCGACAGTTCGAACCCGGTCGCCGTGACGACGATGTCGGCATCGAGATGTCGGCCCGACTTCAGGGCGATGCCGGTTGCGGTGAACGACTCGATCTCGTCGGTCACGACCGACGCCTGGCCCGAGTTGATCGCCTCGAACAGGTCGCCGTCGGGCACGAAGGCGAGGCGCTGGCGCCACGGCAGGTAGCGCGGGTTGAAGTCGACGTCGACCGAGTCGCGGTACTCCGGCTTCAGCCGGGTCCGCACGTTCTCCATCAGCTCCCGCTTGACCACCTCGGGCTCGGCGAAGCAGCGCGCCGTGAACTTCGCGCTCTCGAAGATCATCCGCCGCCGCACGATCTCGTGCACCCACTCCTCGGGGGTGTCCACCTCGCGGAGCGCCTCGGCCAGCTCGTTCACGTTGCGGCCCGATCGGAAGTAGGTGGGTGAGCGCTGCAGCATCGTGATGTGCCCGACGTCGCCGGCCATCGCCGGGATCAGCGTCGACGCGGTCGATCCCGATCCGATCACCAGCACCTGCTTGCCGCGGTAGTCGAGGTCGTCGGGCCAGTTCTGCGGGTGGACGATGGTGCCCTGGAAGTCGTCCATGCCGGGCCAGGTCGGCATGTAGCCGCGGGCGTGGCGGTAGTAGCCCTGACACATGTACAGGAACGGTGCGCGTACGGCGAACGGCTCGCCGTCGCCGCGGGTGCCGGTGATCGTCCACCGCTGCTCGTCGCTCGACCAGCTCGCGGTCGCGATGTGGTGGCGGTAGCGGATGTGTGCGTCGAGACCGTTCTCCTCGATCACCTCGCCGAGGTAGTTGCGGATCTCCTCGGCCGTCGCGATCGGCTTGCCCCTCCAGGGCTTGAAGCCGTAGCCGAACGTGTGCAGGTCGCTGTCGGACCGGATGCCGGGGTAGGTGTGGGTGAGCCACGTACCGCCGTAGCTCTCGAGCGCTTCGAGCACGACGTACCGCTTGTGCGGCAGCCGGTGCGACAGGTGGTACGCGGCCCCGATTCCCGAGATCCCGGCACCGACGACGATGACGTCGAGCTCCTCCACGATCAAGGGTGCAACCATGTCAACCAGCTTGACGCCTCCCCGGTCGGACGACGAAGCCGAGCGTTCGCCACGACGGACTTCAGCGGGCGAGGTCTTTCAGGATCTGTTGGCTGGCGAGGCGACCGGGGCCTCCGGTGACGCAGCCGCCGGGATGGGTGCCGCTGCTGCACTGGTAGTAGCCGGCGATCGGGGTGCGGTACTGGTTCCAGCCCGGGGCGGGTCGGAAGAAGTACATCTGCGGGCCGAACAGCTCGCCGTGGAAGATGTTGCCCTCCGGCAGGCCGACGACGGTCTCGATGTCGAGCGGGGTGACGATCTCGCGCTGCAGCACCAGGTCGGAGAAGCCGGGGAAGAACGACTCGAGCGTGTTCTGGACGTTGTCGGCCATGTGCTCGCGCTCCTTCGTCCAGTCGCTCCCCTTCAGGTGGTAAGGCGTGTAGTGGACGAAGCACGACATGACGTGCTTGCCGGGGGGCGCCATGTCGGGGTCGATCGTCGACTGGATGCCGGCATCGATGTACGGCCGCGTGGAGTACCAGCCGTACTTCGCCTCGTCGAACGCGCGCTCCAGGTACTCCATCGACGGGGCGATGTTGGTGAAGCCACGGAACTGATCGCTGCGGCCGGGCAGCGACGGGTACTGCGGCAGCCCGTCGAGCGCGAAGTTCACCTTCGACGACGTGCCCTGGTAGCGGTATCGGCGGAGGTTGTCGACCAGGTCGGCGGGGAGCTCGCGTGGGTCGACGAACTTGGTGAACGTGCGCCGCGGGTCGGCCGCCGACACCACGACCTTGGCCTGCAGTTCGGTGCCGTCGGTGAGCGCAACGCCGGTGGCGCGACCGTTCACCGTGATCACGCGGTCGACCTCGGCGTTGAGCTTGATCTCGGCGCCGTACGCCTGCGCAGCGCGGCCGAGCACCTGGGTGAAGCCGCCGTTGCCGCCCTTGTGGAACGCCCACGATCCGAGCTCGCCGTCGTGCTCGCCCATGCCGTGGAACAGCAGCACGAGCCCGCTCCCCTGCGACATCGGGCCGACCTTGGTGCCGATGATCGACGACGACGACAGCCAGCCCTTGATGATGTCGCTCTCGAAGTAGTCGTCGAGGAAGTCGGCGGCGCTGCCGGTGAGGAGGCGGACGAGATCGTGCAGGACGTGCTTGTCGATGCCGCGCAGGTGCTTGGCGAGCGACGCGAGCTCGGCGAGGCCCTCGGGGCTCTCGTCCCACAGGTTCGGCGGCACCGAGTCGAACAGGGGCTTCACCGCGCGGACGACCATCGTGACGTCGTGGCTGTACTGGTCGTACGCGTCGGCGTCACGCTTCGAATGGCGCGCGATCTCCTTGATGTTCTCGTTGCGGTCCTGCCCTATCACGAGGCTGTCGCCGTTCTCCATCGGGCAGAACGTCGAGGGCATCAGCAGCGGCATGAAACCGTGCTTCACGAGCTCGAGATCATGGATGATGTCGGGCCGCAGCAGGCTGAGGGCGTACGAGAAGGTGGTGAACCTGAAGCCCGGGCGCAACTCCTCGGTGATCGCCGCGCCGCCCACGAGGTGACGCCGTTCGAGGATCAGGGTGCGCAGCCCGTTCTTCGCGAGGTACGCCCCGTTGACGAGCCCGTTGTGCCCGCCCCCGATGACGATCGCGTCGTACTCCGTGCTGGCACTCATGCCGCCCCTCCCAACATCTGGTCTCCCATCATCTGCGTCTTGCGGGCCGGGGTGTACATCGGGTTGCGCGCCACCTCGGCGCCCACCTGCACATAGCGGTGGTTGATCGTGAACTCGAGGTTCAGGTGCGTGCCGACCTTCGCCACCTCGGGCCGCACCCTGGCCAGCGCGATGTGACGCTGGAGCACCGGCGAGTACATGAAGCTCGTGGCGTAGCCCACCCGCTGCACGTCGTCGTCGTAGACCATCATGTCCTCGTGGACCGGCGTGTGGTCCTTGGGGGGCACCATGCCGTCGTCGGTGTACTTGCGGTGGTGGTCGTACGGGTCGACCATCAGGCCCATCATCTTCCAGCGCGAGGTTCCCTCGGCACGCTCGCGCAGGATCGCCCGGCGGCCGATGAACGGGCGGGCGTCGTCGTCGATGCCGTTGAGCATCCATCCGAGGCCGAGCTCGATCGGGGTCGAACGGTGCTCGTCGTTCTCGGCGAGACGGCTCGCGTCGAAGTCGACGTGGATGAGGAGCAGGCCGGCCTCGATCCGTGCCATCAGCAGCGCGGTCTGACCGAACGGCAACATGCCGTGCGGCGTGCCCGCCTCGAAGATCGCGTCCCACACCGAGTTGGCGTCGGCGGCGTCGCAGAACACCTCGTAGCCGAGGTCGCCGGTGAACCCGGTCCGCGAGATCCAGACGGGGACGTCGCCGAGCTTGGCGGGGGTGTGGTCGAAGAAGCCGAGCGCGGTCACCTCGGGGGCGAGCTGCGACAGCACGGCGTGGGCACGGGGCCCCTGGATGGCGAGCGAGCCCCACTGCTCGGTGACTTCGTCGATCTCGACGCGGTCGTGGCCGACGAGGTTCTGGAAGTAGCTGAGGTTCGGTTCGGCGGCGGTGAGGAAGAACTCATCCGCGCTGTGGCGGAACACGACGCCGTCCTCGTTGACGTAGCCGCGGTCGTCGCACCAGATCGTGTACTGGGCCTGACCTGGCTTGCAGCGCCGCACGTCGCGGGCGAGCACGCCCGACAGGTAGCGCTCGGCGTCGGGACCGGTGATCCGGTACTTGTAGAGCGGCGAGGAGTCGAACACGCCGACCGCGTTGCGGATCGCGACGTACTCGAACTTCTCCGCCATCTGGTACTTGTCGACGACGAGGTGGCCGGCCCAATGGCTCCAGAGCGAGGTCTGGTTGGCGGCCGCCACGCGCTCGTGGAACGGCGACTGTCGCAGCATCGTCTCACCGTAGACCCGTATTGGACATCTGCGCAATACGTTCGCGTCGTGTCTGATGCAACGTGAACGTCTTGGCGGCACCGACCTCGTCGCGGTCGACGGTGGCCGTGGGAGACTGCCGGCATGACCGACGCGACGACCGACACTGCAACAGCGCGCGACGTGGCCGCGAGGTTCTCGTTGCAGACACCACCGGTGTTCGCGCGTGTCGAGGACGAGCGCCGCCACCGACTCGAACGCCTCGCTGCGACGTGTCGCATCTTCGGGACGAAGGGCTTCGGCGACGGCCTGCTCGGCCACGTCACGGTGCGCGACCCCGAGCACACCGACCGGTTGTGGGTGAATCCGCTCGGGGTGTCGTTCCGGCAGATGCGGGTGTCCGATCTCGTCCAGGTGAACCATGAGGGCGAACTCACCGTCGGCGACCGGCCCGTCAACCCCGTCGGGCTGCGGCTGCACACCGCCGTGCACACGGCCCGGCCCGAGGTGAACGCCGTGTGCCACGCGCACTCACGCTTCGGCCGGGCTTGGGCGAGCCTCGGCAGGCTGCTCGATCCGATCACCCAGGACGCCTGCGTGTTCTTCGAGCAGCAGGCGCTGATCATCGAGCCGCGCGCCGTGTTCACGCAGGAACAGGCCGCAGCCTTCGCCGATGCGTTCGGCGACAAGCGGGTCGCGATCCAGCAGGGCCACGGCCTGTTCACGACGGGCCAGACGGTCGACGAGGCGGCCTGGTGGTTCATCAGCATGGAGGCGGCCTGCGACATCCAGCTGATGGCGGAAGCGGCCGGCACGCCCGAACGTTGGCCGGAGGCGCAGGCACGCGGGCTGGCGGGCGCGCTCGGTTCGCCGATGTTCGGGTGGTCGTCGTTCCAGCCGATGTGGGACGACCTGATCGCCACCGACGCAAGCTTTCTCGACTGAGCGCGCGTCCAGTCGCGCTACCGGTCCTGCCGGGCGATCGACGCCGTAGCGTCCAGCGGCATGACACCAGACGAGTTCCGGGAGGCCGGGCACCTGTTGATCGACTGGATCGCCGACTTCCGCACGTCGATCGAGGAGCGGCCCGTGCTCGCCCAGGTGGTGCCGGGGGAGGTGCGCGCCGGGTTCCCGTCGGGTCCGCCCGAGCGGCTCGCGACCGTCGACGAGCTGATCGCGCAGCTCGACACCGTCGTGCTCCCCGGCGTCACGCAGGTGCAGCACCCGATGCACTTCGGCTGGTTCCCTGCCAACGCGTCGCTCGCCTCGGTGCTCGGCGACCTCGTGTCGACCGGCATCGGCTCGCTCGGGATCACGTGGCAGTCGTCGCCCGCGCTCACCGAGGTGGAAGAGGTGGTGTGCGAGTGGATGCGAGAGCTGTGCGGGCTGTCCCCTGCGTGGCGTGGCGTCATCCAGGACACCGCGTCCACCGCATGCCTCGTCGCGATGCTCTGCGCACGCGAACGTGCGAGCGACTTCTCGCAGAACCGCGGCGGGCTGCAGGGCGAGGAGCATCCGCTGGTCGTCTACGCGTCACCGCAGTGCCACTCCTCGGTGCCGAAGGCCGTGCTGCTCGCCGGGTTCGGCATCGACAACCTCCGTCACGTCGACGTCGACCCGGTCACGTACGCGCTCGACCCGTCAGCGTTGCGGGCGGCGATGGCGGCCGACGCCGCCGCCGGACGTCGCCCCGCTGCCGTGATCCTCGGCATCGGCACCACCGGCACCACCGCCTTCGACCCGATCGCCGCGTGCGTCGAGATCGCGCAGGAGTACGGCGCGTGGGTGCACGTCGACGCAGCGATGGCCGGCGCGGCGATGCTCCTCCCGGAGATGCGGCACCTGTTCGACGGGATCGAAGGTGCCGACTCGATCTCGTGGAACCCGCACAAGTGGATGGGCACCGCGCTCGACTGCTCGATGTACCTCACCCGCGACCCCGAGCACCTGATCCGGGTGATGTCGACCAACCCGAGCTACCTGCGGTCGGCCGCCGACGGCCAGGTCACCCAGTACAAGGACTGGGGCATCCAGCTCGGCCGCCGGTTCCGGGCGCTCAAGCTGTGGTTCCATCTCGAGCTCGACGGCGTCGACGCGATCCGAGCTCGGCTGCGACGCGATCTCGACAACGCCCGCTGGTTCGCCGACCAGGTTGCGTCCGAGCCGGGGTGGCGCGTGCTGGCACCGGTGCCGCTGCAAACGGTGTGCATCCGGCACGAGCCGCCGGGCCTCGACGGTGACGCGCTCGACGGCCACACGCTGGCGTGGCTCGACCGCATCAACTCGTCGGGCGCTGCGTTCATGTCGGGGTCGATGCTCGACGGTCGCTGGATGGTGCGGGTGTCGGTGGGCGTCGAGTCGACCGAGCGCCGTCACGTCGAAGCGTTGTGGCGGATGATCCGCGACGCCGCGTCCGTCGCCGCGGGCGAGACCGCCCCGGCGTAACGTCCCGCTCGTGGCACGCCTCTCCCCCGACGAGCGCCGGCAGGCGATCATCGACGCGACGCTCGCCGTGGCGCGCCGCCAGGGCCTCGGTGCCACGACCGTGCGCGACGTCGCCACCGAGATGGGCACGTCGAGCGGCCTGATCCACCACTACTTCGCGTCGATGGACGAGGTGCTCGCAGCCGCGTTCGAGCACGCAGCAGGCGGCGATCTGGCGAAGGCGCGCGTGGCGATCGACGCCGCCGGTGACCCGGCTGCACAGCTCGATGCGTTCATCGAGTCGTACGCGCCCGCTCAGGCCGATCGGACGATGCAGCTCTGGCTCGACGCGTGGGCCGAAGCCGCTCGCCGCCCCGCGCTCCAGGCGGTGTCGAGACGTCTCAACCTCGAGTGGCAGTCGCTCGTGCGCAGTGTGATCGAGCGCGGTGTGGGCACGGGCGCCTTCATCGCCGATGACCCCGAGGCCGCTGCCTGGCGGCTGCTGTCGGTGCTCGACGGCCTCACGATGCAGGTGGTCGCGCACGACGCGCTGATCACCCGCGACGACGTGCTGGCCTGGACCCGCACCGCCGCGGCCCGCGAGCTCAGCCCGTGAGCGCGTGCGCCGGCCTGCGGCGGCGCGCCGACCGCCGTCTCGACCGAC
>JALHOG010000019.1 GCA_022843125.1 Ilumatobacteraceae bacterium
GCAGCATCAGAGCGGGCCGGCTTCCCGGTCCGACTCGTCACGACGCACGGCCGGTCGCTGACGGTGCGCTCCGGTCAGCGGGCGACCGCGATCGCCGACTTCCTCGCCGCGGTCGCGGTCGACGACGGGGTGGGCGCCGGCGACCTGCAGCGTGCAGCGATCGAGGTGCTGCGAGGTCGGGAGCATGATGCGATCACGGTGGTCACGGGTTCCGCCGACGGCGCCGACCTGGCATCGACGACGGCGATGACCCGCCGGTTCGCACGCCCGACTCTGGTGACCCTGCGCGACGTGGCGGGCGAGCGGTGGCTCGGCGGTACGCACCTCGATGGGGCAACGGCAGTGATCGCGCTGGCGCGGTGGCACGCACCGATGTCCGGCCGGGTCGCGGGCGGTGCACGGTGAACGCTCGTACGGTGCTCGTCTTGACGTCTCTGGTCCTGCTGGGGGCCCTTCCCGGCGTGGCGCTGGCGGGCGTGCTCGGCACCGGCTACGCCGTGGTGACCGCGTCGGCAGTTGCCACGGTCGCGATCGCGCTCGGATGGTTCGGTGCCGGTCGCTGGCGCCGGCGCACCGTGCTCGTGGCGCTGGGTGCGGGTACCGGAGTTGTGGCCGTAGCAGTGGCCGCGCTGGCACCGCAGCGCGGCGAACGGCGAGGCACGTTCGACGCGCTTGCCGACGCGCTCGCCAACGGCTGGTCCACGCTGCTCACCTCACCGCTCCCGGCCGACCCCTCGCCCCGCACACTGATGCCGCTCGCACTCGCCGTGTGGGCGACAGGTGGGTCGGCGGCGGTGCTCGCCCGTACCGGGGTCGCCCGGCCGGCGCGCGCACTCGTCCCGTCACTCGCCGCGATCGTGGGCGCGAGCGTCGTCGCCGGACGCGAGCAGCACCACCCCGTGGTGCTCGGGGGCGTGGCGGCGTTCGCATCGGCGGTCTACCTCTCCGCATCGCGCCCGCAGCCCCCGGCGGGTGCCCGTCTGGCGGTGCGGCGGCACCGGCGAGCAGGTCTCGCCCCGGCGGTCGCCGGTGTTGCGGTGGTCGTGGGTGCCGGGCTCGTCATCGGTCCCGGTCTGACGTTCGGGCGCGAGCACACCCCGTTCGACCCGCGCGACCGGATCGACCCCCCCATCGTTCCGTCGGGCGCGGTCAGCCCGCTCGAGCTGTTTGCCAGCAGGCAGCTCGCGCCCGGCGAGCCGATGTTCGTCGTGGAGGCGGATCAGCCCCTCCTGACGCGGCTCGTGACGCTCGACCGGTTCGACGGCGCACGCTGGACCAGCAGCGCGGCGTACCGTCCGAGCGGCACCGTCGTCGTTCCGCCCGACCGCGCCGGTGTCGCCACCAGATCCGTGACGGCCTCGATCGTCGTCGACGGGCTTGCAGGGCCCTGGTTGCCCGTCGTCGGCGATCCGACCCGAATCACCGGCGTCACCTTCCGCGTCGACCTCGACGGTGGCACGGCGATCGCGACATCCGGTGATGTGCTGGGGTCGGCGTACGGCGTCGAGGCTGCGGTCCCATCGCTCGACGTGGCGGTGCTCCAGGCGTTGCCCACGGCCTCGGATCCCGAGGCGAACGCGGCACGTGAGCTCCCACCCGGCGCGCCCGCGCTGCTCGACGAGATGGCTGCGGTCGCCACCCGCGGTGCGACGACACCGCTGCTCAACGCGGCACTGCTGCAGGACTACCTGCAGCGGACGTTCCGGTACGACGACGACCACACAGCCGGGCACTCGTACGGCCATCTCGTCCGGGCGCTCACCGAGGCGGGCGAAGCGACCGAGGAGCAATTCGCGTCGGCGTTCGCCGTGCTCGGTCGGATGGTGGGCTTGCCGACGCGGGTCGTGGTGGGGTTCGGCCCAGGGGAGTTGCAGGCCGACGGCACCTACCGGGTTCGTGCCGGTGACGCCAGAGTGTGGCCCGAGGTGAAGTTCGCCGAGGTCGGCTGGGTGCCGTTCGACCCGTCGCCGGCACGCGACGACCGGGTCGGCGCCGAGGTGCCGATCGGGCCCGGTGGAGGCGATGGTTTCGTCATCCAGGAGGCCGACGCCGTGGTGCCCGCCGGTGAGGTGCCTCCAGGGCCGACGCCGCCGGCCGACGCGGACGGGAGCGATGCGTGGTGGCCGGTCGCAGCGGCGATCGCCGCCGCCGTGTTGCTCGCCTGTGCCGTGGCCGGTATCGCCACCGCGGTGATCAAGCGCTCCCGCACCGCCCGCCGTCGTACAGCAGAGGACGCGACCGATCGGGTCGTCGGCGCCTGGGCCGACGTGCTCGACCGGTTGATCGAGATCGACGGCGCAGCGCCGCAGACGCGCACCGTCGACGAGGTCATCGACGCGTCCGCCGCGACGACGTCGGCGCTCGCCGGTCTGTACCGGCCGGTGCTCCGCGCGCTGTACGACGACTCCGCATGCACCGAGGCCGAGGCCGACCAGGCGTGGCGCGCCCGCGACCGTTTCGTGCGCGCGTGCCGGCAGGGCGCCGGTCGAACGCGCCGGATCGGGTGGTCGATCGACCCCCGACCGCTGCGGCACCGTCGCGACCCGATCGGGTACCGTGGCCCGTTGCCCCGACAGGAGGCCGAGATGACCCGGAGTTCGATGACCCGGAGACTGCGATGATCGGCGCGGGTTCGCTGCGCACGCCCTTCGCCGTGCTCGCAGCTGCAGCGTGTGTCACCGGCGTCGCACTGACGGTCAGCGACCAGGCGCGGTCGGTCGTCGACATGGCGCCCGTCGGCGTGTGGTTCGCGAACGATGACGCCGACTCGGTGAGTCACGTCGGGCCCGCCGGTACCGACGTGACGGTGCAGATCGTCAAGCCGAGCGGCGCCCTGACGATCACCGAGCTCGACGGCGTCGCGTACGTCACCGACGAGGACGGACACCTGTCGCGGATCGACCCTGCTCAACTCGTCGTCTCCCAGGAGACGACGCTCCCGTCCTCCAACTCGCAGCTGATCGGCGGCGGCGGGCGGCTCTACGTCGTCGACAACGCAACCGGAACGGTACGCGAGCTCGATCCGGGAGGGCTGACGTCGATCGGGCAGACCGACCCACTCGGTGAACTGCTCGGCACGGCTGTCGTCGACGACGACGGTGTGCTCTGGATCCCCGATCTCACCACCGGCACCGTGATGGCCGTCGACGGTCGGACCGTCGCCTCGACCACGCAGGTCGCCAGCCCTGGCGACGACGTCCGTCTGTCGGTCGTGAACGGAATCGTCGTGGCGATCAACACCTCGGCATCCACGGTCACGCAGATCGCAGGCGGAGACCGGACCGGCACGACACACGCACTGTCGGTCGCGCCGGGCGCCACCGCCCCGGTGGCGGTCGGTGGCGGATGGGTGCTTCCCGTCGTCAGCGGCGCCGAACTGGTGACGCTCGACCTGCGCAATGGTCGCTCGATCCGGATCGTCCTGGCCGAACCGGACCATCGGCTGGGCACGCCTGCACTGGCGGGAGGCCGGGTGTACGTTCCCGACTTCACCGCCGGCACGTTGCTCGTCGTCGACCTCGCCTCGGAGCGTGTGGTCGAGACGTTGCGTGTCACCGGGTCCGCCGGGAACTTCGATCTCGTCGTCAAGAACGGGCGGGTGTTCGTGAACGACCCCGCGAGCGAGCGGGCGTGGACGATCAACACCGCGGGCGCGCTGGTACCGGTCGTGAAGTACGACCCGTCACGACCGGGCGGCGGCTCCGGCGGCGGTGTGGTCCCGCCTCCGGCGACCACGACCACGACCGTGCCGCGGCCCGACGATCGAGATGACGACGATCCGCAGAACGACGACAACGACGACGACGACGAGCGCGATGCAGCACCGCCGGCGACCACCCCGCGCAGTGACGTGACGGCGACCACTGTGCCCGCGGCCACGCCCGTCACCGTGCCCGTCGCGACGTCGCCGCCCGTGATCGTCATCCCGCCATCGACGGGCGGGACAGCGCCGCCCACGGTCACGGTGCCCGGTGCAGGCACCCCGGGCAGCGGCACACCACCTGCCACCACCACGCCCGCCCCGACGGTCTCCAACGGTGCGGTGCGCGACGTGGTGGCTGTGGCCGGTGACGGCCGTGCGACCGTGTCGTGGCAGCCGCCACAGGGATGGCGGCCCGTGACCGGGTATGGCGTCGTCGTCAGCCCGACGGGCGCGGCCTACGACGTGTCGGGCTCCGAGACGAGCTTCACGGTGAGCGGGCTCCGCAACGGCACGGCATACGAATTCGTGATCACCGCACGGTCCGCGGCGGGGGATGGCGCGGCCGTCCGATCGGCCCCGGTCACACCAGCGGCCCCACGCCCGGACGCTCCGGCCGGCGTGGCAGCTGTCGCCGGCAACGGCCAGGTCATCCTCACCTGGGACGCGCCGCGCCAGGGTCGGGTCTCTGCGTATGTCGTCGAGGTGCTCGGAGGGCCGGGGCTCCCGCCGAGCCAGGTGCCGGGTGATCAGCGCCAGGTCACGATCACCGGGCTCGAGAACGGCACGACCTACTACGCGACCGTGCGGGCGAGCACGGATGGACAGACCGGGACCGCTGCCTCGTCGGCGAACTTCGTCCCGGCCGGCCCGCCTGGCCGGCCGGGCGCCGTGAGTGCCGCGGTCACCGCCGGCGGTCAGGTCACGGTCACCTGGACGGCGGCCGCGTCGAACGGTCGGGAGCTCACGGCGTACACCGTCACCGGGTCCGGCCTCGCGGCGCAGCAGGTGCCAGGAGACCGGCTGCAGGCCGTCTTCAGCGGGCTGTCGGTCGGGTCGACGCACACCTTCACCGTCGTCGCCACCAACCCGCTCGGCGACGGGCCGGGAGCGGCCAGCGCAGCGGTCGTCGTGCAGTCGCAGGTACCCGGTGCGCCTGGTGGGGTGAACGCGACCGCTGGAGACGCGTCGGTGACCGTGACCTGGGCGGCGGCGCCCGCCAACGGCTCGACGCTGTCGGGTTATCGCATCCGCAACGTCACCGCTGGCACGGCTGCCACCGTGGTGCCGGCCGGGCAGCTCTCCCAGACGTTCGGGTCACTGTCGAACGGCACGCCGTACACCTTCGAGGTCCAGGCGGTCGCGACGAACGGCGCCGCTGGTCCCGCTGTGACCACGACCGCGGTCACACCGATCGGACCGATGGTCGCGCCGACCAACGTGGTCGCAGTCGCGACCACGCCCGGATCGATTCTCGTCACCTTCGACGCGCCCGCCACGATCAACGGCAATCCGATCGCACACTGGGTCGTCAGCACGACGCCGTCCACGTCGGAGCAGACCGTCACATCCGGGTCGGCCACGATCACCGGTCTTGCCCAGGGCACGAGCTACACCGTCAACGTCGCGGCCGTTGCGGCGGTCGCGGGCCGCGGCCCGGCCGCCGTGAGCGCACCGGTGACCACCCCGTTCGGGACCCCCGACGCCGTGACCAACCTGGACGTCGTGTTCGCCAATCTGAATCGGGTGACCCTCTCCTGGGACGCCATGCCGTTTGCCGAGTGGTACGTGGTCGAACCGCTCGGCGGCGGGAACACGGCGCCGATCACCGTGACCACCAACGCCGTGACCTACGACCCCCAGTCGTTCTTCGAGGACGCGTGGGTCGTGCGGGTGACCGCCCACTCGCAGTACGGCGCGTCGGCGCCGACGCAGATCTGGGTGTTCATGCCGCCCTACCCGGTGGAGGAGTGCGGCGGGCGGACGGGCCGAATCTGCCCGTGACGCGGTCGCTGCGAGTCAACCGTCGACCACCTGGGCGGTCGCGCCGTTGATGCACGTCGGCGCCGAGTCGGCGGTGACGACGGCGTCGGTCGCGGGGTCGAGGCCGAGCACCGCCGACACCGTGAAGCACGTAGGAGCAGCCACGTCGAACCCGGTCAGTACCGCCGACGTCGCGCCCGCATCGACCGGCTCGGTGATCGGGTCGCCGGTGGGTAGGTAGACGTACACCACCTGTGGCGACGATCCGTCGGTGCGGTTGCGCCAGGTGAGCAGGATCGCGCCCCCATCGATCGCGACAGCGAGATCGGTCGGGGCGAACGCGGCAGCGTCGCCCGGGATGGTCGGTGGAGCCGATGTCGCGATCGGCGTCGTGTCGGCGGCGGTGTCACCCCGACCGAGCACTGCGACGACGGCGATGGCGGCCCCGGCGCCCAGCGCGAGCGCAGCGGCTATCGCGGCCGGCCCCCGCCATCGCCGACGCCGCTCTGCCACCGGCTCAGGCCCTGCGTGCCGCTGTCGCCCCATCATCGTCGGGGCATCGACCGGAGCACCGATGACGACGCCGTCGATCTCGTCCGAGATCGGCTGGACGGGTGGCAGGTCGGGCATCCGGTCGGGCGCGACGGCGGGCGCGACGACGGGTGCGACGACGGGTGCGACGTCGACCGTCTGTTCCGGGTCGGGTGGTGGAAATGGTGACGAGCCGGTGGCCGACGCCTGCTCCACTGCGGTTGCCGGTGGAACGGCCGGGCCGCCGTCGACGGGCATCGTCGTGACGGGCAAGCCGAGTTCGCGCTGCACACGCTGGAGCGCCGTCCCGAGATCGGCAGCCGTCGCGAATCGCGTAGCGGGGTGCTTGGCGAGCGCGGTCGCCAGGGCGGCCGACAACGACGCCGGCACATCGTGGCGGGCGATTCGCGGCGGTTCGCTGGTGGTGATCCGGAGCAGCTGGGCGAGCATGCCCTCGCCCGGTGGCCCGGCGAACGGAGCGACGCCCGTGAGCATCGTGTGGAGCGTCGACCCCAACGCGTACACGTCGGCCGACGCGGTCGGCTCGCCACCCTCGAGGATCTCGGGAGCGGCGTGGACGGGGGTCAGCGCAGCGGTCAGTGAGTGCTCCATCTCGAGCAGCGCTGCGATCCCGAAGTCGGCCAGCGCAGGCTCGCCGAAGCGCGACAGCAGGACGTTCTGGGGCTTGACGTCGCGATGGAGGACACCCAGACGGTGGGCGGACTCGAGCGCACCGGCGATCCGGACACCGACGTGCAGTGCGAGCCCCACGTCGAACGCGGCGGAGGCCGCGAGACGGTCGGCGAGGGACCCTTGCTCGAAGAGCTCCATGGCGAGGTACGGGTGGCGGCCGTCGACGAACCCGGCATCGAGCACGGTGACGACGTTCGGATGATCGCTCAACCGACCGTTCAGCGACCGCTCACGCTGGAACCGCTTCTGGGCGCGCCGGTCGGAGATGTCGACGTGGAGCACCTTGAGCGCGACGTGGCGATCGAACCCGTTCTGGCGGGCCCGGTACACGGTCGCGGTCGCACCCCGCCCGATGACCGACAGGTCGGTGTAGCCCTCGATCGTCGGTGCGGGCGCGCCGTCGGCTCGCCCCTGCTCCGGGGCGCGTCGGCGATCGGTCCCGCGGCGGCGCACCCTCCCAGTATGGTGCGCTCGTTCGGGTTCTCCCAGCCGCGTCAGCCGGCCACGGTCAGCGACTCGAGGCACAGGTTGAGCGTGTCGATCGCCACCTGGTCGGCGTCGGCGGGCACGGTGGCCGTGAGCGTCACGATCGAGTCGTCGGTCCACACGTGCTGCTGGAGCATCTCCACCTCGACGCCGCCGGGTGCCGTGTAGGCCACGAGGACCCGTTGCGTTGCCAGTCGTTCCGGCACCTCAGGCGATCGACCGGCGGTCCAGACGCCCAGGACGGCGGCATCGGGCAGGTTCGCCTCGAGCGCGTCGAGGAGCATCTCGACGTGGTGGTTGATCTCGTCGACGGCTGGTTCGCCGACTCCGGGACGCGGCTGGTGGGTGACGAGCAGGTTGGCCCGGAACGCATCGGCCCCGTCGTCGGGTGCGAGAGCGACCAGCGCGACCCCGGGTGGCGGCTCCACCACCACCCAACCCGATGGCACCGCAACGTCCCAGCCCGCAACGTCCCAGCCCGCAACGTCCCAGCCTGCTTCGATCCCGCTCATCGGTACGCCCCTCCGGGGTTCCATGCGAACAACTCCTCCTTGACCCACTTGCCGATCGACGACCCGGCGAGCCCGCCACCGATGGCCCCGACGACACCGCCGATCACCGCCCCCGGGACGGCCCCGATCATTCCGCCGACGACGGCACCGCCTTTCGCTCCCGCTGCGGCGCCGCCCCACGTGGTCAGCCCCTGCACCGTCGTGGCGGTCGCCGTGCGGTTCACACGCTGCGTCGTCGTGAGCTCTGTGTTGCCGGCGTCGGTCATGTACTGCACGGCTCCGTCGACCGTGGCGCCGAGCGCGGGAACCGGTCGCATCCATCGGTGCGCCCGACCGGCGAACGCAGCCGCCTGCTGCTGGGTGACCCCGAGCGACGATCCCCGTCCGGCGACGGTCCAGCGTGTGTACACCGTGCCGTTGCGACGGTGCACCTGGCTGGCATACCGGTGCGTCGCGTGGTGGAGCCCGGCCGCCGCCCCCTCCGCCGTCCAGACGAACGGCTTGACGGCGTTCTTGGTGTCGCTCAAGCCGGTGCCGAGGTCGACGAGTTGCTGTTGCTGCTGCGTCAGCCGGGGGCGCTGTGCCTGGCCCGTGGCCGTCGCAGCGGCGAGGATCGACACGAGGCCGATCACGTCGATCGTGTGGTCGAGCGCCGACACGGCAGCATCGGTGTCGCCGGTCGTGACGAGATCGACGACGTTGCCCCAGATCGAGCCGGCTGCGTCCTTGAGCCCGTCGAGCGTCGCCTTGTCGACCCCGAGGAACTGCGCGGCAGCGATCTCGGCTTCGATCGCCACCAGTGCGCCGCCGCATGCTGCGCCGGCCGCCTGAAGACCCGCAAGCGCCGCCGACTGTGCCGCGATCGCGGCGGCGAGCGCTGGGGCCGTCCAGGGCAATCCGGCGCGAGCGGCATGTTCGGCCGTCGCCGCCGTCGAGTAGGCGGCTGAGGTCGAGTCGATCGCGGCGGCGAGCGTCTGGAGCACGGGAGCCGTCTTCGCGAGCGCGGTCCCGACCATCGTGACCGTACGCGCTCGCTGGTTCGTGTGGCTCAGGTACGCGGACGCGGCCTCCCCGGCCCAGGTGCCGAGCGCACGCTGTGCGGTGGTCGACAGCTGCTGGCCTCCCTCGACGAGGCTCTGTGAGAGCTGCTGCAGGTTGGTCGCGAGCGCCCGGATCGGTGCCGATCTCGCGGTCGGCGGGTAGGGGACGCTGCCTTGGACGGTGATCACCGGTGCCTCCGTTCGTGGTGGGGTGCGCTCATGGCTGCCGCCGCGGTGGATGCGGCGTGCTCGGTGGCGGAACTCGGTCGATCTCGCGGCCGACGACGTCGACGAGACCGGCGATCGCGGCGTGGCCCGCCCGTGTCAGTTGATCGCGCCGAGCCGGATCGACGGCCGCCGCGCCCCGCGGCGATGGTGCGAGCGGTACCGGCTGGCCGACGACCGTGCAGCCCGGGTTCACCCGGGTGCCGGCGCCCGGGGTGACGGCGCCGGTTCGGGGTGCGACGGGGGTGGTCGTCGACTCGAGCTCGAGTTGGCCGCGGGCGGCCGCAGCGGTGAGACCCTGCTCGGTCGTCTCGTAGCCCCGCCGGACCTGTTGGATCGCCTCGATGTCCTGCTCGACCGCCTGCACGGTCTGCGCGAGGAACATCGCGAGTTCGGCACCGAGCAGGACGATCGCGCCCGATGCCGGCGCGGAGCCCGTCGAGACCGCAGCAGCTGGGGTGGTGATCAACGTCTTCAACGTCAGCACGGCGGCCTTCACGTTGGTGAGGAGGAGAGGGATCTGGGCCAAGCCCTGCCAGGTGGCGCTGAGCTGGCCGGCGGTGTTGTCTGCCATACACCGATCTTCGGTGGGACTCGCCGCCAGCGCCATCGGGAGAAGTACCGATTCCCCTGCGTCCGGGCGGGTTGCATACTGGCGGTGATGCCGATCGACGACGCGACCGTCCGACCTGTGCTGCTCGAGGTCACGAGCGGAACGGGCACCTCCCGTCATCCTGTTCGTGCCGAAGTGGTGCGTGTCGGGCGAGCGCTCGACAACGACGTCGTCCTCGACGGTGAGCGCACGGTGTCGCGTCGCCATGCCGAGCTGCGGTTCGACGGTGCGGGCTGGACGGTCCGCGACCTCGGCAGCCAGAACGGCACGTTCGTCAACGGCCAGCAGATCTCGACCGATACTCCCGTCGGCGCCGCCGATCTCGTGGGGATCGGCAACGTGAGCGTGCGGATCGTCGACGGCGACGGCGCCGACGGTGGCACGCTCGTCGACCACGGCCGCATCGACGTCCACGCACTACTCACGTCCCTGTCGCAGCGCGAACGCGAGGTCCTGGCGTTGGTGGCGGCGGGCCGCACCGACGATCAGGTGGCACGCGAGCTGTTCATCAGCGTGAAGACGGTCCACTCGCATCTCGATCGCATTCGCGGCAAGTCCGGCCTCCGCCGCCGGGCAGAGCTCACCCGGTTGGCGGTGCGGCTCGGACTCACGTCGCCCGGCGCCGCCGGAGCGCCGTGAGGCTGCCACTGCGCGTCGGCGGGCGCGATGCGATGGTGTCCGTCACGGGCGACGTGACCGTCGGGGAGATCGCCGCGGCGGCCGGTCACGCGGCGGCCGGTCCCCATGTGCGTTCGATCCCCGCCGGAACGCCCTTCGCCGACGCCCGCATCCGACCCGGCGACGAGCTGGGCAGCACTGCGGCCGCGGACCCGCGCGCGCAGCCGGTCGGGGCGTGGAGCGTGCAGGTCGTGGCCGGGGTCGACGCTGGTCGCAGCGTTGCGATCGTCGCCGCCGACCACCCGGTCGCGGTCACGGTCGGGAGGGCTGCCGACTCGGCGGTGCGCCTCACCACGCCCGGGGTCTCGACGCGCCACTGCACGTTCGTGTTCGCGAACGACACGATCGCGGTGTCCGACCACGGCTCGCGCAACGGCACGGTGCTGCGCGGGCGCGCAGTCGGTGCCGAACCGGTCGTGGTCGAGCCGGGCGAGCCGGTGCGGTGCGGCCCCGCTGTGCTCGTGGTCCGCCGGGTCGATGCGCCCGACACGCCGCACACCGTCGCCGAGCTGCTGGTCAGCGCGCCGAGCGGGCCGGTGCCGTTCTACCGGCCGCCGGTCGACCTGGCACCCGGGCCGTCCGACGAGGTGCCGGCCCCGCCAGCACCCCGGCGTCCGCGGGCCGGTCGCCCCGGCATGCTGGGGCTCGCGCTGCCGCTCGTGATCGCAGCGGTCCTGGTGTGGTTCACCCGGAACCCGATGTACGCCCTCTTCGCGCTGATGGGGCCGGTGATGATGCTCATCACGATGCTCGACCGCGTCGGTCGGAACCGGCGCATCCGAACCCGATCGCGACGCCGATACAGCGACGAGCTCACCGAGTTCGGACGCGATCTCGACGAGGTGGTCGCGCATGAGCTTCGCCGGCGGCGGTCGATGCACCCCGACGCGTATGAGGTCGTGCGCTGGGCGACCACGGCGGGTGCGCGGACGTGGTCACGTCGGCGTGATCACCCGCAGTTCCTCGACGTGTCGCTCGGGCTCGCCGAACTCGAGTGGGAGCCGCCCGTCGAGAGCGCCTCCGACGACGCTCCCGAGGTACTCGAACTCGTCGACCGCGCCGGTGTGCTGCACCTCGCACCGCTCGCCGCGTCGCTCGCCCCGGGATCCATGATCGGCCTGTCGGGCGACCGGGCGACCGCTGTCGCCACGGCACGATCGATGCTCACGCAGGTCGCAGTACTGCACGGCCCGGCGGAGGTCCGCATCGTGGTCGCGTGCGCTCGGGACCACGCCGACGACTGGGACTGGGCCAAGTGGCTGCCGCACGTGCGTCCGGCGTTCGCAGGCGGGCGGCTGCTCGCGCTCGTTGCCGGTGACGACGGCCGGATCGACGGCACCGAGGTCGACGCAGTGCTCGCCGACGTCGACGCGGCTGCGGTGCTCGTGGTGTTGCTCGATGCGGCGGGGCTGGCCGATGCAGGCGACGGCGTGGTGCGCCGGCTGCTCCGCCGCGGCGACGGCACGACGTCAGGCATCGTGGTGGCCGCCACAGCGGACGGCCTCCCCGATCGTTGCGACGTGGTCGTGGATCATGGAGCGGTCGCGGGCGAGGCGGTCTGTCGCTGGCCGCGCGACGGCGGCCGCACACACGAGTTGGTGACGGCCGGGCTCGGCGCGTCGCCGGCGCTCGCCGCTGCCCGGTCGCTCGCCCGCCTCGCCGACCCCGACGCTGGTGGGGGGAGCGCAGCGCTGGGTTCCCGGATCGGGCTCGCCGACGTGCTCGCGCTACGCGGCGCCCGCCAGGTCGACATCACAGACCGGTGGCGTGGCGCCGGTGAACGATGCGTCGTGCGGGTCGGCCTCGGAACCGCGGGGCCGGTCGACGTCGATCTCGACGAGTGCGGCCCACACCTCGTCGTCGTCGGAGGTCGTGGATCGGGCAAGACCGAGCAGCTCGCGGCGATGGTGCTCGCAGCCGCTGCCGCGAGCCCGCCGGAGCGGATGCACCTCGTGCTGTGGGGCGAGTCGTTCACTCACCTCCACCGTCTGCCGCACGTGGCCAGCGCGATGAGCCGGGTCGACGAGGCGTCGGTCACGACGCTGCTCGACGGGCTGGAGCGCGAACTCGCCCGGCGAGAACGGTTGCGCACCACCGACGGCGGTGAGCGTGAGCCCCAGCCGCGCCTCGTGGTGGTGATCGACGACGTCGACACCATCGTCCGGGTCGTGCCGCTGGCCGCCGAGCGGGTCGTACGCGTCCTGCGTCGCAGCCGAGGCCTCGGCGTGCACGTGCTCTGGAGCGCGAGCCGCCACAACGGCGGTGTGCTGTCCGACCTCGTCGACCTGTCCGCGGCTCGCGTGGTGCAGCGCCTGGCCAGCGCGCCCGACTCCGTCGACCTGCTCGGGAGTGACGCCGCGGCGAGGCTCGAGCGATCGCTGCCCGGCCGCGGCTATCTGGTGGCCGGCCGCGCCGATCCGGTCGAGGTGCATGCGGGAGCGGTGTCGGTGGGGGCGCCGTCGGCGGTCGACCGGCTCGCGATCGCTGCGTTCACGCTCGTCGACGGTCGTGCAGGGGCGGTCGAGACGTTGGCCCCGCCCGACGAGCGGGCCCTGGTGGCAGTCGTCGCCGCCGCTGGTGCGACCAGCTCGCGACCATCGGACCTGTGCTCCGCGGCCGCAGCAGCGGCGGAGGTGCTCGAGAGTCCGGGCCTGCTCGAGCTGCTCGGTATCGACCACCTCGACAGCGCGACCGACGGGGTGGCCGAGCGCTGGCATCGGATCGACGCCGACTCGTTCCTGCGCGTCCCGATCGGGGTCGACCCGGAGAATCGTCCGGTGCAGCTCGACCTGAAGGAGGCCGCGCTGGCGGGGATGGGGCCGCACGGGCTGCTCGTCGGCGCGACCGGCTCGGGGAAGAGCGAGCTGCTGCGAACGCTCGTGTGCGGGCTCGCGCTGACCCACTCCCCGGAGGCGCTCGCCTTCGTGCTCGTCGACTTCAAGGGCGGCGCAAGCTTCGCGAGCCTCGGGCGCCTGCCCCACGTCGCGGGCGTGGTGACGAACCTCGCCGACGACCTCGCGCTCGTCGACCGCATCCTCGCCGCGCTCGGCGGCGAGCAGCGCCGCCGGCAGGAGCTGTTGGCCCGGGCCGGCAACCTCGCCAATGTGCGCGAGTACCGCGCCGCCCGTGCCGCCGGCGCGCTTCCCGCCGAGCTTGCGGACGAACCACTTCCCGAGTTGCTCGTCGTCGTCGACGAGTTCGCCGAGCTGCTCGACTCGGAGCCGGCGTTCATCGACTTCTTCCTCACGATCGGCCGGGTCGGCCGGTCGCTCGGCATCCACCTGTTGCTCGCGTCGCAGCGTCTCGAGGAGGGCAAGCTGCGCGGTCTCGACACCTACCTGTCGTACCGCCTCGGGCTGCGGACGTTCAGCGCTGCCGAGAGTCGGATGGTGCTCGGCGCGCCCGACGCGTACTCGTTGCCCTCGGCGCCTGGAGCCGGCTATCTGAAGGTGGGCACGACGTCGTTCGAGCGCTTCCAGGCCTCGTACGTGTCGGGGCGCACGAGCGACGGTCGGTCGGCGCTCGACGCGATCATCGACCGTCTGGCCGACGCCGCTGAGCCCGTCCACCAGATCTGGCTGCCGCCGCTCGCTGCGGCCGTATCGCTGGACGCGACCTACCCGTCGGGGTTCGTGCACGACCCGAACCGCGGGTTCGCTGCTGCCGACTGGCCGGGGACCGGTGCGCTCGCGGTGCCGGTCGGGGTCGTCGACGAACCGGAACGCCAGCGGCAGCTCCCGCTGGTGCTCGACTTCGCCGGGGCGCACGGCAACCTGGCGATCGCCGGGGCGCCGCAGACCGGCAAGAGCGTGCTGCTCCGGACCGCGGTGCTGTCGCTCGCGGTCAGCCACACCCCCGACGAGGTGCAGGTGTACGCGATCGACTACGGCGGCGGTGCGCTCGGCGCGCTCGCCGGTCTCCCGCACGTCGGCACGGTCGCCAGCCGGCTCGAGCCCGAGCTGGTACGTCGCGTCATCGGCCACGTCGAGGCCGTGCTCGCCGAGCGCGAAGCGTGGTTCGGCGCCCAGGGCATCGACTCGATCGCGACGTTCCGCAGGCGGCGGGCCGAGGGTGCGATCGCAGCCGACGAGCTTCCGGAGGGCGGCGTCGCCGATCTGTTCCTGGTCATCGACGGATGGGCGGCGTTCCGAGAGCGGTTCGAAGCGCTCGAACCGGTGATCGCCGACATCGCAGCTCGAGGGCTCGGGTATGGCGTTCATGTCGTCGTGACCGCGAACCGCTGGATGGAGATGCGCGCTCCGGTGCTGGACGCGATCGGTGGGCGGCTGGAGCTGCGTCTCAACGCTGCCCTCGATTCGGCGATCGACCGTAAGCGGTCGGCCGTCATCCGGGTCGACCAGCCGGGGCGTGGTCTGCACCCGTCGACGCTGCTGTTCCACGCCGCCGTCCCCCGTCTCGACGCCGATCACAGCGCCGACCAGCTGGCCGAGGCGACAGCGATCGCCGTCGACCACGTGGCGGCTCGATGGGAGGGTGGCGTGGCGCGGCCGGTGTTGCTGCTCCCGCTTCGGATCGGGCTCGACGAGATCGCCGCTGGACCAGGGGTCGACGTCGACCAGCCCGGTGTGGTGGTCGGTCTGCAGGAGCGCGGGATGGCGGCGTGGCGGTTCCATCTCGGCGGCAGTGAACCGCACTTCCTCGTGTACGGCGACGGTGAGTCGGGCAAGACGACGTTCCTCCACACGTGGATGCAGGCGCTCGCCACGAGCACGACGCCCGAGCAGGCCCAGGTCGTGCTCGTCGACTACCGCCGCACCCTGCTCGGGGCCGTGCCCGACACCCACCTGTTCGCCTACGCGGCGGCCGAGCCCGCCGCGCGGGAGGTGATCGAGCGCGTGGCGGAGATCGCGACCGCGCGCCTCCCGGGCGCCGACGTGACTGCGGCCCAACTGCGGGCGCGGTCGTGGTGGAGCGGGCCGGAGCTGTACGTCGTGGTCGACGACTACGACCTGGTCGTCACACCGTCGAGCAATCCACTTGCGCCGCTGCTGCCGCTGCTCGCTCAGGGTCGCGACGTGGGTCTGCACGTCGTGCTCGCCCGTCGTGTGGCCGGCGCAGCGAAGATGATGTACGAGCCCGTGATGGCCCGGCTGCGCGAGGTCAGCCCGGCGGGCCTGATCCTGTCGGGCGACCGGGACGAGGGCCCGCTGATCGGGCCCGTGCGAGCGAGCGAGCAGCCTCCCGGTCGCGGTCTGCTGGTGGCCCGGCGGCGCTCGCCGGCTCTCGTCCAGGTCGCGTGCCCGGTCGAGAGCGACGAGTTCGTCGGCGTGATGTGACGGGTCGTCAGGGCCTGCCGCTCACGCGGGGCTGATGGCAGCGCCCGTTCGCCGACCCGCGTCAGCTGCCGCGTTGGGTGCCGACCTTGAGGTCTTTGAAGGGGACCTTGGTGTCGACGGAGATGTCGCGGGGGAGACCGAGCACGCGGTCGCCGATGATGTTGCGCTGGATCTCGTCGGTGCCGCCGGCGATGGCGGCCTGGATCGAGTTGAGCATGGTGATCATCAGGTTGTCACCCTTCGGGTTCGCGGGGTCCCAGGCGATGCTGCCGGGGCCGGCGATCTCGAGCGCGATCTCCCGGAACCGCCAGCCGATGACCGAGCCGAAGAGCTTGCCGAGTGACCCGCCGGGGCCGGGCGCCTTGCCGGCCTTCAGCTCGGCGCGGGTGCGCATCGCCACCAACGACTTGGTGGTCTCCATCGCGTAGATCTTCATCAGCTGATCGCGCACGACCGCGTCGCCGAGCTTTCCGGATGACTCTGCGGCATCGCGCAGGATCTCGTACATCGGCTGGCTGATCGAACCGGCACCCATCGAGCCGATCGCAACGCGCTCGTACATGAGCATCGCTGTGGCCTGGCGCCAGCCGTTGTTGTACTCCCCGATCAGCCAGTCGGCCGGGATGCGGGCGTCGGTGAAGAACACCTCGTTGAAGTGGCGACCGCCGTCGATCTGGTGGATCGGGCGGATCTCCACCCCGGGTGCCTTGAGATCGACGATGAACATCGAGATGCCGGCGTGCTTGGGCTGCTCGGGATCGGTGCGCGCGATCACGATGCCGTAGTCGCTCACGTGGGCGAGCGTGGTCCACACCTTCTGACCGTTGAGGATCCACTCGTCACCGTCGCGGTCGGCTCGTGTCTGGAGGCTCGCGACGTCGGAGCCGGCGCCCGGCTCGGAGAACATCTGGCACCACACGGTCCGGGCCGAGATGTTGTCGGGCATGAACCGGCGCTTCTGCTCCTCGGTGCCGAACTCGTTGAGCACCGGGAGGCACATGCCCTGGCTGATGACGAGCTCGCCCGTCATGGCGGGGAACTCCTGAGCGACCTGCCGGTAGATCCGCTCGTGCTCGAGCGTGAGGCCCGCACCGCCGTACTCCTCGGCGTAGGTGAGGCCGGCGAGCCCCGCCTCGGCGAGCTTGCCCTGGAACTCCTTGGCGGCGGCGATGTCCCGGCGGCCCTTGCCGACGCTGTGGACGGCGAGGAACTCGCGGCAGCGGGCGCGGAACTCTTCCGCCTCGTCCGGGTTGAGGGTGGTGGAGAGCGTGGCAGCGGTCATGGCGTGCTCCGTTTCGGATTTCGTACGGCTTCGTGCTGTACGGCGACAGACTGTATGCTCCCATACAATCATGGGGACGAACGCAACGGCAAACGGGAGCGCGAGTTCGGCGCCGTCGCACGAGCTCGACGCGCCGCCGTGGCTCCGCGTCGAGAGCACGCTGATGGCCACGGCGCAGGCGATCCGTGAGGCCTACGACGTCCGTCTCGCTCCGATCGGGCTGACGCTCAGCCTCGCCAGCCTGCTGTCGTACATCGCCGAGTTCGGTCCGGTGAACCAGACCCGCGCGGCCGAGCACCTCGGCCAGGGTCGCGCCGCGACCGGTGCGCAGGTCGACCGGCTCCAACAGCTCGGGCTCATCGAACGCCGCCCCGACCCCGACGACCGCCGCGTGTGGATGGTCGCCATCACCCCGGCCGGCGTCGCCAAGGCCGCGGCGGTGGGCGAGATCGACACCGTGCTCCGGTCCGAGCTCCGCAGCGGGATCACCCGCGAGGAACGCCAACGTCTCGCAGCCGTACTCGTGCGTCTGCAGTCCAATGTCGCCGTGGCAGTCCACGGCGTTCAGCCCACAGCAAGCCCGCTACCACCGAACACCACCATTGAGGAGCGTCCATGAGGAACGCAGTGATCGTCGACGCCGTCCGTACACCGGGCGGCAAGCGCAACGGCAAGTTGAAGGACTGGCACCCGGCCGAGCTCGCGGCCCACGTGCTCAAGGCCGTCCAGGAACGCAACGATCTCGATCCGGCCCTGGTCGACGACGTGATCATGGGCTGCGTGATGCAGGTCGGGCAGCAGTCGCTCAACATCGGCCGCAATGCCGTCCTCACGGCCGGCTGGCCCGAGTCGGTGCCCGCCACCACGGTCGACCGCCAGTGCGGATCCAGCCAGCAGTCGATGCACTTCGCGGCGCAGGGCGTCATGGCCGGCGCCTACGACGTGGTGATCGCGGCGGGCGTCGAGGTGATGACGCGCACGCCGATGGGTTCGTCGATCGTCAAGGACATGGGCTTCCCGTTCCCGAAGGCGATGTTCGACCGCTACACCGAGCACGGCCTGCCTCCCCAGGGCATCGGCGCCGAGATGATCGCCGACGAGTTCGGCCTCACCCGCGACGATCTCGACGCGTTCGGCGCCGAGAGCCAGCGCCGAGCCGCCCAGGCCACCGCCGAGGGTCGCTTCGAGCGCGAGATCGTCCCGGTGCCGGTCACCATCGACGGCGCCACCGAGATGATGACCCGCGACGAGGGCATCCGCGAGGGCACCACCGCCGAGACGCTCGGCAACCTCAAGCCGGCGTTCAAGGAAGACGGCAAGATCACCGCCGGCAACTCGTCGCAGATCACCGATGGCGCATCCGCCGTGCTGATCATGAGCGAGGAGCGCGCCGCCGAGCTCGGCTACACGCCCCGCGCCCGCTTCCACAGCTTCGCCGTGGTCGGCACCGACCCGGTCACCATGCTCAAGGGTCCGATCCCGGCCACCGAGAAGATCATGCAGCGCTCCGGCCTGTCGATGGCCGACATCGACCTGTTCGAGGTGAACGAGGCGTTCGCCTCGGTCGTGCTCGCGTGGGCGAAGTCGCACGATGCCGACCTGTCGAAGACCAACGTCAACGGCGGCGCGATCGCGCTCGGCCACCCGCTCGGTGCGTCGGGCACGAAGTTGATGGCGACCCTGCTCTGTGAGCTCGAGCGCACCGGCGGTCGCTACGGCCTGCAGACCATGTGCGAGGGCGGCGGTCTCGCCAATGCCACGATCATCGAGAGGATCTGATCACCGTGTACCGCATCGATCTCAACGGCGCGTCAGCGATCGTCACCGGTGGTGCGTCGGGCATCGGCGAGGCGTGCGCCCGCCAGCTCGCGGCGCTCGGCGCACGGGTCGTCGTCGCCGATCTCCAGGAAGACAAGGGTCAGGCGCTCGCCAGCGAGCTGGGTGGCCTGTTCGTGAAGTGTGACGTCTCGAGCGAGGAGGATGGCGCGGCCGCCGTCGCCGCCGCATCCGAGATGGGTCCGCTGCGCGCACTCGTCAACTCGGCCGGCATCGGCTGGGCCGGTCGCACCGTCGACCGCAACAACGACCCGATGCCGCAGAACCAGTTCGACTTCGTGATCAAAGTCAACCTGCTCGGCTCGTTCAACATGCTCCGTCAGTCGGCGGCGGCGATGGCCAAGACCGACGCCCTCGACGACGACGGCCAGCGCGGTGCGATCGTCAACATGGCATCGGTCGCTGCGTTCGACGGCCAGATCGGCCAGGCCGCGTACTCGGCATCGAAGGGCGGCGTCGTCGGCATGACCCTGCCGATCGCCCGCGACCTCGCCGCGGTCGGCATCCGCGTCAATACGATCGCGCCGGGCCTAATCGACACCCCGATCTACGGCACCGGCGAGGCGTCCGACCAGTTCAAGGCACATCTCGGGCAGTCGGTGCTGTTCCCGAAGCGCCTCGGTGCTGCCGACGAGTTGGCCTCGATGGTGATGGAGCTCATCACCAACCCGTACATGAACGGCGAGGTCATTCGCGTCGACGGCGGCATCCGCATGCCACCGAAGTAAATGGCGGGCTCGGGCTCGCGCGGCAACCGCGTCGGGTCCGAGCCGGCTTGCTGCGTTCGCCCTCGCGCCGCTCGCGGCTCGTCGCTGGCGCTTCCCTCGCCGCCGGCCGTCGATCCCGCTGACGGGTCTGGCAACATCCATCGGAACCGATCGAACTGACAGGAGTAGCGATGACTGACGAAGCAGCAGTGCTGACCGAGCGACGGGGGCGGGTGCTCCTGATCACGCTCAACCGGCCCGACGCGATGAACTCGGTGAACAACGCGCTCGCCACCGGCCTGCTCGCCGCGTGCGCCGAGCTCGACGGCGACGCCGGCCTCACCGCCGGCGTGCTCACCGGCAACGGGCGTGGCTTCTCGGCGGGGATGGACCTCAAGGCGTTCCTCACGGGTGAGGACGTGTCGGGCCTGTTCACGTTCGTCAAGGACGGCACGAAGAAGCCGCTGATCGGTGCGATCGAAGGGTTCGCGCTGGCCGGCGGCCTCGAGATGGCGCTCACCTGCGACCTGCTGGTCGCGGCCAAGGGCGCCAAGCTCGGCATCCCGGAGGCCGGCGTCGGCCTGTTCGCCGCCGCCGGTGGCCTGCTCCGCCTGCCCAGCCGGGTCGGCTACAGCAAGGCGATGGAGATGGCGATCACCGCTGACCCCATCACCGCCGAGGAAGCATTCGAGCTCGGCATGGTGGCCCGCCTCACCGAGAAGGGCGAGGCGGTCGAGAGTGCGATGGCGCTCGCCGAGCGGGTCGCGAAGAACGCCCCGCTGTCGGTGGCGGCCTCGAAGCAGCTCGTGCGGGCGACGCAGGGCGCGACCGAGGACGAGTTCTGGAAGCTCCAGGCGCCCCTGCAGCAATCGGTGTTCACGAGCAACGACTCCAGGGAAGGCCCCCTCGCCTTCGCCCAGAAGCGCCCCCCGGAGTGGACCGGCACCTGACGAACGGTTGTGCGAGCGATCCCGGGTTCATGGCCCGGGATCGCTCACACCGCGTTGTCGGCCAGGGCGACCAAGGTCTTGATGGCCGGGTGGGGGGAGCGCTTGGGCCAGGCGAGGTAGAGGGCGACCGTCGTCGCGCCGTCGATCGGGACGTAGCGGACGTCGGGGTGGGCGTGGAGCGCGGCGGTCGAGGCGACGCTGACCCCGAAACCGGCACCGCTGGCGATCGCGATCAGCCAGTCGTCGAGCGTCGCCACCTCGGACGCCAGCGACGGTCGGCGGTCCGCCGGCCAGAGATCGCGCCGGGTCGTGCCGACGCTGGACTGCACGAGCGTGCCGTCGGCGAGCTCGTCGAGCGTGAGCCGGCGCCGACGGGCGAGCGGGTGGTCGCGCTGGAGGACCGCGACCCGCTGCTCCTCGTCGACCACGACGCTGCGGAAGCGTGTGCTGTCGATCGGGCCGCGGGTGAGCGCGGCGTCGACGCGGCCGCTGGTCAGACCGGCGCTGCCCTCCTCGAACCGGATGACCGTCAGCGGACACGGCGGATCGCTCGCGTTCCACGCCCGGAGGATCGCCGAGAGGTGGATGCCGGCGGACCAGCTGTGGCCCAGGCGCAGCGGGAGCTCCTCGCCGCCCGCGCTGGCGACCGCCGACTCGACCGCGCGCACCGCTTCGAACGCCGCCTGCTCGAAGCGGTGGCCGGCGTCGGTCAGCTCGACGTGGTGGGTCGAGCGGTCGACGAGGCGTGCGCCGACGAGGCGCTCGAGCTGCGCCAGTGTTCGTGACAGCGCCGGCTGGGTGACGTGCAGCCGCTGCGCAGCGCGGGTGAGGTTCCGCTCCTCGGCGATCGCGAGGAACGCCCGCAGGTGCCGGACTTCGACGGTCATGCACGTTGAACATAACCGCTGACCGATCGGCACTTCCGTTCGCGTCGCGGTGGGCGCACGCTGCCGACGTGGACGATCGACGGCTCGGGCGAGGTGTGGGCACCGCCCTCGTCGGCATGTGCTCGGTCCACACCGGGGCCGCTATCGCTGACGGCCTCATGGATCAGGTCGGTGCTGCCGGCGCGGTCCTGCTCCGGCAGGGGCTCGCCGCGATCGTGCTGCTCGCGATCGCCCGACCGCGGGTGGCGTCGTTCGGACGTGACCGGTGGGCGACCGTGATCGGTTTCGGGGTCGTCCTCGCCGGCATGAACCTGACCTTCTACGCGGCGGTCGAGCGGATCCCGCTCGGCTTGGCGGTGACGATCGAGTTGCTGGGCCCGCTCGGGCTCGCAGCATCGCTGTCGCGCCGCGCGACCGATCTCGCGTGGGTCGGTGTCGCTGTGGCCGGCGTGGTGTTGCTCGGACATCCCGGTGGCGGGCTCGACGGCGCGGGTGTCACGTTCGCCGGTCTTGCGGCCTTCGGATGGGCCGCGTACATCGCGCTGCAGCGGCGGGCGGGTGCGCAGTCCGCTGGTATCGACGTGCTCGCCTGCTCGTTGACCGTCGCGGCGCTGCTCGTCGCTCCGGTCGCCCTGGTGCAGCACGGGGGCGATCTGGTGTCCGGGCGCACGCTGTGGCTCGGGGCCGTCGTGGCGCTGCTCGGTGCGCTCGTGCCGTTCTCCGCCGACCTGCGGGCGCTGCGCGACGTGCCGGCCCGCATCTTCGGGGTGCTGATGAGCCTCAGCCCGGCGGTCGCCTCGCTGATCGGGCTGGTCGTGCTCGACGAGCGTCTCCGTGGCCGCGAGGTCGCCGGCATGGCTGCCGTGGTCGTCGCGAGCGCTGGCACGCTCTGGGCCGGGCGAGCCGCTGCGATGTCAGGCGGTGCGACGCCTGAACTGGTCGGGGCTGATGCCGCGGACGCGCTTGAAGGCGTTGCTCAGCGCGAAGGGCGTGGCGTAGCCGACGCGTGACGCGACGGCGGCGAGCCCGACCCCGGGCTCGCGCAGGGCGTCGGCCGCCAGCGAGAGCCGCCATTCGGTGAGGTACTGCATCGGCGGCTGCCCGACCAGCTCGTGGAAGCGCCGTGCGAAGACCGCCCGCGATGACCCGACGGTCGCCGCCAGCGTCGCCACGGTCCACGGCTCGGCCGGGCGGTGCTGGATGAGCCGCAGGGCGGGCCCGACGATCGGGTCGCGGTGGGCGCGGTACCAGCGCGGCGCGGCGTCGGCGGCGTCGTCGAACCACGTGCGCAGGCTGCTGATCAGCAGCAGGTCGAGCAGCCGGTCGAGGACCGCCTGCTGACCGGGACGGTCTCGGTCGATCTCGCGGCCGAGCAGGTCGACGATCGACGACTCGACACGATCGGCCGCCAGGTGGATGCGGCGGGGGAGCGCGGCGAGCAGCCGGCGGTCGATGTCGCCGGCGAGCTGGTATGCGCCGGTCAGCATCACGGTGGCGTCGGGATGGTCGCCGGTGCCCCATGTGCGCACGCCGAGCGTCATCGTGTCCTTCAGCTCGATGCCGTCGAACGTGGTGCACCGGTTGTCAGGGTGGATGAGGACGACGGCTGGGGTGTCGGGCGCGTCGGCGACCTCGTACGCGTCGTCGCCGCGCAGGATCGCCACATCGCCCTCGTGCGCCACGGCGGTCTCACCGTCGTCGTAGCGGATCCACGCCGCGCCGCGGACGACGGCGACGATCGTCAGCGGCGCCTCGTCGGCGACGCGGATGCCCCAGGGCGGTGCGAGCACCGACCGGACGACGAACGCGTCCTGGGCGCGCGGCCCGTCGAGCACGGAGGTGAGCTCATCCATGTCGAGACGATCGCGCATGGAAGCGAGCGTTGCAACCATGGAGCGTCTCGATCGTCGGTGGTTTCGTGCAGGTCATGACAACCGACACCGTCACCCCGCAGCTCGACGACATCAGCGCCGCGATCGCGAAGCGCTCCTTCGCGACTCTCGCGACGACCTCGCCACAGCAGCGCCCGCACGCCGCGGGCATCCTGTACGCCATCGTCGGCGACCTGCTGTACGTGAGCACGATGCGGTCGAGCCGCAAGGCGCGCAACATCGCCGCCAACCCACACGTGTTCGTGAGCATCCCCGTTCGGCGCATGCCGTTCGGGGCGCCGCCGTCCACCATCCAGTTCGCAGCGACCGCCGAGGTGCTCCCGGTCGACCACCCCGACGTCGTCGCGCTCGCCGGCGCCGGGAAGCTGAAGGCGATCACCAGCCACGGCGAACTCGACCTCCCGGACGGCTGCATCGTGCGCATCACCCCCGGTCGCACGTTCCACACCTACGGCCTCGGCATGTCGCTGCGGGCCCTCGCCAAGAACCCGCTCGGCGCCGCCGGTCGTGTCGAACGCGCCTCGTAGGCTCGCTGCATGTCGCTGATCGATCTCAAGCTGACCGAGTGGACCTCGTGCGGTGGGTGCGCCGCGAAGTGGGGGGCGGCCCTGCTCAAGGATCTCGTCGCCGACTTCCCGGTCTCGACCGACCCGTCGCTGCTGATCGGGCTCGCCCCGTTCGACGATGCCGCGATCTACCAGGTCTCCGACGACATCGCGATCGTGTCGACCACCGACTTCTTCCCGCCGCTCGTCGACGATCCCGCCGACTTCGGCGCGATCGCGGCCGCCAACGCGTGCAGTGACGTGTTCGCGATGGGCGGGCGGGTCGTGATGGCGATCAACGTCGCGGCCTTCCCCGAGCATTTCCCGCGTGAGGCGATCGCCACGATCTTCGAAGCCGGCGCGAAGGTCGTCGCCGAGGCCGGCGGCGCCGTCGCCGGGGGGCACACCATCCGCAATCCCGAGCCGATCTACGGCCTCGCCGTGCAGGGCGTCGTCCACCCCGACCGGATCTTCCGCAAGGGCGGCGCGCAGCCGGGTGACGTGCTCGTGATGTCGAAGCCGCTCGGCACCGGGCTGACGCTCGCGACCGGTACACCGGAGCAGAAGGCGGTCGCGATCGCCGGCATGAGGACACTCAACCGTGCAGCGTCGGAGACCCTCCAGGCGATGGGTGACGCCGTGCACGCCGTCACCGACGTCACCGGCTACGGCCTCGCCGGCCACGGTTGGGAGATGGCCGAGCGCAGCGACGTCCGCGCCGTGATCGACACCGGGGCGATCGTCGCCTATCCGGGCGCGCTCGAAGCGGCGAACGCGGGTGCCCGGACCGGCGGCGATCCGCGCAACCGCGACTACCTCGCCGGTCACCTCGACTCGACCGCTCCCGCCGGGCCCGAGGCGCTGTGCTTCGACCCGCAGACGTCTGGTGGCCTGCTCGCTGCCGTCACCCCCGACGCGGCAGCCGAGCTCGCCGCCCAGGGCTGGTGGCGCGCCGGTGTCGTCGAAGCCGGCGCAGCGCAGCTCGTTCTGCGCTGACCCGGAACGACCTGCGTTCACCCGTGCTCACGCCGCGGTAGCGTCGGCGGCGATGGCTCCCGGGCGCGCCCCCACCCGCAAGATCGAGCAGGAGCTCTGGGCGGCCGGGTACGAGACGGTGGTCGGGATCGACGAGGTCGGCCGCGGGGCGTGGGCCGGCCCGCTGGTGGTCGGCGCCGCGATCCTTCCTGCCGGCACCCGCGTGCTCGGCGTGCGCGATTCGAAGATGCTGAGCGAGAAGGAGCGCGAGCGGCTGTTCGATCGCATCGCCGCGTGGTGCACCACGTGGGCGGTCGGCGCCGCCAGCCAGGAGGAGTGCGACGAGTTGGGAATGGCAGCGGCCCAGCGGCTGGCCTGTCAGCGGGCGGTCAACGGTCTCACCGTCAAGCCCGACGTCGCCGTCGTCGACGGCACGTGGGACTTCGTGTCGCCGTGCGTCCCGCAGGTCGACATGCGGGTCAAGGCCGACCGTCACTGCCTCTCGGTCGCTGCGGCGAGCATCCTCGCGAAGGTCATGCGAGACCGAGAGATGCGGGCGTTGGCCGAGCACTACCCCGCCTGGTCGTTCGACACCAACAAGGGCTACCCCTGCGCGGTGCACAAGGCGGCGCTGCAGGGCTACGGGCCGTCGGCCATTCATCGCCGCTCGTGGGTGTTCATGGATCACTACGTGCCGTGGAGCGGCACGCCGCGCGTGGTCCGGCCTGAGCAGCCGACGCTGTTCTAGCCCGGTCGGCCTTGTCGAAGGCTTGATCGTGCCAGGGCACTCCGACCCTGGTGACCAGGCACGATGCGCGGTTCGATGGTCTCAGAAGCCCACTCCGAGGAAGCGAGCACGCTGTGACCGGACATGCATCGATCGTCGAACGAGTCCTTCAGGTCCACGGGCACCTGGAGCCGCACGAGTATCAGGGCCTCGTACGGCACTGGTCCAATCTCGACCACACGTTGCACGCCTTCGACGATGATGCGCTCGACCTCCAGCTGTTCATCAAGGACCGCGACACGCCGAGCCAGCACGTCACGCTCGAGGTGCACATCCCGCACCACGCGCCGCTGGTGGCCCACGCCGAGCATGCCGACCTGACCGCCGCGCTGCACCGGGTCCGCGACTCGATGGCGCGGCAGCTCGCCGAGCTCAAGCGGCGCAGCGAACCGCGACACGCTCGGGCGATCCGCGACGCCGGCCGTCACCGCTGACGACGGCGAGGCGTAGCCTCGCCCCATGACGCGGCACCGCCCGTTCCGGTTCGCCGTCCAGACCCGCGCCTGGGCCGACCCGGACGAGACCGCCGCCGTGGCGCGTCACGTCGAGGCGCTCGGCTACGACGAGCTCTACTCGTTCGACCACATCGGCACCGTCGACCCGTTCGTCCCACTGCTCAGCGCTGTCGCCGCGACCGAACGGATCAGGGTCGGGCCCCTGGTGCTCAACAACGAGTTCCACCACCCGGCCCTGCTCGCTCGAACGGTCGCGACCCTCGACCGCCACACGGGAGGGCGGCTGGTGCTCGGCCTCGGCACGGGATACGCGGTCGACGAGCACCGGGCGATCGGAGTCGAGCTGCGCGCCCCCGGGCCGCGCGTGAGCCGGTTCGGCGAGTGCGTGCAGATCCTCCGCGACCTGCTCGACACGGGATCGTCGCACCGTGCCGGCGACCACCACACCGTCGCGATCGACGACCTCGGCGTCCGGCCGGTGCAACCGCGCGTGCCGTTCCTGATCGGTGGGTTCGGTCGCCGGGTGCTCGGCATCGCCGCGCAGCACGCCGACATCGTGCAGTTCACCGGGCTCTCCGACCGGCCCGACGGCACGATGGAGGTCATCGGTTTCGCGCTCGACGCGGTCGTCGAACGCGCGGCCTGGCTGAGCGAGCTGAGTGATGCACACGGTCGCGAGCCGGAGCGCTCGGCACTGGTGCAGTTCGTGCATGTCGGACCGGATGCACCGTCGGACCACGAGCTCGCCGACCGCTTCGGGATCGACGCGTCCGCGATCGCCGACAGCCCGTTCGTGTGGGCTGGTCCCGAGTCGGCGATCGTCGACAAGCTCGAACGTGTCCGCGAGCGCACGGGGATCAGCCACTACGTGGTCCGCGAGGTCGACGCGGTGGCGCCGCTCGTGGCCGCACTCGGCGGCCGCTGAATCACGCCGGCGCGACGAGCTTGTGCAGGAGCGCCGTGACCGCCGCCGGGTCGGCGATGCGGAACCGGGCGCACGACTCGCCGCCGCCCACCCGCACCGTCACGTCGTCGTGGCCCAGCATGGCGAACGCCTCCTCGTCGGTGATGTCGTCACCGAGGAACGCGATCGGTCGCCGGCCCAGGTTGTCGGCCAGCGTCAGGAGCGCATGGCCTTTCGTCGTCGACCGGGCGAGCAGCTCGACCACCGAGTGGCCGGGCTTCACGTGCGCCCCCGGGACACGGGCCGACGCCTCCAGGAGCTGCTCGGTGGCCGACCGCCCCAGCTCGGGGTCGGCGAGCCGGGTGTGCAGCACGACGCTGGCCGGCTTGCGTTCGAGCCATGCGCCCTCACCCGCGGTGAGCACCGCCACCGCGCCGAGCGCGGCCAGCTCCGCGAGCGTCCGCTCTTCGGCGGCGTCGAGGCGGAGCGGTGCGGCGTCGCCGCTCTCGAGGCCGTGGCTGCCGATCACGTGGACCCGCTCCGGCAAGGCGAACAGCTCTCGCAGGCTGCGCAACGACCGGCCGGACACCACCGCGACACACGCCTGCGCGGCGAGGCGACTCAGCAGCGCCTCGACGCCGTCGCCGAGGCGGGCGTCGTCCGCGTGGTCGACGATCGGAGCGAGGACGCCGTCCACGTCGAAGGCGATCAGACCGGTGGCGAGCAGTGGGCGCAACTCACCCGCGAGCTCGTCGGAGGTGATCGGCGACGGTCCGGTGCGATCGGTCACGTCGTCGATCACGCGGCCGGACCCTCGGTGTCGAGGACGGCGAGGAACGACCGCGCCCAGTCGGTCACGGTCGAACCGGCGATCGTCGCCCGCATCGCCCGCATGCGCTCGCCGCGCTCCTGGCGCGGCATCTCGACGGCCTGTGCGATCGCGTCCTGCAACGCCACCGGGTCGTGGGGGTTGACGAGCAGCGCCTCGCGCAGTTCGTCGGCGGCGCCGGTGAACTCGCTGAGCACGAGCACACCGTCGCCGTCCGCGTTTGCCGCCACGTACTCCTTGGCGACGAGGTTCATCCCGTCACGGTAGGGGGTCACGAGCATCACGTCGCCCGCCCGGTAGAGCGGGATCAGCTCCTCCAGCGGCAGCGTCCGGTAGAGGTAGTGGATGACCGGGAAGCCGAGTCGTGCGTGGCGGCCGTTGATCTCCCCGACGATCTGCTCGATCTCGCGGCGCTCGTCCTGATAGTGCTCGACGCCCTCGCGCGTCGGCGTCGCGACCTGCACGAGGACGTGTCGCTCGGGGTCGAGGCGACCGTCGTCGAGCAGCTGACCGAAGGCCCGCAGGCGGGGTCCGATCCCCTTCGTGTAGTCCAGCCGATCGACGCCGAGCAGGATCACCTCGGGCGAGCCGAGCCGGGCACGGATGTCGATCGCCTGCCGGCGCGCAGCGCGCCCACCGGCCGGTTCCTCGATCTCGGCGACGTCGATCGAGATCGGGAACGCACCGACGAGCGAGCGATGCCCCCGGTACCCGACGCCGACGAGATGGTCGGTCACCACCGGCTCGTCGGGCTCGACGCCCTCGAGCAGGTCGGTGGCGGCGGCGATCATGTTCGTCGCGTCGCTCGCCCGCTGGAACCCGATCACGTCGGCGCCGAGCAGCCCTTCGACGATCTCGGCCCGCCACGGCAGCCGGCGGAACAGCTCGAGCGGCGGGAACGGGATGTGGTTGAAGAACCCGATCCGAACGTCGTCGCGGAGCTCACGGAGCGCCGTGGGGACGAGCTGGAGGTGGTAGTCGTGGATCCACACCGCCGCCCCCTCCGGGGCGATCTCGGCCACCCGCTCGGCGAACCGCTGGTTCACCAGGCGGTAGGCGTCCCAGTCGTCGCCGTGGTAGGCGCTCTCCCGGATCGCGTCGTGGTACAGCGGCCACAGGGTGTCGTTCGACATGCCCTCGTAGTAGCGGTGCAGCTCCTCGTCGCTCAGCGCGAGTGAGTGGAGCGCGATGCCGTCGAGATCGATGTCCTCGTCGACCCCGCCCGGCTGGCCGGTCCAGCCGACCCAGCTCCCGCCCGTCTCGCGGATCGTGGGCAGCAACGCCCGCACGAGTCCTCCGGGGCTGGCGCTCCAACTGCCGTCCGGCTCTCGGGTGACGGGAAGGCGGTTGGCGGCCACGATGAGAGGTCGCCCGCCGCGTGTGGGATCTGGCGGAGTGTCGTGCATGGTGCTGTGGTGCCCGCCCGCGGCGACCGGGCGATGGCGCCCGGGGGGTACCCATTCCATCACGGGGTGATGCTCGGGGCGACCGGGCTCATGTCACACGGCCGGGTGACGCAGGCGGCCGACCCGGGCGGTTTCGTCAGACCGCGGAGAGTGCCTGGGCGAGGTCGGCGACGAGGTCGCTGCTGTGCTCGATGCCGACGCTCAACCGCAGGAGGTTGGCCGGTACCTCGAGGGGCGAACCGGCCGCCGAGGCGTGGGTCATCGCACCGGGGTGCTCGATCAGGCTCTCCACCGCGCCCAACGACTCGGCCAGGGTGAACAGCGTGGTCGCGGCGGCGATGCGTCGGGCGGCCGCTTCGCCGCCCTGCACGGTGAAGCTGACCATGCCGCCGTAGTCACGCATCTGCTTGGCGGCCGCGGCGTGGCCCGGATGATCGGGGAGCTGGGGGTAGAGCACCCGCTCGACCGCCTCGTGGCCGGTGAGCAGGTCGACGATCGCTCTGGCGTTCTCGCAGTGGCGATCCATCCGCACACCGAGCGTCTTGGCGCCGCGCAGCACGAGGTAGCAGTCGAACGGCGACGGGACTGCTCCGGCTGCGTTCTGGGTGAACCGGAGCCGTCCGGCGAGCTCGTCGTCGTCGACCGCCAGGAACCCGCCGACCACGTCGCTGTGCCCGCCGAGGTACTTCGTCGCGGAATGGACGACGATGTCGGCCCCGAGCGTGATCGGCTGCTGGAGATACGGCGTGGCGAACGTGTTGTCGACCACGACGAGTGCACCGCGCTCACGGGCGATCGTCGCGACCGCCTCGATGTCGAAGCACGTGAGCAGCGGGTTGGTGGGCGTTTCGAGCCACACCATGCCGGTGTCGTCGGGCCAGTTGTCGCGCAGCGAGTCGAGGTCACCGAGATCGACGGCCGACCATGGGAACCCGAGCGGCGACCACACCTTGGAGATCAGCCGGAACGTGCCGCCGTACGCGTCGTTGCCGAGCAGGATCCGCTGGCCCTGGCGGAGCAGGCGCAACACATTGTCCTCCGCTGCGAGGCCGCTCGCGAATGCGAGCCCGTGACGCGCCTGTTCGAGCGCGGCGATCTGGGTCTCGACCGCGGTGCGCGTCGGGTTGCCCGAGCGCGAGTACTCGTACCCCTGGTGGACGCCGACCTCGCTCTGGGCGAACGTGGTCGCCAACGAGATCGGCGGCACGACGGCGCCGGTCGCCGGATCGGGCTCCTGCCCTGCGTGGATGGCGAGCGTCTCGAATGCCCAACCCACCTGCTGTTCCTCTTCGCCCATGCTCAGCCCTTCCCGCTCAGTCCGTCTCGTTCAGCCGTCTCGCTCAGCCGTGCGCCCGTGCTTCGAAGAAGCTCAAGATGTCGGTGCGGGTCAGCACGCTCAGCGGCCGCCCGCCCGCGAGCACGAGCAGGGCCGGCGACGTGTGCAGCATGTCGAGCGCGAGCTCGAGCTTCTGACCGCCGCCGATCGTGGGGAGGCGCGGCCCCATGACCGAGTCGACCGGCAGGTCCATCACCGCCGGATCCTTGGCGATCGCCTCCATCAGTTCGAGCTCGTCGACCGAGCCGGCCACCTCGGCGGCCGCGAACGGCGGCGTGTTCTTGCAGACCGGCAGCTGGCTGATGCCGTTGGCGCGCATCCGCTCGATCGCGATGCGGACGGTCTCGGCCGGGTTGACGTAGATCAGACCGGCCTGATCCTCGGCGCGGGCGTCGAGGACGGCGGCGATGCACTCGGTGCACTCGACGAGGAAACCGAAGTTCGCCATCCACGCATCGTCGAACACGCGCGACAGGTACCCGCGTCCCGAGTCGGGGTTGAGGACCACGACGATGTCGTCGGGCTGGGCGTCGCGGGCCACCTTGATCGCGGCGGCCACCGCCAGGCCGCCCGAACCACCGATCAGGATGCCCTCGGTGCGGCTGATGCGGCGTGCGGTGAGGAAGCTGTGCTCGTCACTGACCGCGATGACGTCGTCGTACAGGTCGGGGTCCCAGGCCGCAGGGAAGAAGTCTTCGCCGACGCCCTCGACGAGGTACGGCCGGCCCGATCCGCCCGAGAACACCGACCCTTCCGGGTCGGCCGCGATGATCCGGATGGCGGGGTTCTGCTCCTTCAGGAAACGCGCGGTGCCGGTCAGGGTCCCGCAGGTGCCTGCACCCGCGACGAAGTGGGTGATCCGCCCGGCCGTCTGCTCCCAGATCTCCGGACCCGTCGTCTTGGTGTGGGCGAGCGGGTTGTTCGGGTTGGCGTACTGGTTGGGCCGGAAGGCGTTGCGCTCGACCGTGAGTCGGGCAGCCACGCTGTAGTAGCTCTGCGGGTCGTCGGGCGGGACGGCGACCGGGCACACGACGACCTCCGCGCCGTACGCCTTGAGGAGCGACACCTTCTCCGGCGCGACCTTGTCGGTCATCACGAACACGCAGCTGTACCCGCGCTGCGCAGCGACGATGGCGAGCCCGACGCCAGTGTTGCCGCTCGTGGGCTCGACGATCGTGCCGCCCGGCTTCAGCAGCCCGTCGCGCTCGGCGGCGAGGATCATCTCGAGTGCCGGACGATCCTTGGCGGACCCACCGGGGTTGGTGGTCTCCATCTTCATCGCCAGGACGGCAGGGATGTCCTCGAGCTCCATCGTGCGCTTCATCCGCACGAGCGGTGTGTGGCCGATCAACTCCACCACCGAATCGGCGATCGAGGTGCCGGCGAGGCGAGGGTCGACCATCCCGCCGAGCGTAACCAGCTTCCGAGCGACCCATCCCGGCGGGAGCGCCCCAGCCGACGATCAGCCGACGATCAGTCGACGATCAGCCGACGATCAGCCGGTGAGATCGAGCTCCCACACGACGTTCTCCCCGAAGTCGGTCCCGCTCACGTACAGGACGTCGTCCAGCAACTCGGCGTCGTCAACCGAGCGGGCGAGGCTCGGCGGGACGCCGTCGAGCCTGAGCCGGACGGTCGAGCCGGAGGGATCGAGCTCCCACACCGCGAGCTCCAGCGCTCCGAGTGTGTTCACCGAGCCGACGAGCAGCGTGCGGTCGGGCGCTGTGATCGCCCGGACGATGCGGCTGCGGGCCGGGTCGTCGATCTGGATCTGCGTGCTGACGAAGGTGGTCCCGTCCGTCGTGCGGTGACGCCACCACGTCCGGTCTTCCTGGGTGACGATCACGACACCCGTGTCGTCGACGCTGACGCTGCGGATCGAGACGTCGGCCGCCTCGGTGGGGAGCGTGGCGAGCGTCCACGCCGCGCCCGGGGGGCGGGTGAGGACCACGGGGGTGGAGCGGCCGGACTGCAACCGCCCGCCGGTGGCGACGACCAACCCGTCGTTGGTCGCCACGACCCGGTCGAGCCACACCTGCTCACCCTCCAGCGGCGGCGTCGGCTCCTCGGTCCAGGCGCCGTCGACCTCGCTCACGATCGCCGGGGTTGAGACCGTGCTGCCGGTGGAGGAGCGAGCCGATCGGTTCCCGACGGCAACGAAGCTGTCGGCGGTCGCCGTCGCGTCGCGCAGGTAATCACCGCCCGGCCCGGTGAGGATCAGCTCACCTTCGACCCACGGGCCACCGTTGTCGCTGGTGAGGATCCGGGTCCCTCCAATCGGGCCGTTGCGCTGGTCCTCCGGATCGTCGTCGGAGCGGATCGCGATCTGCCTTGCGCCGGCGGCGGCGAGCGCGTCGGACTCGAGCGGGATGTCGTCCTGGTTCGCGATCCGCCAACTCCCGTCGCGTCGGATGCCCCACTGCTCGATCGGTCCGTATGTGATGCCACCCTCGACCGGGCGGACCGCAGGATAGGCGCGCGTCAGCGCAGCGACCTCGTCGCCGACGAGCTCCAACTCGGTCGACGCAGGGACCGCTCCCACCGGCCGGCGTGGATCTTCCACGACCGTCCAGGTGTCGTCGCCGTCGTGGACGGCGAGGCGGAACGACCGCTCGGCCGACCCGACGACCGCCAGGCGGCCGTCGAGCACGAACGGGCGGGCGGTCCCGAAGCGCTCGTTCGGCAGCTCCGGCGCCGGGACGGAGGTGCCGTTCCCGTCGGCGTCGACCCGCGCCACCTCCACCCGGAGATCCTGGATCCCGACCGCGAACCCGTCGCCGTCGACGGCGACCCTTCCGGCACCGGCCTCGGGCACCGGAGCAGGGTCGCCCGCGGCGCCGGTGAGCGTGAGCGGGATCGCTCGCCAGGTTCGGCCGTCGGTGGAGGTGACGAGATCGGTCGGGTCGGGCCCGATGCCGTCTGCGGTCGCGACGAACCCGTCGAGCGTCAGCGCCGGTGCACCGATCGCGCTGTATGCCCCGAGTCCGGCCACGGTCGTGTCGAACGTGGTGCCCGAGTCGTCCGACCGCCAGATGCGCCCGCGGGCCTCGCCATCGACGACCTCGCCGCCCGCGAGGAGCACGGTGGTCCCGCTTGCGACGATGCCGGTGACGAACGGATCGATCGAGTCGGTCGTGACCTGCTCGACGCCCCACCCGTCGGCATTCTCCAGATACGTGACGATGTCACTGCCGAGTGGCGTCGCCACGATCGCGGCGACGATCGCACGGCCCGACACGAACGTGACGTCGAGCGCGGTGGCGGCGCCGTCGGCGACGATCTCGGCGGCCGCGAACGTCGCCCCGCGATCGCGTGATTGCCAGATCGCTGCTCGCGGCACGCCGGTCGTGTCGAGGACCGTGCCGGCCACGACGACCCGGTCGCCGTCGGCGCCGATGCCGTACGCAGCCGACTCGGTGGCATCAGCGTGGTCGAGGACGACGGTGTTGACGCTGAACGACGGCCCGTCGGCCCGGACGAGGTGCGCGGTGGCGGCGAACGGTGTGCCGGGGTCGGGTCGCGTCGAGCCGGCGAGGATGGCGACGCCGGGCGACGCATCCGACGCCGCGATGACCGCCAGATCGTTGATCGTCTCGACCGGGGTCTTCGGCGCCCGGCTGGGGATCGCCGACCGACGCATCCCGATCGCGGCGGCGTCGCTCGTCGGCGGGCTGCTGGGCGGCGCCGGTTCGGTGTCCGACGAGCTGGGCTCAGACGTGCTCTCGATCGTGACAGCGGTGATCGACGCGTCGGGAGGTTCGGCGGTTCTCCCGGCCGTCGACCCGTCGTCGCTCGACGAGCACGCAGCAACGAGGAGCGAGGTGGCGACGACGAGGGCGAGAGCCCGTCGCTGCGCGTGATGATCGGTTCCCGCGAACACGGGTGCATTCTGCTCGTGCGCAGCGCTGTCGGCCAGGGGGAGCAGTCCCCCGAGGACGCTGCGCCGGAGGTACGGGGTCGGATAGGTTGGTGACCTTGATGGTCGCCGATCTCGAACGTTCGATCCTGCAACGACTCGATGCCGTCGACCTCCGGTACACCACGGGGCGGCGAGCGATCGTCGACGGCCTCCGCAAGGCGAACGGGCCGGTCACGTTGCCCGAACTGCTGCAGCTCGTGCCCGATCTGGCCCAGAGCTCGGCCTACCGGAACCTCGCCCTCATGGAGGAGGCCGGCGTGGTGCGCCGGCTGGTGCACAGCAACGACCATGCCCGGTACGAGTTGGCGGAGGCGCTCACCGAGCACCACCACCATCTCATCTGCGACTCGTGCGGCATCGTCCGCGACGTCCAGTTCGATGCTCGGCTCGAGCGCACGCTCGACAAGGCGTTCGACGAGGCCGCTGCGTCGGAGGGTTTCACGATCGCCCGCCACGTGATCGACCTGTTCGGTACCTGTGCCGACTGCGCCGGCTGACACCAGGTCGTCGCGCCGCTCAGTGTTCGTGCCGGTGGTGGTCGGCCTCGGTGTGTCGGTACTCGACGTGGTGCGGGTCGACGTCGATGAGGTCGTGGTGATCGTGGTGTGACCCGTCATCGAGCGCGATCGAGTTCCCGCCGAGGTCGAGGACGCGCCCCGCATAGGCGGTGCGCAGGTGCTCGGGGGTGAGCACAGCGGTCGGTGCGCCGCACGCCACGACACGCCCGGCGAGCAGCACGACGAAGTCGGACTCGGCGGCTTCCTCGAGGTCATGGGTGGCGACGACCACGGTGCGCCCGGCGGCGCGCTCCTCGAGTACGGCGCGTCGGATCTGTGCGGCCGACGCCATGTCGAGCCCGGCGACCGGCTCGTCGAGCAGCAGCACGTCGGCGTCTTGGACGAGGCCTTGCGCGATGAACACGCGCTGGCGCTGCCCGCCTGACATCTCCGTGAGGTGACGATCGGCGAGTTCGTCCATCTCCATGCGGTGCAGCGCCGCCGTGACCGCCTTGCGGTCGGCGGCGCGCAGGCGCCGGATCGGGCCGACGGAGGGTGTGCGGCCGAGCGATACCACCTCGCGCGCGGTCACCGGGAGTTGAGCGGCGACGTGCTGGGTCTGGAGCACGTACGCCGTGGAACGCCTCGCCTGGGACGGTGACTCGCCGTCGATCCTGACCGCACCATGGTCGGGGAGCAGGCCGGCGATGGCGTGGAGGAGGGTCGACTTCCCGGAGCCGTTCGGCCCGACGAGGGTGGTGATCCCTGGCGGAATGTCGAGCGCGTCGACCCGCAGAGCGGTGGTGGTGCCTCGTTGCACCGTGAGGTCGCGGATCTCGATCGTCATGTGGCCAATGTGGTTGTATCGGGTTGCTCGGGTTGTCGCACCGTAGCGAGCGTCCGTAGGGTAGTGCTATGAGACGGATTCTCACTCTCGTAAGTGTCGTGGCGCTCGGTGTCGGCGCTGCGGCGTGTGGCTCCGACGACGATCAGGACGCGGAGGGCGCGGCTGCCACGAACACGACGGCCACTCCGGCGACCGAGCCGGCCGAGACCGCCGAGACCGCCGAGACGACGACCGGTGGCGACACCGAACCGGACGATGACGAGACGGTCACCGTGGAGGAGGAGCCGGCTCCGACCACCACCGCGGCACCGCCGGCCGAGCGGGCCACGATCGTCGTGACCACGAACATCCTCGGCGATGTGGTGTCGGCCGTCGTCGGCGACCTGGCAGACGTCGAGGTGATCATGCCGCTCGGCTCCGACCCGCACGACTTCGCCCCGTCGGTCAAGCAAGCGGCGTCGATGGAAGAGGCCGACCTGCTCGTGGTGAACGGCGCGAACTTCGAAGAGGGCATGCTCGGCGTGATCGACAGCGTGGCCGACGCGGGCACGCCGGTGTTCGCCTTCGCCGACGCGATGACCCTGCTCGAAGGTGGCGCCCATGACGATCACAGCGATCACGAGGGCGAGAAGACCGAGGGCGACACCCACGATCATGATCATGATCACGCCCACGAGGACGAGAAGACCGAGGGCGACACCCACGCGGAATCCGACGATCACGACGGCCACGACCACGGTGGGCTCGACCCCCACCTGTGGACCGATCCGGCCCGCATGACCGAGGGGGTCACCGGTCTTGCCACGGCGCTGGCTGCCGTCGAGGGGATCGATGCCGCTGCGATCGAGGCCCAGGCCGCTGCCTACGTCGCGGAGCTCGAGACGCTCGACGCCGAGATCGAAGCGGCGCTCGCTGCGATCCCGGCCGAGAGCCGGGTGCTCGTGACCAACCACGAGGTGTTCGCCTACTTCGCCGATCGCTACGGGTTCGAGGTCGTCGGCGCCGTCGTGCCGTCGCTCACCACGAGCGCCGAGACGTCGGTGCGCGAGCTCGAAGAGCTGGCAGCGGTCATCGAGGCCGAGGGAATCCCCGCGATCTTCGCCGAGACCACCCAGTCGACCGAGCTCGCCGAAGCCCTTGCCGGCGAGGTCGGCGGTGAGGTCGCGATCGTCGAGCTCTTCACCGAGAGCCTGGGTGAGCCTGGCTCGGGCGCCGAGACCTACATTGATCTGATGCGTACGAACGCCGAGCTGATCGTCGCCGCGCTGACCGGCGCGTGATCGACTACCTCACCGACCCCTTCACGTCCACCATTGCGCAGCGCGCCCTGGTGGGCGGGTTGGTGATCGCCACGATCACCGCGCTCATCGGTACCTGGGTGATCGTGCGTGGCCTTGCCTTCCTCGGCGATGCCCTCGCCCACGGGGTGCTGCCAGGTCTGGCGATCGGGGTGCTGTGGGGGATCAACCTCACGCTCGCCGGGTTTGTCAGCGCGCTTGCGATGGTGGCAGGTGTCAACGTCGTGCATCGAACGACACGGCTGTCGGACGACACCGGCATCGGGTTGCTCTTCGTCGGCATGCTCGCCCTCGGTGTCGTGATCATCAGCCGCAACGACACGTACGCAGGTGATCTCACGTCGTTCCTGTTCGGCGACATCCTCGGTGTCACTCGCGGCGACATCGTCGTGGGCCTGGTGGCGCTGGCGATCACCATCGTCGGCCTCACCGTGGGCCACCGGTCATTCCTCGCGCTGGCGGTGAACCACGAGAAGGCGGCGGCGCTCGGGCTGCGGCCCGGGCTCGCGCACGCTGCGATGCTCGCCCTGTTGGCGATGGCTGTCGTGGTGAGCTTCCAGGTGGTGGGCACCCTGCTCGTGTTCGGCTTCCTCGTGGCGCCGGCGGCGACCGCCGTGCTCGTGGTTCGGCGCATCCCGAGGACGATGGTGGTGGCGGTGCTGTTCGCGTGGCTGTCGGTCGTGCTCGGCTTGATCGTGAGCTACCACGCTGACACTGCAACGTCGGCCACGATCGCCGGACTCGGTGTGGCGATCTTCTTCGTGGTGCTGGCGGTGGTCGAGATCCGCTCCGCGGTGACGCACCGGAGCGTCGCCCACGCCGCTCCCTGACGCGCTCGAGCCGGTCAGGTGTCGCCCACGGGTACACCGCCGGTGCAGATCGCGGGTTCGGCGCGCTGTTCTCACGGGCGACGCGTGTTCTGTGCGGGCGGAGGTGAGCGTTCGGTGCGGTCGAGAGGTCGGCGCCTGTTGTGCATGTGGCATGATGGTGGCATCATCGTGGCATGGCACGGACCCGTCTGAGCACAACGGTGGACCAAGGGCTGCTCGAACATGCGCGACAGGCACGTTCGTCGGCAACCGACGCCGAACTCATCGATGAGGCACTCGCGGCACTCCTCGCTCGCGATCGAGCGGCCGAGATCGACGCTGCCTACGCAGCGGCCTACGCCGAGCATCCCCTCGACGAGCCCGATGAGTGGGGCGACCTCGCGTCGTTCCGCGAAGCAGCCGGGCGATGACCGACCTTCCGCGCCGTGGCGAGCTGTGGTGGTGCGAGCCGCCAGAGATCGGCCGCCGACCCGTCGTCGTGTTGTCGCGTGACGCTGCCATTCCGAGACTCCGTCGCGCGTTGGTGGCGCCGTGCACGACGACCATCCGAGGGCTCGCCAGCGAGGTCGTGCTCGAGCCAGGGGACGACCCTGTGCAGCGTCGAAGTGCCGTCAACCTCGATTCCGTCGAATCCGTCGCTGTCGGACTGCTCGTGGAGCGACTCGGTCGCCTCAGCGACGGCCGCATGCGCGACATCTGCGCGGCGCTCGAGGTGGCAACCGACTGTCGATGATCCCGGTCGTGTGGTCGACCGGCAGACGATCCCGTGGAGCGAGCGTCTCCTCATGGGCACCGGATCGCCGAAACGAGCGACGCAGAACAACGGACGACCCTCCCTGGTGGCGGCACACCGATCGGCGCTTCGGCGCTCGCGTGTTCGGATTGCGGGTCTGGGCCGACAGCGTGTCACGGGGCCGCACGTCTCCAGGGGACTGACTGACCAGGCGGTGTTGACAACTGTTGATAGCACTTGCAGACTGAGACGGTGAGTCGCAACACGATGAGCTTCGCCCTTCCCGAGTCATTGCGTGAGTACATCGATGCTCGAGTGCGTGACGGCAGCTACGGCAACACCAGCGAGTACCTGCGCGACCTCATCCGGCGCGATCAACACGAGCAGGCAGCGAAGCGCCTGCGCGATCTGATCGCCGACGGGCTCGCCTCCGGCGACGGACGAGTGGTCACCGATGACGTGATTGCCTCGCTCCGCGGCCAGGCGCTCGGTTCTGACGCGTGACGCCAACGCTGCTGCGGCCACTGGCTGAAGCCGACCTCGTCGAACGAACCCGCTACTACCGGCGCGAGGGCGGTGACAGCCTGGGGGAACGATGCTTCGACGCCGCCATCGCGGCGCTGGGCGCGATCGGGCGGATGCCCGGTGCAGGTTCGCCACGCGTCGACGAACTGTGCGGCATCCCGGGCCTGCGCATCCGCCGCATCGTCGACTTCCCGTGCGGGTGGTTCTACTTCGTCACTCAGGATCACGTCGACGTCGTCAGGCTGCTCGCCGATGCGCAGGACCTTCCGGCGATCTTCGCCGGCACCGCCGACGAGTAGCACGCCCCGGGAATCGCCCGAGGGCGACATCCGTTCAGAACGTGCGCCTGGCCAACCTGGTCATCCATGACAACGGTCGAACGACGACCGCGGTCGCGCGACAGATCGTCCGGCACGTCCCACCACTCTGACGACGGTCATGGCGTCCGCTGCGATCCGCAGCGCAGAACGCGCGCCCAGAACGACCCAGCGCCGGCAAGTTCACAACCGGCGCCGATCGGCGCCTAAGTGACGCACTCGTCGGGCTGGGGCCAGTCAGTTTGACGCGCGGAGATCGAGCCAGTCCCACCGCGATCCTTCGACGAGCAACTCGGGGTCTCCAGTCCAGAGGGTCGCTGCCTCGGAGATGGCGAGTGCGGCGCCGAACGCGTCGGCGTATGCCATCGGGTGATCGGCCTTGAGTCGTGCGGCGTCGAGCACCATGCGTTCGTCGGGGAGACGCACGTCGATGAAATCGCGCAGGTCGCGCACGGTCTCGACCGCGTGATCTTCGCCGCTCGATCGGCGAATCACGTAGTGCACCTCACCGAGATTGATCCACGACATCAGCGGACGCTCGGCGTCGAGCAGGTCGGCGACGAGTGAGGCCGCCGGCTCGGTGTTCTCGAGGAACCTCAGAACAGCCCACGAGTCCAGGACGATCGTCACCGCGTTGACTCACGAAGCCGATCGGCGTCACGCTCTGCGATCAAGGCGTCGACAAGGCCGGTGCCTTCGAACCGTCCGCGCAGCGGTCGGCGGTGGCTCGCTGGGCGGACGGCGACGTGGTCGTCGTGGCGCCAGAAGCTGACTTCGTCGCCGGGCTCGATGCCGAGTTCGTCGCGGAGTTCCTTGGGGATGACGACCTGACCCTTGGGCCCAACACGATGAGTCATACCGAGCAGTATAACTCGGACGATCGACGTGTCTACCTCTGTCGCCTAGCGCCGGATCGAACAGCGCGCCGCTCGCTCCCACCCTCTGCGACGACCGTCCACGCGTATCCGGCGAAGTCGTGCGACCTACCGGCGCCGGGAGCCGCACCTCACGCGCAGCACAGAACGTCGGAAGGCCGCAGCAGGAAACCGAGCGCCGATCGGCGCTTCGGGCGCGACGGAGACAGGTTGTGAGCGGCGTCACCGGCGAGGCGAACGTTGCTCGAATCTCGCTAGTACGGCGACTCGTACGGGGCGTCCGGGGCGGCCGGGAGAACCTCGTACCGGATCAGGTCGGCTTCGACGATCCATGGTTCCTCGAGGTCGTACGGCTCCGGGGGTACACGCCACACGACGACCGCGTCGATCCAGGTGTCGTCGGGCAGCGGGGTCGCGACGTTGCTGATCGCCACCTGCACGGGCAGGGCGTCGGCGGCACAGCACGCGACCGCGAATCGGGTGAGGACGAAGCCGTCTGGTGTCCGTTCGTCATTGACCACGAATCCGCTCAGCAGCACCGGGCGGTCGCGGAGGCTCTCGTCTTGGTCCCACACCGCTCGGTCGACGAACTCGAGGAACGTCAGCGGTGCCGGTTCCTGGCCCTCCGGCAAGGGATCGAACGCGTCGCGCTCGGTGCTCTGGTAGCCGTCGGTGCGGTCGACCGCGCTGGCGCCGAGTGCGGTTGGAGCGACCGAGATGAGCACGAGCATCGGGACGATGAGCAGCCATCCGACCGATGGCGCGACGGATCGACGACTCACCTCGGCGTGGTCTCGCCGCTCGACGTCGGCGCGGATGGCCTCCGCCATGCCCAGCAGTACGAGCACGACGGCGCCGATCAGGAGCGGCCAGCGCATGCGCTGCTGGAGGAAGGCGCCGAATTCGCCCGTCCAGGCGAGCCGAACGGACATCGCCCCGACGAACAACATGATCGTGGCGCGACCCATCCGATTCACAGCAGCACCTGCCCGACGAGCACGGCTGATCCGGTGGCGACCACGAGGGTCATCGGCGCGAACACCATGACGAACCGAGCGCCGAACACGCCGCGCTGCATGGCGATCAGCTTGAGATCGATCACCGGGCCGACAACGAGGAACACGAGACGGGACGTGAGCGAGAACTGGGGGAGGCCGGCGGCGACGAACGCATCGGCCTCGGAGCAGATCGACAGCAGCATCGCGAGCAGGGCGAGCGTGATGATGGACGCGATCTCGTTGCCGGCGACCGTGTCGAGCGCAGTGCGGGGCACGATCAACTGGAGCGACGCAGCAACTGCCGCGCCGACCACGAGGTAGCCCCCGGCGTGCACGAAGTCGTGCGCGGCCGACTCGCTGAACCGCGCCCAGCGCGACCCGCCGTGATCGTGGGCGTGGATGTCGTCGAGCGGTACCCGCCGTTTCCAGATCACCCACCACCAGCCGATCGCGACGGCGGCGAGGAACGATGCCGCGAAGCGCGCGACCACGACCATCGGCTCGTTGGGGAACGCGACCGCAGTGCTGATCAGCACCACCGGGTTGATCGCGGGGGCGGCAAGCAGGAACGTCAGGGCTGCGGCGGGCGGGGTGCCTGCAGCGACGAGGCGCCCGGCGATCGGGACCGAGCCGCACTCGCAGCCCGGCAGGGCGAAGCCTGCCGCGCCGGCCGCAGGCACGGCCAGATACTGGTTGCGCGGCACGATCCGCTCGACGAAGCCCGGCGATACGAGGGCCGCGATGACGCCGCTCAACGTGACTCCCAGTACGAGGAACGGCAGGGCCTGGATGCAGATCGACACGAACAGCGTCGACCACAGCCGGACGTCCTCGAGGACGAGGACGCCGAGCCGGGAGCGCATCAACAACGCCAGGACCAGGCCGCCGATGACGACCGTCGGGCCGAGCACTGGCAACCGGGACGAGACGTCGTGGTGGTGATGGTGTTGCCCGGCGTCGACCACCGCCGAAGTGTAGGAGGGCGGGCGCACACCAGACCGCTTGTTGCGTCGACCGGACCAGCGCGCGCCGGCGAGCCTTCATCACGTCTCCACGCCGCCCTCGGCGCCTGCCTGTCAGAGCCCTTGTGACTGCATGTCAGGAGTGCCTAACATGCCGTCCGTGGCCGTTGCGGATCGTTCGTGTGAGAACTCCCGCCTCGGCGTCAGCCGGGAGCTCACACGTGGCGCTTGCTGAGGCGAGGGTGCGAGTGGCCGAGCCGGTAGGTAGCGCCGCCGGCGGGATCGGCCGCCGCCGAGCCCTCCGGCTCGCCGGCCTCGTTGCGGCGTCGGGTCTGCTCGTGTTCGTCGTGCTGTTGTCGCTCGCAGTCGGTGCGAAGCCGATCCCGCTGGGCACCGTGATCCACTCGTTCACCGGATTCGACGGCTCGAACGACCATCTCGTCGTGCGGGAGCTGCGCCTCCCGCGCACCCTCGTGGGGGTCCTCGTCGGTGCCGCGCTCGGGCTGGCCGGAGCGCTCATGCAGGCGATCACGCGCAATCCGCTGGCCGATCCCGGCTTGCTGGGCGTCAACGCCGGTGCATCGCTCGCCGTGGTGATCGGCATCTCCATGTTCGGATTGGGGTCGCTGTCCGCGTACGTGTGGCTTGCGTTCTTCGGTGCGGCGGTCACGTCGGTCGTCGTCTACGCGCTCGGGTCGATGGGGCGCGGCGGGGCGACCCCCGTGCGGCTGGCGCTGGCCGGTGCCGCACTGTCGGCCTTGCTCGGCGCGCTCACGTCGGCGGTCGTCCTGCTCGACCAGGCGACGCTCGATCAGTTCCGGTTCTGGGTGGTGGGCTCGCTCGCCGGCCGCGACCAGGACGTGCTGGTCCAGGTGTTGCCGTTCATCGTCGTCGGGCTCGTCGTCGGGCTCGGCTGCGCCCGACCGCTCAACGCGCTCGGACTGGGCGAGGAGACCGCCCGCGCGCTCGGCACCCGCGTCGGCTGGACGCGTGCGGCGACGGCGCTGTCGGTCACGCTGCTGTGCGGCGCCGCCACCGCAGCGTGCGGGCCGATCGGGTTCATCGGGCTCGTCGTGCCGCTTGCCGCCCGCGCCGTCGTCGGTCCCGACCAGCGCTGGCTCCTGCCGTACTCGGCGGTGATCGGCCCGATCGTGCTGCTCGTCTGTGACGTCGTCGGTCGGGTCATCGCCCGCCCGTCGGAGGTGCAGGTCGGGATCATGACCGCGGCGATCGGCGGGCCGGCGTTCGTGCTGCTGGTCCGGCGCGTCCGGATGGCGCAGCTGTGAGCCTCGCACTCCAACGTTCGCGGTCCCCGATCACCGGTCGGGTGGTCCGGACGCGGCGGATCTCGGTCCGCCTCGACGGGCGCGCGATCGGCCTCAGCGGTGTGCTCGCAGCGGCGATCGTCGCCATCGGGTGCTGGTCGATCAGCGTCGGGGACTTCCCGATCCCGATCTCCGAGGTGGTGCGTGCGGTGTTCGCGACCGCATCCGACGATGCGGAGTTCATCGTCCAGACGTTGCGCCTGCCGCGGGTCCTCACGGCGATCATGGTCGGCGCCGCGTTCGCGATCTCGGGCGGGATCTTCCAGTCGCTCGCCAACAACCCGCTGGCGTCGCCCGACATCGTCGGGTTCAACTCGGGCGCCGCGCTCGGCGCCGTGTTCATGATCGTGCTCGTCGAGGGCGCGGGCAGCCTCGAGGTGTCGTTCGGCGCGATCGTCGGCGGCGTGGGCACGGCGGTGCTGGTGTACGTGTTCGCCTACAAGCGGGGCGTCCACGGCTACCGCCTGATCCTCGTCGGCATCGGGATCGGCTTCGCCGTGTCCGCGGTCGTGAACTATCTGATCACCCGGGCGCAGATCTACGAGGCGCAGCGCGCTGCGGTCTGGCTCACCGGATCGCTCAACGGGCGCGGGTGGGAACACGTCCGCCCGGTGGGCTTCGGCCTGCTGGTGTTGGTGCCGATCGCAGCGGTGCTCGCCCGCCGGCTGCGGTTGCTCGAGCTCGGCCCGGACACCGCGGCCGCACTCGGGGTGCGCGTCGGTCGGGCCCGCCTCGGTCTGGTGCTCGTCGGCATCGCACTCGCAGCGCTCGCCACCGCATCCGCCGGGCCGATCGCCTTCATCGCGCTCGTGTCGCCCCCGATCGCCCGGCGGCTCGTCCGCTCGCCCGGCTTCACGCTCGTGCCGACAGCGCTGGTCGGTGCCCTCCTGACGGTGACGGCCGATCTGGTGGCGCGGCGCATCATGGCCCCCACCGAGCTGCCGGTCGGCATCGCCACGGCGGTGATCGGCGCGCCGTACCTCCTCTGGCTGTTGACCCGCGAGATCCGAACGGGAGCGATGTGAACCCCTCCGACCCGCCACGCCTCAGCGGCGCCGACCTCCGCCTCGCCTATGACGACCGTGTGATCACCGACGGCCTGTCGGTCGACATCCCCGACGGTGTGATCACGGCGATCGTCGGCGCGAACGCGTGCGGCAAGTCGACGTTGCTGCGTGCGCTCGCCCGCCTGCTCAAGCCCCATCGTGGGCGGGTCCTGCTCGACGGTCACGAGATCCACTCGATCAAGACCAAGGAGGTGGCGCGTCGCCTCGGTCTGCTGCCCCAGTCGCCGATCGCGCCCGAGGGGATCACCGTGGGAGACCTGGTGGCCCGCGGCCGCTCGCCGCACCAGAAGCTGCTGCAGCAGTGGTCGGAGGCCGACGAGTCGGCGGTGGTGGCGGCGCTCACCGCCACCAACACGATCGAACTCGCCGATCGCGCGGTCGACGAGCTGTCGGGTGGGCAGCGTCAGCGGGTCTGGATCGCGATGGCGCTCGCCCAGGAGACGCCGATCCTGCTGCTCGACGAGCCCACCACGTTCCTCGACATCGCGCACCAGATCGAGGTGCTCGATCTCGTCGCCGACCTCAACGAGCGACGGGCGGCGACGGTCGTGATGGTGCTCCACGATCTCAACCAGGCCTGCCGGTACGCCCACCACGTGATCGCGATGAACGGGGGAGCGGTCGCGGCCGCCGGTGCCCCCCACGACGTGATCACCGCCGAGCTCGTGCGCGACGTGTTCGGCCTCGAGTGCATCGTCGTCGACGACCCGGTGTCGGGCACGCCGATGGTCGTGCCGTCGGCGCGCCGCTCCCAGCGGTACGGGCGGGTTCGTCGCCACGCTGCGGCGACCAGCTAGCGTTCGCATCCGACGAAGGGGAGTAGCCCGCTTCGCCACCGGTCGACATGCTGGCCCCGATACCTGGGCCCGGTCGGTGGGCCCGCAGTGATGCGGGTGGGCGAGACCTTCGGCCAACGACGCCATCGTCGCGGCCGAGGTCTTCCGTGGAGTCCCGGTCGTGTGGACGTCGATCATCGACCGCCAGCCACCAGGGAGCCCACATGTCCATCACCGATCTGCTGCGAGCGTTCGCCACCGTCTTCCCGGCCGAACTCCCCGACAAGACGATGATCGCAACCGTCGTCCTCGTGGCCCGCTTCCGGCGTCCGCTGTGGGTGTGGTGCGGCGCGGTCGCTGCGTTCACGATCCACGTCACGGTCGCGGTTGCGGCCGGGAGTGCGATCAGCCTGCTGCCCGACGCGGTGGTCGGCGGCGTGGTCGCCGCCATGTTCGCCACCGGCTCGATCGTCCTGTTCAGGTCGGCCCGCTCGGGGAGCGAAGCGCTCGACAGCGACGAACCCGAGGCCGAGACCACGCCTCGCGCGGCAGTGCTCGGCAGCTTCGCGCTGGTCGCGCTCGCGGAGTGGGGCGACCTGACGCAGCTCGCGACTGCCGGGTTGGCCGCGCGCAGCGACGATCCGATCGCGGTCTGGTTCGGTGCACTCGCCGCGCTCGCGTCGGTTGCCGCGATCGCCGCGACGTTCGGCAGACAGATCGTGGCCCGGGTCCCGATCCACCGCATCAACTACATCGCTTCGGCCGTCTTCGCCGCGCTCGCGCTCTGGACCCTCATCGAGCTCGCCTGACCCGTTCCTGTCACCGATGTCCCGAGACGACGCTCAGGGCCCGAGCAGCGCGGCGGGCACCACGGCGATGCCGTCGGGTCGGCGATACGCGTGTGCTCCCGTCGTGACGACGACGGCATCGAGCAGATCCGTCCCGAGCCGGTTGCGTAGCCAGCGGAGGTGCCGTACGTCGTCGTCGGTCACGGTCGGAGAGAGCTTCACTTCGATGCCGAGACACCGACCATCGCGACGTTCCACGATCAGATCGATTTCGCGCTCGCCCCGGTGGGTGCGGAAGTGGGCCACCCGCGCTTCCGAGCGCTGCGCATACACCCGCACGCTGAGCGTCACGAGTGATTCGAACAGTGCTCCGAGGAACGGTCCGTCACGGAACGCGCTCGTGCTTCGGTCATCGCCCGAGAGCAGTGCCTCCTCGTCGAGGCCGAGCAGCGCTACTGCGAGCGCAGGATCGGCCAGGTGGTGCTTGGGGGACGCAGCCAGCTCGTTGAGATGGGCGTTGGATGGCAGCCACGCGGGCAGCGCGTCGAGGATGAACAGCCGCTCCAGCGCATCGCGATAGGACGTCAACGTCGTGCGCGAGGGCTGTGCTCGAACGCCCGGGTTCGCCGCGCCGGCGATCTTCGCGTACGCCGTCGTGGTCGCGGTGGCGGCGCCGTATGCGGCCATCCAGCGCTGGAGTCTGTTCGGGTTCCGGATCTTCGAGCCGGTCTCCTCGATGTCGCGATCGACGTAGCTGTCGAGTTGCGCTCTCCTGATGCGAGGCGACAGCGGCCGAATTCCGGGGAAGCCGGAGGCGACGATCTCGTTGGCATAGACCCTCAGATCGGCGGGTGACTCGCCGGCCAGCGCCGGTCGTCCTCCGGTGAGGAGATCGGCGAGGCTCACCGACGGCTGGAAGCCGCGTTCGGACAACGCGAGTGGCCGCATCCGTACCCGGAGGATCCGGCCGGCGCCCGAGTGCCGGCCGGGGTCATCCTGCGACGCTGAGCCGGTGAGGAGGAACTGGCCTGGTTTCGCGCCGGCATCGACCGCCCGCCGGACCACGTCCCAGGTGGCTGGCAGGTGCTGCCATTCGTCGAGGAGCACCCGGCGTCCATCCAGGAGTCGTCGAGGATCCGCCTCGAGCAACGCCCGGTCCGTCGGTGACTCGAGACGGAACTCGTGATCGACCCGTTCGGCAGCCGTGGCACTCTTGCCCACGCCCTTCGCGCCTTCGAGGGAGACGGCAGCCGCGCCCGCCAGCAGTTCGTCGAGTTCCGTATCGATCACCCGGCGGTCGTAGTGACGAGCACGAAGGCTACTGCTCATTCGACCAGCGTATCGCATGTATTGGACAAACTCGGGATCTTCTACTGGACATTCTCGGGCGATCGCACTGGACGTCCTCGGGCAGTAGTACGTCTCCTCCGGCTCGACACATCGTCCTCGGCGCCGCACCGGTCGTCGCCACCTCTGGGCAGTCGCGTTGGGCTCTTTGCGGCCTCCTTGACGTCAATTGTAAAGCAATCCTAATCTCCTGGTCATGGTGACCCGCCGCGTCGTTCCCGTGCTCGTCGTCCCCCTCCTCGTCGTGGGAGCCGTCGCATGCGGTGGCGGAACGACCGACTCCGAGGTGCCGGCCGCCGAACCAACCACACCGGCGACGTCGATGGCGACGCCGGCGACCACCGCAGCCGAGGTGGCCGGGGCGACCAGGACGATCGAGACCATCGACGGGCCTGTCGAGGTGCCGGCCGAGCCACAGCGCATCGTCGCTCTGCAGGACCAGAACGCGATGCTCCCGCTGCTCGAGCTCGGGGTCGTCCCCGTCGCGTCTGCGGGCGTCGTCGGGCCCGATGGCGATGGCGTGTTCCGTCGGGTCGACGACTTCGACACCAGCGCGATCGCCTGGATCGGCGACATCACCGAGCCCAACATCGAGGCGGTGGCCGAACAGCGACCCGACCTCATCGTCGGCGATGCGTTCAGCGGTTCGGACCAACTCGACCAGTTGCGCGGAATCGCGCCGGTGGTGCGCATCGATCCGTTCGGGCGGCCGCTCGTCGACGCGCTCGCACAGTGGGCCGATCTGGTGGGCCGGAGTGAGCAGGCTGCCGAGTTCCGAGCCGCGTACGACGACCGCGTCGCCGAGGTCGTCGCCGCGATCGGTGATCCGGGCGAGATCACGATCGCGGTCGTGTCGGCCTACGACGGCGGGTCGCTCTTCTACTACGAAGACGGTGCCCAGGCGACGGCGCAGGTGGTCGACGACCTGGGACTCGATCGCCCCGACACTCGCGACCCCGCCGGCGAGTTCAGCGTCGAGACCTTCCCCGAGCACGTCGCCGACTTCGTGGTCGTGCTCGACTACGGCGGGATCGAGGACCCCGACAGCGACATCGGTGCCTTCGTCGGGTCGCCGCTGTTCCTGGGCCACCCCGCGGTCGCCGCCGGTCAGTGGGCCCGCATCGACGGCACGCAGACCGTCGGGTCGGGCTGGTCGAAGCTGCAGAACCTCCTCGACGTGCTCGAGCCGCTGCTGACCGACGCCGACCTCGACCGCTCGATCGACCCGTGACCGACGTGCACCGCGCCCGGGTGTACCACGGGGTGGCCCCGACCGGAGGTCCGGGCGAGTGGGCCGCCGCGGTGCTGCAGCAGCGCTACGACCGGTGGGCGGACCACGACGCGGACGGCGAACCTGCGCCCGGACGGTGGATGTCGGTCGGTGACGTGGTCGCCGGCGGCTGCCGATGGTTGCGCGAACTGCATCCCACGGTGATGTCGGAGTACACCGCCCCGCCCGACACGGCGGCCACCTACCTGGCCGGTTGGTACGCGGGCGCGTTGGCCGATGTGGTCGGGTACGGCCTCGCGACGGCGGGGGCCGGGATCGTGCTGCGTCCCGAGGCCGTGCGATTGCGCGTTCACCCGGACGGCTGGGTCGATCGGATCGAGTTGGACTTGCCGACTGCGGTCGTGCCCGACGGGCACCCGTGGGCCGGGCGACCCGACGTCGACGTGGTCGACGCCGACGAGATGCTGCGCCGCTGTGTCACCGCGCTGATCGAGGTCGTCGCCCCGATCGTGGACGGCTGTCACGGCCTGGCCAGGGTCGGGCGGGTCGGGTTGTGGAACGAGGTGGCCGACCATCTCGGGCTGGCGTTCGACGAGGCGGTGCCGGCGGTCGAGTCGGTGCGCGATCTGTTGCTCGCGTCGGTCGCGGTGCCCGACGTGCCGTGGCGCGCACGGCCGCGCATCGAGATCGTCGACGACGAGGTGCTCGGCCCGGCGCTGATCCGGCGCAAGGGCGGGTGCTGCCTGGCGTACCAGTGCGACCACGATGCCGGTGCCGACGAGATCGTCGACCCCGACCGGCTCGCGTTTCGTGAGCGGTTCGGCGCCGACACCCACGGCCCGCACTACTGCACCACCTGCAAGTTCCGCGACCCCGACGACTCACGCGACCGCCAGCTCTTCTGGCGCCGCCTCGAGTTCCAGCGCCGAACCCCTTCCGGTCACCAAACCGGGGAGGCGGTGCCGCCGAATGGTGACCAGAACGGGGTTGGGGAGTGATGCAGGGGCAGTACGGGACGGTGGTCGACCTGCTCGCCGAGCGCAAAATCGACCGTGAGGCTGCGTCGATCTCGCCGCACTGGCGTCGCGACCACACCGACGAAGCCTGGCGTGAGATCAAGAGCCAATGGCTCGCCGAACAGGCAGCCGACATCTGACGCATGGCGTAGCGTCATGGTTGACAGTCAGTATTAGGAGTGCTTAACATACGGCGGACATCAGCACGTCACTCGTTCGTGAAACGGAGCACCGATGACACTGCTCACCACGCCCGCCCCTGTCCTCAGACCTGCGCCGCGGCCGCTGACCGCCCGCGAACGCCGGATCATCGACGACATCACCCGACGAGAGTTCGTGATCGGCGGGGTTGCGTTGGCGGGCCTGGTCGCCGCCGGTTGCGGCGGCGACGATGCGGACGGTTCCGCCGACGACGTCTCCGAGACCCGCCCGACGTCGGCCATGTCGATCCTCGACGACATCAGCTCCTGGGCCGACCAGCTCCGCAGCGGCGCCTGAGCGTCGTTCGTTCCCAGCTCCCCACGACCACCCGTCACCGTCGAAGGATTCTCCACCCATGCCCGCTGCAATCTGCAACGCCCGCCCCACCAGTCGCATCGAGATGCGCACTCCGGGCGTCGGTACCGTCCGGCACCTCGACGTCGTCGATGCGGCCACCCGTCGTCAGTTCATCACCATGCTCGCCGCCGCAGGGCTGCTCACGGCGTGCGGTGATGACGGTGACGGCGATGGAGCCGGCGTAGGCGACTCCGGCGACACCATCGAGGTCACGAACGCGTTCGGGACGTTCCAAGTGCCGCTCGCCCCGCAGCGTGTCATCGGGCTGGAGGGTCGTCGCGACTTCGAAACGGCACTTGCGCTCGGCCTGTCACCGATCGCCATCGGGTCCAACGCGATCGACGGCGGCGAACTCGCCCCGTTCATCGACTTCGACCTCACCGACGTCGAGGTGATCGAGCAGACCGAGCCGAACCTCGAGCTCATTCTGTCCCTGCGGCCCGATCTGATCCTGACCCGCAGCAGCAACATCGAGGGGCTCCTCGACGATCTGCGACCCATCGCTCCGCTGATTCCCGTCGCGCCGGATGGTCCCTGGCGGACCGATCTCGAAGGCGTCGCAGCCGCGCTCGATCGCACCGAGCGCCTCGCCGAGGTGCTAGCCGCATACGACGAGCAGGTCGATGAGATCCGGACCCGTCACGCCGACCGGGTCGACAGCGCCGTGCTCGCCATCGTCCAGTACGTCGCCGGAGACCGCTTCTATTCATCGTCGGCGTCCGGCTTCTACCTGCAGGTCCAGACCCTCGCCGACCTGGGTGGCGTTCACCTGCCGTTCCTCGACGGCGGTGGTTCGGTGCTCTTCGACGAGGGCTTCTCGCCAGAGGAGACGGGCCGACTCGCCGATGCCGACGCGATCCTCGTCATCGGCACCGCCGATGATCATGCGGAACTCGCCGACAGCCCGCTCTGGCAGCAGTTGCCGGCCGTCACGGCGAACCGGGTCGTCGAGACCGACTTCCGGACCAACTATGGCTCGGTGTACGCCGCGACGGCGTGCCTCGATCTGCTCGACCAGGTGTACGGCACTCTCGCCTGATGCGCCGCTCGTGAGTGGCTGACGACGTGAGCGGACGCGGAGGGCGGCGGGCGGGTTGGCGGCTGCTCGGGCGGTTGCTGCGCGAGCAGCGGCGCGTGCTGGTGCCGGGCGTGATCGGTGGCCTGGTGTGGCAGGCCGCCGGGATCATCGTGCCCGTCATCATCGGCTGGATCATCGACGACGGCATCACGGCCGGTGATCGTCGGGTGGTCTGGACCGGGGTCGCCGTGATCGTCGGGGCGGGTGCGCTCGAGGCGATCGGCGCCGCGTTCCGCCATCGGGCTGCGTGCACGGCCGACGAACTCGGGAAGGTGACGATGCGCGATGCGCTCGTCGCTGCCGCCGTGGCCGACGAGCGCGGGCCCGCCGCCGAGCTGTCACCCGGTGAGCTCCTCGGGCGCGCCACCGGCGACGTCGAGGAGCTCGGCTCGTTCCTCGACGCTGTGTCGCACACCGTCGCCCATCTCGTGGCGGTGCCCGCTGTCGTCGTGGTGCTGGCGTTCATCGATTGGCCGCTCGCGCTGGTGGTGGGTGTGCTCGTGCCGGCGCTGGCGTTGACGATGTGGCGGTATTCGGCGTCGTGGGAAGTGCGCAGCGCCGAGGTGCGCCGGGCGTTCGACGCCGCCTCGGCAGCGTCAGAGGAACTGGTCGAGGGGTTCCGCGTGACCGCCGGTCTCGGCGTGTCCGACGTGATGGCCGATCGCTGTGCCGGGCGCTCCGAGGTGCTCCGCGCTGCGTCGGTGCGACGGGCACGGCTCTGGATGCTGTTCGAGCCGGTGGTCGAAGGGCTGTCGCTCGTCGCCGTGACCGTCGTGGTGTGGCTCGGTGGTCTGCGGGTGATCGACGGGCAGCTCTCGACCGGCGCGCTCGTCACCGCCGTCGGGTTGGCGCTGTTCCTCACCTGGCCGGTGCGGACGTTGGGGGAGCGGATCGTGACCGTGCAGATGGCGCTCGCGTCGGCTGCCCGGCTGGCCGAGCTGCTGTCGAGCGGGGCGCCAGCCCTGCACGACGACCGTGAGGCGCTCCCGCCGGACGGCGCCGCTCGCCCCGTCGGCGTCGAACTCGTCGACGTCGTCGTCGAGCGGCACGGGTCGCTCGTGATCGACCGTGCGACGGTGCACCTCACACCTGGCTCGTTCGCCGTGCTCACCGGTGAGGTCGGTGCCGGCAAGTCGACGCTGCTCGCTGCGCTCAGCGGGGAGATCGAACTCGGATCCGGCGTGGTCCGTCTCGGCGGCGTCGACGTCGGCGACTGGTCCGGGGCGGCGCGCCGGCGAGCGGTGATCCGCGTCGGCCCGGCCCCGTTCCTGTTCGCCGGGTCGATCGCCGACAACGTCCGGTTCGGTGCACCGACGGCGTCCGACGGCGATGTGCGGCGGGCGCTGCTCACGGCCGACGCGCTCGAGTTCGTCGACGCGCTCCCTGACGGGGTCGACACCGTCCTCGGTGAGCGCGGCATCACGCTGTCGGGTGGGCAGCGGCAGCGGCTGGGACTAGCTCGCGCCCTGGCGGCCCAGCCCGATGTGCTGCTGCTCGACGGTGCGGTCAGCGCCGTCGATCCTGCCCGGGAGCTCCGGATCCTCGCAGCGATCACCGAGGCGTATCGCGATCGGCTGGTCGTGGTGGTCACCACCCATCCCGACGCCGGCCGGCTCGCCACGGTCCACCTCGATCTCGCCCACCGGTCGCTGGCGGTGCGATGACCGACGGCGCCGCACCGATCCCGCTGCGGAGAGGTGCGGGCGCGCGCCTGCTCGGTCCGCTGCTCCGCTGCCAATGGCGGCGGCTCGCCGTCGTCGTCGTGATCATCGGGGTCTCGGCGGTGGCGACGGCGGCGGTCCCGGTGCTCGTGGAGCGCGCCGTCGACGCAGCGGATCGTCGGGATCGGTCGGCCCTGCTCTCGGCCACGGGCTGGTTCACGGCCGTCACGGTCGTCGGAGCGCTCGTGAACGGCGCACGCCTGTGGCTGGTCACGGTCGTCGGCCAGGACGCGCTCCACGGGGTGCGAACGCGAGCCACCCGCAGTCTGGGTTCGTTGCCGATCGCCGACTTCGAGCGGATCCGACGCGGCGACGTCGTCGCCCGTGTCACCAGCGACGTCGACCGCCTGGAAAGCGCTGCGTCGGAAGGCGTGCCGTTCGTGGTGAGCGCCGGGGTGAACCTCGTCGCCGCGACGGTGGGGTTGGTGATCGTGTCGCCCACCCTGGCCCTGGTCGCCCTGATCGTGGTGCCGCCGATGGTGGCTGCGGCCCGCTGGCTCGTGACGCACAGTCGCGGCGTGTACCCGCGGGCACGACGCGTCAACGGGGAGATGATCGCCGAGCTCGCCGAGACCGTCGAGGGCGCCGACGAGATCCGTGCCTTCGGTCGTGCCGGTGACCGGCGCCGACGTTTCCGGGAGTCCAACCGGCTCGCGGCCGAGGCGAGCCTCGCCGGCATGCGGATGCGGATGCGGTTCTACGCGATGACCACGATGAGCCAGTCGACCGTGACCGCGGTCGTGGTCGTGGTCGCCGCGACCATGGCGCTCGAGGGCAGTGTGAGCGCCGGCGTGGTCGCCGCAGCGGTCGTGGGCGTGACCCGCGTGTTCGAGCCGCTCGCCGAGCTCGTGCAGTACATCGACCAGATCCAGTCGACCCGAGCGGCGCTCGACCGGGTCGCGGCTGTCGCGGAGCTCGGGCGTGGCGTCCCCGATGCGTCCGGTCGGTGGTCGCACGGTGGTCGCGACGCTGACGTGGACCTCGATGACGTGCACCTCGCTGACGTGGATCTCGACGACGTCTCGTTCGAGTACGTGTCAGGCCGCCCGGTCCTGCACGGTCTGACGCTGCACCTCGTCGCCGGCTCGACGACCGCGATCATCGGTGACACCGGAGCGGGCAAGTCGACGATCGCTCGGCTGATCACCGGGCTCGCCGCGCCCACGGCCGGCACCGTCCGGGTCGGTGGTGTCGGGATCGCTGTGCTGTCACCGCTCGATCGCCGCCGGCTGGTGGTCACCGTGCTGCAGGAGGGGTTCTGCGTCGACGGGACCGTCGCCGACAACGTCCGGCTCGCCGATCCTGCGGCGAGCGACGTGGCGGTGGTCGATGCGCTCCGGCACTCGGGTGGTGACTGGTGGCGGAGGCTCCCTGACGGGCTCGACACCCGGGTCGGGACCGGTGGTCACTCGCTCTCGGACGGCGAGCGCCAGCTGCTCGCCCTCGCTCGTGTCGTGCTCCTCGACCCGCGCGTCGTCGTCCTCGACGAGGCGACGAGCCTGCTCGACCCCGACACCGAGGCGGAGGTGGCTGCAGCGCTCGAGCGCATCTTCGCCGACCGGACCGTCGTGATCATCGCCCACCGCAGAGCGACCGCCGCCCGTTGTTCACGCGTCGTCCACCTGGCGGCGGGTCGCGTCATCGCCGACGGTCCACCCGCGATCGTGCTCGCGAGCGATCATCCGGTGACCGGGTGAACGGCGGTCGCGAGGCGTTCGAGGGCGCCGGGCGTGCGGGTGCCCCACCACACGAGGTCCTTGCCGTCGACGAAGACGACGGGTGCGATCACCTCGAGTTCGGCCCGGTGGCGTTCGGCGAACGGGTACGGCTCTGACGGGGCGAGCACGACGGCGGGCCGTCGGGCCGCCGCGTCTTCCAGGGTGATGGTCGGGTAGGCGCCGTCATCTGCGAAGACGTTGGTGATGCCGAGCCGCGTCAGTACGTCCGACCCGTACGTCGGCGCGCCGAGCGCCATCCATGGGCGCTTCCAGATCGGCACGAACGCTCTCGACCGGGGCGGCACCGGCGCGGGGAGTGGGGGCATCGTCCAGTCGACGCCGACGCGAGCCGCGAGTGGCTCGAGTTGCGCACCGACGTCGTCGACGGACGTGATTCGCAGGACCCACACGTCGACGCCGGCCGCAACCAGCGCGGCGTGATCCTCTCGGCGGTTCTCCTCGGCGTCGACGATGACGAGATCAGGGGCGAGGTCGACGATGGCAGCAAGGTCGGGGTCCTTCGTGCCGCCCACGTGACGCAGGTCGGGCTGCTCGCAGAAGCGGGTGCACGCCGCCGGTCGAACGTCCCAGTCGAGCAACGTCTCGGTCATCGAGGGCACGAGGCTGACGATCCGCATGTCGTGATTCAACCAGTGCGACGGGCGTGACGCCCGATGACGGTGTTCTTGACGAATCTAATTCTTGACTCAGTCCACAATCGGGCGTATGGTCCAACCATGCCCGGCCCGTCCGCACAGAGCCACCCGGTGGTCGTCGATCCGGCACAACTCCTGCGCGACACCGGTCTGCAGGTCACCGCTCAGCGTCTCGCCGTGCTCCGTGCCGTGACAGCGAGCCCTCATGGCACCGCCGACGAGGTGGAGGCGCTGGTGCGCGCCGACATCGGCGCGGTGTCGCGCCAGGCGGTGTACGACGCACTCGCGATCCTCGGTGACAAGGGCCTGATCCGCCGGATCCAGCCCTCCCGGTCGTCGGCGCGCTTCGAGAGTCGCGTCGGCGACAACCACCACCACCTCGTCTGCCGCGCCTGCGGCATCACGGTCGACGTCGACTGCGCAGTCGGCGAGCGCCCGTGCCTGCATGCCTCCGACGACCACGGCTTCGTCATCGACGAGGCCGAAGTCATCTACTGGGGCCTGTGCCCTGCCTGCCGCACCATCGAGCCGTGAGCCCAGACGTCCCGAGCCAAGAAACAGATCCTGAGGAGAAGAACATGTCCAGCGAAGACACCGGCCCAACCGTGACCATGTCGGAGGAGTTTGCCCCGTCGGCGAAGTGCCCCGTCCTGCACAACTCGCACACTGCGATGGGTTCGATGGCGAACCAGCACTGGTGGCCCAACCAGCTCAACCTGCGGATGCTCAACAAGAACTCCCCGCTGATCGACCCGATGGGCGATGAGTTCGACTACGCGTCCGAGTTCCGCGGCCTCGACCTCGGCGCGGTGAAGGCCGACCTCCGCACGCTGATGACCGACTCGCAGGACTGGTGGCCCGCCGACTACGGCCACTACGGCCCGCTGTTCATCCGCATGGCATGGCACAGCGCCGGCACCTACCGCATCCACGACGGCCGCGGTGGTGCGAGCTCCGGAACCCAGCGGTTCGCGCCGCTCAACAGCTGGCCCGACAACGCCAACCTCGACAAGGCGCGCCGCCTCCTCTGGCCGGTCAAGCAGAAGTACGGCCGGCAGATCTCGTGGGCCGACCTGATGATCCTCGCCGGCAACGTCGCGCTCGAGTCGATGGGCTTCGAGACGTTCGGCTTCGGCGGCGGTCGCGCCGACGTGTGGGAGCCGGAGGAGGATCTGTACTGGGGTCCCGAAGACACATGGCTCGGTGACGACCGCTACAGCGGCGACCGCGAGCTCGCCGACCCGCTCGGCGCCGTCCAGATGGGCCTGATCTACGTCAACCCCGAAGGGCCGAACGGCAACCCTGACCCGATCGCCTCGGCCCGCGACATCCGCGAGACGTTCGCCCGGATGGCGATGAACGACGAGGAGACGGTCGCGCTGATCGCCGGCGGCCACACGTTCGGCAAGAGCCACGGCGCCGCTGATGCCACCGAGTACGTCGGTCGTGAGCCGGAAGGTGCGAGCATCGAAGAGCAGGGGCTCGGCTGGGGCAACACGTTCGGCTCCGGGAAGGGCGTCGACACGATCACGAGCGGCCTCGAGGGCGCCTGGACGCCGACGCCGATCCAGTGGGACAACAGCTACTTCGACACCCTGTTCGGCTACGACTGGGAGTTGACGAAGAGCCCGGCCGGCGCCCAGCAGTGGCGGCCGACTGATCGCGCCGCCGACGACACGGTGCCCGACGCCCACGACCCCGCGCGGCGGCACGCGCCGATGATGCTCACCACCGACCTCGCGCTCCGGTTCGATCCGCTCTACGAGCCGATCTCGCGCCGGTTCCACGAGCACCCCGAGCAGTTCGCCGACGCGTTCGGCCGGGCGTGGTTCAAGCTGACCCACCGCGACATGGGCCCGGTGGTTCGCTATCTCGGCCCCGAGGTCCCGGCCGAGGAGCTGATCTGGCAGGACCCGGTCCCCGCCGTCGATTACGAACTCGTCGATGCCGCAGACGTCGCGACGCTCAAGGGCATGGTCCTCGCGGCCGGGCTCACGGTCTCGCAGCTCGTGTCGACCGCGTGGGCGTCGGCGTCGACGTTCCGTGGGAGCGACAAGCGTGGCGGTGCCAACGGCGCCCGCATCCGCCTCGCCCCGCAGAGGGACTGGGACGTCAACGACCCGGCCCAGCTCGCCGTCGTGCTCGCAGCGCTCGAGGGCGTGCAGCGTGAGTTCAACGACTCGCAGTCGGGCGGCAAGCGGGTCTCGCTCGCCGACCTGATCGTGCTCGGCGGATGCGCAGCGGTCGAGCAGGCTGCTCGCGCCGCTGGTGTCGATGTGACCGTCCCGTTCTCCCCAGGTCGCACCGACGCCTCGCAGGAGCAGACCGACGTCGAGGCGTTCGCCGTGCTCGAGCCGACGGCCGACGGCTTCCGCAACTACTTCCGTCCCGGTGACAAGCGCCGTGCGGAGGAGTTGCTGGTCGATCGGGCGAGCCTGCTCGAGCTCACGGCTCCGGAGATGACCGTGTTGATCGCGGGTCTCCGGGTGCTCGGAGCGAACGCAGACGGCTCGGCCCACGGCGTGCTCACCAATCGGCCCGGCACGCTGACCAACGACTTCTTCGTCAACCTGCTCAGCATGGACACCGAGTGGAAGGTGTCGGCCGCCGAGCACGTGTACGAGGCCCGCAGCCGCATGACGGGCGAGGTCGTCTGGACGGCGACAGCCGTCGACCTTGCCATCGGAGCGAACTCGCAGCTCCGGGCGATCGCCGAGGTGTACGGCTGCGCCGACGGGGCGGAGCGTTTCACCCGCGACTTCGTTGCTGCCTGGCACAAGGTCATGAACAGCGACCGCTTCGACCTCGGCTGATCGGCTGCCGTCAGGAGGGCGGCCAATCGGGTCGCCCTCCTGAAGCATTACTTCCGCCTTGTATTAGGGTGACCTAACACCTACTCTTCACATCTGTGAAGAGTACGGAACCCCACGCCCGAGCCGTCGAGGCCCATCGGTTGGCTGCATGTCTGGTGCACTCCGTGGTCGGGGCGGTCGCCATCGTCGTCACATCGTCCGGCGAGCGCTTGCTGGTCGCACACCACCGCACCGATGCGAGCCTCGACCCGTGCCAGCTCCGCGCCGGGCTCACTGCGCCCACCCGGCTGGGGGTGCCACATCTCGCTGATGTCGTGACGACGATCGAGATCGCGGGCGGCCTCGTCGACATCGGTGGCGGGCTCTATCAGCGCAGCCATCCCGGCGCCCACGACGAGCGCTGGTTCGTCACGCCGCTCGCAGCCGACCGCGTCGCGACGATCGTCGCCGAGTGCCCGCTCCAACTGCCCGACGGGTCGATCAGCGTACGCGTGGTCGCCGACACCGTCCTCGCGGTCAGCGCCGTGTGCCTCGTCGCCGGACCGGGTTTCGGCTACCGCCTCGACGAGGCGGCGTTCTGGCTGCACGCGGCCTGTCTCGTCGACGAACTGATCGACGGGTCGATGAGCACCGGTGCGCCGCGGACCGCATGATGCGCTCCCGCCCGTGGCTCCTCGCCGCCGTGCTCGGCGCAGCCATGGTGTCCGCGTGTGCCGACCCGGCACGGCCCGAGGCGGCGACGACCGTGCTGGTGCCGACCGTGCGGTCCACCACTGCGCCGCCGACCGCTCCGTCGCTGACGAGTGCCCCAGCCTCGTCACCGCCCACCGAACCAGCGACGACGGAACCGGCTGAGTTCCAGCTGCCCGTGACGATCACGGACGGGACAGGCACGCAGGTCACCATCGAGTCGATCGACCGGATCGTGCCCGTCGACGGCGACCTCGCCGAGATCGTCTTCGCGCTCGGGCTCGGCGACCGGGTGGTGGCAACCGACCTGTCCGCCACCTATCCGCCCGAGGTCGACGGCGTCCCCGACATCGGCTATCAGCGTGCGCTCAACGCCGAGCCGATCGCTGCCGTCGAGCCGACGGTCGTGCTCGCCACCGACCTTGCACAACCGGTCGAGACGCTCGAGCAGCTCCGCGATCTCGGCATCGCCGTCGTCGTGATCGACCGCGAGTTCACCCTCGACGGCCCCGCCCGCAAGGTGATGGCGGTCGCCGAGGCGCTCGGTGTGCCCGAGCGAGGGCGAGCGCTGGCCGCCGCAATGGGCGCCGAGCTCGATGCGGCCCTGGCGCGCACCGCCGCTGCCGTCGATCGACCGCGCGTGCTCGTGCTCTACCTGCGCGGCGAACAGACCCAGCTGATCTTCGGGGCAGGGACGGGGGTCGACGTGATCCTGCCGGCAGTCGGGGCGGTCGACGTCGCCGCCGAACTCGGCGTCGAGGGCACCCGCCAGCTCACCGCCGAGGCCGTGCTCAACGCCGACCCGGAGGTACTGATCGTCACCACCACCGGCCTGGCGTCGGTCGGCGGTCTCGATGGCTTCCTCGCGCTCCCCGGCATCGCGCAGACCCCTGCCGGTGAGGCCGGCCGCGTCCTCGTCTACGAGGACCAGTTCCTGCTCGGTCTCGGGCCGCGCTTCGGTCGGCTCGTGTCGCAGCTGGCCGCCGACCTGCACCCCGACTTCCCATCAGATCTCCCGTCAACGAGCACCCCGTGAACACCAGGAGCCACCGATCCATGCAGCGAACATCCATCACCGCCACCGTCGTCGCACTCGCACTCGCACTCGCCCTCGCCGCGTGCGGTGGCAGCGACGACACCGCCGTCGATGCAGCCGACACGGCGACCGCCGCCGCGACGATCCCCGACACCACGACAGCGCCGACGACGAGCCCTGCGACGACCGCGGCTCCCGCAGGCGCGTTCCCGGTCACGATCGAGCACAAGTACGGCGAGACCACGATCGACGCCGAGCCCGCGCGCGTCGTGTCGATCGGTTACGGCGAGCACGACGGGTTGCTCTCGCTCGGGGTGATTCCTGTCGCCGTGCGCGACTGGTACGGCGAGCAGCCCTACGCCACCTGGCCGTGGGCCCAGGACGCGCTCGGCGACGCAACGCCCGAGATGCTGCCGAGCACCGAGCTCAACTTCGAGCAGATCGCGGCGCTCCAGCCCGACCTGATCCTCGGCATCTCGTCAGGGATGACCGATGCCGACTTCGCGACGCTCTCGGCGATCGCGCCGACCGTCGCACAGCCGGGCGACTACGTCGACTACGGAACCCCGTGGGACGTGTCGCTGGAGATGACGGGACGCGCCGTCGGCAAGAGCGCCGAGGCCGAGCAGGTGATCGCCGACACGAAGCAGCTGTTCGCCGATGCGATCGCCGAGCATCCGGAGTTCGCCGGCGCCACCGCATCGGTCGCGTTCTACTTCCAGGACCAGACCGGCGCCTACGCCTCGGAGGACGTCCGCAGCCGAGCGCTGGCCGACCTCGGCTTCGTGATCCCCACCGAGATCGACGAGCTGGCCGGCGACTCGTTCTTCGCCTCCTTCAGCGCCGAGGACCTGACCCCGATCGACACCGACGTGTTGATCTGGATCGGCCTCGACGAGACGGGACTCGACGAGGTGCGAGCGCTGCCCACGCGCCCCGGCACGCGGGCGTACACCGAGGGTCGTGAGATCGTCGCCGACGACCTGCTCGGCGGGGCGTTCTCCCACTCGAGCCCGCTCAGCCTCGGGTATGTGATCGACACCCTCGTGCCCGAACTCGCCCTCGCCGTCGACGGCGACCCGGCGACCGCCGTGCCGTCCGCCGCGCAGATCGCGACCGATGCAGGTGGCGCTCCGGCGGTCGACACCGGCGGTGATGCCGAGCAGGCTGCATCCGACGTGTGGACGCTCGTGTTCGACTCGTCGATCGCGTACGACGCGAAGGCGCCGCACATCGAGGACGCCCAAGCGCTGCAGGGCACGATCGAGGCCTACACGGCCGCCGGGGAACCGATGGGCGGCATCTCGCTCGCTCCGACCGCGGTGACCGTCGACGGTGACACGGCGACCGTGACGTACGACGTGATGTTCGGCGACAACGCGGCCTACACCGACCTCACGGGCGTCATCACCCTCGTCGACGGCACGTGGGTCGTGCCCCGCGCCGAGTTCTGCTCGTTCATGTCGTCGGCCCGCATCAGCTGCCCCGCGGGCTGACCCTCGATCCCGCACTGCGAAAGGACACCACCATGACCGTCGTCAAGATCAACGCGATCGCCGTCCGGGAGGCGATGGGCCCCGAGCTGGAAGCCCGGTTCGCCGAACGGGCCCGACTCGTCGAGGACATGCCGGGCTTCGTCGGGTTCGAACTGCTCCGGCCGGTCGCCGGTGAGAGCCGGTACTTCGTCGTGACGCGCTGGGCCGACCACGACTCGTTCCGCGCGTGGGTCGGGAGCCAGCAGTTCCAGCAGGGTCACGCCCGCACCGACGCGCCCGACGGCCGGCCCGTCGCCGCCCACGCCGACCTGCTCGAGTTCGAGGTCGTCGAGCTCGCCCCCGCCGGCGCCGGTGACGGATGAACTCGTTCGACGGATCGACGCACTGCCCGTGGTGCTTCGGCACGGGCGTCGCCCGCCTCTACGGCGTCGACGTCACGTGCGCCTGCGGAGCAAGCCTGATCGTCGGCGCCGGTGACGCCTCCGGCGCCGACGATCACCTTCGTCCCCGGCCTGCGTCGGCTCAACGGGGAGTTCGCAGGTGAACGCGCCACTGGTCCTCCTAGGAGGCGACGCCCTCGTGGCGCTCCGCCGCGCCGCGTTGGTCACCGTCGCGGTGCCCGGAGCCGGGGTGCGGATCGCACAGCCCGGCTTGCCGGTCATACGCGTCGGGCCGCCGCCCGACGCCGCGAGGCGCGGTGTGATCGACCTGGTGCCGATCGAGTTCCGGCGGATCATCATGTCGTTGATGGCGGGCGACGTCGCCGGTCTCGCCGGCCTGTTCGATCTGCATGCTCGCCCGGTGTCGATCGACTGGTTCACGCGGCGCGGCACCGAACTCGGCCCGATCGGTCTCGTCCGGCACGAGGTCGGGAGCGGTCAGCAGTTCGTGTTCGCGACGATGGTCGATGACGTGGAGGTGTCGGTCATCGCCGCATCAGCGCAACGCCGCGAGCATCCGACCTGGCTGAGCCGGGCAGTGGGGTGCGAGCACGACGGCCGTCTGCGCGGCACGGTGGTCCGCGTGGGGACGAGTGACCATCGACCCGAGTCGGTGCAGGCGGCGTTCGAACGGGTCGCTGACCTCGCGATCGCCTGCGCAGCCGAGGAGATCGGTCAGCGGCTCGTGCTGAGCCCGGCCCGCGGGTGAGCGGATGGCGTCTCGTCCTGTGCCGGACCTGTCGAGTCCCGGGCCGTCAGCAGGTGCCCCACACGATCGTGGCGAACTCTCCGGGTTCGCCCCAGCGGAAGCACGCCCGGCCGGTCGCCGTGTCGATGTCGAGGGCGAGCGAGACGGGTTGGTTCCACCTGGAGCGCTCCTCCTCGACGAATGACGTCGCGGAGCCCCGCTTGAACGACTCGGAGTAGAAGACCCGCGCCGAACCGGCGAACGTGAAGCGAGCGGCGCGGTCGTGGCGGATGTCGATCGTCATCGTGTAGCTGGCGCTGCCGTACAGCTTGCCGCGCACCTGCTCCAGGCCTTGCTGGTGCGATGCGGGGGACGGGTCGAGCGTGAACACCACGGCCCTGACCGCGCCGTGCAGTGCATTCGGACCTGGGCTCGCGATCGCGTCAGGGTTCGAGTTGATGGTCGTCGAACGCTCGTCGACCTTCAGCTCGGACGTCCCGAGCAACGAGTACTGCATCGTCGAGCCCGAGAAGGAGATGTCGCCCTTGACCTTCACGAAGAAGCCGGTGCGGGTGATCTCACCCTCGATCATCGCCCAGGTGGTGCGGGTGCGCGAGCCGGCGGGATCGACGGAGCCGACCGACGCCTTCCACGGGATCGAGACGCCCTTGAGCGCTTTGGCCGAGTCGAACTCGCCGTCGATGCGCCACGAGCCCTGCTGCGGAACGACGGTCGTCGCCTCGTCGCGCACCCTGACCCGGAAGCCGGTCAGGGTGGAGTCGGCGCCGTGGTACCAGACGCCGTTCACGTCGAGGTCGCCGAGCTCGCCGAGGGTCACGGTGCCCTCGAGATCGGCCTTGCGGGCGTCGGTGACACCGCGGACCTTGGCGACCACGCTGCCGGCGGTCAGTGTGCCGCGGAAGCCGATCGCGAACGCCGGCGTCGCGTCCTCGACCCAGTCGAACTGGAAGCAGGGGCCGGAGGTGCCGACGCGAGGCACCGTCGTGGTGGTCGCCGTCGTGACCGGAGCGGCGCGTCCGATCGGCCCACCGATCCCCCCGCCGCCACGGCCGATCGAGATGCCGGTCGTCCCGCTCGGTGCTGCGACGAGCGACGCCTGGCAGCGACCGTCGCCGCCGAGGCTCACCCCACCGATCGTGACCACGCCGGGGTTCACCCTGAGGTGCACCTCCTCGAACCGGCCGTCGGCGAAGGTCGCTTCACCGGCGAAGTTCATCGCCCGGCCCATCACGGTCCCGTTCGCACGGGCCGAGAAGACCGCATCGAACGACGCGTCGACCACGTCGATCGTCGCCTCGGCGTGGAGCTTGAAGTTGTCGAGTGCGGTACCTGGGGCAACGGTCCACCGCGTCGCCGTGAGATCGGCGACGACCGAGAGCCCGGCGGTCGGCCGGGGAAGGGTCGTGGATGGCAGCGGGGCGTTCGACGCCACGGCGGCCAGCACACCGGCCTGGATGTCGAACACCGCCGACATCTGCGGGCCGTCCTCGATGTCGACACCACCCGCCAGCCGGATCCGGCCACCGAGCGGCTGGAGGTCGAGCAGGAGTTGGGTGTCCTCGACCACCATCCCGCCGATCGGGAACGAGCCGACCGCCACGTTGGCGATGATGCGGAGGCCCGCCACGTCGACGGTGGCGTTCACGTCGACCTCGGTGCCGAGGATCGTGGCACCGAAGCGCAGCGACACGCCGGGGGAGTAGGTGATCGGTCCGATCGCCCCACCGAGGGGAGCGAACACGAGGGACGCGTGGTCGACCTCGAACGCCTCGTCGAGGTCGGTCGTCGGGCCGTCGATCGCGGCGAGCGGTCGCAGGACGGCTTCGTCGTCCGGTTGGCCGATCGTGATGTCGACGATCGGGTTCTTGGGGGCGATGTTGAGCGCCAGGCGGACCGATTCGCCGTTGTTGGTGAACCCGATCACCTCGGCGAGTTCGTCGGGCAGTCGGCTCACCTCGGCGAGGATGCCGATCGACGGGACCGGTGCGTTCGGCACCGTGAAGTCGATCGAGCCCTGGGCCACGAGCGCGTTCACCGTGAGGCCGCGGATGCCGACGGCGTCCTGCCAGCCGTCCTCCGACAGCAGCGCGAACGACAGGCCGACCTCGGCCGGCGGTCGGAAGAACGCCTCGATCGCCAGGTCGATCTCGCTGCGCACGGCGCCCGGGCGGGCTTCTGCGGGTGGGAGGAACAGCGTGCCCTCGCCACCGATGCCGAGCTGGAAGCCCGACGCGCCGACCCGCAAGGCGATGAAGCCGCTGTTGATCTGGAACCGCGTGGTGTTCACGTTGTTCGGCGCGCAGTTGTTGCCGGCCGGGCACGTGCGGAACAGCTCGATCCCGTTCGGGCCGAGGTCGATCGCCGCGGTGAACGTGATGCTCGAACCGCCGAGGGTGGCGCTCACGACAAGCGTCCCGGCGATCGGGGTGGGCGGCTTGAGCACGTCGTTCAGCAGCTGCCGCTGCGCCGCGCCGAGATCGATCGTCGAGATCAGCGAGAGCCCGCCGGGGACGTCGACGGTGACGCCGTCGTCGATCTCGAGGTCGCGGACGAACTGGGACGCGAACACGATGGTTCCGGTCGTGATCGGTGTGCCGAGCGACGCGAGGTTGCCGGTGGCGAGCGCCACGAGCACGTCGCCGGTGGGTGCGGTCCGGAACACGAGTCGGGTCTGCAGGGTGATGCCGAGCACGCGCCCGTCACCGCGGAGGCTCGCCTCCAGCTCGCCGCTCACGTACTCGACTCGGAGCTCCAGCCGGTCGATCGAGAAGTCGACCGCCGGGTCGGGTCGCATCGACGGCAGCGATGTGGTCGACCGCAGCGCGAACGACGGGTCGTCGCCCGAGGGGAGGCCGAGACAGGCCTCGATCTGGGTCGACAGCGGCGGACGGTTCCCCATCGCGATCGACGCGACGCCGGACGCCAGTACGAAGATGTCACCGGCCTCGATGCCGGCACATCCGCTGGGCGGTGTGGCGTTGCCGATGCGGACCGACACCTGGCGCACGGTCACCGACGGCACGACGACCCAGTCGCCGGTGGCGGTGGCGGCCACGTCGAACTCCGTCTCGCCATCGTCGCGGGTGAGCCGGCCTGTGATCGACGCCGCGGCGACCCGCAAGCCGGGTTGCGGTTCCCACGCCGACGTCGTCGAGGCCGAGACGGTGACCGAGAGGTCATCGAGGGACGTCATCTCGCCTGCGAGCGATACCGCAAGCTGCGGGGACGCATCGCCGACGAGGGCGTCGCCGACGAACGTGAACCGCCCGTCGGCGAAGCCGACGCCCAGTCGCTCGACGGTGAGGCCGTCGATCCCGATGTCGGGGTCGAGCACCTCGAATTCGCCGGTGACGTCGACGGAGGCGCCGAACTCGATCTCGAGCTCACCGGTCAGCGATCCGCCGGCCACCTCGACGCCGGTGGCCGTGACGGAGAGCGAGCCGCTCCCGGTGAGGCCGATCTCGCCGTCGAAGCCGAGCGTGCCGCCGGAGTCGACCGCTGCGCTCGCCGAGAGCGTCAGCCGGTCGCAGTCGACACCGAGCACGGTCTCGATCGGCTCGATGCCGGCCGGCAGATCGACGAACGGCACCTCCCCGGTCCACCGCAACTCCCCGGTGAGGGGGATCTCGCAGGTGGCGGCCTGCCGGGGCAGCGCGCTCGATGAGGCCGCTGACCGGAAGCCCTGCGGGGTCGCCGCCGTCGCGCCGACGCTCGCGAACACGATGCACAGCGGGATCGTCCCGAGGGTGATCGGTGGGAGATCGAACTTCGAGTTGAGCTGCACCGTGCCCGAGTCGAAGCAGATCTTGGTGCCGTCGATCGTCCCGGACAGGTCGTCGCCAGTGATGACGTTGAAGAGATTGACGCTCGAACCGGTGTGGGTGAGCACCCGATCGGGCGCGCAGGTGCCGGTCGCGTTGCCGACGTCACCGAGGATGACCGTGGTGGCCGAACCGAGGGGAAGGACACGGTCCCCGGCGAACACGCGAGCCAGCACCGAGCCCGTGGCGCAGCCCGGAGCGGGCGACACCGGCGTGAGCGTCCCGACGTTGACGAGTTGGTCGGCCGAGACAGATCGGCCCCCCGAGGTCACGGTGGCGCGCACGACGACGACCGTGTTGGCGTTGGGTGCGCTGAAGGTGGTCGTCGCAGCGGTCGGGGATGCGAACGTGACGGCCGGGCCGGTGACCTGGCTCCACGCGATGGCGGCGCCGGGGGCGCCGCCGATGGTCGCCCGCAGCGTGACCGTGGCGCCGCGCGCGACGCTCTGCTGCGGTGCGACGATCACCGACACCGGCTGCGCCGGGGTGACGAGCACGGCGAGGTCACGGGTGACCGCCGGGGCGCCGTCGTTCGGTGTCGCCGTGGCCCTGATCACGACGGTCTCGGGGGTGCTCACGTCGGTCGGCAGCGTGATCCGCGTCGACGCGGCGTTGGCGGTGGCGGCGGTGACCGCCGGGCCCGACACCTGCGCCCACGTGATGGCGCTCGCGCGGCTGGGGGTGGCCGTGACGTCGATCGTCGATCCGGCGGATGCGTTCGCCGCCGAGCTGGTGACGGCGAGCGTGACGGGGGGAGGCGTCGCACCGATGGTGGCGCTGACGGTCGTCGACCGACCCAGCGAGTCGGTGGCGCGGGCTTCGACCTGGACCGACGCGACCCCGCGGATCGGCCAGGTGAGGGTTGCCCTGGTGCCGTTCGCGGTCAGCGGTGCGGCGGGTAGCCCGACGACCGACCAGGTGACGGTCACCGGGTCACGGTCGGGGTCCGCCACCGTTGCATCGAGACGCACGCTGGTGGCGTTCGCCGGGGGGATCTGCGCACCGGTTGCCGCGTCGGCGCGTGCACCGGCCACGGCGAGGGTGATCGACGGCGCACGATTGACGCGCAGCACTGTGATCGCCACGCGGTCGGTGCTCGTGACCACGCCGTCGGTCACCGTCAGCTCGAACTCCAGGACCGCCTGCCCGCTCGCGATGGTCGGCACCGTGAACGTCGTGCGCTGACCCGACGGATCGGACGTGGGGTCGAGCGTGACCGACGGTCCGGCGACCTGGCGCCAGGTGAAGGTGCGCGGCCGGCCGATCGACGAGGTCGAGCCGCTCCCGTCCAGGATGACGACATTGGGCTCGGTCCCGCCGGCGGACGTCGGGCGCGTCGAGTCGACCGTCTGGTCGGGGCCGGCGTTGACCTGGAACCCCTCGACGGGGACGACCACGATCCCTGCCGCTCCACCGGTGAGCTCGATCCGGTACGACGCCGGCGCTGCGAGTGGGATCGTCGCAGCGGTGAGCACGAGCGGTGCGCTGGCCGCGTTCGGCAGGATCGGCGACGTTGCGTCGCAGACCGACGCGTTGCACCGCCACCCTGCCCCCGAGCCGGTGAGTGTGAGCGACGGGCTGGCCTTGGCGGTGATACCGGTCGGGGTGATCGGGGATCCCGAGAGGTTCACGATCCGGATCGGGATCTGGCCGGTGCGCCCGCGCTGCATCGGGGCGGTCACGTCCGAGACGACGAACGTGCCGGTCGATCCCTTGGGTGCGACCGTGAACGACAAGCGGTGGCGCGTCACCGTCTTGTCCGCGAAGGTCCCGATCAGGTCGGCGTGGAACACGACCGGCTCGGTGCCGTCGTTCACGAACGTGTGCGGGACAGGAACGAGGGCGCCCTTCCCGGTGGTCTGGCCGGTGCCGTCGCTGTAGACGATGCTCCACTCGACGAGCTGGTCGGCGGCGCCGCCTGCCGGCGTCATCACGACCGACAGCGGTGACGAGCCGACCGATGCCGACGCCGTCCACTCGATCGGGGTGCCCTTCTCGGCGTCGGCCGCGACGGTGATGGCCGGTGTCTTCGAGTCGGGGATCTTCGGCGCGATCGTGGTTGTCGGTGCTGCGGTGGTCGTCGGCGCGATCGTGGTCGTCGGTGCTGCGGTGGTTGTCGGTGCTGCGGTGGTTGTCGGTGCTGCGGTGGTTGTCGGTGCTGCGGTGGTCGTGGTTGCTGCGGTGGTCGTGGTTGCTGCGGTGGTCGTGGGTGCTGCGGTGGTCGTCGGTGTTGCCGTCGGCGCGACGGTCGTCGTGGGTGCGGTCGTCGTGGGCGCGACTGGCGCGGCGGGTGCGGTTGCGGCCTCGACGATCGCCACTGCGACCGGGCCTGCGGTGCTCGCGTTCTGCGCCGTCGGTGCGCCGGAGACGACCTTGAACGCTCCGGCGGCCACGGTGACGGCGACCGACATCGTGCACGTCGCGCCGGGCGGGAGCACGATCCCGGTCGCGACCACCTGCGGGTCGCCGGTGAGGCGTACCTTCGGATCGACGGCGAGGAAGCTGCCGTCGCAGTCGGTCTTCACCGATGCGAGGTCGGGGACGATCGGGTCGGGGAAGGCGAGCCCGAAGTCGACGTCGACCAGGTCGACCTTGCCCGGGTTGCTCAACACGCCCTGCCACGTCGTGGAGGTACCGGGGGCGACGGCGGCCGGTTCGAACGTCGCGGCGAGCGTCGGCGGGGTGTCGCTCGGCTCCGCCGGCGCGGCCGTGCCCTGCTCGCGGCTCTCGGCGGCCTCGACGGTGATCTGCTCTCCCGCCGGGCGCTCGGTCACCGGGCTCGTCGCCGTGGTGGGTTGCGGCTGGGTGAGCCCCTCGGGCGTGATCTCCTCGACGGGCACGGGACCGATGTCGGGCAGCGTCGCCGTCGGGTTCGTCTCGACGGCTGCGGCGTCGATCACCGGGGCGGCTGCCGTCTCCGACGTCTCCCCGCCGGTCACGGTCGACACGCCCCGCACGTCGCCGTCGTCGTGCACGATCCAACCGGCGGTGACGCGTCCCTCGTCGAGGAGCCGATCGGCCCGGAACAGGCCGCCGTCCCCCGTCGGGAACGACGCCTCGAACGTGGCCGACGTCCCGTCGGCGCGGGTGTAGCGGCCGACCGCCCGCCCGTTCGACAGGGCGCCCGACACCCGCGCGCCGGAGGGGTGCACGAGGTCGAACGAGTTGCCGTAGACCTCGCCGCTGAACCAGTGCCCGAACGTGTCACCGTCGCACACGTACACACGCACGAGCCCCTCGTCGGTCGTGATCGCGACGAACACGTCGGGGTCGTCGTCGAGCTCGCCGAGGTAGGTGCCGCGGCGCGAGTCGTCGGCCAGTGGCTGCGAGAAGTCGATGGCGTCGTCGAGCGCGAACGCCGACGGGACGTTCGCGCCGAGCGCGTCCGGGACGATCGACGAGTCGGTCGACTCGTCGACCACGCTGACGACGACCACGGCGGCGGCGATCACGCCGATCGCTGCCGTGCCGGCCAGGGCCCGGCGGGGGGAGAAGTGGCCACGGAGTGCTGCGAGCATGTGGAGCAGCGTGACGAAATCGGAGCTCTGGCGAATCCGTACCTATACGGAAACGCGGCGTCGGACGGCGGGTGCTCAGCGGGCGAGCGGTGCCGAGCGGTACAGCTCGACGATCAACTCGGCGCGGGTGCGCACACCCATCGTCCGCAGGATCGCGGCGACGTGCGATTCGACCGTCCGGCGCGACACGTAGAGCGTCTCGGCGATCTCCGGGTTGGAGCGGCCTTCGGACACGAGCGCCGCCACACGACGCTGCGCGTGCGTGAGGGCGTCCCATCCGGTGACCGGGCGCGCCTCGGTCCGAGGAACGTCCGCCCGCACATCGCTCGTGGTACGCAGCAGTTCCACCTCGCCGGCGGCCCCGATCGCGATCAGGCGTCGTTCCGCATCGGCGAGGAGCGTGCCCGCGTCGGGATCCGCTGCGGCGGCGGCGAGCTGGTACGCGTCTCGACTGGCGAGAGCAGCGGCGAGCGGCATGCCCGCTGCATCGAACGCGGCCACGGCACGCCTCATGCCGAGGACGTCGTGCGCTGCCCATGCAGACGCATGAACGGCTGCGGCGCCCACGGTGGCGAGCCCCGTCGTCGCTGCCAGGGCGCTGGTGCGGTCGGCGACGGTGGACGCGGTCGTCGGATCACCGGTGAGCGCGGCGAGTCGGGCGAGCGCCGGGGCGATCCACGCCAGCGGCATGTGGAACCCGGTGGCGTCGAACACCAGCCAGGTGTCGAGGAGGTGCCGGTGGGCAGCGGCACGGTCGCCGGCCCGTTCCAGCAGGGCGGCGCGTGCGAGCGCCACCTGTTCGGGCCCGAACTTGCTCTGCGGCCCGCCGTATTCCGCTTCGGCACGTTCGGTCAGCTGGGTCGCCATGTCGAGGTCGCCGCGGAGCACCTCGGCCTGGGCCCAGAGCCCGAGGCACCATCCGGCAGCGGCGAACGCGTTGGCCTCCGACGACAGCTCGACGCCGGCCGTCGCCGACGCGACCACCTCGTCGAGCCGCCCGCCGCGGAGGGCGTCGAACGCGTCGAGCGCGTCGAACAGCGGCACGGCCCACACGGTCGAGCTCTGGTCGGCGAGCCGACGCCCGGCACGTGCGACACGTGAGAAGGCCTCGGCGTCGTGGCCTTCGAACGCCACGAGGAGCGCGAAGAACATCGGCTGATACACGACCGCCTCGTTGGCCAGGGAACCGGTCGACCAGACCTCGAGCCGGGTGGCGTGGCGCCGCGCCGCCGCGAGGTCGCCGCGCATCAGGGATGTGAACGCGAGCACCGAGGTCGCCAGTGACATCGCGGGCACGTCGCCGCTGCGCTGAGCGTCGGCGAGCGATTCGGCCGCGTCGCACTCGGCACGGGGGAGATCGGCGCTCGCGAACACGGCGAGCGACCGCTCGGCGAGCGTGCGTGAGCGCAGCGCATCGGAGGGAGCGAACGGCAGGGCGCGATCGAGGTGTTCGATCGTGGTGGTCACATCGCCGCTCACGAACGCCACGAACGCGAGCTCGTGGTGGACCCGGTAGCGGACCTTCGGTGCCAGCGTCTGCGTGAGCAGCAGCTCGCCCAGGGCCTCGGCCCGGATGACGTCACCCGACCACGCCAGCGCCTGCATCTGGTCGGCGAGCAGCTCAGGGTCGGGCGCGAGCCCGCCGTGCAGGGCGAGGGCGGCATCGAACAGCGGCAACGCCGAACCCGGCGACGTGCGGGCGACCTCCAGCGCCGCGCGGTGGAGCGCCTCGATCGCGTCGAGATCTCCGACGTCGGCCCCGCACCGGTAGTGCTCGGCGATCTCGGTGGACGGCCTGCCGAGACGCGTCAGCAGGCGAGCCGCTGCGACGTGGAGCGCACGCCGCACCCCCGGTGTCACCGCCGCGTACAGGTGCTCGCGGTAGAGGTCGTGACGGAACGTGGGCTCTGGGTCGAGCGACACGACACCGGCGACCGACGCGTCGTCGAGCGCGCGGCGGACAGCGATCGGCGACACGTCGGCGAGCTGGCCGAGCAGTCCGGGCTCGATCCGGTTGCCGAGCAGCGCCGCGACGGTCAGCAGCTCATGGCACTCGGGGCCGACCACCGAGCAGGCGGCGGCGATCGCGTCGTCGCCCACGCCGTGACCCGAGTGCCGCGTGCGCAGCAACGACTCGACGAGCAGTGGATTGCCGTGGGCCTCGCGGACGATCGCACGGAGGTCGACCGAGTCCGATTGGTGATCGCGGGCGACCGCGAGGGCCGCTCGTGGTGACAGGGGATGGAGGTCGATCGTGGTGGTCGGCGTCCGCTCGGCGAGCTCGGCGAGCGTGGAGCGGAGCGGATGACCCGGAGGTACGGGACGGGCGCTGACGGCGATCCCCCCACCGGTGTGGCCGAGACGGGATGCGATCAGCCGGATGCTCCGCAGTGTCGCCACGTCTGCCCAGTGGAGGTCGTCGACGAGGAGGCACACCGGGCGCCCAGCGGCCGAGCGCTCGATCACGTCCAACACCCGTTCCAGCACCGCGAACTCGTGACCGGTCGCGGCCGACATCCGCACGGTCTGGTCCTGCGAGGGTCCGGTGGCCGGCACGATCGACATAGCGTCGACGAGAGCACCGAGCGGTCGGCTCTGCTCGCCGGGCACTGCACGGGCGCGGACCACACTGCAGCCGGCGTCGTCGGCTCGGGCCGCGATCGCTTCGAACAGCGCCGACTTGCCGATGCCTGCGACGCCGGAGACGACCAGCGCCGCGCCCGGGTGCAGCGTCAAGCCGTCGAGCCATGCGGCCGCAACGGTGAGCTCGCGGCCGCGGCCGTGGAGCCGCCGTCCGGGCCACGCGCCGGCGTCATGGTCGATCGCGTGCAGGGTCGCGCTCATGCCCCTCGATACGGCCCCCAGGACCATTCGGTTCGCGCGCCGTTCCTCCACCGCCGCGGACCGTACTGCCGGAGGCCGACCCCGCTCCACCGACTTCCACACCGCCTGCGCCCGTGCCATGTGTGACATTGCGTTCGAGCGCGCCGAAGGCCTATGGTGCAAGCGCCATTGATGGGGAAGCCGGTGTGATTCCGGCGCTGACCCGCAACCGTGAAGCCTGCGCTCGCGCAGGCCAGCCGGAATACCGGACGTGGCTGACATATCCCTACAGCCGTCGAGGTCTGCGGCAGCGGGTGTGCGCCTCGCTTCCCGCTACGCGTCCATTCGTCGCCGCCGGCCGTGTTCATGCGAGGTTCACGAACATGCGCTCTTCCCGCCTGCTCCTGGTGGCCGCTCTGGCCGCCGCGAGCATCTCGATCCCCCCCTGGTCATCCCTTGCCGGTGCCGCCGCGTCCCCACCCGCCGACGCACTGAGCTGGATCGAAGCCGAGCTCGCCGACAACGGCGGCAGCCTGCCGAGCACGTTCGGCGGGACCGACTGGGGTCTCACGCTCGATGCCGTGATCGCGCTCCACGCCGGTGGACGCAGCGACGGCGCCGCTTCCACAGGGGCGGTCGATGCCTTCGCTCCAGCTCTGGGCGACTACATCACGGGTGAGGCCTTCGGCGATACCGGCAGCGCGTACGCCGGCCCGATCGGCAAGTCGATCTACGCACTCGGACTCCTCGGCGAGGACGTCACCGCCGTCGGTGGGTTCGACCTCGAAGCGCTGTCGCGCAGTGCGATCGGCGACACGGGGATCTTCGCCGGGCGGTTCTCCGACGTGTCGACCTTCGGCGACTTCAGCAACGGGTTCGGGCAGGCGTTCAACATCATGGGGCTCGCGATGACCGACGGCGGCGCGCCGGCGTCAGCGGTCGAGTTCCTGCTCGCGCAGCAGTGCCCAGCCGGTGCGTTCCGGCTCAGTTATGACACGACCCGTGGCTGCGAGGCCGACGACGAGAGCGACACCGATGCGACTGCGCTCGCCGTCAAGGCGCTGCTCGCCGTCAGTTCGACGCCGGTGGTCGAGGCTGCGCTCGATGCCGCAACGGGGTGGCTGCTCGAAGCGCAGGACGCGTCCGGCGGCTTCGGTGGTGCGGGGCCCACCGCGAGTCCCAACGCCAACAGCACCGGGCTCGCCGGCCGCGCACTGCGAGCCGTCGGCCAGTTCGAAGCCGCTCGTGACGCAGCCGGCTTCGTCGCCGCGCTCCAGCTCGACACCCAGTCGGTCGTCGGCACACCTGCGCTCGACGACGCCGGCGCGATCGCGCTGAACGCAGGTGTGCGCAGCTCGGCGCTCGCCGGCGGCATCGGCGCCGGCGCCCGCGACCAGTGGCGGCGCGCCACCACCCACGGCGTGCTCGCCCACGAAGCG
>JALHOG010000020.1 GCA_022843125.1 Ilumatobacteraceae bacterium
GTCCGACGACCGACGCCGCCACGTCCACCGCCTCCTCGAATCCGTCACCGGCGAACCGCGACGCGCGCAGATCGAGGACCACGACGGTCGACGGTTGGCTCGTGTCGACGTGTTCGCGCATCATCAGCGTTCCGGTTCGCGCCGTGCTGCGCCAGTGGATACGTCGGATGTCGTCGCCCGGCGTGTACTCGCGGAGCGAATGGAAGGTCTGGGTTCCGCGCAACGCCTGTTCGGACACAGGACCGTCGAGATGTCGCGCCCGCCCGGCGGGACGAGGGTCGAGCGCAATGACGTGTGGTTGCACGAGCACGGTGACCACATCGCCGACCGGCCGTCGAGCGTGCCACAACCCGAGCGCGTCACGCCGTTCGATCGCCAGCGGGCCGACCTGCAGCGTGCCCCTGCGATGGGTGGGCAGCCGGTACGGCACCGACACCGACCGCCCGGGTCGGAGCGAGGGCACCGCCACCGTGACGTTCGTGCCCGGGCCGGCGCCGGCAGGCGGTCCGCTGCGAGCGACGATCGACTCGACCGCTTCACACGCCCGGCTCCGACGGGCGCCCGCGTTGCGGACGGCGAGCAGGCCGAGCGCGGGGTTGCCGCGCTCGACACGCCTGGGCTCGATCGAGCGCTCGACGTCGAGTCGCGGCAGCACCAGGGTCGCGACCCATCCCACGGCGACCGAGATCGCGAACATCGCGGCCAGGACGGTGAGCAACTGGTATCCGAGTGCCCAGCCGAGCGGGCTGAGGACGACCGCGAGCGCGGCGACCGCCTGCCCGGTCGGCGTCAGCGCTGGGCGGGCCCCACTCATGGCCGGGACGGGGGTGCGAGCGCCGTTCGCTCGTGCGGCACGGGTACCGAGTCGACCGCACGGTCGAGCACGGCCTCCGCAGTCGCTCCGGCGAGCAGCGCGTCAGGGGTGAGGACGATGCGGTGTGCGAGCACCGGGAGCGCGAGGGCCTTGACGTCGCCCGGCGTGATGAACGAACGTCCGTGACCGAGCGCGCGAGCACGGGCGGCGCGAAGCAGTCCGACCGAACCACGCGGGCTGACCGGCAGCCTGATCTCAGGGACGTGGCGGGTGGCAGCGACGATGCGCACGAGGTACTCGAGCACCTCGTGCGCGGCGTGGACGCGGTGCACCATCGACGCCATGGCATCGGCCTCGTCAGCCGAGAGCACGGGTCCGAGACGTTCCGACACGGTACGACCGTTCGAGGCGGCGACGATCTCCATCTCGCTGGCGAGATCCGGATAGCCGATCGACGTGCGCATGAGGAACCGGTCGAGCTGGGCCTCGGGGAGCGGATAGGTACCGTCCATGTCGATCGGGTTCTGGGTGGCGATCACGATGAACGGGCGCGGCACGGGGCGCGCCACGCCATCGATGGTGACCTGCCGCTCCTCCATCACCTCGAGCAGCGCCGATTGGGTGCGCGGCGATGCCCGATTGATCTCGTCGGCAAGGACGATGTTGGCGAAGACGGGGCCGGGGTGGAACTCGAACTCGCCTGAGTGCTGCCGGTAGATCGTGATGCCGGTGACGTCGCTCGGCAGCAGGTCGGGGGTGAACTGGATGCGTTGCCACGACGCCGCGACCGACGCCGCGAGCGACCGTGCCAGCTGGGTCTTGCCGACCCCGGGAACGTCCTCGACGAGGAGGTGGCCCTCGGCGAGAAAGCAGGTCACCGCCAACTCGATCACGTCGGGCTTGCCCTTGATCACGGTGCCGATGTGGTGTCGGAGCTCGGAGACCTTCGCCGCGAACCGCTCGGCGGTCGCGTCGGTCAGTCGCTCGGGAGTGCGCTCGGCGTCGACCTGCATCACCCGCGAATGGTAGTTGCCCTCTACCAGGCACGGCTCTCGGCAGAACTACCCCTTTCGGGGCGTGGCGATCCTCGCTGGCACGAACCGGTAGTTCTGCCGATACCCGGGCGGCGATTCGTCGGGTTCAGTGGCACTCGAACCGCAACCTCATCCGACAGGAGTACTTCCCATGCCGATCACCTCGTCCTTCCAGACCGAAGTCGCCACGATGGACGTCGCCGCCCGCCGAGTCGACGAGGTGGCGAACGCCATCGACGCCGAGCTGCGAGCGCTCGACAACCGCATCCAGCCGGTGACGAGCACGTGGCGGGGCTCCGCTGCGACGGCGTACCTCTCGCTCCACGAGCGGTGGACGACCGACGCCCAGAGGCTCCGCCAGGTGCTGGCCGAGATCTCCTTGGGTCTCGGCCAGAACGCCACCCGCTACCAGACCAACGAGGACGCGGTCGCCGCCCAGATGGCTCGCACCGCCGGCTCGCTCTGAACACCCTCCGAACCACACGACCGTTCTCCCACATTCCACGAAAGGACCAATCACCATGTCCGTTGCAACCGGCATCACCGTCTCGTTCGGCACCGTCATGCAGGCCCAGGCCGACGTCGCCAACACCGTCGGCCGTATCGAGTCCCAGCTCGGCGACCTTCGCCAGTTCCTCGCCCCGCTCGTCGCCTCCTGGGACGGCGGTGCGTCGTCCGACTACCAGACGCTGCAACGACGCTGGGACACCACCGCCGCCGATCTGAACGCCGTGCTCGCCCAGATCAGCCAGCTGCTGGGCCAGGCCCACGACGGCTATCGGCAGACCGAGTCGGCCAACGCCGCCTGCTGGGGATGACGGCTGACCTTCGCGCCGACAGGTCCGTCGAACTGACCGTTGCCGACGGTTTCGACGTCTCGCCGGCCGCCCTCTCGGGGGCGGCCGGCGTGTTCGACGTGAACGCCGATGCGCTGGCCGACGTCGCCGCCACCCTGATCGCCCGACTCGAGACGCTGGGCCCGTGCTGGGGCGGCGACAGCGTCGGTACCCGTTTCGGCACCGCCTATCAGGACGCCGGGTTGGCCGTGCTGACCAACATCGACGCGCTCGGCACGGGCCTGGTGCGAATCGCCGCCGCCCTCCGCGCCGTCGCCCGCTCGTACGAGCTCGTTGACACGACGAACGCGCCGATGACGCCGGGGATGACGCCGGGGATGACGCCGCCGTGAGCGCGTCCGCGATGTTCGCCGCCGAGCTCGAGGCGCTCGGGATCTGGTGGCCCGACGGCGACGGCGACGCGCTGCGCATCGCCGCTGACGGCTGGGCCGCGACTGCCGACATCGTGGAGGATCTCGCATCGGTGCTGGACGTCGCGGCAGCGATGGTGACCGAGCATCACACCGGCGAGGCAGCGGCACGGTTCGCGAGCGTCTGGTCGCTCTGGACCGGCGCTGCCGGCTACCTCGCGACGACCGTGGCCGATTGCCGCCGGATCGCCGCCGCGCTCGTCGACTTCGGCACCGACATCGACGTCGCCGATCGGGCACTGCTGCGACTGATCGAGGACGCGCTCGACTCGCAGCGCACCACGACGCTCTCCCTCATCGACGAGATCTGGTCGGCGTGGCTCGCCGACGGCGCGACCGGAATCGCAGCCACCCTCGACACGAGGGTTGACACGGCGACGGCTGCGTTGGGCGCCGTCAACGCGATCGGCCCCGTGGCGTCGGCCGACGATCGACTCGCGATCGACCCGACACAGGTGGCGTGGCCCGACCTCGGTAGACCCGTCGATCTCTCGCACCTCGCGACGTCGCCTGTCGATCTCGGCGCCGGCGAGGGGGACCTGTCGCCGATCACAGCCCCGCCGGCCACGCCCGGCACACCCGGGCCGGACGGCTCGGTCCCGCCCGGCACCGGTGCGCCCGGCTCGGGGCTGTTCGGGTCCGGCATCTCGATCGTGGTGAACGGCGACGGCAACACGATCACCATCGAGAGCCCGCAGGTGCCGACGTGGCAACCGCCGGAATTCGATCCGCCCGCCGACCTCCCGTTCGAGCCCGAGCCCGACACGTCGGCTCCGTTCGAGCCGTTCACCCCGGCGCCGTGGACGGGTCCGCCCGTCGACCCACTCGAACCGATGGCCTACGTCCCACCCGCGTACGACCCACCCGCAGAATTCCCGCCCGCTGAGTTCCCGCCCGCGAACCACGTGGCCGGCGCGGACGATCCGCCGGTTCCGCCGACGGTGCCGATCGTCGTCGACCCGCCCGGCCGCAACGCTGCGGCGCTCGGTGCCGCGGGTGCCACCGCAGCGGCGGCAGCGGCTCGCTCAGGTCGCGCTCCGTTCTTCCCGTTCATGCCGATGGGCGGCGCGATGAGCAGCGGCGACGAGGCACCCGAACCGAAGCGGCGTTCGACCCGGAGGCGCCAGCCGGCCGGGTGACTCGGATCAGGAACCGGGGAGGAGCGTGGCTCGGTAGCGCGCCAGCCCCCACACGCCGATCAGCGCCCCCGATCCGACGGTCACCTCGCGGAGCCCGACGACGTCGGCGAGCGGGCCTGACAGCAGCACGCCGACCGGGTAGCCGATGCCCATCACCATCGAGTTCACAGCGAGCACGCGCCCGCGCATCGCATCGGGCGCGGCGAGCTGGGCGACGCTGTTGAACGACGTGAACGCGAGCCCATACGTGAACCCGACGCCGACGAGCGCAGCCGCAGCCGACCACAGGCCGGGCGCAGCGCCGTAGAGCACGAGCGCCGGGCCGAGCGACACCACCGACATCGCCAACAGCCGCGCCGTGCCGAGCCGCTTGGTGAACACCCCGAGCAGTACCGCAGCCGCGACTCCACCAACGCCTTGCGCCGTGGTGAGCAGTGACGTCGCGCCCTCCTCGCCGCCGTGGACGTTGGTGGCCATCTGTGCGACGAACGCGATGAACGGCGCCGCGATCAGCAGCGTGGGCACCATCAACGTGAGCATGTCGCGCATCGCGGACGAGGCCCGGGCGAACCGCAAACCGTCGGCCACTGCGGCGAACACCGGACGTCGCTCCCCTCGACGGGCGCTGACCCCGGCGAGCGACACCGCGATCATCACCGCGCCGAAGCTCGCCGCGTTCACCCACAGCGCGGCGCCGATCCCACCGAGCCAGATCGCCAGCGCCGCGCACGCCGGGCCGAGCACGCGCCCGAGGTTCCACTGGGCGTTGGCCAGACCGATCGCAGCGACGAGGTGCTCGCGGGGGACCAGCTCGGGGATCACGGTCTGGTAGGCGGGGAAGAAGAACGCGAAGGTCACCCCGGCCAGCAAGCTCAGCAGCGCAAGGGCGCCCGGCGACGCCGAGCCACTGCTCACCAACACCGCGACGATCGCCGCGATGATCCCGGCGAGGAGGTTGCCGAGGAGGATCACCCTGCGTCGGTCGAGGCGGTCGGCCATCGCCGATCCGATCGGGCCGATGATGCCGCTCGGCAGGAGCCCGGCGGCGACGACGATCGCCGACCAACTGTTCTTACCGGTGGTGTCGGCGACGTAGTAGCCGATCGCGACGGTCTCCATCCACGTCCCGATGTTGGAGACGAGCGAACCCGTCCAGACGAGACGGAAGTCGCGGGAGCGGAACGGGGCGAACGTGGTGGACGTGGATGTCGGCGTGAGCGGCGCAGCGCTCATTGCGCCCGAGCGGGCTCGGGCCAGAGTGCCTCGCCCTTCTGTTCGAGCGTCCGCCACCCGGGTGCGGCGGCCGGAGCGACCAACTCGACCGGTGGGCCGCTCTGCTCCCAGAGCACCGCAGGGCGGGCGCCGTGCCACCGCACGGCGTACGAAACGCTCGACCCGGTGCGGGTGGGCACGCCATAGACCTCGATCGGCCGGCCCAACCAGTCGTCGGGGAACCCGTCGGGCAGCAGCGCCTCACCATGTGCGAGCCGTTGCTCGAGCCAGGCGATCGCCAGCACGCCCGCCGGCGGCGTGGTCGGCCGAGCGGACGCGCGGCGGCCGGCGACGATGCGGGCGAGGTCGCGCCGGGCGCGGCCCTCGTCGGCTGCCGCTAGGACACGATCGGCCGCCATCAACGCAGCGTCTGCCTCCCATCCCGGCGCGCTCCCGAGGGCTTCGACTGCGTCGACCAGTTCGGGGAGCCACGGGTCGGGTGCCTCACCCATCCGGACGAGTTCGCCCAGCCCGACGGCGTACGCCACGGGGTCGTCGGCGGCGTTCGCGATGTTGCCGAGCGCCACCTCGCACCGCTCGGCGGTGACCTGCTCGGCCGCCGACGCGCCCAGCGCACCGTCGGGCAGCACCATCCGGCTGGCCCGGTCGGTGATCGCGAGCCAGCCGCGAGCGACCTGCTTCGCTGTCGGCACGCCCGACGGCAGCGCTGCGGCAGCCGCCGGCTGGTGCGGGATCGCGATTCGGAACGACGCCTGGTGGCCGAGCGGCAACGCGAAGGCCCCAGCCGGCAGATCGATGCCTTCGATCGGCACGTCGACGATCGGCCGTTCGGTGAGCACGTCGCGATGACTGAACGCCACCGCGACCGGCAAGGTCGACTCGTTGAACACCTCGACGACGGTCATCCCGCCGTGGTCCGCGACGGAGTACACCGTCTGCACGACGTCGCCGCGCGGGACCCGCACCCGCGTCTCGACGACTGCGGTGCCCTCGACGCGAACCTGGCGCACCGTGGCCTCGTCGGCGGGGATGTGCCACCGATCATCGGCGGCGACGAACCAGTCGAGACGGCCCGCTGCGACCGTCGCACCCGGCCACGGTTCGATCGCACCCCAAGGCGCCACCGAGGCGCGCCACGGCTGTCCGAGCACTCCCGTCGTGATCATGCCGGTCAGCCGAGCTCGCTCTTGCTGGTGCGCGACATGAGGGCCGCCAGGGCCTCGCGCGCGGTGCGCCCCTCGTGACACACGGCGACGACCTGCTCGGTGATCGGCATGTCGACACCGTACCGGCGAGCGAGGTCGAGGACGCTGGGCGAACTCTTCACGCCCTCGGCCACCATCGTCATCGCCCCGAGGATCTCCTCGATGGTCTTGCCCTCGCCGAGCGCCAGCCCGACGGAGTTGTTCCGGCTCTGCTTCGACGAGCACGTCGCGATCAGGTCGCCCATCCCGGCAAGGCCGGCGAACGTCAGGGTGTCACCGCCCATCGCCACCCCCAGCCTCGACATCTCGGCGAGGCCACGGGTGATCAACGTCGCCCGCGTGTTGTCGCCGAAGCCCATCCCTTCGGCCATCCCGGCGGCGATCGCGATCACGTTCTTGACCGTGCCCGCCACCTCGCACCCGACGACATCGGGGTTGGTGTACACGCGCAGGCTGGGCTGGGTGAGGATGCGCTGCAACTCGGCAGCGATCGTGGCATCGGGGATCGCCACCACGCTCGCCGCCGGCTGCCCGGCCAAGATCTCCTTCGCGAGGTTGGGGCCGGTCATCACACCCACCGGCCGACCCGGCATCTCGTCAGCCGCGACCTCGGTCATCCGCATCAGCGTCTCGCGCTCGATGCCCTTCGAGAGACTCACCACCGGGACCCATGGGCGGAGGAACACCCCCACCTCACGTGCAACGGCGCGGAAGCCGTGCGACGGCACCGCCATCACCACCACGTCGGCGTCGGCCACCGCCTCCTCGATCGACGCGGTCGCACGCAGGTCACGGGGCAGCGTGAACGACGGGAGATAGTCCGCGTTCACGTGCGCGTTGTTGATCTGATCGGCGAGTGCCTCGCGCCGCGCCCACAGCACGGTGGGCGTGTTGACGCTCGCAAGTGCAGCCACCGTCGTCCCCCACGACCCGGCACCGATGACTGCGACCCTGATCTCCGACGAACGCCCCATGGTTCGCGAGCGTACGCGCGGCCGACGAGCCGTCGAACGGCCGGCGGCGCGAATAACGTGCACCGCAGTGCACACGGCGGTCCTCGTTCCGGTCAAGGCGTTCAGCGCAGCGAAGAAGCGGCTTGCGCCGATCCTCCCCGACGCGCAGCGCGAGTCGCTCGCCCGATGGATGGCCGATGGCGTCCTCGCTGCCTCGGCGCCGCTGCCGGTGTTCATCGCGTGCGACAACGACGAGGTGGCCGCCTGGGCAGAGTCGCGTGGCGCGTCGGTGCTGTGGGGGCCGGGGCTCGGCCTCAACGGCGCGATCGACCACGGCATCGAGACCGTCGCCGGCAAGGGCTACGACCACGTCATCGTCGCCCATGGCGATCTTCCGCTACCGGGCGCGCTCGCCTCGGTCCCTCGCGCCGACACGGTCGTGCTCGTCCCCGACCGCCGGGGCGACGGCACGAACGTGCTGAGCCGGCCGTGCCGGGTGCACCTCCCGGCCGAGTACGGGGGCGGCAGCTTCGATCGACATCTCGCCGCCGCGCTGCGATCCGGGGTGGCGGTGAGCGTTCGGAGCGATCCGCGCCTCTCGATCGACGTCGACACCATCGCCGACTGCCGTCATCCCGAGGTCGCCGCCGCGCTCGCGCTGGCCGGGTTCCACATCCCGCAGGGCCGACCGTGAGCGCGAACGAACCTGGGCAGCCGGCGATCGAGGAGCGGTCGGTCACGCTCGATCTCGCCACGCCGCGCATCGCACTCGCGATCGGGGCACATCCCGACGACGTCGAGTTCGGAGCCGGCGCGACGCTCGCCAAGTGGGCGGCTGCCGGATGCGTCGTCCACCACCTCATCTGCACCGACGGCTCCAAGGGCACGTGGGATGCGGCTGCGGACACCGCAGCGCTCGTGCGCCGGCGGCAGGACGAGCAGCGCGAGGCTGCACTTCGCCTGGCCGGGGATCGCGCCGGTGAGGTCGTGTTTCTCGGATACGTCGACGGTGAACTCGACAGCAGCATCGAAGCCCGAAGCCGGGTGGCGCGGGTGATCCGAGAGCTCCGACCCGACGTCGTGCTCGGCCACGACCCGTGGAAGCGGTATCGCCTTCACCCCGACCATCGCCACGCCGGCCTGTTGGCGTGCGACGGCGTGGTCGCTGCCCGCGACCCGCACTTCTTCCCCGAGCACGGGTTGCCTCACCATCGGCCCGACGCGATCCTGCTGTGGGAGGCCGATGTGGTGCACCACATCGAGAACGTCACGGGTTGGGTCGACCACAAGCTGGCCGCGCTCGAAGCACACGAGAGCCAGTTCGAGTCGACGATGAAGGCTGCGCATGCAGGCGAGCTCGACGCGTTCCGGGTACGGATCCAGACCCGCCTCGCGGGTCTCGGTGCTCCGCACGGTCTCGCTGCCGTCGAGGCGTTCGCCGCGATCACCGACGTCTGATCGGGCCGTAGACGCGACAAAGGGGCGGTGCCGAAGCCCGCCCCTTCGTCGATGTCCGAGCGTCAGCTCACTTCTTGGTTGCCTTCTTGGCCGGAGCCTTCTTCGCAGCAGCCTTCTTGGCCGGAGCGGCCTTCTTGGCGGGTGCGGCCTTCTTGGCCGGAGCGGCCTTCTTGGCCGGTGCCGCCTTCTTGGCCGGAGCCTTCTTCGCAGCAGCCTTCTTGGCCGGAGCCGCCTTCTTGGCCGGAGCGGCCTTCTTGGCGGGTGCCGCCTTCTTGGCCGGAGCCTTCTTCGCAGCAGCCTTCTTGGCCGGAGCGGCCTTCTTGGCGGGTGCCGCCTTCTTGGCCGGAGCCTTCTTCGCAGCAGCCTTCTTGGCCGGAGCCTTCTTGGCCGGAGCCTTCTTTGCAGCCATTGGTGGCCTCACTTCTTCCCGTTGAGCGTTGACTTCAGAGTGGAGCTGGCCGTGAACTTCATCGCGGTCGAAGCCGCGATCTTCACGGGAGCACCGGTCTGCGGGTTGCGGCCGGTGCGAGCAGGACGCTTGGTGGTGCTGAACGAGCCGAAGCCCGGCCAAGCGACCTTGTCGCCCTTCTTGGTCTTGGCGACCACGGTGTCGAAGAAGGCACCAATCGTGCGCTCCGCGTCAGCCTTGGACACGCCAGCGGCGTCTGCAACTGCATCGATGAGTTCAGCCTTGGTCATGGTCTTCCTTTGAGTTCACGGGCGGTTACCCGTGGGAGTGATGACGGTGTGTCTGGTAGGGATCGGGACACGGGAATTCCGCCTCCCGGCGCCGATGGCGCACTCATCATCAAACGCTGCAAACTACATCGATGCAACTACCCAGATCGTTGCATTTGCAACTAGGTTCGAGTTCGTCGATTCAGCGGCGCGGTCATCACTCGCCGATCGCGTCGAACGCGAGACGCAAACGCGCGGCGACATCTTCCGCTTCGCCCTCTGCGTATCGGCGACGCGGCCAGAAGAAGCCCTTGAGGCCGTCGCCGCGACTCCGCGGCACCACATGAACGTGGAGGTGCCCGACGCTCTGGCTCACGATGTTGTTGTTGGCGACGAAGGTGCCGCCGGCCTCGAGTGCGACGACGATCGCAGCGCTCACGCGTTGCACGCGCTCGAAGAACGGCCCGAGCTCATCGGCGCGCAGATCGGTGAGTGTCACGGCATGCCGAGTGGGTACCACGAGCGTGTGTCCCGGGAACAGCGGCGAGCGGTCGAGGAAGGCCATCGCAACGTCGTCGCGCGCGACGAGGTGCGCTCCCTCGACGCCATCGATCACCCGACAGAAGACGCACGAGGGATCCAGGCCGTCACGGGGGGTCGGATCGAACGTCGCGGTCGCCATCTCGGTCGACGCTACGCCGGGTCGAGCGCTGCATCCACCAAGCTCTGTGCCACCTGCGGTAGACAAAGCGTCGTTGTTGGGCCATCCCACCACCCGCCAGGATCCACTGGACGAACCATCCGTCCACCGAGCTGTCTGAGGTTCCCGTGACCGACCTCTTCTCCCCCGAAGCGGTGCTCGACCCGATCGAGCCGAGCGACCAGCGGGAGGAGGTGACAGCATCGGAACTGGCACTGCTCAGGGTCGTCATCGACACGTCGGTACTGGTCGCCGATCCGCACTGCCTGAGCACCTTCGAGGATGCGGCGCTGGTGATTCCGCTGATCGTCGTCGAAGAGCTCGACAGCCTGAAGACCCGCGCCGACGACGTCGGGCGGTCGGCCCGCACAGCTCTTCGCGCGATCGAGGAACTCCGGACCAAGCACGGTGGGTCCCTGGTGCGCCCCGTCGCAGTCGGCTCCGGCACCGTCCAGATCGAGATCAACGGGATCCAGAAGCACCGTCTCATCGAGCACGGGCTCGACCCAGCAGTGCCCGACAACCGCATCATCGGTGCGGCGCTCGGGCAGTCCGAGATCGGCCGCACGCTCATGCTCTCGAACGACGCAGGGCTACGGATCAAGGCAGCCCACCTCGGCGTCGACGCGGCACCGCACGAACCCACCAAGCGTCGGCGCGACGAGCGACCCGTCGGTTGGTCGGTGCTCGAGGCACCGTACGAGGTGATCGACTGCCTCTATGCCGCCGGGGCCGTGGAGGCCACCGCTGTCGCCGCGTCCGACACGCTGACGGAGAACGAGTTCGCGGTGCTGCGTGCCGGGTCGCAGTCTGCATTGAGTCGCCGGGTCGGCGACGAACTCGTCCTGCTCGCTCACGCCGTACCCGAACCGTGGGGCCTGCGCCCACGCAACAAGGAACAGCGGTTCGCGCTCGAACTCCTGCTCGACCCCGACATCGCTGTCGTGGCGCTCGACGGGCGCGCCGGGACCGGCAAGACCATCCTCGCGATCGCCGCGGCGCTCGAGCAGGTCGTCGAGCACCAGCGCTACGAACGCGTCGCCGTCTACCGTCCACTCGTCCCTGTCGGTCGCGCCGATGTCGGCTTCCTGCCCGGTGGTCTCGACGAGAAGCTCGATCCATGGATGTCCGCGATCCACGACGCGATCGTCGCCCTGACCGACCGATCCAGCAGCCGTGACGCCCGCAGGTTGATCGAGGAGCTCACCGCGCGTGGCCAACTGTCGTTGGAGTCGGTGACCTTCTTGCGTGGTCGCTCACTGCACCGCCAGATGGTGGTGATCGACGAGGCCCAGAACCTCGAGCCGACGACCCTGCGAACGATCCTCACGCGCGTGGGAGACGGAACCAAGGTCGTCTTCACCGGCGACACGAGCCAGATCGACGCTCCCTATCTCGGCGAGACGAACAACGCGCTGGCGGTGCTCACGCACGCGTTCACCGATCAGACGTGCTTCGGTCACGTCACGCTCACCGCCTGCGAGCGCAGCGACGTCGCGAGTCTCGCTGCCGAACTGCTCTGAAGGGTCCGACCGGCATGTCGGCCGGACCGTCAGGGAACCGAGAAGTTCCTGCGCGAATCCTGCGCGTTCTGCATCCAGACGGTTGCCGCGGTCCGTATTTAGTGCTAAATCTACTTTAGTGCTAAATAGCCGAGGACGAGTCTCCGACTCGCTCCAACCCCTGTGAAGGAGTTCGCCATGTCCGCTGCCGAGGTCATCGAATCCGACTTCGTGGTTCCCCGTGGCGTCCCGTGGCAGGAGTACGCGATGTGCAAGGGGCAGACCGAGCTGTTCTTCGCTCGCAAGGCCGAGCGCCCGCAGGCCCGTGAGCGTCGCGAAGCCAAGGCGAATCGCTTGTGCGCCGCCTGTCCGGTGCGGGTCCCCTGTCGCACCTTCGCCCGTGAGAACCACGAGTACGGGTTCTGGGGTGGCGAGAACGAGGAGGATCGCCACCTGCTCGGATACACCGTGTCGGCGCCGATCGGCATCCGCGCCCGCCAGGCCGGCAGCCGTCTCGGCTGAACCGGCTCACGTTCCCCCCAACCATCCGGGTCACCCCCCTCCCCCCCGGCCCGGCCCGGACGCTGACGGCAGCCGGTGGCGCGCTCCCCCCGCACCACCGGCGCCCGTCACACCCACCGTCTACGGTGGCCGGTATGGACCTCGATCGCACCGACACCGCCTCCTCGGCGCCGGTCGCGCCCGACATCGACATCGAGCTCGACCTCGGGCTCCCTCGGTTCGCCGTGGTCGACATCGAGACGTCGGGGCTGTCGCTGCGTCGCCACCGCATCCTCCAGGTCGCCGTCGTCACCGTCGAAGGCGGTCAGGTGACCGATGAGTGGTCGTCACTCGTCCGTCTGCGGTGGCCATGGCAGAGCGTGGGTCCACGACGCGTTCACGGGATCACCCGGCGATCACTGCGATCGGCGCCCCGTCTCGACGACGTGCTCGGCGAACTGGCCCGTCGCCTCGACGGAGCCGTGTTCACCGCACACAACGTCTCGTTCGATTGGGCGTTCGTCGAACGGGCGGCGCGCCGCGCTGACCTCAGGCTCGATCCCGCGTCGCGCTTGTGCACCCTGCGGATGTCGCGCCGGCTCGACCCTGACCGGCGGCAATCGCACCGCCTGGGCGACCTCTGCGAGCGCTACGGCGTGGTCAACGACCGTCCACACGACGCGCTCTTCGACGCTCGGGCCACTGCGGCCGTGCTGTCGAGCCTGCTCGCCGCCCATGGCGTCGCCAACAGTTCCGACCTCGCCGACCTCTACGAACGCCGGTAGCGAGCGAGCACGAGGCCTGCCGCAGCCGCCACGTCGGTGCGCCATTCTGCGGGCTCCACCAGCTCGGCGTCCGGCCCGAGCCGCAGCAGCGTCCGCACCAGCCACTGCTCGCTGGCGACCGGCACCCGGACCGTCACCCATCCGCGACGATTCGGCGGCGAGACCTGGTCGACGGGATAGCGCTCGATCACCCAGCGGGCTGCCGGCGCGAGCCGGATGACGGCGCGCCGGACCGATTCGTCGTCGAACCAGGCGCCCGGCGTCGGCAGCGGGGCATCCGAGGGTGCAACGATGCGGCCGGTCCCTTCGGCGCTCAGCACTCGATCCGCACGGAACGTGCGCACCGTCCCCGACCGGTCGTCGTCGGCGCTGACGTACCACTCGCCGCGGTCGGCGAACACCTGGCGTGGGACGATGCGGCGCTCGGTCGTCTCATCGCGCGAGGCGCTCCAGTACCCGATGAGCAACTCCTCCGAGGCGGTGGCCGCGGCGGCGAGCCGGTCGAGGAGCGGTGGCCGATCGAGGTCGATCCGCACGCCGGCGGTGTCGTCCTCGCCGAGCGCTGTCGCGAGCTTCGCGAGACCGCGCGCCAGCGGCCCCTGCTCGTCGGCCCCCGGCAACTCCATCGCCGCTCGGCCAGATGCGAGCAGCTCGAACGCCTCGACCGAGTTGAGACGCAGCGGGCGCGTGAACAGACGCGGCACCCCGACGACGATCACGCCGTCGTCGACGAACACATCGATCAGCTCGTCGACGAACGGTGGGAGCCCGCACATCGCGATCAGTTCGAGGTCGAGGACCACCTCGTCCTCGGTCAGCGCGAAGCGGGCAGCCACCTCGGACACCGGCACCTCACCTCGTTCCATCAGCCACGGGAGCATGACGAGCAGCCGCCGCAGCCGTTCCTCGGCGGGACGCGGCTTCGGGCGCGGCGTCATGACGCCACCGACTCGAGCCACGCGATCACGTGATCACGCACGTCAGCGGGTTCGATCACCTCGGCGTGCTCCAGGAAGCCGATCAGCCACGAGCGGAACGCGGGCAGGTTCGCGCACGGCACGTCGACGTCGATCGCTCCATCGGGGTGACGGATCGCAACCCGAGCCTCGCCGAGATCGGCCTCGGCAGCGGCAGCGCGCGGCGCATCGATCCGCACCCTGGCGGTCGGCACCTCGTCGACCGCGCCGATCTGTTTCGGGTCGGCCGGCAACGCGTCACGCGGGTCGAAGCCGTCGGGCCGCTCGAACGTGCGGCCTGCGATCATCGACACCTCACCCTCGATCCGGTCGATGCGGTACGTACGCCGCTCGCCGCGAGCGTGGTCGAACCCCACCAGGTACCAGAAGCCGTCGCGCAGCAGCAGGCCCCACGGGTCGACCTCACGCGCGACGTCGCGGTAGCCGAAGGTGACCGCGACTCGCTGGGCGACTGCCTCGCGCAGCACCGGCAGCTCGGGCAGGTCGGGCAGAACCGCAGAGATCGCTGCCGACCGATCGAGCGCGCCGGCGCCCAACTTCCACAGCGCCTCCTGACCGGACGTCGACCCCGGCCGAGTGGCCGCCATCGCCACCTGCAGCGCACGCGCCTCATCGTCGTCGAGCTCGAGCCCGCGCAGCTCGTACCGCCCACGATCGATCCAGTAGCGGGTCTGTCCGGCGTACTCGCCACCCGGAACGATCTCCTGCTCGATCGGCACACCGATGTCGCGGAGCGCCGCCTTGTCACGTTCGAACGCCGCCCGGCGGGCCGATTGCCCATCCGGATACTGGCTCTCCATCTGCCCTGCGATCTGCACCAGGCTCAGCGGCTCGCGCGTCTCGAGCAGTAGCGCGAGCAGGTTGGTGAGGCGCTCGACACGGTCGGTCACGGGTGCACGATCACTTCGAGTAGTCGTAGAAGCCGCGCCCGGTCTTGCGGCCGAGGAGGCCGGCATCGACCATGCGCGACAGCAACGGCGGCGCAGCGTACAACGGCTCCTTGAACTCCTCGTAGAGGCTCTCGGCGACCGCGAGCGTGGTGTCGAGACCGATCAGGTCGGTCAGGCGTAGCGGGCCCATCGGGTGGCTGCAGCCCTCGACCATGCCGACGTCGATGTCTTCGGCAGACGCGAATCCCGACTCCATCATCCGGATCGCCGACAGCAGGTACGGGATGAGGAGTGCGTTCACCACGAACCCGGCCCGGTCCTTGCTGCGGATGACCCGCTTGTGCAGCATCTCGGTCGCGAACGTGCCCGAGCGCTGCAGCGTGTCGTCGCTCGTCATCAGGCTCGTGACCAGCTCGACGAGCCGCAGCACCGGCACCGGGTTGAAGAAGTGGATGCCGATCACCTGCTCGGGCCGGCGGGTCGCCGTGCCGAGCTTCATGATCGGGATCGAGCTCGTGTTGCTGGCGAGGATCGCACCGTCGGCGTGGACGAAGCGGTCGAGCTCCCGAAAGATCTCGACCTTCATCGCCTCGTCCTCGACGACCGCCTCGACCACGAGCTGGCGATCGACGAAGTCGGCGAGCTCGGTGGTGAACGAGAGCCGGGCGACGGCCGCGTCACGTTCCTCCTCGCTGAGCTTGCCGGCGGTGAGCCCCCGATCGAGCGACTTCACGAGCCGTGCCCGACCCGCCTCGGCAGCGGCTTCGTTCACCTCGCGCACCATCACGTCCAGACCGGCGCGGGCACACACCTCGGCGATGCCCGACCCCATCAGCCCACAGCCCACCACACCAACACGCTCGATCGTCGTCGCAGTCATAGAGCGCCGATTCTGCCGCACGCGACCCCGTGATGCCTCGTTCACGACCGCGGCCCGTTCGCGCTGAACGAGCCGCGCGGGCAGAATGGGCGGATGCCGTCGGCCCCCCGAACGACCGTGAGCGCGAACGCGCCCGCCAGGAAACCTCGCACGTGGGTGGGCAAGCCGTCACCGCTCGGCGCCACCTACGACGGCACCGGCACCAACTTCGCCCTGTTCTCGTCGGTCGCAGAGGGCGTCGAGCTGTGCCTGTTCGGTGACCCAACCCGCGACGGGCGGGGTGACGAGGTCCGCATCGACGTCAACGAGATCGACGGCCACATCTGGCACGTCTACCTGCCCGACGTCCGGCCCGGGCAGCACTACGGCTGGCGTGTCCACGGCCCCTGGAACCCCGACGCCGGATTGTGGTGCAACTCCTCGAAGCTGCTCATCGACCCGTACGCGAAGGCGATCGAGGGCGAGGTCGACTGGTCCCCGGCGTGCTTCGGCTACGACCAGGCGGACGCCGACAAGCCCAACCTCGACGACAGCGCTCCGCACGTCCCGCTCGCGGCAGTGAGCGACCCGTTCTTCGACTGGGGCAACGACCGGCCGCCACGCACCCCGATGCACGAGACCGTGATCTACGAGGCACACGTGCGCGGCCTCACGATGCGGCACCCCGGCATCCCCGACGACCTGCGCGGCACCTACTCGGCGATCGCGCACCCGGCGATCATCGAGCACCTCGTGAGCCTCGGCGTCACAGCGATCGAGCTGATGCCGGTGCATCAGTTCATCCACGATCACCGGCTGCGCGAGCTCGGGCTGCGGAACTACTGGGGCTACAACTCCGTCGCGTTCCTCGCGCCGCACAACGGCTACTCGAACCGGATCGTGGTCGGGCAGGCCCAGGAGTTCAAGGCGATGGTGAAGGCCCTCCACCGGGCCGGGATCGAGGTGTTCCTCGACGTCGTCTACAACCACACGGCCGAAGGCAACCACCTCGGCCCGACGTTGTCGATGCGCGGCATCGACAACCCCGCGTACTACCGCCTCGTCGACGGTGACCCGCGCCACTACCTCGACTTCACGGGCACCGGCAACAGCATGAACATGCGCCACCCGCACGTGCTGCAGTTGATCATGGACAGCCTGCGGTACTGGCACGTCGAGATGCACGTCGACGGCTTCCGCTTCGACCTCGCCTCGGCGCTCGCCCGCGAGCTGTACTCGGTCGACCGGCTGTCGGCGTTCTTCGACCTCGTCCAACAGGACCCCGTGATCTCCCAGGTGAAGCTGATCGCCGAGCCCTGGGACGTCGGGGATGGCGGGTACCAGGTCGGGAACTTCCCGCCCCGCTGGTCCGAATGGAACGGTCGCTACCGCGACACCATCCGCGACCTGTGGCGCGGTCAGCCGTCGACGCTGAGCGAGTTCGGCTACCGGTTCACCGGCAGCTCCGACCTCTACGAGGCCGCCACCCGCAAGCCCACGGCGTCGATCAACTTCGTCACGTGCCACGACGGCTTTCCGCTCGCCGACCTCGTTGCGTACAACGAGAAGCACAACACCGCCAACGGCGAGGGAAACCGTGACGGCGAGTCGCACAACCGGTCCTGGAACCACGGGGTCGAGGGCCCCACCGACGACCCCGAGATCGCCGATCTGCGCGACCGTCAACGCCGCAACTTCATGGCGACGCTGATGCTGTCCCAGGGTGTGCCGATGATCTCGGGCGGCGACGAGCTCGGCCGGACCCAGGGTGGCAACAACAACGCGTACTGCCAGGACAACGAGATCTCGTGGTACGACTGGCTCGACGTCGACGACGAGTTCCTGGCGTGGACCCGCCGCCTCGTCGCGTACCGCAAGGCGCACCCCGTGTTCCGGCGCCGCCGCTGGTTCCAGGGCCGGCACATCCGCGGGATCGACGAGATGGCGTGGTTCCGCTACGACGGCATCGAGATGAACGACGACGACTGGGAGAACGGCTTCGCGCGATCGGTCGGTGTCTTCATGAACGGCGACTCGATCCGAGCGACCGACCTGTTCGGTGCACCGATGCGCGACGACACCTTCTTCGTGATCGTCAACGCAAGTGAGCTCGGCCTTCCGTGGACCATGCCCCCGACGCGGTACGCAGCGCGCTGGGTGGTCGACCTCGACAGCAGCGACGTCGGGGCCGGTACCGAGCAGTTCGCCCCGCGCCACGTCGACGCCGGCGCCGTGCTCGAGGTCCCCAACCGCTCGCTCACCGTGCTCCGACGGGTGCCGAAACCGTTGCCGCCGCCGGCCGCCCGCAAGACCACCACGACCCGCAGCCGAGCGACGTCCCGCTGACCGCTGTCGGCGCTCAGCCGAGGACGAGCTGCTGGCCCTGCACCGGTTCGGCCGTGAAGTAACCGGCGACGTCCGCGAGCAGGTGCGCTCCGGTGGACGTGAACAGGCACATCGTCCCGTCTGCGGCGAGCTTGACGGTCGCGAGGTTCGGGTTCGTCTCGTCGGGCCCGTAGTTGATGTTCGACACCACCGGCATCGACCGGTAGCACGGCCATGCCGTCACGAAGCCGAAGCCGTCGGTCGCAGTCGCGGTCAGGTTCACGACCACCGCTTCCGCATCCGCGTCGACACCCCCCTCGCCCGCGACCTTCACGCTGATGAACGTGCCGCCCGGCACCTTGGTGATGGTCGTGACGCCCTGCGCGATGCGCGTGTCCAGGATGCGCTGCGGCGGCAGCTCCACCAGACCAGCGGGCTCATCGACGCCGAACCAGGCCGCGACGTCGGCCAGCACGTCGACCTCGCTGAGCGTGTAGATGCAGATCGAGCCGGTCGGCGACAGCTTCGACATCACGAGGTTCGGGATCGACTCGCCTGGGAGGTAATTGACGTTCGACGCCTCGGGCCGATCCGCTCCGCACGGGTACACCGTCAGGAATCCCGGTGCGACGGCATCCGTCGCCGTGATGTTCAGCGTCACTGCACCCGCAGCAGACGGGATGTCCACCAAGCCGTTCCCGGTCACCTGGAGCTCCAGCGTCTGGCCGGCACCCACCTTGCCGGCCGGTGCACCCAGCCCCGCGCGGGTGTCGAGGATCCGCGTCGGCGTCACGGGGACGGCCTGCAACCCGCCATCGGCTTCGAAGGTGCCGCTCACATCGGCGACGAGGTGCATGGCTGCGATGCCGGACAGACACACGGTCCCGCCGGGCCCGAGCTTCGACACGACGAGATTCGGGACGCTGTCGGCCGGGTCGAAGTTGAGGTTCGACACCGTCGGCCGGTCGCCACCACACGGCCACGCAGCGAGGAAGCCAGCCCGGTCGGGCTCGGTCACCGTGACGTTCAGCACGACCGCCGTGGTGAGCGAACCCACGAGCGACCCGAAGTCGACCTCGACCACCTCGTCAGGTGCCACCTTCGCCGTCCCGGGACGCCCGACTCCCGTGCGCGTGTCGAGCACACGGACCGGTGTGATGGCCCGGAGGGACGGTGCGGGCACCTCGCTCGCCGTATACCTCCACGACGGCGGCAGGTTCGCTGCGTTCGGCCCGGTGGTCGCCAACTCCCCGAGCAGCTTCACGCGCATGTGGACCGGGCTCCGGACGAACATGCAGATGTCCTCGCCCGGGCCTAGGTCGGCGAACGCGATGTTCGCCACCCGATTCCGGTTGTAGCCGAGATCCGCAACGATCGAGCCCGGACCGTCGCAGCCGAAGATCTGGACGAACCCTGGGGCACTCGGGTTCAGCGCTTCGAGCGACAGGACGGCCTTGCCACCCGCAGAGAGCTGTGGCGGCCGAGGGATCCGGACGGTGGAGTCGGGCGTCGCCACGGCGTCGTCGTACACGACGACCGGCGAGGCCAGCGGCACGTACTGCCGCTGGCCGGAGGTGCTCGGTGTCGAGGCGACCGCGCCGGACACATCGACGACGACGTGAATCGGCACCGTGGACGTGATGCACACCCCTTCGGCAGTCGTGATGCGAGCGGTGTATACGTCGGCTCGTTCCACACGGAAGGTCGGATCGTTCCCCGGCGGTGTGCCACACGGGTGCACCGTCGCCGTGCCGGGTCCGATCGCGTCGAGCACGGTGACGTTGAGCACACCGGAGCCGAGCGACCTCGTGGTGACTCGAGCGTTCTGTCCGGCGACACGCGTGTCGAGAGTTCGCACCGGGCTCTGCAGCTGCACTCGGCCGCCGTCCTCGGCGATGGCCGGCACTGCTGCCGCCACCACGAACCCGAACGCCAACGCAGATGCCCACCGTGCCCGCTTCATGGCGGGCGAACGTATCAGCGTCGTCAGCGGCGGGTGCGGTACCAGGCGATGGCGGCGTTGGTGCTCGGGTCGTGCAGCGACGGGTCGGGTTCGCCGACCAGCTCGGGGGTGATCCGGTTGGCGAGCTCCTTGCCGAGCTCGACGCCCCACTGGTCGAAGCTGTTGATGCCCCACATCACGCCCTGCACGAACACGATGTGCTCGTAGAGAGCGATCAGCTGACCGAGCACCGTCGGCGTGAGCCGGTCGGCGAGGATCAGCGTGCTCGGGCGATCGCCCGGGAAGTGCCGGTGCGGCTCGGCGGCGTTCTCCCGGCCGAACGCCAGCGCCTCGGCCTGCGCGAACAGGTTCGACATGAGCAGGTCGTGGTGCTCGCGGTACGGGTGGTTCGGGGTGGCGAAGCCGATGAAGTCGACCGGCACCACGCGGGTCCCCTGGTGCAGGAGTTGGTAGAAGGCGTGCTGGCCGTTGGTGCCCGGCTCGCCCCACACGATCGGGCCGGTGTCGCCCGCCACCGGTGACCCGTCGAGCTGGACCCGCTTGCCGTTCGACTCCATGTCGAGCTGCTGCAGGTAGGCCGCGAATCGTGACAGCTCCTGCGCGTAGGGCAGCACCGCCTTGGTGGCGTTGCCGAGCACGTTGGTGTGGAGCACCCCGATGAGTGCCAGGACGACCGGCGCGTTGACGGCGAGCGGCGCGGTCCGGAAGTGCTCGTCGATCGTGTGGAACCCGTCGAGGAACTCCCGGAACCCGTCGGGCCCGATCAGGATCATCAGCGACAGGCCGATCGCCGAGTCGACCGAGTACCGGCCGCCCACCCAGTCCCAGAAGCCGAACATGTTCGCCGTGTCGATACCGAACGCCGACACCTTCTCGGCGTTGGTCGACACGGCGACGAAGTGATCGCGGACGGCATCGTCGCCGAGCGCGTCGACGAGCCACCTGCGGGCAGTGCGGGCGTTGGTGAGGGTCTCGATCGTGCCGAACGTCTTGGAGGCGACGATGAACAGCGTCGATGCCGGATCGAGGTGCTCGAGCACCGTGTGCACGTCGGCCCCGTCGACGTTGGAGACGAAGTGAGCGCGCAGCCGCGGATGTGCGAACGAGTGCAGGGCGATGGCGGCCATCGCCGGCCCGAGATCGGAACCGCCGATGCCGATGTTGACGATGTCGGTGATCCGTTCGTCAGCACGCACCCGGTCGGCGAACGCTGCCATCGAGTCGAGCACCGCGTGCACGTCGGCGACGACGTCCTGGCCGTCGACCACGAGCTCGGCCGAGCGCGGCAGCCGGAGCGCGGTGTGCAGCACGGCGCGGTCCTCGGTGACGTTGATGTGCTCGCCGGCGAACATCGCGTCACGTCGCTCGATGACGCCCGTCGCATCGGCCCAGCGGACCAGCGCTCCCATCACGTCGTCGTCGATCGGCTGCTTCGAATAGTCGATCCGCAGGTCTCCCGCCTCGATGACGTACCGCTCGGCTCGGGCGGGGTCGGCGGTGAACAACTCGGCGAGGGTGGCTCGGACCACGTTCGTCCGCACGGCGTCGGGGACAGCGCTCATGCGCGGCGACGCTACACGGACGGGCCGGGAAGCCGTTCCAGCTCGACGCGCGGCGCAGCGGCCGGATCGAGCACTGCGACGGTCGCCGTCCGGCGCACCCCAGAGATCGGCAGTGAAGGATCGCGGAGCAGCCAGCGCTCCACCATCGGGCGCTTGGACGCGCCCATGGTGAGCACCAGCCGGGCGCGAGCCGCGTCGACCACGCGGCCGGTCAGGGTCATGCGATCGTGACCGTTGAAGTCGTCGACGAGCTCGACCGCCCGGTCGGACGACACCACCGCAGGGCGCCCGGGGGGCCACGACGCGGTGTGGCCGTCGTCGCCGAGCCCGAGATGGACGACGTCGAACCGCTCCGGCAACCCGGCCGCATAGCGACGGGCGGCGCCTCGCCGATCAGCTGCCGTGACCGGCATCAGGTGCACGCGGCACGGGAGTCCGGCGAGCTGGACTGCGTTGCGTGCCTCGTGACCGTCGGGCCGGACTCGCTCGTCGACCTGCCACACCTCGACTGCCGACCACGGCACATCGTGCGCCACGAGCGCCGCGATCATCGGCGGAGCGGTGCTGCCACCGCTCAACGCGAGCGTCGCCGAGCCGCGCCGCCGAACCGCAGCGCGCATCCGCCGTGCGATCCACGCCCCGGCCACTACGGCAGGATCATCGGCGACGATCAACTCCATTCGGGCAGTGTCGCGCAGCGGGGCGGCGACGTAGCGTGCCCGAACGATGGATGCCGAGCAACGCCGTGGACTGCAAGCGGCGCTCCTCGCCTACGTCGGCTGGGGTCTCCTCACCCTGTACTGGAAGCAGCTCAGCGAGTTCGATCCACTCGATCTGGTCGGGTGGCGGGTCTCCAGCGCCGCCATCATCATGGTCACGTGGCTCGCGATCGCCGGTCGGCTCGGCGAACTCCGCGCCCTGCGCACCGACCGTGGGACCCTGGCGAACGTCGTCGTTGCGTCGATGCTGCTCACCGTCAACTGGTCGACATACGTGTGGGCGGTCGTGAATGAGCACATCATCGAGACCGCCCTCGGCTATTTCCTGTCTCCACTCGGCACCATGGCGCTCGGCGTGTTCGTCCTGGGCGAGCGGCTCACCACACTCAAGCGCGCGTCGATCGCCTGTGCCTGCCTGGCGATCGTCGTCCTCACCTACTCGTACGGCCGGCTGCCGTGGGTGGCGATCCTGCTCGCGACGAGCTGGACGTCGTACGGCTACGTCAAGCGCCGCGTCGCGCTCGATGCAGTCACGAGCCTCACCGGCGAGCTCCTCGTCCTCATCGTGCCCGCCCTCCTGATCGTGGCGGCCAGCTTCACCCGCGACACCGGCATCCCGAACGTGGCGACCGGCTTCGACTGGACACTCGTGCTGGGCACCGGCATCATCACCGCCGCCCCGCTCCTGCTGTTCGCGTTCGCCGCCAAGCGGGTGCCATTCACGATCCTCGGGCCCGCCAACTACCTGATCCCGATCATCAACTTCCTGCTCGGGTGGCTGGCGTTCTCGGAGCCCCTCACGCAGAGCCGGGTGATCGGCTTCGCACTCGTGTGGGTGGCGCTCGCGCTCGTCACCATCGACACGCTCGGCGGCCCGGCACGACGATCGGTGCGAGCCCTCGCAGCACACTGACGTCGCCTGACGTCATCACTGGTCGACCGGCATCAGCGAGCCATCGAGGAACCGCCCGAGCACGGCCACCGCATCGACGTAGCGCTGCGGGTCGCCCGCCGATGCCACCATCCGGGCGAGCCCGGTGAGCACGGCGCCGAGCATGTCGGCGAGCGCACGCTCGTCGGCGTCGTGGCTCAGTTCGCCCCGACGCACTGCGTCGGCGACCAATCCGCTGAAGAATCGCTGGTGGCGGCCGAGCTGGGGCGCCATCAGCTCGAGCAGCTCGGGCTGGCGGCGGGTCTCGTCGGCCACGGCGACCAGGAACCCGGCGATCGAGGGGTCGGCCGCCTGGAGTTCCCCGGAGCGGTGCAGCACCGCCATGTACCGGTCGACGACATGGTCGTGCTCCGCCGCGACCGACTCGAACTCGGTGTAGATCTGATCGACCGTGTCGCGATACACGGCGGCGTACAGCTCAGCCTTCGACGACACGTAGTGGTACAGCGCGCTCGTCGAGATCCCCACGTCATCAGCGATGTGCCGGTTGGTCGTGGCCCGGAACCCGTCACGCGCGAATCGCTGCCGTGCCGCCACCAGGATCCGCCGCAGCGTCTCGGCCGAGTCGCCTGCGGGCGGCCGGCCGACTCGACCCGTTGTGCCCATGCAGGCCGAACCGTATCGCATCGCATCGACAGGTCTGCCGGTGGAGCGGTGCGATCCACTACCGGATCAGCGCGTCGTCTGGAACCGCCCCACGAGTGGCACACTGGGGCGATGGCCCCTTCTGCTGGCGAGCTCCCCGACCTCTCGCTCGACCAACTGATCGAGCTCGAGCGACGCGCCGCCGAACGCGAGCAGCGCCATGACGGCGGTGGCGGCGCCGACGACCCGGGCGACGATCCAGGCGACGGCTGGGGCGACGACGACGTCGTGCTGCCCTGGTGGCAGCACCCGATGAACATCGCCACGATGCTCATCGCCGGAGTACTGATCGCCGGGATGATCGGGTGGTTGGTGGGCGACGCCCGATCCCGCCCTCAGTACGGCATCAACGACGTCGGGTTCCTGCACGACATGCGATACCACCATGAGCAGGCCGTCTACATGAGCTTCGTGTTCCAGGATCTGCCCGACACGAGCCGAGGGCTCGACGTGGTCGCCGAGTCGATCGTCATGGGTCAGAGCATGGACATCGGCCGCATGATCCAGCTGCTCCGCGAGTTCGGCGAACCGGAAGCCCCCGACCTGCAGGCGCCGTCGATGGCCTGGATGGGCATGGCGATGCCGATCGACGAGATGCCCGGCCTCGCCAGCGAGGCCGACATCCTCGCGCTGCAGTCGGCGTCGGGTGCCGAGGCGGACGAACTCTTCGTCGAGTTGATGGTCACCCATCACGAGGGCGGGGTCCACATGGCCGAGTTCGCCGCCGAGAACGCCGACAACCCAGAGGTGCGGGCGATGGCACGGTCGATGGCCGAGAGCCAGAGCCACGAGATCGCCGAACTCCTCGATCAGCTCGATTGACGACCGGCGGCCGGTGGTACCCGGCCGTACACTCCCCCAGGTGATGCCGAACGCGTCGCTGCAGAGCCGTCGTCGCGGCGGGACGCATCTCGTCCTCGTCGCGGCCGCTTTGCTGGGTGTCGCGGCGTGTAGTGCCCAGCAGGGCGTCGAGAGCGTGAGCGCGATTCCGACCCGATCCGACGACCGACTCGACAGCCCGATCGGCACCGTTCCCACGCCCGGCACCTTCGACACCGTGGCGCCGCAGCCAGCCCCGTCGTCGACCGCTCCGCCCACGACGATCGCCGAGCTGGTGCTGCTCGGCGACGTGCCGATCGCCGATGTCGTCGACGTCGGCGCCAACAAGCCCCCGCGCGACCACGACGCCTTCGTCGGCGTGGCCGTCGCCGATGTCGAGCGCTGGTGGGCCGAGCAGTTCCCCGCCGTGTACGGGTCGCCCTGGGAGCCGCTGGCCGGCGGCATCTATGCGGGCTACCCCGAGCGTGACACCGACATTCCAGGGTGCGGCGAGCCCACCACGAGCTACCGCGATCTCAACCAGTTCGCAGCGTTCTACTGCTCACTCGGCGACTTCATGGTCTACGACGACGGCCCCGACAGCCTCCTCACGCAGCTCAGCGACAGCTTCGGTGCGTCGGTGATGGGGGTCGTCATCTCCCACGAGTACGGCCACGCCGTCCAGGAACGGATCGGCGCGCTCGACGAGTTCATCGCCACGATCTTCACCGAGCAGCAGGCCGACTGCTTCTCGGGTGCGTGGGTCGGGCAGGCCTACCGGGGTGAGTCGTCGCTGCTCCGACTCGGCGACAACGACATCCGGACCGGACTGATCGCGATGCTCGAGGTCCGGGATCCCGTCGGCACCAACCAGTTCGTCGACGGCGGCCACGGGTCGGCGTTCGACCGGGTAGGCGCGTTCCAGGAGGGCTTCCTGTTCGGCGCCGGCCGGTGCGCCGAGCTCCTCGATTCGCCGCTCACGCTGATGCCCAACGAGTTCCAGCCGGCGACGCTCGACGAACTACTCGGCGGCAACGCTCCATACGACTGTGAAGAGCTCCGCGACCTCGGCGCCACCGACGAAGACATCGCTGCGTGCGTTCCGGCGCCGCAGTTCCTCGCCGAGGACCTCAACGACTTCTGGAACGTGTACCTCGGCGACGACTTCCCCGATCTCGAGGCCCAGCCCGTGACCGATCTCGCCGTGGTGGCGTGCGCCGATCCGCTCCAACTCGCCGGCGACGTCGTGCTGTGCCCCTCGCAAGACGTCGTCGCCTTCGACGAACCCGACGTGATCGAGCTCTATCGCGAGTTCGGCGACTTCACGCTCGGCTACTTCTACGGGATCGCCTGGGCCGAGCGGGCCCAGCAGCACGAGGGCAGCCCGCTCACCGGCGAGGCACGCGCGCTCCTCAACGAGTGCTACACCGGCGCCTGGACCGGCGACATCACGCCCGACTCGGCGGGGAACACCCCTCGGCAGCGCGACACCGACGGTGACGACATCCCCGACACGGGGATCAGCAGCTCACCGGGCGATCTCGACGAGGCGATCCGGATGGCGATCCTGGTCGGCGACGCCGGAGCCGATGTCAACGTCGTCGGCAGCCCGTTCGAGAAGATCGCCGCGTTCCGCGTGGGCGTGCTCGGCGGCCTCGACGCCTGCCGCGCCCAGTACGGCGCCTGACCTCAGGGCGCAGGCGGTTCGCCGGCGCCCTGGCCCTCGCCCTCGCCCGCGTCGGCTCCCTCGCCGGGGTTCGGCGGCGGAACCGTGGGCGGGACCGTGGTGGTCGTGGTGGTGGCCGCCATCGTCGTGGTCGTGGTCGTGGCGTTCGTCGTGGTGGTCGCCGCCGTCGTGGTGGGGACAACTGTCGTCGTGGTCGTGGTCGTCGAGGTCGTGGTGGTGGTGCGCGACGTGTCGAGCCAGTCCCAGATCATGAGGCGGTCCTGCTCTGGCACTTCCTCGGGCTCGCGCTCGCCGTCCCAGATGTACACGAAGTCGCCACGATCGATCAGGCCCTGCACGATCGGACCGAGGTCGAGATGGACCCGGATGCAGCCGTGGGATTTCGGCTCGAGCGGCACGTTCAGTGCACCGTGGATGGCGATGCCCTGGTTGATGTAGACCGGGTCGTACATACCGCCGAGCGGACCATTGCGCACACCGACGATCTCGCGCCCCGCCTGGAACACACCGGGAGGCGTGTAGGCCAGGCCACGGATCGGCTTGGTGATCGGCTCCTCGAGCGGGTTGCCGTACTCGTCGGTGTCGATCGTGACGTCTTCGGCGTACTCGAACGGTGTCCCGTCGGGGTTCAGCTCACCAGTCGACACATGGGTGACCAGCACCGGCTTGTCGCCGTGGAAGATCGCCATGACCTGTTCGGGAAGATAGATCTCGACGTGATCACCGCTGTCGGGCGGGCGCCGATCGACGGGGCGGCGGGGCAGCACCTGCTGCGGATCCTGCATGCGGTCCCACATCGCCGGGGTGACCTGACCTGTCGCCTGACTGCGGGGCACCTGCATGATCAGTTTCTCGTACGCCCACACGGCCTGCTGTGTCCGGGGGCCGAACTGGCCGTCGATCGGGCCCGGGTCGAATGCGAGGTCGGCGAGGCGCGCCTGCAGGCGCTGGACGTCATCACCGGCGAGTCCAGACGACAGGTTCCGGCCGAGCGGCACCTTCGGGACCGCAGCGGTCGTCGGGGCGGCCGCAGGAGCGACAGTCGACGGTGCGGTCGGGGTGATCGAAGCGACCGATCCTGCGGTGGTCGTGGTCTCCCCAGCCTCCGACTCGCCGGCGCCACCGGACAGAACGCCCACCGCCACAACCGCGATCAGCAGAGCGGCAGCTGCGCCGACCGGGAGCCACTTCGCCACGTCATCGGCAACGGGCGCCGCTCCTCGCCGGGGTGCTCCGTCTCGCGCCGGGGGGCGGCTCGCCGAGCGGCCGGGAGCCGGCCGCGGCGATCCGTTCGCCGGGGTACGGGGGCGGGGATTGGGACGGTCGTTCACGAAGTCGATGCGGGGCGCGTCGGCGGCACTCTTGCCGCCGAGCGCAGGCTACCAATCCACGTCGCCGCTTGACCCGCGGGAAGCCGGAGAACCCGCGTTTTCGCGGTCCTGATCAGCGTGCGACGGGCTGGATCCCGTCGAGATCCTTGCGGAGCGTCCACATCTCCTTGACGATCGTGACGATCACCCCGGGCGAGCTGAGCGTGCTCACGCCCCGTGTCCGGGGGAAGTAGTCGACACCCATCTGCATGATCTCGTAGCCGAGCCGCGTCGAACGGATGACGAGCTCGGCATCGATGAACGAGCCTTCGCTCTTCAGTTCGACATGGTCGAAGATCCGGCGACGGCACAGCTTGAAGGCGAAGTTGATGTCGCGCACCTTGACCCCGAAGAGGGCCTTGATCAGCGTGTTGTACACCAGCGTGTAGACGGCCCGCAGCGACCCCTCGCCCGTGCGGTCGAAGCGGTACGCCGAGATGATGTCGACGTCGTACTCACGCAGCAGCCGCACCGCTCTCGGCAGCTCGGCCATGTCGAACGGCAGGTCGGCGTCGGTGTAGAGCACGAGATCGCCGGTGGCAGCGGCAAAACCCGTCTTCATGGATCCGCCGAGCTTGCGATTGCGTTCGTGGTGGATCACCCTGACGTGCGGATCTGCAGCTGCCATCGCATCAGCCAGTTCTGGGGTGCGATCGGTCGACTTGTCGTCGATGACGATCAGCTCGTAGTCGCGGATGTCGCCGGACTCGATGAGGTCCTCGCAGGCCCGCCTGCCGAACGCAAGAGCGCGTTCGATGTAGGCCTCCTCGTTCCACATGGGGTAGAAGACCGACAGCTTCTCGAATGTCTCACCGGTACGCGACACGGAGCGGAGGGTACCGCGCCTGTGGTTGCCACGCAGCGACGCGGCGTCTGCACAGGGGTAGCGTCGTGGAACATGAGCGGAGACGTGCCGAGCCAGTGGAGCAGGGCTGCCGCCGACGCAGCGCCGCTGCCAGCGCCTCCCCCACCGGCCACGATGACCGAGCCGCAGGTCGTCCTGATGCGGACGCCACGCCCGGGCGAGCTGACGTCGGGATGGCGGCTCGTCACCTCGGTCGCGTGGATCGCGATCGCCGTCGCCATCGGCTCGGTCTGGAAGACGAGCGAACAACTCGGCCTGTCGACCTGGTGGCTCGGGCCACGCGGCGATCCACAGCCCCGAGTCGTCCAGCTGATGCCGTTCGTCCCGGCGCTCCTCATGGTCATCGGCGCGATCAACAACGCTCGCCGCCTCCCGCTGTTCGGAATCGCTGCGTCGGCGTTCATCGTGGCGATCGGCATCGCCGACCTCGGACGCGTCGCTCGGCTCGGCTGGATCGAGATCGGCATCGGCATCGCCGCTGCAGCCGTGTCGCTCGGGTCGACCGCCGGGGTCCTGCGCCCGGTGCGCGCGGAGCGGGCGACCAGCGGCGCCGAACCCGACGCCCGGTAGGTTCGGGCCCATGTCGGAGGTGTTCCCATGTCCAAGGTGTTGATGTCGTTGCCCGTCGGTGAGCGGGTGGGTCTCGCGTTCTCGGGCGGGCTCGACACGTCGGCCGCCGTGGCGTGGATGCGCGAGCGGAGTGCCGTCCCCTACACCTACACGGCCGATCTCGGGCAGTACGACGAACCCGATCTCGCCGGGGTGCCCGACCGGGCGAAGGTCTACGGCGCCGAGGAGGCCCGCCTCGTCGACTGCCGCGCCGAGCTCGTGCGCGAGGGCCTGATGGCGCTGCAGTGCGGGGCGTTCCACATCCGCACCGCCGGCAAGACGTACTTCAACACCACCCCGCTCGGACGCGCCGTCACCGGCACGCTCCTCGTGCGGGCCATGAAGGAGGACGGCGTCGACGTGTGGGGCGACGGCTCCACGTACAAGGGCAACGACATCGAGCGCTTCTACCGGTACGGGCTGATGGTCAACCCGGCGCTGCGCATCTACAAGCCGTGGCTCGACCCGGCCTTCGTCGACGAGCTCGGCGGCCGCACCGGCATGAGCGAGTTCCTCGTGGCGCGTGGGCTGCCGTACCGCGACTCGGTCGAGAAGGCGTACTCGACCGACGCCAACATCTGGGGTGCCACCCACGAGGCGAAGTCGTTGGAGGAGCTCTCCACCGGCATGGAGATCGTGTCGCCGATCATGGGCGTCGCCCACTGGGACCCGTCGGTCGACATCGCCACCGAGGACGTCACGATCGAGTTCGTCGAGGGTTGGCCGGTCGCGATCAACGGCGCGCAGTTCGAGTCGCAGGTCGATCTCGTGATGGAGGCCAACGCGATCGGTGGCCGCCACGGGCTCGGCATGAGCGACCAGATCGAGAACCGGATCATCGAGGCCAAGTCGCGCGGCATCTACGAGGGGCCGGGCATGGCGCTGCTGCACCTCGCCTACGAGCGGCTGGTCACGGCGATCCACAACGAGAACACGATCGAGAACTACGCCACGATGGGTCGCCGTCTCGGCCGGCTGCTCTACGAGGGTCGTTGGTTCGACCCGCAGAGCCTGATGCTGCGCGAGCCGCTGCTGCGGTGGGTCGGTTCGGCCGTCACCGGCACCGTGACCGTACGGCTGCGGCGCGGTGACGACTACTCGTTCCTCGACACATCCGGGCCGAACCTCACGTACGCGCCCGAGCGTCTGTCGATGGAGCGGGTGGAGAACGCCGCATTCGGTCCGCTCGACCGGATCGGTCAGCTCACGATGCGCAACCTCGACATCGACGACAGCCGCGCCAAGCTCGAGGTGTACCGCCAGGTGGGCACCCTCGGCTCGGGCGGCGCGCTCGAGCTCGACCCCACCCGCGACTGACCGCGTTCGCTCACGCCGCCTTCGGGATGGTGGGTGGGCTTGTGCCGGGTGGTGCGGCGGGTGGGGCGATCTCGGTGCCGTCGGGTCGGTAGGTGTGGAACACCCCGCCGGGGTCGCGCCACACGGTGAAGCCGCGGTTCTTGAGTTGGTTGTGGCGGTCGCACAGCGGTGCACCGTTGCGTTGATCGGTGGTGCCGCCGTGCCGCCAGTCGACGAGGTGGTCGGCCTCACACTGGTGGGTGGGCCGGTTGCAGCCGGGGAACACGCAGGTGGGGAACTGGAGCAGCACGGCCTTGCGGGCGGCACCGTCGAAGAAGCGTTGCAGTCGTCCGTAGTCGACCACGACACCAGCCGAGTCGAACACGACCCGCCGCAACCGACCGCTGAGGAGTGCTTGCATCGCCTCGAACGGCGACACCGGAACACCCGACGTGGTCTCGCACCGCCAATCGTTCGTCGACACGTTCGTGGGCGGCTGGGTCGGTTCGGGGATCAGCCCGCTGCGAGCGAGCTGCGCCTCGGCGTGCTGCTCGGACCACACCAGGTTCACGATCGGCTCCGGCGGGACCGACCCGGGCGGCGCCGAGACGGCATCGTTGAGCATCTTCATGAACGCATCCCACGCACGCTGCGCGTTGGTGCGCGCCAGCATCGACCCAGTCACGTCCTCGCCGTAGCGGGCAGTGGCGTCGTCCCAGTCGGCGAGCCACTCGGCACGCTGGTACTGCTCGAAGACCTTGGTGACCGCCTCGTAGTCGAGCGCCCCGCACTGCCCCTCGATGCGGCCGACCCCGTCGAAGAACGACATCGAGAAGAACCGGTGCTCATGACACGCCGCCCCGTCACGATTCGCACCGTCGGCGTCGGCGAGCTGCTCCCACGCTCGGATCGCGATGTGGAACCCGTCGAACGACAACGACCGGGCATGCCCCAACAACAACTCCAGGTGATCAACCAACCGACCGCCACACCGCGGGTTCGCCGCCGCCCGACCGAACGCGTGCGCCTGCGCCACCCCGATCGCACCGGCATGGAGATGCTCGACCACCCCCGGGGTCTCGTCGATCAACCGACCGAGCCGACGCCGCCCGGTGACCTGCTGCTTCGACCAGCGCAGCTCACCACGCAGATACCCAGCCGCCGTGAGGTGACCGTCGGCGCGGAACCCGCGATCACGCTCGACCGAGCGCACGAGCACCGCGACCTCCGCCTCGAGCCGCCGCATCTCCCCCTCGACCTCGACGAGCCGAGCCTGTCGCTCCGCCACCGACATCGACGCGAGACGTTCCCGCATCCCCTCGAACGACTCCCCGTCGTTGTCGCCGGCCACGCCTCCCATCCGAGCAGTCTATCGAACTGGTGTTCGATCCGCAACAGTGAGCGCAACGAAATCCCCACTGACTCACCCCCACGAGCCGCCACACCGCGTCGAACCACCCGACGCAGACCCCACCCTCCCAACCGAACGACGCCGACGACCCGACATACAGTCGTCGGCACGGAGCCAGCGACGCCGCCGATCATCGTGTTCAGCGATGACCTGGACACGTTTCCGTCGGTTGAGGCGATGCTGGCCTACGTCGAACCGATCGACACTCGCGAGGTGCGCGCCGTGTTCGATGCCGAGGGACATCGCCTTGCGATTCGCGTTCAGGGTGTCAAGTCGCAGGGCCGATGGGTTGGCGGAGGCAGAGTCTGGGTCGAGCGAGAGAGTTCGTCGGCGGTCGCTGGCGAGCTGGACTCAATGCTCCGAAGTGCGTTGAGCAACCGATTCCGCGGCTTCGGCTTCACCGAGGACGCGGTCGCCAACCTGGACCACGCCGCGTTGATTGCCGCAGCCGTACGACTGACGAGCCACCGATAGCCCGATCCGAGCTGCCGCCATGAGGGTGGACCAGCTGCCCGTTCGGGCACGAAGCCGATACGCGCTACGCCGACTGCAAGATCGTGAGCAACGCCCCGAGCGCGATGCTCGACACGGCGAATCCGAACAGGTACGGAGCGAAAGGGCGGAGCGGAGCCTTCATTCGCGCGATCTGCACTCCGTCGGCAGCGAACTTCACCGGCGCAATTCTCGTCAGCGACCAGCAGAACAGTGCGAGCACGCCAATCGCCGCGGCACCTGCGGGATCGCCCACGATCGCGTGCAGACCACCGACGACGACCGCAGCTGCCTCGGCCCACCGGTTCGGCTTGCTGGCTGACGTCGCCAGCAGCTCTTGGATGACGTTCGCTGCCGCAACCGGGGGGTTGTCGGAGACACGTGCCGTGTTCAACGCGACGACCAGCACCACCGGATCGACCGAGTAGCCGCCCGATAGAAAGCATGATCCACCCGTGTCCTGGTGGTTCTTCCAACCGCGGACTGTTCCGATGTAGTCGCTGTGGTCGAACACGACGATCGGAGTCCCTACTCCCGGCCAGAGCATGAACTCTCCACATCCCGACCAGCTGAACTCGCGAACGATTCCGAACATCGAGTCGACGAGGTGCGTTGAGGTCAGCGTCAGTCCGATGAGCACTGGCCGTTCGTCGTCCGCCTCACGGCCAACATGAAACGCGCCGGGCACCCTCACCATCAAGCGAACAGCAGTTGAACAACGACCGAACTTCCGACCGCTGGCTGCGCCAGAACTGTAGATACTCCGGCAGTCGACCGCAGCGGCGTCAAGCACAACGTCGGCGTGTCGGTCGACGTCGACGTGGTCGCGCCTGCCGCGCTCGAGCGGTCGATCGGCAGGGCGATCCGGATCGTCGGCAACCGGCCGCGATCGTCGGAGCGGGACACCCCGAGCGACGGCTGAGCGGGCGCTCGCGCCTACTGTCGGCGCCATGAAGGCAGTCGTGTGTCCCGCATTCGGTCCCCCGGAGCAGCTCGTCGTCGAGGAGCTCCCCGATCCCGAGGCGGGTCCCGGTCAGCTGCTCGTCGAGGTGCACGCGTCAGCGGTCACGTTCCCCGACACGCTGATGCTCGAGAACAAGTACCAGTTCAAGGTGACCGCCCCGTACGTCCCGGGCGTCGAGGTGGCCGGCGTCGTCACCGCCGTCGGCGACGGCGTCGAGGGATGGGCGGTCGGCGACCGTGTGATCGGCGGCATCGGCACCACCGGCGGGTACGCCGAGCTCGCGGCCATCCCGGCCCGTGGCGCACAACCGCTGCCCGACAGCGTCGCGTTCGACGTCGCGACCGGGCTCAACTACGCCTACGGCACCACGCTCTACGGGTTGAAGCATCGCGGCGCTCTGCAGGCCGGCGAGACCTTGCTCGTCCTCGGCGCCGGTGGCGCTGTCGGCCTGTCGGCGGTCGAGATCGGCAAGCTCATGGGTGCCAGGGTGATCGCCGCGGCGTCGAGCGAGGACAAGCTCGACCTCTGCCGTGAGCGCGGCGCCGACGAGACGATCAACTACTCGACGGAGAACCTGAAGGAACGCGCCAAGGAACTCACCGGCGGCGCCGGCGTCGACGTGGTCTACGACTGCGTCGGCGGCGACAAGGCCGAACAGGCACTCCGGGCGATCGGCTGGGAGGGCCGGTTCCTCGTGATCGGCTTCGCCGCCGGCATCCCCTCGATCCCGCTCAACCTGACCCTGCTCAAGAGCTGCCAGATCGTCGGCGTCTTCTACGGCGCCATGACCATGCGCAACCCGGTACTCGCCGGCGAGATCACCGACGAGCTGATCGAGCTCGTCGCCACCGGCAAGCTCCGCCCCCACGTGTCGGGCCGGTACCCGCTCGAACGAGCCGGCGAGGCGCTGCGCGCGCTCATCGACCGCACCGCGGTCGGCAAGCTCGTGATCACCCCCCACGGCTGACGCGTCGAACGAACGTCAGCGGAGGTCGAGCACGACACCGTCCTCGGCCTCGTCGCCGCCCGGTCCGTGCGTGCGGATGATCTCCACGATCGTGTCGAACAGCGTCGCGCCGAGCAGACGACGTGACCGGTCGGCGCTCAGCCAGCGGAGCACGAACCCTCCCTCGGGCGTGCCGAACCCACCGCGCAGGATGTCGTTGAACGCGTCGAGGTTGCCCCTCCATCGATGACCGTCGAGATGCCGTGACCACTCGTCGGCCAGGCCTGCGAGGTCGTCGAACCGGTCGCCGTCGATCACCAGCACGGGGAGGCCCACCCGGTGGCTGGGCACGCCCGCGATCCTCATCGTCGCGATCTCGGTGGCCGAGCGATCGAGTCGGTCCCGCGGCATCGAGGCGCCCGTGCCGTCCGCGAGGCGGGTCATCATCTCGAAGTTGGCGGCGACGGCAGCCGCATCGATCATGAACGGCTCGTCGGTCTCGCCGACGAGCGCGGCGCGGGCGGCCGCGAGCTGGGCGTCATCGTCGCCGGCACAGGCCGAGGCGAAGCGCAGCAGCGCATCCCCGTGCTCGAGGCCGACCCCGTCGCAACCGTCGGCGACCGCGGTGAGGTCGATCCGCTCGTCGGTCTCGGTGCTGCTCCAACTGAGCATGCTGGCGTGTGCGGTCGTTCAATAGAAGCACTCGCGGAGCAGCGCGACACGCGCCGCCACCAGCTCCATCTGCGCTCGCGTCAGGCCGCCGGGGCGTCGTGTCCAGTCGGGATGCACCATCTCGGGCTCGGGCATGTACTGGGCGTCGGCGAGCCGCCAGGTGTTCACCCACTCGCCCGGCACGGCTGAGTACGCCTGCACCACCGCCGCCACCTCGTCGGCGGGGGCCGCGACGGGCACCCAGTTGAGCGTCGCCGTCGCGAGCTCGGCCGGCTGCTCGCGTGTGGGGGCCCCGTCGATCGGTGACGGCATCGGCGGTACGGGTAGTCCGGTGTTGCGATGGAAGGAGGTGACGGCGGCGACGGTCGACACGATCGCGCACAGCTCGACGTACGGCAGCTCGCCGAGCTCGTCGGCGAAACGGCGATGGACGTCGTCGGTGATCGTGGCGGCGTGGCGGGCGATGCGGTACGCCGCGTCGTGAGCGGCGTCGGGCGCAGCACGCTCGGCCGGGAGACGGTCGGTCGACGTCACCGCCACCCAGGGCGGCAACGGATCGGGGTCGACCATCGCGAGCTGCACGGTGGATGCGAGCTCGACGCGCTGGGCACCCGTGAACCAGCTCCCCGGCGCGGCGATGTGCTCCCAGGCGAGGCGGTACGCCTCGGTGAGGTCGTCGCGCACGTTCACAGCAGTTGCCGCAGGATGCCGGCGATGAGGGTGACGCGGTCGGGCATCGTGTCGACCACCACGTGCTCGTGGTCGGCGTGCGCACCGCCGCCGACGGCGCCGAGGCCGTCGAGCGTCGGGACACCCAGCGCAGCCGTGAAGTTGCCGTCACTGCCCCCGCCGACGGCGACACCACCGATCCCGGGCATCACGGCTTCGGCCAAGGGGTACAGCGTGGCCGATGCCGACTCGGGCATCGGGGGGCGACCGACGTCGCCGTGCACGGTCAGCGTCGCCTCCGGCAGCACCGGGGTGAGGCCGCGCATCAGCGACTCGATGCGCTCCTTCTCGTCGGCGTTCGTCACGCGTACGTCGACGCGCAGGCGCGCCTCGGCGGGCACGACGTTGTCGGCGGTGCCGACGTGGGCCACGGTCGGGGTGACGGTGGTGCCCTGCTCCGGGTCGCCGAACGTCGCGATCGCGAGCACCTGGTGGGCGGCCTCGATCAGCGCGTTGACGCCCTTCTCGGGTTCCAACCCGGCGTGTGCTGCCCGCCCCGCGATCACCACCTCGAAGGTGCCGGTCCCCTTGCGACCCGTCTTCACGGCGCCGCCGTCGGCGCTCGGCTCGAGCACCAGCACGTTGCCGCAGGCGAGTGCCCGCTCCTCGAGCAGCGCCCGCGACGTGTCGGAGCCGACCTCCTCGTCGGCGGTGAACAGCATCTCGACACCGGCCGGGTCATCGAGGGCTGCCACGGCGTGGATCGCCTGCACGATGCCGGCCTTCATGTCGAACACGCCGGGGCCGCGGACCACTCCGTCGGCCACGGTGAACGGTCGCCGGGCGAGGGTGCCGAGCGGGAAGACCGTGTCGTGATGCCCGAGGATCAGCACCTTCGGGACGCCACCGCCGCCCGACCAGTGGACGTGCGGCCCGGCCGGCCCGTCGACGAGCGTGGCCGGGCGGCCGGTGCGCTCCTCGATCAGCGCGGCGAGCGTCTCGGCCGACGCGGTGACCGCCGCCACGTCGAGCGACGGTGACTCCACCTCCACGAGCCGTTGCAGATCAGAGAGCAGGAGATCGATCGGGACCATCACGCCGAACCGTACCGCGCGGGTCCTCCCTCCGACCCGGCGAGCATGGGCGGTTGCCACCCCACCCGACACCTCCAAAATCAGGAACTGTCGCGACCACCACCTGAGGTCAAGCTCGAATTGACTGCCACAAAGTCTCGGGGCGAGGCTCGGGGTGGCGTGCTGGTGGGCTCGATCGCTGCGACGGGGCGATCGACGAGCATGATGGCGGCGTGCGTCGAACACTCCCTCTGCTCATCGTGACCGTCACCGTCGTGGCAGCGTGCTCGGGAGGCGATGATGCCGCCCCGGCCACGTCCGTGACGGCGACGACGGCGGCGGCAGCAGCGACGACCTCGGAACCGGCAGTCATGCCGCCCACGACGGCGCCGACAACGGCAGCGACAACGACCACGAGCCTTCCGGCTGCAACGTTCGAGGTCCGGTCGGGGGTCGAGCAGGTCACCGTCACCGGGGCCGAGCCGGGTGAGCGGCTCCGACTCGTCGGGCGCGACGGCACAGCGCTCGCGCGCGGCGAAGCAGACGCGCAGGGTGCGCTCGTCGTGCGGCGCCTCCCGGGTGGCGAGGTGATCGCTGTCGAGGGTGAGCGCGGCGTCAGCGACGAGGTGATCGTGATGCCCCGCAACGCGGCGATGCCCGCGTCGTTCTACGCCGAGCAGCGGCTCCCCACCGAAGGGCTCGGCTACATCGAGACCCGCGACGGAACGCTGCTCTCGGCGAGCGTGTGGCTTCCCGGCCCGGCCGACGCCGGCCCCTACCCCACCGTGGTCGAGTACTCGGGGTACACGCCGAGCGATCCGGAGTCGGAGGGCTTCCCCGACATCCTCAACGGGCTCGGCTACGCGTACGTCGGTGTCAACATCCGCGGCACCGGTTGCAGCGGCGGCTCGTTCCGGTACTTCGAGTACGCCCAGAGCGCCGACGGCTACGACGCGATCGAGGTCATCGCCGCCCAGCCGTGGGTGCTCAGCAACCGGGTCGGCATGGTCGGCGTGTCGTACCCCGGCATCAGCCAGCTGTTCGTCGCACAGACGCAGCCGCCGAGCCTCGCTGCGATCACGCCGTTCAGCGTCGTCGCCGACAGCACACTCTCGACGCTCTACCCGGGCGGCATCCTCAACACCGGGTTCGCCGTCGAATGGACGGCGCAGCGGATGGCCGACGCCGAGCCGCTGGGTCAGGGCTGGGCAGCCGACCGGGTCGCCGCCGGCGACGAGGTCTGCGAGGCGAACCAGGAGCTGCGCGGGCAGAACCCCGACCTGCTCGCCGAGATCAGCGCCAGCCCGTTCTGGACCGACGAGCAGGCGGCCGACCTCGCGCCCCGCCTGTTCGTCGATCGCATCACCGTCCCCACGTTCGTGGCCGGCGCTTGGCAGGACGAGCAGACCGGCGGTCACTTCGCCACCATGCTCGACCGTTTCACCGGCACCGACCATCTCTACGCGACGCTCGTCAACGGCCTCCACACCGAGTCGATCAGCCCGTCGGTGCTCCCCCGCTGGGTCGAGTTCCTCGACCTCTACGTCGCCGAGCGCACCCCGTCGCTCACCGCTGCCCGCGTGATCGCTCCCCAGCTCGGCACCGCCATCTTCGGCGCCTCGCAGGTGGCGATCCCCGCCGAGGATCGGTTCGCCGGGATGTCGCACGCCGAGGCGCTCGCTGCGTTCGAGGCGGAGCCGCCGATCGAGGTCCTGTTCGAGCAGGGCGCCGCCGACGGGTTCGCTCCCCGCACACCGATGGCGCGCTGGGTCGAGCGGTTCGACGCCTGGCCGATCCCGGAGGCAGCCGTCACCCGATGGTCGCTCGACGGCGACGGACGGCTCATCGACGGCGGCCCCGACAGCGATGAGCCCCTGAGCGGTGAGACCGCGACCTACGTCGCCGACCCCGACGCGGCACCCGCCACCTTCTATGAAGGCTCGTCGAACGGAGTGTGGTCGGTCGACGTCGCGTTCGACTGGCGGGAGGGCGCCCCGGGCTCATTCGCCGCGTTCGAGAGCGAGCCGCTCGCCGCCGACACCGTGGTGATCGGGTCGGGCTCGGTCGACCTGTGGCTCGAGTCGAGCACCGGGGACACCGACCTCGAGGTCACGCTCACCGAGGTGCGACCCGACGGCCAGGAGATGTACGTCCAGAGCGGCTGGCTGCGAGCGTCGCGCCGCAGCCTCCACCCGTCGGAGTCGACGGAACTGCGTCCCGTGCACACCCACCTCGAAGCCGAGGCCGGGCCGCTGCCCGACGGTTCGCCAGCGTTGGTGCGCGTCGAGTTGTTCCCGTTCGCCCACGCGTTCCGCGCCGGTTCGCAGATCCGGCTCACCGTCGATGCGCCGGGCGGGAACCGCCCGGTCTGGCAGTTCGACACCATCGCAGCCGGCGAGGAGGTCACCATCCACGGTGGCTCGCTGGTGCTCGCGGTCGTGCCAGGCCTCGACGTCCCGGCGGCGTACCCGGAGTGCGGTGCACTCCGTGGCCAACCCTGCCGGCCCTACGCAGGCTGAGTGGCTCCCGCAGTGGGTGGTCAACCCACCTGGCTCCGACTCGATCGGTGTGGTCGACTGGGGGCGATGGGCACGCGCACCGATCATCGCGCCGAACTCGCCGAGTTCCTGCGCGCCCGGCGCGACGCGGTGTCTCCCGAGCAGGTCGGGTTGCCGCGCGGCGCCGGACACCGGCGCGCTCCCGGCCTCCGGCGCGAGGAGGTGGCGCTGCTCGCCGGCGTCTCACTCACCTGGTACACCTGGCTCGAGCAGGGCCGGCGCATCAACGCCTCGCCCGACGTGCTCGCCGCCATCGGGCGCGCGTTGCGTCTCGACGAGGCGGGTCTCGAACACCTCCTGACCCTTGCCCAGCCGACCGCGGCGCCCATCGCGGCGCCGCAGGAGGCCCCGACCGCGCTCGTGCGCCTGATCACGGCCCTGCAGCCCGCGCCTGCGTACGTGCTCGGCCCGCACTGGGAGTTCCTCGCGTGGAACGAGCCCCAGGAGCGGCTGTACCCACGGGTCGCCGAGCTCGACGGCGTTCGCCGCAACCTCCTGTGGGTGCTCTTCGCCGACCCCTCCACGCGCGAGCTGATCGTCGACTGGGACATCCACGCCCGCCAGGCGCTCGCCGAGTTCCGTGCCGGCACCACGGCGCGGCGCAACGACCCCGAGCTGATCGAGTTGGTCGATGCGTTGCACGCCGAGAGCCCTGACTTCTCCGCGTGGTGGCCCGAGCAGAACGTCGCCCAGTTCGAGACACGACTGCGCCGCTTCCGGCACCCCGCAGCCGGGTTGCTCACGTTCGAGTACCAGCTGTTGGCACCCGTGGAGTGGCCCGGCCTCCGCGTCGCGTGCCAGCTCCCGGTGCCCGGTGACGACAGCGCCGAGCGCCTCTCGGTGCGTCACTACCTCGTCTGACCGATACCCCCGTTCCCGGGCCGCAGGCAGCGCGGCTATCGTCGCGAGAACAGTGTCATCTCATCGGCTCCGCATCCACTTCGAGCGGATCGTCGCACCCGCTGACATCCGCATCGACGGCGACCGGCCGTGGGACGTACGCGTACACGACGTGCGGATGTTCCAGCGGATCCTGGCGAGCGGCACGCTCGGTCTCGGCGAGGCCTACATGGACGGCTGGTGGTCGTGCGACGCCCTCGACGAGATGGTGGCGAGGGCACAGCGCTCCGACATCCCATCGCGCCTGATGTCCCCCGCCACGATGATGCGCATCGCGCAGGCGAAGGTGATGAACCTGCAGAAGGGCAACCGGGCGTTCGAAGTGGGTGAGCGCCACTACGACATCGGCAACGACCTGTACGAGCGAATGCTCGACCCGCGCATGATCTACAGCTGCGCCTACTGGCGGAGCGCATCCGGAACAGCCGTCGACCTCACCGCAGCGCAGGAGGCCAAGCTCACGCTCGTCGCCGACAAGCTCCGGCTCGAACCAGGCATGCGGGTCCTCGACATCGGATGCGGTTGGGGCGGTGCCGCCCACTTCTTCGCGGAGCGCTTCGGCTGCGAACTGGTCGGCGTCACCGTGTCGAAGGAGCAGGCGTCGCTCGCCAAGGAGCGGTGCGCACACCTCCCCGTCGACATCCGTCTCCAGGACTACCGCGAGCTGGATGAACCGTTCGATCGGGTCTACTCGATCGGCATGTTCGAGCACGTCGGTGTGAAGAACTACGCGACGTACATGCGCGTCGTGCAGCGATGTCTCCGCGATGCCGATTCGCTCACCCTGCTGCACACGATCGGTGGGAACCGGTCTCGCGGGCAGACCGATCCCTGGGTCGAGCGCTACGTCTTCCCGAACTCGATGCTGCCTGCGGCCGCGCAGATCGCCCGCGCTGCTGAGGGCCGGTTGATCATGGAGGACTGGCACAACTTCGGTGCCGACTACGACCTGACGCTGCTCGCGTGGAAGCGCAACATCGATGCTCGCTGGAACGAGCTCAGCGACCGCTACGACGACCGGTTCAAGCGCATGTGGGACTGGTATCTGCTGTCATCCGCGGGCAGCTTTCGCGCGCGGGCGTTGCAGCTGTGGCAGGTGGTGCTGTCGCGCGACGGCATCGCCGACGGCTACCGAGCCGATGGCATCCGATAACACCGCTTCCGGCCGAGTCTTCACGCTCCCGTCACAGACACGTTCCGCTCCGGACACCTCGGCGGCTCAGCCTGTGGGGATGCGAGCAGCGTCGGCGCACCTCGGGACACCCCTCGGCACCGTGATCGTGACGGTCGATCACCCGTCGTTCTCGAGGGACATCGACCGCTTCCTGACCGAACTACGCGATGAGCCGCGGTTCTTCGGCCCCTCCGCATCGGCGAACCCGAAGCCGTTCCCGTCCTTGATCGAGGCGCTGCGGGGGCGCGGCGGTTTCCGGGTCGCTGCGGTCGAGGCCGGCCGGATCGTCGGTCTGGCGCGTATCGACGGCGCGGGTGAGATGTTCGTCGCCGTCGTGGCCGACCGGCGCGGTGCGGGCGTCGGTGTCGCCGTGTGCCGTCACGCGCTCGTCCGCGCCGCCGAGTTGCACTACCGCAAGGTCGTCGTGCGCTCGACCCGGCGCAGTCGAGCGACGCGGCGGATGGCGGAGCAACTCGGTTGCATCATGGTCGAACACGACCACGGCCGGACCGATCTGGTGCTCGACCCCCGGCGGGCCGGCCCGGCCTTCACGTCGCAGCAGCTGATCGCCTGAGCGCGTCGGCCCGCACCACCCGAGTGCCGGCCGCGAGATCGTGCACGCCCCGCCGATCGCGGCGGACGAGGATCCCGGCGTACACGGCGATCGTGCCCAGCTCGCCGATCGACACGCCGGCTGTGGGCGACACCTCACCGACGAGGACGCCCGCCGCGGTCGGGATGAACGGCACGGCGAAACGGATGACGGCGCGAGCCCAGCCAGGCGACGCGCCGTCCGGGCCAACGACGCGGGTCCGCACCACCCACTTACCCGGGCTCCACCCGCGTGTCGCCACCGCGATCATCACCAGCGCGCTGTAGCCGACGTACGCGACCACCGGTCCTGCCCGATCATCGTCGATGACGGTGCGAACGAGCAGCCAGACGACGACACCGAGGAACAGATCGATCTGCGACCCGACGAACCGCGCCCAACGAGGGGCGAGATCGGGCTCGGCCGCGATCGACCGCGTCGCCTGGCGGCGCCGTCGGACGGCGGCAGCAGTCACGACCGGGAACTGGTCGACCGGCGACCATGGCGCCGCGGACGCGATGAGCTGCCGCACCTCGGCCTGGTCGCGGGCTTGGACGACGACCACGTTCCCGTCGAGCTCGTGGTACCGCTGTGTCGACCGGAGGTGGTCGAGCACGGCGCTGCGTTGGTCGAGCGTGAGGTCGGACAGGTCGATGCGCACCGGTTCGAGCGGTGAGCGCGAATCGCCGGAGGCAGGCACCCCGGTCACGACCAGTCGGCCGCCAGCTCGTGGCGCCAGGGCGGGTCGGCACCGCGGCGGGTGACCACCACGCCGGCCACCTGGATCGCGGAACGGACGGCGGGGACGAGCGCGTCGAGCGACACGAGATCGGCGTTCGAGCGTCCCGACAGCTCCCACCATGCGAGGAATCCGCCGCCGAAGGAGTCGCCAGCGCCGATCGTGTCGACCACGGTCGTCGGGGGGACCGGCACCGCGACCTCGCCGTCGCGTGTGAGCACGTGGACGGCGCCGCCGCCTGCGGTGAGCAGCACCGCGCCGGGCCCGACCTCCAGCAGCGAACGGGCGGCGTCGAGCGGCGTTGCACCCGGCCGCAGATAGGCGAGGTCCTCGTCGCTGACCTTCACCACCGTCGCCGAACGCATCACCCGCTCGACCCTCGCCACGTACGGGTCGCGCTCGGGCACGATGCGCGGACGGCAGTTGACGTCGATCATGACCGCAGCCCCGTTCGCCGCCGCCTCGCCGACCAGCGCCTCGGTGGTGTCGGCCATCGGCTCCAACACCAGCGCGAGCCCACCGGTGAACAGCACGTCCGCAGCCGGCGGGCGGGCGGGCACGGTGAGCGACGGGGCCGACGTGCCGGCGAAGTAGAACCGGTACGTGGCGCTCCCGTGCTCGTCGAGCTCGGCGGCCGCGAGCGTGGTGGGCTGCTCGCATCGTTGCACGGCGTCCGTCGACACCCCGTCGGCAGCGAGCTGCGCGGCGAGCATCCCGCCGAACCGGTCGACCGAGATCGCGCCCACGAACGCAACGTCGGCCCCCAGCCGTCCGCACGCCCGCGCCGTGTTGAACGGCGCGCCCCCGAGCGCCGCGGTCACGTCGCCCGACGGTGCGATGACGAGGTCGACCAGTGCTTCTCCGACGACGACGATCACGGCGCAATCATCCCAGATCACTCGGACGGGTGCGCGTTCCCGCATCGGGAACAGGCGGCTGACACGGCGCGGCCCATGGGGCAGACTGGCCCGGTGACCGATACCGCCCGGCAGCAGGTGCCGTCCAGCTACGAGATCTCCGATCGATACCGCCAGGAGGACGGCAGGGTGTTCCTCTCGGGGGTGCAGGCGATCGCCCGGCTCCCGATCGATCAGCTCCGGATCGACCGTCGCGCCGGGCTCGACACCGCCGCGTTCGTCAGCGGCTACCAGGGGTCGCCGGTCGGCATGTTCTACGAGGAGGTCGACAAGGCGCGACGCACCTGCCCCGACCTCCCGATCGTCAACCAGCGGGGGCTCAACGAAGACCTCGCTGCGACCTCGGTGATGGGCAGCCAGCTCACGGTGACGCTGTCCGACTGCAAGTACGACGGGGTGCTCGGCATCTGGTACGGCAAGGGCCCCGGCATCGACCGCGCCGGTGACGCGATCCGCCACGCCGTGTTCGCCGGGACCGCCGCGAAGGGGGGTGTCGTGGCAGTGGTCGGCGACGATCCGAGCGCGAAGTCGTCGACGCTCCCCTCGTCGAGCGACGCCACGATGGTCGATCTCCACATGCCGCTGCTGTTCCCGGGGGACCCCCAGGAGGCGATCGACGTGGCCCGTCACGCCGTGGCGCTGTCGCGGGCATCCGGGCTGTGGTCGGGGCTCAAGCTCGTCACCCCTGTGGCCGACGGCACCGGGACGGTCGACGTCCACCCCGAGCGGGTCGTCCCGGTCCTGCCCGTGTTCGAGATCGACGGCAAACCGTTCGTGCCGCACCCCGCCGGCCGGCTGATCACGCCGTACACCCTCGAGATGGAGCGTGAGCTGTTCGAGGTGCGCACCGAGATCGCCCGCCAGTACGGCGCGCTCAACGGCTTGAACCGGGTCACCGTGCGCGGACCGCACGACTGGATCGGCATCGCCGCGTGCGGCCACACGTACCACGAGCTCCGCGAGGCGCTGCAGGTGCTCGGGTTCGACTCCGATCAGGCGCTCCGCGACGCCGGCATCCGGCTGTTCCAGCTCACGATGCCGATCCCGCTCGACCGCCACGACGTGCGCGAGTTCGCTGCCGGGCTCACCGACGTGCTGGTCATCGAGGAGAAGAACCCCACGCTCGAGTTGCTCGTCCGCGACGCGCTCTACGACGTCACCGAGCGGCCCCGCGTGTGGGGCAAGCGCGACGCGGACGGGCACGTGCTCGTCCCCTACGACTCGCTGCTCGACTCCGACCGGATGATGCCGGCGCTGCGGCACCACCTCGGCGAACGCCTTGCCGACCGGCTCGTGCCGGCACGCCCACGGCCCGACCGCCAGCTCATCCCACTGAGCGTGACGCGCGCGCCGTACTTCTGCTCCGGGTGCCCGCACAACACGAGCACCCGGGTCGAGCCGGGCACGCTCGTGGGCGGCGGCATCGGTTGCCACGGCATGGTGGCGATGATGGAGCCCGAGCGGACGGGCGAGCTCGTGAGCCTCACGTGCATGGGCAACGAGGGGGCCCAGTGGATCGGGATCGCCCCGTTCATCGAGCGCCAGCACCTCGTCCAGAACCTCGGCGACGGCACGTTCTTCCACTCCGGATCGCTCGCCATCCGGGCGGCGGTCGCAGCCGGTGTCGACATCACCTACAAGCTGCTGCACAACGGCACGGTCGCGATGACCGGCGGACAGGACGCACAGGGCGCCGTCGACGTGCCCAGCATCGCGGCGATGTTGATGGCCGAAGGCGTCAAGCGGATCATCATCACCGCCGACGACCCCGACCGTCATCGCGACGCCACCTTCCCGCGCGGTGTCGAGGTCTGGGACCGCAGCCGGTTCGACGAGGCGCAGTCCCTCCTGGCCGGCGTGAAGGGCACCACCGTCCTGATCCACGACCAGGCGTGCGCTGCCGAGAAGCGGCGGGCGCGCAGCCGAGGCAAGCTGGCCGTACCCGGGTTCCGGGTGGTCATCAACGAACGGATCTGCGAGGGATGCGGCGACTGTGGCGACCAGTCGAACTGCCTGTCGGTCCAGCCGATCGACACCCCGTACGGCCGCAAGACCGCGATCCACCAGACGAGCTGCAACTTCGACTTCTCGTGCATGAAGGGCGACTGCCCGGCGTTCGCCACGGTCACGGTCGACCCCGACGCCAAGGCGAAGCGCCGGACGGCACCTGACGCCCCCCAGCCGTCGGCGCTCGCCGAACCGCGACCGATCGTCGATCCGGACCGCTTCACGGTCCGCATGTCGGGCATCGGCGGCACCGGGGTGATCACCGTCAGCCAGATCATCGGCACGGCGGCGATGCTCGCCGGGTTCGAGGTCCGCGGCCTCGACCAGACCGGACTGTCGCAGAAGGCGGGGCCTGTCACGAGCGACGTGCGCATCTCCCGTGGCGAGCCCACACCGTCCAACCACGCGACCGCTGCCGGCGTCGACTGCTTCCTGGCGTTCGACATGCTCGCCGCCGCGAGCGACTCCCACCGCGAGGGCTCGGTGATCGGGCGGACCGTCGTCATCGGATCGGTCGAGATGGTGCCCACCGGCGCGATGGTGATCCACCCCGACACCAAGCAGCACCCGGGCGTCGACCGGCTGCGCCAACGACTCGATGCCGTGTCACGTCCGGGCGAGAACCGCTACGTCGATGCGGCGTCGATCGCGACGGGAATCTTCGGCAGCACCACCACGGCGAACATCATGACCCTCGGGGTCGCCGTGCAGATCGGTGCGCTGCCGGTCCCGCCCGAGCACATCGAGCGGGCGATCGAGCTCAACGGGGTGGCGGTGCCGTCCAACCTGGCGGCGTTCCGTTTCGGGCGCCAGTGGGCGCTCGATCCGCGAGCGGTCGAGACGCTCGCCGGACTCTCGGCGCCCACCGTCGAGACGCTCGACGAGTTGATCGCACGGCTCGCCGCCGACCTGAGCGACTACCAGGACGACGCCTACGCCAACCGGTTCCTCGCCCGTGTCGCTGCGGTGCGCGATGCCGAGCGGCGGGTCTCGTCCGAGTCGACGGCGCTCACCGCAGCGGCCGCGCGGCACCTCCACAAGCTGATGGCGTACAAGGACGAGTACGAGGTGGCCCGGCTCGCCCTGCTCCCCGAATCGCAGCGGCAGTACGAATCGGTCGGTGGCGCCGGCACCTCGGTCACCTACCACCTCCACCCGCCGGCGCTTCGCTCGATGGGGGTCGATCACAAGATGAAGTTCCGCCGCACGGGCGCACCGTCGTTCCGTGCCCTGCGGGCCATGAAGAAGGTCCGCGGGACCAAGGCCGACCCGTTCGGCTACGCAGAGGTGCGACGCGTCGAGCGGGCGATGATCACGGAGTTCGAGCGTGCGCTCGACACGATCGTCTCGAAGCTGTCGACCGACAACCTCGACGACGCCGTCGCGATCGCCTCGCTCCCCGATCGCGTGCGCGGCTACGAGCACATCAAGCTCCGCCGGGCCGCCGAGTACCGCGCCGAGCTCGAGCAACGTCTCACCGACTTCGGATAGCGAATCCGCCATGCCGGGTGGCGGGTTCGGCGTCGACCCGCCAAACTGTGCGCGCCATGAGCCTCCTCACGATCGTCTTCTTCGTCGCCGGAATCGTCGCCCTCGTCGCCGGAGCGGAGGGTTTGGTCCGAGGCGCTGCGAGGTTGGCTGCACGCACAGGTCTGTCACCGATCGTCATCGGCCTGACCGTGGTGGCCTTCGGAACGAGCACCCCGGAGCTCGCGGTGAGCATGGGGGCGGCGATCAGGGACGAGGCCGACATCGCGATCGGCAACGTCGTCGGCTCCAACATCGCCAACGTCCTGCTCGTCCTCGGGCTGTCGGCCGTCGTCGGTGGCGGTCTCGTGGTCGCACAGCGGATCGTGCGCATCGACGTCCCGATCATGATCGGCATCTCCGTGCTCCTGCTGCTCCTCGCCCTCGACGGTGAACTGGTCCGCTGGGAGGGAGCGCTCCTGTTCGCCGGCGTCGTCGTGTACACCGTGTGGACCGTTCGTGCGGCCCGGCGCGATCACCTCGCCGGAGGGGCGGTGGAGGAGCTTGTCGAGGCCGAGTACGACGAAGCGCTCAGCGAGGAGAAGCTGCGGGCGAGTTCACCGTGGGCCGACATCGGCTTCGTCGCCGGCGGTCTCGTCCTGCTCGTCGCTGGCGCCTCCGCACTGGTCGAGGCTGCGACGGAGACGGCAACGGCACTCGGCGTGAGCGAACTCGTCATCGGGCTGACGGTGGTCGCCGTCGGCACGTCGCTTCCCGAGGTTGCCACGTCGGTGATCGCTGCAGCCAGGGGCCAGCGCGACATCGCCGTCGGCAACGTCATCGGCAGCAACATCTTCAACATCCTGGCGGTGCTCGGCTTGTCCGGGCTCCTCTCACCGTCGTCGATCCCCGTCGCCGACGGTGCACTCTCGATCGACATCCCCGTGATGATCGCCGTCGCCGTCGCATGTCTGCCGATCTTCGTCAACGGGTTCGAACTCAAGCGGTGGGAGGGGATCCTCTTCCTCGTCTACTACGCGGCGTACGTGCTGTGGCTCGTGCTCGACAGCGTCGATCACGCCGCCCGCGATGCCTACGTGGTGACCGTGCTCGGTTTCGTGATTCCGCTCACGGTGATCACCTTCGTCGTCATCGCCTATCGCGAGCGCCGAACCCCGAAGCTCGCGTAACAGCTACGCGCGAGCTCGGGTCTTGCGGAGGACGGGGTCGGCGACAGCGAGTGCCTTGTCGGCGACCTTCATCGTGAAGCCGGCCGCACCGGGGGTCGACGAGTCGACCAGGTTGCCCATCACCTGCAGCGTGATCTGGGCGATCCGCTCGGTGCCCACTGCGAACCGCAGGCCCGTTCGCATCAGGCGCGGGTGACCGATCAGGAACGCGAACCGACGACCGGTGCGCAGGAAGCCGTCGAACCGTTCGCCGATCTGGACGTCGTACTCGACCGCTGCGCTGGCCGGGTCCTTGACGAACAGGTCGGCGATCAGCATCCCCGACTCGAGCCCGTAGTCGATGCCCTCGCCGTTCATCGGGTTGACGAGCCCGGCGGCATCGCCCACGGCGACCCATCCGGGGCCGTGGCGCTGAACGACGCTCATCGGGAGCCGCCACGCGCGCGGCCGTTCGAGGTTGGGACCGATGCCCCACGGGTCCTGCACGATCGCCCGGTAGCTCTCGAGCAGCGAGTTGAGGTTGAGGCTCTTGAACCCCTGCATCGTCGACAGCGCACCGACGCCGATGTTGACGGTGCCGTCACCGCACGGGAACATCCAGCCATACCCGGGGATCCAGGTACCGCGCTGGTCCTTGACGGTGAGGCACGCCTCGATGTGACGGTCGAGATGGCGTGGGCTCTCGACGTACGCCCGGATCGCGAGCCCGTACGGCTCGTTCGGGTCACGGTCGGCGCCGAGCGCACGCGCCACAGAGCCAGGGGCACCCGTGGCGGCGACGACGAGATCGGCGTGGATGTCGCCGTGTCCGGTTCGTACGCCGATCACACGACCTGAGTCGTCGGCGATCACCTCGCCCTCGGTCTGGAACCGGACGTCGGCGCCCGCGTCGACCGCAGCGTCGATCAGCGCGGCGTCGAGCCGGCGCCGCGGCCAGACGGCGCCGTGCGGTGGGAAGCGGTCGCCGGGGCTACCCCACGGCAGTTCTCGGACCTGCTTGCCGGCGATCATCCGCAATCCGTCGATCGGATGCGAGCCGTCGAGCGGGATCTCGAGCTCCTGGAGCGCTGCGACCGCACGCGGCGTCAGCCCGTCACCGCAGACCTTGTCGCGGCCGTGCGGGCCCTTCTCGAGCACCACGACCCGGGCGCCCTGGCGTGCGGCGCGCATCGCCGTGGCTGCGCCGGCGGGCCCGCCGCCGATGACCGCGATGTCGAACCGTTCGCTCACCCCACCGATTCAATCGGAGGTCGGCGGCTCGTGCTCAGCGATGCGCTCATGATGATGGATGACTTCCGCCACGATGAACCGCAGGAATTTCTCGCTGAAGACCGGATCGAGCCCGGCCTGCTCGGCCAGCGCGCGCAGCCTGGCGACCTGCTGCTCCTCCCGCAACGGGTCAGCGGCGGGCAGCCCGGCGGTGGCCTTGTAGCGCCCGACCTCCTGCGTCACCTTGAATCGTTCGGCGAGCATGTGGATCAACGCGGCGTCGATGTTGTCGATGCTCGACCGGTACTTGGCGAGCGGCGAATCTGAGGCGGGCGTCTCGGCCATGGCGTCAGGACCCTACAAGATCCTGCAAGATCGTGGCTCGACGGCCGGGAGCGCTACCTTCCGCTGTCGTGCCTCACGCTTCGCCAGTCCCACTGCTCTTCGTCGACCATCCGTTCCCGCAGGTGTACCTCGACCTCGTCGACGGCAGGGCGACGGTCGTCGGGAACGGCACCGATGACGGGCTCGACCGAGCCGATGCGATCTTGGCCAGCGCGGTTCGGCCGTGGAACGCTGCTGCGTTCGCGCTCGCTCCCACCTGCAAGGTCATCTCACGCGTCGGGGTCGGGTACGACAACGTCACGGTGGCCGACGCAACCGCGGCGGGGATCGTCGTGTGCAACACGCCGATCGCACCGATGGTGTCGACCGCCGAACACACCCTCGCGCTGATGTTCGCGGTCACCAAGCACCTCCCCCACCACATCGCTCGCGCCAAGCAGGGACTCAAGGGTGAGCCCGTCGGCAGGGCGCTCGAGCTCGACGGGATGACGCTCGGACTGATCGGCATCGGCCGGATCGCGAGCCGGGTCGCCATCGCCGCCCAGGCGCTCGGCATGCGCGTGATCGCCTGCGATCCGGGCGTCACCGAATCGCCGGTGGCCGGCTGCGAACTGGCCGACGTCGACCGGGTGCTCGCCGAGGCCGACGTGCTCTCGCTCCACGCCCCGGCGCTCCCGTCGACGCGTCAGATGATCAACGCTGCGGCCCTCGCCAAGATGAAGCCAGGGGCCTACTTCGTCAACTGCGCCCGCGGGACGCTCGTCGATCACGACGCGCTGCTCGCTGCGATCGACAGCGGTCATCTCGCCGGCGCCGGGCTCGATGTCACCGACCCGGAACCGCTCCCCGAGGGGCATCCGCTGCTCGATCGCCCGAACGTCGTGATCACGCCGCACATCGCGTCGGCCAGCGTCGCGGGCCGGCGGCGCCTGTACGAGCACTCGATCGAGAACGCGCTCGCCGTGCTCGACGGCCGTCCGGCCAATGTCGTGCGCGCCAGACCAGACAGGATCACCCCCATGACGAGTTTGCGAGAGAAGTGGTCGGCCGGGCAGGAGACGCTCGGGTTCTGGTTGTCGGTCCCGAGCTTGCTGTCGGCGGAGATCGCCGCCCGCAACCCGGTCGACTACGTGTGCATCGACAACCAGCACGGTGTGAACGACTATCAGATCACTGCGGCGATGATCAGCGCCGTCGAGCTGGGCGGCGGCACACCGATCGTCCGTGTTCCCTGGAACGAGCCGGGCGTGATCGGCAAGATGCTCGACGCCGGGGCGCACGGAGTGATCGTGCCGATGGTGAACACCCGCGAGCAGGCCGAGGCGGTGGTGCGCTCCTGTCGCTACGCGCCCGCCGGATCGCGCAGCTGGGGCCCGGTGATCGCCGGCATGCGGCATGCCGACAACCGAGCCTGGGCCGACGCCAACGTTGCGTGCATTCCGATGATCGAGACCGTCGAGGCGCTGAGCAACCTCGACGACATCCTCTCGGTCCCGGGCGTCGACGCGATCTACGTCGGCCCAGCCGACCTCTCGATCAGCCTCGGCCTCGCTCCCTACGCGAACGACGGCAACCCGCTGTTCGACGACGCCCTCGCATCGATCGTCGCTGCGTGCCAGCGGCACGGGGTCGTCCCGGGCATCCACGCCACCGGGCCGCTCACTCCGAAGCGTCGGCAGCAGGGGTTCCGAATGGTCACCGTCACGAGCGACGCGCTCGCTATGCGCGCTGGCTACGCGAGCGAGCTCGCCGCCGCGACGGGCGAGGGTGCCGACCAGGCGCCCGCCGGCAAGATGTACTGAACCCCGCCGGTGGGAGCCAGAGCGCGTTCCGAGCGCGTCACGGCTGCTCCCACCGACCGAGGGTGCAGCGATCGTGGGACGCCAGGTCGGGGCGGGTCTCGACGTGTACGAAGCCCGCTTGCCGGAGCAGCGCTCTGACCGCCTCGCCCTGATCCATGCCGTGCTCGAGCACCAACCAGCCGCCGTCGACGAGGTGGCCGGGCGCGCCCGACACCAGGGCCCGGATCGCGTCGAGACCGTCGGGGCCGCCGAACAGCGCGCCGGCGGGTTCCCACTCGGCCACACTGGCTTCCAGCAGCGGCGAACCGTCGGCGACGTACGGGGGGTTGCTCACGATCACGTCGCAGCGCACCTCGGGCGGCAAGGCGTCGAACCACGACCCGGCGGCGACCAGCACGTTGCGTCCGGCGCGCCCGATCCCGGCCAGGTTGGCGCGGGCGACGGCGAGCGCGTGGTCGCTCACGTCGGTGATCCACACGGTCGTTCCGACGAGCGGTAGCTCATCCGCGAGCGCCAGGCCGATCGCGCCCGACCCGGTACCGAGATCGGCGACCACCCGCCCGTCGGGCACGCTGGCCGCCAGCCCGATCGCCACGTCCGCGACCATCTCGCTCTCGGGCCGGGGGATCAGCACGCGACGATCGATCGCGAGGTCGAGGCGCCGGAACCCCCACCTGCCGAGGACGTACTGCAGTGGCTCCCCGGCCCGATAGCGGGCGACCATCGCGTCGAGGTGGGCGACCATCCGCTCGGTGACGGGTTCGTCGAGCGACCGGTCGAACTCGTCGCCGTCGAGCGACACAGCGACCTCGCAGATCCAGCGCGCTTCGTGGCGGGCACCGAGCACGGTCGCGGTCTGCGACCAGAGTTGGCGGATCGAGACGGCGTCGCTCACCGGTGCCCTCAGCCGTCGACAGCGGCCAGCTGTCTGGTCCGCTCGTCGTGCAGCAGCGCATCGACGACGAGATCGAGCTCGCCAGCGAGCACATCGCTCAGGCGGTACACGGTGAACCCGATGCGATGATCGGTGACCCGGTTCTCCTTGTAGTTGTAGGTGCGGATCTTCTCGCTGCGGCCGCCGCCGCCCACCTGGGATCGACGCTCGGCCGATTGCTCGGCGTTGCGCTCGCGCTCGGCGATCTCGTGCAGCCGAGCGCGCAGCACCTGCATCGCACGCGCCCGGTTCTGGAGCTGGCTGCGCTCGTCCTGCATGGTGACGACGAGACCGGTCGGCACGTGGGTGATGCGCACCGCCGAGTCGGTGGTGTTGACGTGCTGACCGCCGGCACCGGACGAGCGGTACACGTCGATCTCCAGATCGCGATCGTCGATGCTCACCTCGACTTCATCGACCTCGGGCAACACGGCGACCGTGGCGGACGAGGTGTGCACCCTGCCCTGGCTCTCGGTGACAGGAACCCGCTGGACCCGGTGCGGGCCACCTTCGAACTTGAGCCGCTGCCACGCATCGTCGCCCCGGACGACGAAGGTGACCTGGTTCACGCCGCCGAGATCGCTCGTGTCGTGCGACAGCGTCTCGACCTTCCACCGGCGGTTGGCGGCGTAGGCCAGGTACATGTCGTACAGGTCGCGAGCGAACAGGTTGGCTTCCTCGCCGCCTTCTGCACCCCGGATCTCGATGATCACGGCGCGCCCGGCGTTCGGGTCGCGCGGGAGCAGCAACTCGCGCAGTTCGGCGCCCAGCCGCTCGATGTCGGCGGATGCGGCGTCGACCTCGTCATCGAGATGGACGCGCTCGTCCCCGATGGCCACCTCGAGCAGCTCCCTGGCAGTCGCTCGGTCGGCGGCACGCGCCTCGATCGACCGGAAGACCGCGACCACGGGCTCGAGCTCGCGGTAGCGCCTCGTGACGGTCCGCAGCCGACTCGGGTCGGTGGCGGTCTCCGGGTCGGCCAGGCGGGCTTCGAGCTCGCGGAACTCGTCGGCGACCGCGGACAGACGCTGGTGCTGGTCGACCTCGGCACGTTCGGACATGGCGATTCGAGGCTAGCGGACCGTCGAGCGGGCACTCCCGGGCGCGATGCTGAGTCGCGGTGACTCAGCTTCTCGGCAGTCCCGAGCGCCGATCATCAGTCGAGCGAGACGAACTCGGCCGGCTGAAGCAGTCGATCGGCGAGTGCGTCGATTACCGGCAATCGATCCCGGCTCGGGGTGACGAGCACGAGCCGAGAGCTGCCGACGCCCGGGTTCGAGCCGTCGAGCGCGGTTCGGGCGTCGGCCGCGAACGGGACCAGTTCGAGGTCGACACCGGACGCGCAGACCACGATCACCGACCGCCCATCCGCGTCGACGCCGGTAGCGACACAGGGGGTCGGATCCTTCAGATTCGGGCGCGGGACAGGTGGCGGCGCGGGCGCGAGCGACACGGCTCCGACCAGATCGGGCTCGGCGATCAGGCGCCACCGCATGAGGCGTTCGCGTCCGAGACGGTTGAGCGGATGCGGCGCCGCGTCGGCCCGGCGATGCTCGGTGACCGCGTCGACGATCCGCGCCAGCGAGTCGACCGTGGGGACGTCGCCGTGGATCATCGTGAAGGCCTCGCGGTCGTGGGTGCCCACGCCCACCTCGAGTCGGGTCGTGCCGAGGTACGGATCGTCGACCACGCGACACACCTCGAGCCCGCGAACCTCACCGGCGAGCACGCCGTGCTCCTCGACCGGATCGGCGCCACCCGCCTCGATCACCGGAATCAGCTCGCGGTGGTGCTCGGGGACCGCCGCCGGCGGCGTGATCGGCTCTGCCACGGCCGGCCACAGCGAACGGCCGTCGGCGTGCCAGACCGTGATCGGGAACGAGAATGCCATGGCGCGACGCGCGAGCACGCCGGTGCCCTCCTCGGCGATCACCTCGAGCGACGTCGCCCCGGCACGCAGCGCCCAGGCCAACGCTGCGCCGAGCCGTGATGCCGGCCGCTGGTCGAGCAGCACCCAGGCGACGTTGCCGTGCAGCAACCCTGCTCCCGGCGCGAATCCAGCGGGTTCGCCGAGCGAGTCGTCACCGATGTGATCGCGTACGAGCGCACGCAGCTTGATGCCGACGAGGCGGCTGCGCCGAGCCGCCGCCGCGCCGTCATCGGTCTGGTCGGCGGCGGTCATCCGGCCGACGGTAGCGCCGGGGCGATCAACCGACGAAGTATCCGAGCGCGTCCGCGATCACGTCGCAGCTCGCGACCGGGTTGGCGAACTGCACTGCGCCACCATCCCCGATCCGACAGATCACGAGGTTCGCGATCGTCTGTCCGGCGAACACGTTGAGACTGCTCGTGTCGGGAGCGATCTGGCCGTCTGGATACACCGAGACGAACGAGGCGGCGGCGACGTTCGTCGCGGTGACGTTGAGCACGACCGCCGTTGCGTTGGCAGGGATGACACCCTGACCGGCGACCACGAGACGGGCCGTGGTGGCACCGGCAATGGGGGTCCGCGGCGCGCCTCGCCCGAGCCGTGTATCGAGGAGACGGTCGGGTGGGATCGTGTGGATGGAGCTACCGCCCGTGCCGAAGTACCCGTACACGTCGCCGAGGACGTGGACGTCGACCGACGCGCCGTCGACGGTGATCCGTCCATCGGCGCCGAGCTTGCAGATCACGAGGTTCGGGACGACGTCACCGGCGAAGAAGTTGACGTTCGACGTGGCGTTGACGACCACTTCACCGCTCGGTCGAACCCGCATCCAGCCTCGTGCGTCCGGCTCGGTGACCGTGAAGTTCAGCACGACCGCCGTGGCGCCCGCCGGCACCCCGCCGACGCCCGCGACCTGGACGTCGACCGGTGTCGCGCCGTTGACCTTGCCCCGCGGTATGCCGACGCCGGTCCGGCTGTCGAACAGCCGCTTCGGGTCGAGGGCGGTGAACCGGTCACCGGTGCCAGGCTGGAAGTACCCGAACACGTCGACGAGGCAGTGGGCATTGCCGACCGCGTTGAAGACGTCGACACAGCCGTCGGCACCGATCCCCATCACCACGAGGTTCGGCACGGGGCGGCCCGGCGCGATGTTGAGGTTCGACGTCTCGGGCATCGACGTGCCACCCGGATAGACGGTCATGAACCCCGGCGTCGATGCGTCGACCCCGGTGACGTTCGCGACCACTGCCGTGGCCCCGGCGGGGATGTTGCGGACGTTCGCGACCGGCACCTTCACCATCTCGGAGGGCCCGAGCGGGCCCACGCGCACACCACCGGTGCCATCGCGCGTGTCGAGGATCCGAACCGGCGACATCGGCACGAATCCGGCCGCCGGGCTGACCACGGCGGGCGGCAGGACGGCACCGCCTCCACCTCCACCTGGCGGAGCCGGCGGAGCCGGCGGGGCGGACGGCGCGGTGCCCGGCGCCGCCGTGAACAGGTCGAGCCGCTCGAACGAGCCGTTGAGCACCGACGACGACCCGTTGCCGAGCCATCCGTCGAGCACCGATCCGAACACCGACCGGAAGTCGACCGTGTGCACGAGACGGTCCCACCGGTCCTGGATCGCGAGCGACGGCGCCGACCCGAAGTGGCCACCGCGCACGTTCGAGCCGATGACGAACTGCACGTTCGCGGTGCCGTGATCGGTGCCGGCCGAGTCGTTGGAGTACACCGTGCGCCCGAACTCCGACCACGTCATCAGCGTGACGTTGCGCGCCCAGGGCGCAGCCAGCGTCTGGTAGAAGGCTCGGATCCCCGCGTCGAGCTGGCCCAGCAGCTCGGTGAGCTGACCGGGCTGGTTGTCGTGGTGGTCGAAACCGTCGAGCCCGACGTCGAGCACGCGGAAGCCCAGGTTGGCGTTGACCAACCGCGCGGCGACGATCATCTTGCGGACGAAGTCGGAGCCGGTGGGCATCGGCGAGAACACCGGCGCGACCTCGGCGGCGGCGTCGATCTGGGTGCGCAGCACATTGGCGTACATGTCGTGCCACTGGCCGCGCCCTGCCGGGACGGCGGAGAACTCCTTCACCCCGGCGTACAGCCGCTGGTCGTACGGCTCGGTGCGGCTGCCGAAGAGGTCGCCGTTCGGTGGGACGCCGAGCGCACGCCGATCGAAGCCCTGCACGTGCAGTGGGACGCTCCACCCGACGGTGCCGACAGCCAGCTCGGCGCGATCGGCCGGCACCTGGTCGTGCCAGCGGCCGATCCAGCCCGAGGTCGGGGTGCCCCCGGCGAGGTTGCCGTGCATCCAGATCGCCATCGACGTGAAGTGCGACAGGTCGGGGTTGGGGTAGCCGACGCCGTGCACGATGCCGACACGGCCGGCGTCCCACAACGTCTTCATGTACGGCATGGCGGGGTTGAGGCCCCAGGAGCCGTCGAGCGGCAGGACCTCGTCGGCGCCGATCGAGATCCCGCGACGCACGTCGTAGTAGGTGCCGTTCGTGTACGGCACGACGGTGTTGAGCCCGTCGACACCGCCGTACAGCACGATGTTCACCAGCACGCCGTCGGTCGGCGCGATCGGTGTGGCGGCCCACGCCTGGAGCGGGTCGAAGCCGAGCAACTCGGCAGCGGACGGTCCGAGGGTGCCGAGCGCGGCACCACCGACGGCGCCCATGCCGACCGCCTGGAGGAACTTGCGTCGCGTCCAACCGTTCGGCCCCGGCAGGTCGAGCGGATCTTCGCTCGAGAGCAGGAGGCGGGCATCGGTTGCCGAGATGTCGTGATCGAGCATGTCGTTCGTCCTTCTCGTCAGGCCACGTGGAATTCGGGGGCGAGCATCGTCATCTTCAGGAGGTTGCCGACCGTGTACCAGGACCACCACGGGTTCGAGTTCCGATCGGCCGTGTGTGCCGCCACGATGGCCGCCCGCGTGGTGGTCGACAGTGACGACATCCCGAAGTAGGCGGCGACGAAGTCGACCGCCTCCGATGGTGTGCCTTGGCGGATCGCTTGGTCGCCCTGCTGGCCCTCGGCGAAGTACCGACCCGGCTGCTGCATGCGCCAGGCCACCGAGTCGGCGAACGCAGCTCGGCCCGAGAGCGCTCCGGTGCTCAACCAGTAGCCGTTCGGCCGCCACCCCGACACGTTGGGCGGCTGGAAGAGCTGCTGCCCGGTGAACTGGCTGCGATAGGAGATGCCGAGCAGGTCGACCTCGTCGCGGGGCACCGTGGTCGGGTCGGGGATCAGATCGGTGTAGTACGCGAGCGCCGCGAGATACTCGATCGGCGTGCGCACCAGCCCCTGCCGGGCGGCGACTGCGTAGAACTCGTCGCGGAGCAGGATCGCCCTTGCGAGGTCGCGGATGTTCATGGTGTTCGCGAAGTTGCTCGTGGCGAGCACGCCGTCGATCACACCCGCCGGCGGGCGTGGGTGGGCGAGGAACTCCCAGAGCTTGGTGGCGATCCGCCGTGCGGCGATCGTGCGCTTGTCGGTGCGGCCCGAGTACGTGCCCCGCAGGATCTCCTCGACGATCTCCGGACCTGTCCACGCACGCGTGTGCCCGAAGAACGTCTTGGGCCGGTCGTCGTGACGGTCGGGTCGGAACACGAACTGACGCGACTGCTGCGGGTCCTCGTCCCAGTCGGCGTTGTAGCCGGTCCAGGCCGACGCGGCGGCCTCGACGTCGTCCTCGGTGTAGTTGCCCACGCCGAGCGTGAACAACTCCAGCAACTCCCGGGCGAAGTTCTGGTTCGGCTGGCCCTCGTAGCGCTTCGTGCCGTCGCCTTCGGTCCACGTGTAGATGCGGTTCTCGGCGTTCGACAGGTAGACGAGCATCGCCGGATCGATCGACATCGCCTGCACGAGGTCGACGAAGTCACCGAGCGCGTGCTGCCGGTACGTCTGGAGCTGGCGCATCAACCGGAAGCCACCGTCGACATCCCACCAGGCGCTGACGAGATGACCGTGCCAGAACAGCACCATCTTCTCGAGGAACGGACGCGGCCGGTTCGCCATCGCGTGGAGCCACCACGCGCAGGCGTCGACGTACTGGTTCCACCCGTCGGCACTGTGCGTCATCAGGTACGCCGGCGTCGTCGCCGAGGTGTCGATCGCGAGGACGTTGTCGACGGCCTGCTCGCGACTCATCGGCAGTAGCTCGGCGACCCGGCCGGGACGAGCGACGAACTCGGTTCGCCGGAGCAGGTGTTCGGTATCGGTCTGGCTGGGCATGCAACACTCTCGATCGTGTCGTTCGGATGATCATCGGCCGCCCGACCGAATCGTTCTGGCGCCGAGCGGGGCCCGGCAGAGTGGGTCAGCTGGGGACGCAGTAGCCGAGCACGTCGGCGATCAGGTCGCACGGAGCGATCGGGCTCGCGAGCCGCAGCGACCCGTTTGCGCCGAGTCGGCAGATGACGAGGTTGGCGCGGGTCTGCCCGGCGACGACGTTGAGGTTGCTCGTGTCGGGCTGATCCTCGCCGTCGGGCCACACGGTCACGAACGTCGGGCCCTGCACGTTCGTGGCGGTCACGTTCATGACGACCGCCGAGGCGTTGCGGGGGAACGTCGACAGACCCGCGATCGTGAGCCTGACCTCGTCGTCGGGGCCGAGCGGCGCCCGATCGGACCCGAGCCCCATCCGGCTGTCGAGCATGCGCTTCGGCGCGATCGTGCGGATGAGGCTGCCACCAGCGCCGAAGTACCCGAAGACGTCGCCGAGCACGTGGACGGCCTGTCCGAAGCTGTCGACCGTGATCTGGCCGTTGTCGCCGAGCCTGCAGATCACGAGGTTGGGCACCACATCGCCGCGGCTGTAGTTGAGGTTGGACGTCGTCACGTTCGTCGCACCGGCAGGCTGGGCACGTACCCAGCCGTTCGACTCGGGCTCGACGACCGCCATGTTCATCACCACGGCGGTCGCTCCCGTTGCGGGCACGCCGGCCTGACCGGCGACCTGCACATTGACCGGTTGCTGGCTGACGATCTTGCCGGCGGGAATGCCCTGGCCGGTCCGGGTGTCGAAGAGACGGCGCGGCGGAAGCGGTGTGAACCCGTCGCCGGACGTGGTGGTGCAGTAGCCGAACACGTCGACCAGGCAGTGGGCGGTGCCGTGCGAGTTGAACACCTCGATCGCACCATCGGCGCCGACGCCCATAACGACGAGGTTGGGCACGGTGGCACCCGGTGCCGCGTTCAGGTTGGAGGTGCCCGGCATGGCCGTGGCCCCCTGATAGACGGTGAAGAAGTGCGGCTGCGACGACATGTGCGCCGTGACGTTCGCCACGACGGCCGTGACCCCGGTCGGCGGGATCGGCCCGAGGCCGGCGATGGGGACACGGATGCGTTCGCCCGGCGCCATCAACCGCGCGGGCACGCCGCCGGTGCCATCGCGCGTGTCGACCACACGGAACGGCGTGACCGGCGTGAACACCGACGGGGCCGACACCTGCGCCGGGAGCGGTGCCGGAGCACCGGATGCGAGCACCCCTGGCGGGCGATTGAACAGATAGAGGTTCTCGTAGCTGCCGCCGAACACGCTGCCCGCGCCGCCGCCGAGCCAGCCGTCGATCACCGATGCGTAGTACGAGCGGAAGTCGACGTGGTGCGGCATGCGATCCCAGCGCCGGAGACCGGCAAGGCTCGGGCGTTGCCCGTGGAACCCGCCTCGAACGTTCTGGCCGATCACGAACTGGGGGGCAGACGTGCCGTGGTCGGTGCCCGCTCCGTCGTTGTCCCAGCTCGTGCGACCGAACTCCGAGAACGTGATGATCGTGACCCGGCTGGTCCAGGCCGGGTCGAGCAGTTCGAAGAATCGCGTGACCGCCGCATTGAGCTCGCCCATGCGCTCGTTGTGCATGGTGGGTTGGCCGGCGTGGCTGTCGAAGTCGCCCCAGCCCGCGGTGAGCACCCGGAAACCGAGGTTGGCATTGATGAGCCGGGCCGCCACCTCGAGCCGGCCGACGATCTCGACCTCGTTCCGCTCGGTCGGGAACTCGGGGGCCAGCATCGCTGCCAGGTCGAGTTGGTCGACGAGCGCCTGACCGACTGCGCCGTGCCACGGGCCATGGGCGCCGCTGCGCATGGAGCGCATCGCGGCGTACATGCGCTCGTCGCGTTGTTCCGTGCTGGCGCCGAACGACGGCCGTGACCACGGCACGGTCGTGGCGCGCTGGTTGCGCCCGACCATGTGGAGCGGCAGCGACGACCCGACTTCGGCTGCGGCGTAGAGATCGGGGCCGCCCGCCAGGTAGTCGTCGAGCCAGCGGCCGACCCAACCCGACATCGGGATGCCGCTCGTCTGACCCGACATCCAGTAGGCCATCGAGTTGAAGTGCGACAGATCGGGGTTGGCGTACCCGACGCCCTGCACGATCGCCATCTCGCCGCGGTCCCAGAACTGCTTGAACGTGGTGAGGCCCGGATGGAGGCCGTTCGCTCCGTCGAGCGGCAGCGTCTGTTCGGGCGGGATCGCCAGGCCGCCGTGCTGCTGGTAGTAGTTGCCGTCGTTGATGGGCACCACGGTGTTGAGGCCGTCGTTGCCGCCGTACATGCCGATGACGACGACGATGCCATCGTTGGCTCCGACGGGTCCGGCCGCCCAGGCCGACGGGTCGTGCCCCAAGATGAGCTCGTCGAGCAGGGTGCCGGCACCACCGGCGACGATGCCGGCGCCGACGCCCATGCCGACCATCTGGAGGAACCGGCGGCGATCGATCGTGACGCGGTCGTCGCTCTCGTGGAACTGGAGGTGACGCAGGGCGTCGGCGGTGGAGATGTCGCTGTCGAGCATGGTTCGTTCCTTCTCCGTCAGGCCACGTGCAGTTCGGGCATGAGCATCGCCAAGAACACGAGATCGGGACGTTCCCATCGCTGCGAGTTGGCCGAGAAGGCGTACAGCGCGTTCCGGGATTCGGCAGTGGGGTTGATCCGCATCAGCTCGAGGATGCGGTCGACCACGACGTTGGGCTGATCGCGGTACGTGGTCTCGATCTCGTTCCGCGAGATCGTGCCGCCGGCGAGCCGGATGACCCGGTCGCCCTCCCAGTACCCGCGCATCGTTCGCCATGCGAGGTGCCGGGCGACGCTCGTCCGGGCGCTCATCGCGCTGGCGTTGACGAAGTAGCCGTTGTGCTTCCAACCCGACACGTTGGGCGGGAACAACGGGCGCTGGCCCATGCCCTCCATCAACCACAGCGGCACGTTGTCGCGGGCGCGCAACCCGGTGGCGACCATGTAAGCGACCATCAGGTCGACCGGAGACCGCACGAGGCCCTGCTTGACCTCGGCGCTGTAGAACTCGGGCCGCGTGAACATCGCCCTGAGCCAGGGCTTGATCGAGAAGCCGGTGGACAGCGCTGCCTGCCGCATCGCGTCGATGACCGGCTGCGGGGCGTTGGTGCCGGCGAAGAACGTCCACATCTTCCGCGACACGAACTCGGCTGCGACCTCGTTGGTGGGACGGCCGCGGTTCGCCGCAATGGTGGCGTCGCCGGGCACCGTGCCGGCCACACCACTCGTGCCGAGGATCACGTCGATCGTCTCGAAGCCGTGGTTCAGCGAGGCTCCCGGGTCGGTGTTGATCTGGCGACCGAGGAGCATCTTGGGTGCGTTGTCGTGCCAGTCGGCACGCCAGACGTAGGCGTCGGTCTCCCAGTTGTCGCTGTGGCCGGTCCAGGCCGCCGTTGCCGCTTCGACGTCGGCTTCGTTGTAGTTGCCCACGCCGAGGAGGAACAGCTCCATCAGTTCGCGGGCGAAGTTCTGATTGGGGGACGTCCGCTTGTTCTGGTTGTTGTCGAGGTAGCGGAGCATCGCCACCTGGGTCGACATCGTCGCTGCGAGATTGCGGAACGTGCCGAGGCCCTGCCAACGCCACAGGTCGATCTGCTCGCGCATGAGGCCGGCGTCGCCGACCTTGCCGAACTCCGAGCAGAAGTGGCCGTGCCAGAAGAACGCCATCTTCTCCTGGAACGGCTTCGGCGAGTCGAACGCCATCCGGTCGAGCCAGAACAATGTGATGTCCTCGCCGCGCTTCCAGTTCTCGCCGCTGGTGAACCCGGGCGAACCCGGATCGGCAGGGGCGGCCATGATGTTGTCGACGGCCGCTCCGATGTCGGCGGCGCCGGTCAACTCGGCCACTCGATTGGCCCGAGCGACGAACTCGGTGCGGCGGAGTAGGTGTTCGATGTCGGCTTGAGCGACAGGCATGCTGCTCCCGGAGTTGTGTGTCCGTTGTGATCGTCGGCCGCCCGGCCGAGCTTGAATCCTGAATGGGTTGTTGACGCGAAGTTTGCGTTCTGGAACGCCTGTTCACGACATTACAGGATGATGACGAAGACGCAAGCCTTTCGTCATATTTCGGCGGCGGCCACGCTCGGAGTCACCCCCGGACGCGGAACGAACCGCCCGTTCGGGCGGTTCGTTCTCACGGCTATGGATGGGGCGCCGCTGACGGCGCCCGGATCACTTCTTGTCGCGACGGCCGTAGCGCTTGTTGAAGCGCTCGACGCGGCCACCGGCGTCGACCAGCTTCTGCTTGCCGGTGTAGAACGGGTGGCACTCGTTGCAGAGCTCGATGTGCTGCTCGCCCGGCTTGGTCGAGCGAGTGGTGAACGTGTTGCCACACGAGCACTTGACGGTCACTTCGGCGTATGCGGGATGGATGTCGGTCTTCATGGCGAACTCCTCCGAAATCGGACGATTGATCGTACCGGCGTCAACGTGGTCTGCCACCCGAACACCTGGCGCCTGGCACCAGGTGTTCGCTCGGGTCACATGCCTGGCTGTTTGGCGATCTCCATCAGGAACTCGTCGTTCGTGCGGAACGTCTTCAGCCGGTCGACGAGGAGCTCGAGGCCGGGGGCGGCGTTGCCGTCGGCGGCGAGGCCCGAGAGCACCCGGCGCAGCTTCCAGACCATCTGCAACTGCTTACGGTCGTACAGCAGCTCCTCGTGGCGGGTGCTCGACGCATCGACGTCGATCGCCGGGTAGATGCGCCGCTCGGCGAGCCGACGGTCGAGGCGGAGTTCCATGTTGCCCGTGCCCTTGAACTCCTCGAACACCGCTTCGTCCATGCGGCTGTTGGTCTCGACGAGTGCCGTCGCGAGGATGGTGAGCGAGCCGCCCTCCTCGACATTGCGGGCGGAACCGAAGAAGCGCTTCGGCGGGTAGAGCGCACCGGCGTCGATACCGCCCGACAGGATGCGGCCGCTGGCCGGCGCGGCGAGGTTGTAGGCACGGCTGAGGCGCGTGATGCCGTCGAGGATCACGACGACGTCCTCGCCGTACTCGACCATGCGCTTCGCCTTCTCGATCGCCATCTCGGCGATCTGGGTGTGCTGATCGCTCGGGCGGTCGAACGTCGAGGCGATGACCTCGCCCTTGATCGAGCGCTTCATGTCGGTGACCTCTTCGGGCCGCTCGTCGACGAGCAGCACGATCAGGCGGCACTCGGGGTTGTTCTTCTCGATCGACGCCGCGATGGTCTTCATGACCGTCGTCTTGCCCGCCTTGGGCGGGGAGACGATGATGCCGCGCTGGCCCTTGCCGATCGGGCACACGAGATCGATGATGCGGGCCGTCATGTTGGTCGGATCGGACGGATCCTCCATGCGCAGCTTCGAATCGGGGAACAGGGCCGTGAGATCCTCGAACCGGTCACGGCGCTTCGCCTCTTCGGGGTTGCGGCCGTTGACCGAGAGGATCTCGAGCACGGCGGGGTTCTTCTCGTTGCGGCCCGCCGGACGGCTCATCGCGATCACATGATCGCCCTTGCGCAGCCCGTACTGGCGGGAGAGCTTCACCGGGATGTACGCGTCGCTCTTGTTGGCGAGGTAGTTGTTGACGCGGACGAACCCGTAGCCCTCGTCGCGCAGGTCGAGATAGCCGTCGATCTTGACCGGCTCGGTGCTGATCGGTTCGCTGCCGGCGACCGGAGTCGTGTCCTCGACATAGTCGTTGTCGTCGCCCTGCGGGCCGTCCTGACCGTTGCGGTTCTTGCGCCGGCGGCGGCGGCGCTTGTTGCGACCCTCGCCGTCATCGTACTGGTTGCCGCCGCCCTGCTGGTTGCCGCCGCCCTGCTGACGGCCCTGCTGGCCGGAGCGGCCACCGTCGCCACCCTGGCGTTGCGGGCCCCTGGCAGGTCGCGCATCGTCACCGTCGGACGCCGGTGCACTCGCCTCACGGCCGGAACTCCCCCGGCTCGGCGCTGGGTCGGCCCCCTCGTCATCGCCCGAGTCGGCGTCGACCTCGAGCTCCCAATCCGCCTTGGGTTCGTCGACGACATCGGCGCGCGCCGGCGGTGTCGATGACGGCGATGACGGCGACGACGTCGACGACGTCGATGAAGACACGGGTGGCGCCTCGGCAGGAGCGGCGTGGGCCGCCGGCTCAGCGGCCACAGGGGCGGGTGCAGCGCCTGCGCCGTTCGGGGACGATGCCGCCGGCGATGCCGGGCGGCTCGCGCCGGTCTTGTCGAGGATCTGATCGATGATCTCGGCCTTCTTGCTGCGGGCCGACGCCTTGACGCCGAGCGCCTCGGCAATGGCGATCAGCTGGCCTTTGTCCTTCGACTCGAGCACCGACTGTTCGAGCGCTTGTGCGGTCACGATGACCTTCTTCCTTCGAGTGGTCCCTGGTTGGGGCGGGATGACGGGGGTGGGAGCGACCGGCAACATCAACGAGGGCGGCCGGAGCCGGCGACGCGTGATGGCGGGCGTTGACACACAGGTGATCGCTCGGAAATCGATCAGCAGACCCCTCCGACGCTCACCTTCCATCCCGTTGGGAGGTGCTCGGAGTTGCTGTCGGGTCGTTCGGTGCGACCCGGGAAACCCCAGGTGCACTCACCATAGCGAGCCGGCCGCCCCCGATGCAACGTACGACGAACGCGTGTGCGGCCGGCGTCACCGCATCATCACCGCATCATCACCGCGGCGCCATCAGCGCGCCACCAGGAATTCGTCGCCCGCTGCGACCGAGGTGATGCAGCGGAATTCAGCCGAGGCGCGACACCGAGCGCACGAACGACTGGACCTGGCCGAGGTCGTTCGGCAGGAGGCCGGTGCGTTCCGGCCGGTCGAACAGATCGGCGAGATGCTCGGGCAGGCCGGGCCGGAACCCGGTCGCGCGCTCGACGGCGTCGGGGAACTTCGCCGGGTGTGCCGTGGCCAGCGTGACCACCGGCGAGCCGGGGGTGACCGGACCGAGCGCCCGAGCGGCAGCGGTGCCGGTCGCCGTGTGGGGGTCGATGAGCATGCCGGTCGTGGCGTACACGCGCCGGATCTCGTCGATCGTCGCCTCGTCATCGCAGCGGGCAGCGCGGAACGCTCCCTCGATGAAGCCCGCCCGCTGGTCGGGTTCGACGTGGAGGGCGCCCGTGGCGCGGAATCGGGTGAGCTGCTCGGCGGTCAGCCCGCCGTCGCGCCCGTTCATCTCGAAGAGGAGCCGCTCGAAGTTCGACGACACCTGGATGTCCATGCTCGGGCTGAGCGTCGGCACCACATCGCGCGTGGTCATGTCGCCGTCGTTGATGAAGCGGGCGAGGATGTCGTTGGCGTTGGAGGCGACGATGAACCCGTCGATCGGTGAGCCCATCCGCTGCGCGATCCAGCCCGACAGCACGTTGCCGAAGTTGCCCGTGGGCACGCACATCGTGACCGGGCCGGCGAGGGCGTCGGCGGCTGCGACGTAGTAGACGACCTGCGCCATGACGCGCGCCCAGTTGATCGAGTTGACCGCCGACAGTTGCAGATCGTCACGGAACGCAGCGTCGGCGAACATCGCCTTCACGAGATCCTGGCAGTCGTCGAACGTGCCGTCGATCGCGACGGTGTGCACGTTCGGGCTGTCGACGGTGGTCATCTGACGGCGCTGCACGTCGCTCGTTCGGCCCGCCGGATACAGGATGACGATGTCGACGTGCTCGCACCCCTTCACGCCGTCGATCGCGGCCGACCCGGTATCGCCGCTGGTGGCGCCCACGATCGTGATGCGCCTGCCCTGTTGGGCGAGCACGGTGTCGAACATGCGGCCGACGAGCTGGAGCGCGACGTCCTTGAACGCGAGCGTCGGGCCGTGGAACAGCTCCATGACCCACTGGTCGTGATCGATCTGGACCAGCGGGACGACCGCCGGGTGACGGAACGTCGCGTACGCCTCGTGACAGAGCGTCTCGAGCATGCCAGGGCCGAGGTCGTCGCCGACGAACGGTGCCATCACCGCCGCGGCGAGCGACGCGTAGTCGGGGGGCCGCGACGTGTCGGGCAGCGTCGGCCACGACGCAGGGACGTACAGGCCGCCGTCAGATGCGAGGCCGGCGAGGAGTGCCTCGGCGAACCCGAGCTCCGGGGCGGCGCCGCGGGTCGACACGTACCGCATCGTCAGCTCCCGATGACCCGCAGCAGGCTGCCGACACGTCGCACCACGTCGAGGTCGCGCAGGCTCCGCACGGTCGCTTGGAGGTCGGCTTCGCGCGCCTGGTGGGTGATGAAGACGAGGCGGGCGTCGGCGCCGATCCCCTCCTGCTCCGCGGCGCGGATGCTCACGCCGTGCTCCGCGAACGCACCGGTGACCGCATGAAGCACACCGGGTTGGTCGGCGACGTCGAGGCTGAGGAGATACTCGGCGCTCGTCTCGTCGATCGCCCGGATCGTCGCCCGGGCGAACGAGCCGAGCGCACCGTGCGTGCCCTTCGAGAGGTTGACCGCTGCGTCGATCACGTCACCGAAGACCGCCGACGCAGTGGGGCTGCCGCCGGCGCCGCGGCCGTAGAACATCAACGAGCCCACGGCGTCGCCCTCGACGAACACGGCGTTGTAGCTCTCGCGCACGCTCGCCAGCGGGTGCTGGACCGGCACCATGGCCGGGTGGACGCGCACGGCGATCTCGCCCGTGGCCGGGTCGCGCTCGGCGATGCCGAGCAGCTTCACGACGTAGCCGAGGCGGCGGGCGACCGCGATGTCGCCGGCGGTGATGCCGCTGATGCCCTCGTGGTAGACGTCGCCCGCCACGACGCGGGCGCCGAACGCGATCGACGCGATGATCGCGGCCTTCGCCCCGGCGTCGAAACCCTCGACGTCTGCGGTCGGGTCGCGCTCGGCGTAGCCGAGCTCCTGCGCCTCGGCGAGCGCGACGCCGTAGTCGGCGCCCTCCTCGGTCATCTTGGTGAGGATGAAGTTGGTGGTGCCGTTGAGGATGCCCATCACACGGGTGATCGGCTCACCGCGGAGACTCTCACGGAGCGGCCGGATGAGCGGGATGCCACCGGCGACCGCCGCTTCGAAGAGGAGGTCGACACCGTGCTCGTCGGCGATCGCGAACAGTTCGGTGCCGACGTTGGCGAGCAGTTCCTTGTTGCCCGTGACGACCGGCTTGCCGGCGCGGAGCGCCGTGCTGATCAGTTCGCGCGCCGGTTCGATCCCGCCGATCACCTCGACCACGAGATCGATGTCGGGGTCGGTGACGACCGACATCGCATCGCGAGTCAGGACGCCGTCGGCGAGGGTGACGCCACGATCGCGCGACATGTTGCGCACCGCGACGCGGGTGATCTCGAGCCGGAGACCCGTTCGAGCCACGATCGCCTCGGCCTGGCGCTCGACGAGCGGCACCAGGGCACCGCCCACGTTGCCGCAGCCGAGCAGGCCGATCCGGATGGTGCGCACGTCGTTCGCCACGGGCGGCAGGCTAACGCCCGACCCCGCACCGCCCCATAGCGGTTGACGCGACTCAGTAGTCGTACTCGTCGTCGGTGGCACGCCTCGAGCGTCGCGACGCCGTTGTCGTTTCGACGCGACGGATGTCGTAGTGCCGCTCGACTGCGACGATCACCCGGTCGAACCGGTCGCGAGGGAGCACCGCTCCTTCGCGCCGCATGCCGGACGTGTCGACGTCGACCATCCGCCAGATGCGGGCGTAGCTCGGTCGCCGCTTCGGGTCCCAATCGCCGGTACCGACCTCGACCTGCAGTTCCCGGTCGTCGGGCTTGGTGGTGAGCGGGATGCCGACCAGCGTGTCGCCGCGCCGACCGATCACGATCACCGGCCGGTCCTTCCCCTGCGCCGGGTCCTCCTCGTACGGCACCCATGACCACACGACGTCGCCCGGATCCGGATCACCGTCGATCGCTGGGGTGTACTCGACGACGACGATGTCGGGGTCGGAGGCTCGCGGCTGCTTCGGCGACGCCCCAGAAGGCCTGCGTTCGGTCGCTCGTTTCGTGACCTCGCGGCCTTTGGCGATGACGTCGCGGACGCGTTCCGTGACGGGCGGTCGCTCGTCGGTGGTGCGACGGCCACCCGCTCCCTTCTTGGTGAGCCGCTCGAAGTAGCTGCCGATGTCGTTCGCTCGACCCATGGAGGCGAGATCGTAGAGCAGTGACTCGACGATGACGGGTGCCCGTCGACGGGTCGGCACCGCCGCGACCCCGACGAAAGCGCAGGGCGTCGGCACCTGCGCTACGGGCGGCGGATGATGATCGTGCTTGGCTGACGGGATGCGCGCGCCACGCCTGTCCACGATCAAGATCCGTCACCGCGCGGGGGTACCCGTCGCCACGCTGCTGCTCGACCGACCCGATCGACTCAACGCACTGTCGCGACAGCTGCTCGGCGAGCTCGTCACCGCATGTCGCTGGCTCGACGGGGCCACCGACATCAAGGTGGTGGTGGTGCGCGGTGCCGGGCGCGCGTTCTCGGCCGGATTCGACCTCGAGGACTTCCAGTCGCTCGACGGCGGAAGCTCCCCGCGCGACACCGCCGATCTCGGTCGCGTCGCGGCGGATGCGCTGACCGACGTGCGACCGATCACCGTCGCGGCGTTGCACGGTCACGTGGTCGGCGGCGGGCTCGTGCTGGCCGCGGCGTGCGACTTCCGAGTGGCAGCGGACGACGTCCGGTTCTCGATCCCCGAGGTCGACCTCGGAATCCCGCTCGCGTGGGGCGGCATCCCGCGGCTGGTACGTGAGCTCGGGCCCGCCATCACGAAGGAGTTGGTGCTGACGTGCCGGCCGTTCGGCGCCGACGAGGCGAAGGCGCTGCGGTTCCTGAACCGGGTGGTGCCCGCAGCCGACGTCGTCGCAGAAGCTGACGCGCTCGCCGCCGAGTTGGCGAGCAAGCCCTGGTTCTCCCTGCGTGCCACCAAGCAGCACGTCAACGCCGTGATGGACGAGATCGCAGGGGTCGGCCGCAACGCCAACGACGCCGACTCGCTCGTGGCCGCCCTCGGCGACGAGGAGTCGCGAGCCGCCAGCCGCGCCTACCTCGCCAACAGGCGTCGCTGAGTCCGTTCAGTCCACGTCGGTGGCGAGGAGGTCGTCGAACGTCTCGCGGCGGACGACGAGGCGGGCGTCACCGTCGCTGACGAACACCACCGGCGGACGGGTGATCGCGTTGTAGTTCGATCCCATCGAGCGGCCGTAGGCGCCGGTGACGGGCATCGCCAGCAGGTCGCCGACCCGGACGTCGGCGGGCAGCCGGGCTTCGAACATCAGCACGTCGCCGCTCTCGCAGTGCTTGCCGACCAGGCGGGCCGCGAACGGCCGCTCGGCGAACGGCGCACGCGGGAGGAACGCCTCGTACCCCGACCCGTACAGCACCGGCCGAGGGTTGTCGCTCATGCCGCCGTCGACCGAGACGTAGGTGCGCACGCCGGGGATCGGCTTGATCGTGCCCACCTCGTAGACGGTCATGGCCGCCGCCGCCACGATCGAGCGGCCCGGCTCGACGCTGACGTTCGCCTGCACGCCGAGCGCGGCGCACGCGTCGAGCAGGACGTTGCCCCATTGCGCGATCGTGGGCGCCTCCTCCGACTCGACGTACGAGACGCCGAGACCGCCGCCGAGCACGAGCTCGGGCAGGTCGAGCGGCGCTGCGAACGTGGCCATCACCTCGGCGGCCTTGCCGAAGCTCGACGCCGCGAACACGTTGGAGCCGATGTGGCAGTGGAGGCCGACGAGCCGAATCGACGCCGACGCTCGCGCCCGCTCGACGGCGCGCATCGCGTCGCCGTTGCCGAGGTTGAAGCCGAACTTCGAGTCGTCCTGGCCGGTGGCGATGAACTCGTGGGTGTGGGCGTGGACACCGGGGGTGATCCGCAGCAGCACATCTGGGGTGGGGCCGATGCCGTCAGCGTGGAGCGCGTCGAGCCGGTCCATCTCGTCGAACGAGTCGACGACGATCTGGCCGATGCCGGCCGTGATCGCCTGGCGGAGTTCGGCGACGCTCTTGTTGTTGCCGTGCAGCACGCACGCACTCGCCGGCACACCTGCCGCCACTGCGATGTGGAGTTCGCCACCGGTGGCGACGTCGAGCCGCATGCCCTCGTCGTACGCGAGGCGCGCCATCGCACGGCACAGGAACGCCTTGGTGGCGTAGACCGCGCGGCCGTGCCCGAACGCGGCGACGGCCTCGCGGCAGCGGGCGCGGAGATGAGCTTCGTCGTAGACGAAGAGCGGTGTGCCGAACTCGGCGGCGAGGTCACGGACCGAGCATCCGCCGACGGTGAGCCACCCGTCGTCGCCGATCGCAGCGGTGTCGGGCAGCAGTCGTGAGGGCAGTGCGGTCACCGGCGCAACGGTACCGGCGATCACATGGCGTCGGGGGCGGCGATGCCGAGCAGGCCGAGGCCGTGCGACATCGTGCGCGCCGTCAGATCGCACACGGCGAGACGGCTCGATCGGACCGGTTCGTCGGCCTTCATCACCGGGCAGTGCTCGTAGAACGCCGTGAAGTCCTGGGCCAGGTCGAACAGGTAGTTCGCGAGCTTGTTCGGCGAGTAGGACGCCATCATCTCGTCGATCGCGGATGGGTAGGCGAGCAACCGCTGCGCGAGCGCCCGCTCCTGCGGTTGGGCGATCGACATCGGCATGCCGCGCACCGATTCACGTTCGATCCCGGCACGCCGGAAGATCGAGCAGATCCGCGCGTGCGCGTACTGGAGGTAGGGAGCGGTGTTGCCGTCGAAGGCGAGCATCCGGTCCCAGTCGAAGATGTAGTCACGCACCCGGTCGGTCGACAAGTCGGCGTACTTCACGGCGCCGATCCCGATCTGTCGGGCGACCGCGGCCCGGGCATCGCTGTCGAGGTCGGGGTTCTTCTCCTCGATCGCGGCGCTTGCGCGCTCGACTGCTTCGTCGAGGAGCGCGATCAGCTTGACGGCGTCGCCCGAGCGGCTGCGCAGCATCTTCTTGTCGTCGCCGAGCACGTTGCCGAAGGCCACGTGCACCGCCTCGACCGGAGGCTCCAGGATGCCGACCATGCGGCACACCTCGAACACCATGTTGAAGTGCTGGGCCTGGGGAGCGCCGACCACGTACAGCAACAGGTCGGCGCCGACGCGCTCGACGCGGTCGAGCACGCATGCGAGATCGCTCGTGGCGTACATGAATGCGCCCGCGCTCGACTTCACGATGAGCGGGAGCGGCTCGTTGTCGCGGTTCGTGAACCCGGGCGGGAACACGACCTTGGCGCCGTCGCTGTCGCGGAGGAGCCCCGCTGCGTCGAGGCGCTCATACACCTCGGGCATCAGTGACTGGTAGCGCGACTCGCCCGCGAGGTCGCCGTCGGTGAGCAGCACGCCGAGCTGGCCGTAGACGAGGGTGAAGTACTCGTTCGACATCGTGACGAGGCGCTGCCAGATCTCGATCGTGCCGGGGTCGTACGCCTGGAGCATCACGACGCGCTCCCGGGCACGTTCCTGGAACGCCGGATCGTCGGTGAACTTCGCGTTCGCGGCCTTGTAGAAACCGTCGAGGTCGCCCTGCCGCATGCCTTGCGCGGCGACGTCCTCACCGATGTCGAGGAGGTGCTCGATCAGCATCCCGAACGGGCGGCCCCAGTCGCCGATGTGGTTCTCGCGGACGACCGTGTGGCCGAGGAATTCGAGGGTCCGCACGAGCGCATCGCCGATCACGGTCGATCGGAGGTGCCCGACGTGCATCTCCTTGGCGACGTTGGGTGCCGAGTAGTCGACGACGACCGTGCGGGTGCGCGTGGCCGGCGCCACGCCGAGACGGTCGTCGGCAGCGACGACATCGAGCTGCGTGGCGAGCCAGGCGTCGTCGAAGGTGAGGTTGATGAAGCCGGGGCCGGCGATCTCGACGTTGCTGCACACCGCCTGCAGCACGCCGGAATCGAGCACCCGCTGGGCGACCTCGCGAGGGTTCGTCCCGATCTGCTTCGCCAACGGCAGCGCGCCGTTCACCTGTGCGTCGGCGCGGTCGGACGGGCGCACCACCGGGTCGGCGTCATCGCGGCCCGCGATCTCGCGGAAGACGGGTTCGAGCAGTTCGGCGACGAGTGAGAGAGGATCAGCCACAGTGCCCGCCATTCTGCCGGGTCACGGTCACGCAGCGGCGGTGGGATGCGAACGGC
>JALHOG010000021.1 GCA_022843125.1 Ilumatobacteraceae bacterium
TGTTCGTCCGGTGGCGTCGAATCTGAATTTCGATGTGGGGACGGTGCAGCCGAATGTGGTGTTCTCGGCGGTGAGTGCGGCGGGGACGGTGTGTGTGTTCGTGGGTGGGACGAGCGCGGTGCACCTGATCGTCGATGTGAACGGGTTCGTGGATGCGTCGTCGGATCTGTCGCCGTTGTTGCCGGCTCGGTTGGTGGATTCGCGGTCGGGTGGTTCGTCGGTGGATGGCGGTCAGGTTGGTGTTGGTCGGGTTGGGGCTGGTGCTGAGTTGGTGGTGGGGGTTGCTGGTCGTGGTGGTGTGCCGGTGGGGGCGACTGGTGTGGTGTTGAACGTGACGGCGTTGGGTGCTGATGGGCCTGGGTTCGTGACGGTGTATGAGTGCGGTGGTGTTCGTCCGGTGGCGTCGAATCTGAATTTCGATGTGGGGACGGTGCAGCCGAATGTGGTGTTCTCGGCGGTGAGTGCGGCGGGGACGGTGTGTGTGTTCGTGGGTGGGACGAGCGCGGCGCACCTGATCGTCGATGTGAACGGCGTGCTCGCGTGATCCGTCCGCTCGTCGCCGTCGCCGTCGTGGCCGCCAGCAGCTCGCTGCTGTTCGCCGCGCCTGCGACGGCCGACGAGTGGTACGACGGGCCGTGCACCGACAACGTCGGCATCACCGTCGTCATCGACTTCCAGGAACTCGGCGGCGGGGTCAACGTGCGGTGCGCGCCGGGCCCCGTCACCTCTGGCCTCGACGCGCTCGACAAAGCCGGCATCGCGTGGGAACCCCCGCTGCGGGAGCCCGGGTTCGTGTGTCGCATCGCCGGCCAGCCCGGACCGGACCGCGAGGCGTGCGGCGTCACACCGCCACCCTCCGCCTACTGGGGCTACTGGATCGCGCCGCGTGGCGGCGCCTGGTGCTACAGCAACATGGGCGCCGGCAATCGGGTTCCGCCGCCCGGGTCGGTCGAGGGCTGGTCATTCGCGCTCGACAAGTCGTCGACCCGGCTCCCGCCACCCGGCTTCGCTCCGCCTGCGGTCACCCCCGGCACGACACCCAATCCGCTGTCGCCCGGCGAGTGCTCTGCGTCGGCCAGCCCCACGACCACGACGTCGCCGGCGCCCCCAGCGACCACCACGACGGCGGCCCCGACCACCGTCGCCGCAACCACCACGCAGGCGCCGGGCAACCCCGTCCCGCCGGCTGGCGGTGCTGCGCCCGGACCGACGACGACCTCCACATCGCCGCCCGGAGCGTCGGCCACGACGACCACGACCGGCGTTGCGGGCACGACCACCACCACGACGAACGCACCGACGAGCACGACGAGTACGAGCACGACCATCCCCCCAGTGGCGACCACCACCACGACGAGTCCGACATCGACCACGGCTCCACCGTCGTCGTCGGTTGCGCCGCTCGGCACGGTCGACCTCGGCGACGACCAACGCGGCGAGGGCGGCTTCGGGTTCGCAACGGCCGCGGGGATGGCGGCTGCGGGAGCGTTGGCCGCGACCTCGTTCGTGGTCGTGCGGCGGCGAGCGAGGCTCGAGTGAGGGAACGCGTGAGCGAGCGGCTACCCAGGCAACTCCACCCCGGTGCGTGGTGGCTGTGGGCGATCGGCATCGGCGCGGCCGCATCACGCACGACCAACCCGATCACGCTGCTGGTCCTCGTCGCTGCGGTCGGGTGCGTCGTTGCGTTCCGTCGCACCGACGCGCCGTGGGCGCGCGGCTTCAGCACCTACATCAAGCTCGCGTTGCTCGTGATCGCGATCCGGGTGGTTTTTCGGGTGCTGTTCGGGTCGCAGCACGGCACGACGATCCTGTTCACACTGCCGGAGCTACAGCTGCCCGACGCCGCGGCCGGGGTTCGCATCGGAGGGCAGGTGAGCCTCGAGGGTGTGCTCGCCGCGCTCTACGACGGCATCCGGCTGGCGACACTGCTGCTCTGCATCGGGGCCGCCAACATGCTCGCGAACCCGAAACGGCTCCTGAAGTCGCTCCCGCCCGCGGTGCACGAGCTCGGTGTCGCCGTCACCGTCGCGCTGACGGTCGCGCCGCAGCTGATCGAGAGCGGCCAGCGGATCCGGCGTGCGCGCAAGCTCCGCAACGCCGGGTCGGGACGACGAGGGTTCGTGCGCGGCGTGGCGATCCCCGTGCTCGAGGATGCGCTCGACCGCTCGCTGGTGCTCGCCGCAGCGATGGACTCACGCGGCTACGGCCGCCATGATCCGCAGTCGCGATCGTCGTCGTTCGTCACCGGTGCACTGCTGCTGGGCGGTGTCGGCGGGGTGTGCGTCGGGGTGTATGCGATGCTCGACGGAACGGCGCCGCGAGCGCTCGGGGTGCCCACGCTCGTGGTCGGCTGTGTCGTTGCGGTGCTCGGCATCCGGTTGGGTGGGCGCCGGGTGCGCCGCACCGTCTACCGGCCCGATCCGTGGCGTGGGGCGGAGTGGGCGGTCAGCGCGTGCGGCGTGGGCGCGGCGGCGGTCATGTTCGTCGCGTCGGCCGTCGACCCGGCCAACCTCTACCCGTCGCTACAGCCGTTGCGCTGGCCCGAGCTCGGTCTCCTCCCGGCGCTCGCTGCGGCGATCGCGATGCTGCCAGCGCGGCTCGCACCGCCGGTCGCGGTGCGGCCGGCATCCTCCGTCAGCCGTGACGTGGCGGTGGCGGCATGATCGAGTTCGACCGGGTGACCGTCACGTATGCCGATGCCGCGGCCCCCGTGCTCCGCGACGTCTCGCTCGTCATCCCCGAGGGTGAGCTGTGCCTCGTGGTCGGCTCGACCGGGGCCGGCAAGTCGACCCTGCTCGGCGCGATCAACGGTCTGGTGCCGCACTTCACCGGCGGCACCCTCGCCGGGCGCGTGGTCGTGGCGGGGCGCGACACCCGCACCCACCGCCCGCGTGACCTCGCCGAGGTCGTCGGTGTGGTGGTGCAGGACCCCGTGCAGGGGTTCGTCGCCGACACCGTCGAGGAGGAGCTCGCGTATGCGATGGAGCAGCTCGCCGTCCCCGCTGCGGTGATGCGCAAGCGGGTGGAGGAGACGCTCGACCTGTTCGGCATCGCCGAGCTCCGCAACCGCCCCGTGCGCACCCTGTCGGGCGGGCAACAGCAGCGTGTCGCGATCGGTGCCGTCCTCACTGCGCACCCGCGGGTGCTCGTGCTCGACGAGCCGACCTCGGCGCTCGACCCGGGCGCTGCCGAGGACGTGCTCGCCGCGATCGGGCGGTTGGTGCACGACCTCGGCGTCACGGTCGTGATGGCCGAGCACCGCCTCGAGCGTGTGATCGAATACGCCGACTCGGTGGTCCACGTGGCCCGTGACGGCACCGTGCAGCACGGTACGCCGGGGGAGATCATGCGCATCAGCGATGTCGCCCCGCCCGTGGTCCGGCTCGGCCAGGCGTTGGCGTGGGAGCCGCTGCCGCTCTCGGTCCGTGATGCACGCCGGCGGGCGCAGTCGCTCCGGGAACTGCTCGATCGGCACGCAGACGCCCCCGTCGCGGAACCGATCCCTGCCGGAGCGTGCCTGCTGAGCGCGCGGCGAGTCGTTGTGCGGTACGGCGACACGGTCGCCGTACGCGAGGTCGACCTCGACCTGCACGCGGGCGAGACGCTGGCGCTGATGGGTCGCAACGGTTCCGGCAAGTCGTCGCTGCTGTGGGCGGTGCAGGGGTCGGGAGCGCGCCAGGGCGGCACCGTGGCCGCCGGGCTCGACGGGGTCGACCCGGCACTCCTCGCACCGGTCGAGGCGCGTCGCCTCGTCGGCCTCGTGCCGCAGTCGCCCGGCGACCTGCTCTACCTGCCGACCGTCGGGGAGGAATGCGCGCTCGCCGATCGCGAGAGCGGGAGCGCCCGCGGCACGTGCCGGGCGATCCTCGAGCGGATCGTGCCCGGCATCGATCCGGACGCGCATCCCCGTGACCTGTCCGAGGGGCAACGCCTCGCGCTCGCGCTCGCGGTCCAGATGTGCCCCCGGCCGGCGGTGATGCTGCTCGACGAGCCGACACGCGGGCTCGACGAGTCGGCCAAGCATCGGTTTGCTGCGTTCGTTGCCGAGCTCGCCGCTGAGGGCCACGCCGTCGTGATCGCCACCCACGATGTCGAGTTCGTCGCCGTCGCGGCCGACCGTGTGGTCGTGCTCGCTGATGGCGAGATCGTCGCCGACGGGCCCACGGCGGACGTCGTGGTGGCCTCGCCGGTGTTCGCGCCGCAGGTCGCCAAGGTGCTCCACCCCGATCCGTGGTTGTCGGTCGCCCAGGTCGAGCGGGCCCTCGCAGGAGCACGCTCGTGAGCGGCCGCGCTCTGCGTCCGCAGGCACGGGCGTGGCTCGTGCTCGCCGTCGGGTCGCTCGGCGGCCTCGTGATGTTCCTGTGGCCCCTGTTCGTCAGCCCGCCCGACGGCAGTGCTCACGCCACCGACTCGCCGTTCGTGTTCGTCCTGATCCTCCCGCTCGTGATCGGGGTGATCCTCGCCGACATGAGTAGCGGTTCGATCGACGTGAAGGCGATCGCGATGCTCGGGCTCCTGGCGGGCGTGGGCGCCGCGCTGCGTCCGCTGGGTGCCGGGACCGCCGGGCTCGAGACCGTGTTCTTCATGCTCATCCTCGCGGGGCGCGTGTACGGGCCTGGGTTCGGCTTCGCGCTCGGTTCGACCACCCTCTTCGCGTCGTCGCTGATCACTGGTGGTGTAGGCCCCTGGTTGCCGTTCCAGATGCTCGCCGCGTCGTGGGTCGGACTCGGCGCCGGCCTGCTGCCGCGTGCCCGCGGGCGCTCGGAGATCGCGCTGCTCGCGGCGTACGGGGCGTTCAGCGCACTCGCCTACGGGTTCCTGATGAACATGTGGTTCTGGCCGTTCGCGATCGGCACGTTCGACGGGGTCGCCGGTGCCGACCCCGGGCTGCAGTTCGTGCCCGGCGACGCCGTACTCGACAACCTGCACCGGTTCGTGATGTTCACCGTGGCCACGTCGACACTCGGCTGGGACCTGGGTCGCGCGATCACGAACGTCGTCGTGATCTCCTTCGTCGGCGCCCCGGTGCTCGCCACGCTGCGCCGCGCCCACCGCAAGGCGGCGTTCGAACCCCACGTCGTGTTCGCCCCCGCGGACGCGCCGTCCGCCGAAGCGGCGACCGAAGCGACCGTCACGGTGACCTCCGCGACCCGCTGACCCCGTCACGGCCGGAGCCGTTCGTCGAGCTCGCTCAGCGATTGTTCAGCCGTCGTGGGGCGGTTGACGATCGAGCCAGGCTTGGAGCGTCGTGGTGGTCCAGGTGGCGACGCCGGTGCCCAGGAAGTCGTTGTCGTTCGTCCAGATGGAGGCAGACAAGGCGAGGGCCGTCGCGACCACGGGCCAATCGTCCGGGTCGCGCAGCGATCGGGCGCGTGCTTCGTCCTCGAAGGCCGCGTAGACCGCTTCGTCCAACACGACGATGTTCGCTTCGATCGCTTGCTGGCATGCAGCGACGAGTTCGGCACCGACCTCCTGGGGTAGTTCGCGGCGGCGCACGAACGCGCTGATCCTGCGAGGCATCCCGACGGACAACTCACCGGCCATGCGCTCGGGCATGAACAACTCGAGTCGCTCGTCGCCGAGACGGATGCGCCCAGCGCTTCGCAGCAGCTCGCCGGCCAGCACGCTGGTGTCGACCACCAGTCGTATCACCGTGAGCGTCGCTTCGGGGCGACCTCTCGAATCAACTCGTCCTCATCGCGCCCGCTGCGCTCGAGCAGGTCATCGACGACAGTTCCCAGTCGGCCGAGCGCGTCACGGCCACGGCGACGATCCTTGGCCTGGATCGGCACGTAGAACCCGATCGCTTCGCCGTGTCGTTCGATCACCAGGGTCTCACCGGCAGCGAGGAGTGAGGTCGCCTGATCCCTGAACTCACGTACACCGATCGCCCGCATGGGTGCCTCCTCCTCAATGTGACCACTAGTTGTAGCCACAACATGTCGGCCATGTACACGGTCGGTTTCATCCCGACTCGGGCAGCGACTCGAGTGATGCGAGTTTGTCCGGGGCGGAGATCAGTTCGATCCGGCGGAGCAGGGCGCCGTCGAATTCGGGGGCGACGAGCATGGTCTCGTCGGCGAGGCGGATCAGGAAGCCGGGCGTGCCGTTGGCGGTCACGGGCACGATCTCGACCGCTGTCGAGAGGCGCCCGGCGAGGTTGACGACGAAGCGGCTCACGCGATGCGGTCCGACCACGGGCCGCCGTGCGGCATGTCGTGTGGGGCCACCGTCGGAGACGAGTACGACGTCCTCGGCCAGGAGCTCCCGGAGTCGATCCGGTTCGCCGCTGAGCACCGCGAGCAGGAACGAGTCGAGCAGGGCCTGACGCTGCTCCGGGTCGACCTCGAACCGGGGTCGTTCGCTCCGCACCCGCTCCCGCGAGCGGTGGGCGATCTGGCGGCACGTCTCGGGCGTGCGTCCCACGACCTCCGCGACCTCGTCGTACCCCGCACCGAACACCTCTCGCAGGAGGAACACGGCGCGCTCGACGGGTTCGAGTCGGTCGAGGACGTGGAGGAAGCTGAGCGTGAGCGACTCGTCGGCCTCGACGATGTGGGCCGGGTCGCGGTCGGTCAGGATCGGCTCGGGCAACCACGGGCCGACGTACTGCTCGCGCCGCCGGGCGGCCGAGCGCAACCGGTCGATCGAGAGGCGCGTGACCACCGTCGTGAGCCACGCGGCCGGGCGCTCGACATCGGTCGCCGTGGCCGCCCGCAGCCAGGCCTCCTGGACGATGTCGTCGGCGTCGGCGACGCTGCCTGTCATCCGGTAGGCGAGCCCGAACAGCCGTGGCCGTTCCCGTTCGAAGGCGTCGACGTCGATCGCCATCACGCTGCCCGGCGCGCCCTGGCCGCGGCCGCCGCGAGCTGTCCGGCGGCCCGGCCGCTCGCGAGAGCGGCGTCCGCGAGGAGTCCGGTCGGGCCCACCCAGTCGCCGGCGAGCAGCACACCGTCGCGTCCGAGCGCGTCGACCCGCGGCCGGCCGGCGCAGCCGCCCCTCGCTGCGAGCGGTATGCCGTGGGCCACGGTCATGTCGTGCAGGTAGCGCTCGGTCAGCGTGGTCTCCACCCCCATCCGGCGGGCGAACGCCCGCAACGTCGCACGGTCGCGGTCGGCGTCGGCGATCTCGTCGGGCCGACGGTACCTGGCGAGCGACACCAGCGCGCGGCCGTCCGGCGTGAGGTCGGCGACGGGTGCGTGCAGCGAGTAGTAGCCGTGGTGGTCGAGGTCGAGCGCGAACGTCACGGCCGGAGGTGACGCCAGCACGAGGTCGAGGCACGCCGCCCGCACGGGCGGCCCCGCCGCGGTGCGAAGGGTCCCGGCGTCGCAACCGGCGAGACGCTCGGCGGCTTCGGGTGGCAGCCCGGCGACGATCACGGCGCTCGCCTTCCAACGCCCACCACGTCCGTCGCTCACGACCCACTGGTCGCCGCTTCGCTCGACGGCGTCGACGCGGATCCCGGAGTGCACCGCTGCTCCGGCCAAGCAGGCGGTGGTCGCGAGCGAGTCGACGAGCGATCCCCACCCGCCGTGCAGGTAGCGCACCCCCGACCCGGCCAGGACGAGCTGGTCGATCGCCGCTCCGGCGCTGAGCAGCTCGGGAGCGTTCGCGTACAGGCCCAACCGGACGACCCCCTCGACGAGGGCGCCCACGTCGGAGCGCGCGCCGTCGAGGAACTCGGCGACGGTGACCGAGTCGAACGCACGGGCGTCGAGCCGGCCGAGCCGCATGTGGAAGCGGGCGAAGGCCACTCGAGAGCGCGGCGACAGGAGCGGTGTGGTGGCGAGAGCCCGAGCGTCGAAGGGCAGACGGCCCTCGCGGCCATTCCAGATGGCACGGCCGTTCGTGCGCGGTCGCCCTCCGGGCGGGTCGATGCCGAGCTCGCGCAGCACGGCCATCCCCTGGCCGCCTTCGTAGAGGGCGTGCGGCCCACGGTTGAACGAGACGCCGTCCCGATGATCGGTGCTCGCCCGCCCACCCGCATGCGCACCCGACTCCAGCACGGCGACGCGAGCGCCGGCACGGGAAGCGTACGTCGCTGCCGCCAGCCCGGCGAGCCCCCCGCCGATCACGACGACGTCGAACGGTGTGACGAGACGTTCATCCATGCCCCATACGACGATCCAGCGGGTCGATGTGTGACACCCCAACCCCGTTCCGGTCACCAAACCGGGGTGACCCCGCCGCAGAACGGTGACAGGAACGGGGTGTGATGTGGTTCAGAAGAACCGGTCGAAGTGGATCTGGCTCACCGGAACGTCGTGCTGCAGGATGAGTTCGGTCTGCAACGCCTGAGTCATCGGGGGCGGACCGGCGCAGTACCACTCGAGTGAACCGAGACGGTCGGGGAGCGTGCTGCAGGCCACCTCGTGCACGAACCCGGTGGCACCGTGCCACGCGTGGCCGTGCTCGCTCGCCGGCGTCGACACCACCGGATGGAACTCGACGCCGAGCCCGTCCAGCTCGCGCTCGCCACACACGTCGAGCGGTGTGCGAGCGCCGTAGAAGAAGTGCAACCGGTGCCGGCCGAGCATCCCGGCGGCGGCGGCGCCTCGCGCGATCGACAACATCGGTGCCAGGCCCGACCCGCCGGCGACGCACACGATGTCGCGGTCGGCGTCGGTACGCAGCGTCGCCAGGCCGTACGGGCCGTCGATCTCGATCCGGTCGCCGATGCCGATCGAGTCGAAGAGCACGCTGGTCGCCGCTCCACCGGGCACGCGACGGACGATGATCTCCCACAGCCCGTCGGCGTTGGCGAGGTTGGACATCGAGTAGTTGCGCGGCGCCTCGACGCCGGGCACCCACACCGACACGTACTGACCGGGGAGGAAGACCGCCCGGCCGGCGGTGCGCAGCGCGATGCGGCGCATGTCGTGGGTGACCGCCTCGACCTCGACGACCTCGGCGGTCTGCCGGATCGGTGACGGTCCGGCGGTGTACTCGTCCGACGTGCGCACCTCGATCGTGAGGTCGGAGCGGGCGCGGGTCTGGCAGGCGAGCAGGCGACCGGTGCGGCGGTCGCGGTCGGACCGACCGGGCGCGTCGGGCCAGAGGTCGTCGACCTCACCGTCGACGACCTTGATCCGGCAGCTGCCGCACCCACCCGCGTTGCACTCGTACGCGATGCCGTGCCCGGCGCGCAGCGCGGCGCGCAGGATCGTGTCGTCGCCGTCCTGCTCGAAGGACGCACCGGTCCCGGTGATCCCGACGCGGTGCACGGGAAGCGGTGCTCAGACGCCGAGCGTGCGGCGCACGTCGCGCGTCGCAGCGGTGGCCGTGGCGGCAGCGTCGGGGCTGTCGGGCAGGGCGGCGCAGAACGCGGCGATCGCCGCGTCGGCACGGGGCACCCACACGTCGAGCCAGCTCGCGAGCTGTGCGACGTTGGCCGGGTCCTCCGACACCATCTTCACGAGCACGCCGGCCCACCGGCGGTGCCGGTCGGCGTCGACGAGCTGCGCGTCGGTGAGCATGCCGAGCAGCATGTCGCCCTGGTGCCGGGCGGCGTTGCCGAGCTGGCGCAGCACGGCCTCTTCGACGGCGGGCTTCACGACGAGGTTGAGCGCGACGAACGCCTCGGTCCAGTCCCAGGTGGTGAGCGCTCGCTCGATCAATTCGCGGAAGCCCTGCCATGCCGGGTGCTGCTCCCAGATCTCCCGCTCACCGGTGCCGAACCCCGCGTCCGGGTAGGTGAGCTGCAGCTCCTTGGTGCGGTACGCCGTGTGGCTCATCCAGCGCATCGAGTCCGCCGCCTGGAACGCGCAGCAGTTCGTGATCGTGCTCGCGGGCGACATCTGCTGGAGGTACGCGGACGCCATCTGCAGCGCGTGGAAGAGGTACCGCGCCGGGGTGTACAGCACCGCGAGCTGCTCGACCCACGCGGGGTCGAGCGCCTCGTCGTGTTCGCGCTCGTCGAACTGGTCGAACAGGCCGAACACGTACGTCTCCTGGCCGTCCTGCAGCATCGTGTAGGTGCGATACACCAGCTCGTCGGGGTCGCGGAACGAGTTCCAGTCGGCGTGCTGCAGGCCGCTGCCGTCGCGGTGCTCGATGTACCAGCGGTTCATGAAGACGCCGGGGTCCACCTCGTAGGGCGGCGCGTCCGGGCGCGTGTTGTAGAGCAGGTTGGTCGAGACGATCTCGTACTCGCTCGGCTTGCGGCGTCGGCCGGCGAGATGGCTCCAGGTCTTGAGCGGTTGCAGGACACCGGTGTCGGTCATGGCTCTTCCTCGATCCTCAGAGGTGGGTGGCGTAGTAGAAGCGGACGCTGTCGGCGCCGGTGTCGATCCGGCCGGCGAACGAGGCGAGGTCGACCTCGAGGTCGTTCATGGAGAAGGGCCGCCCGAGCATGTCCTCGATCGTCGCCCGTGTCAGCACGAGCTCGTCGTCGGTCTCGATCCGCAGGTACGCGATCTTGTCCTCGACGGTGATCTGCCTGTCCGGGTTGTCGATCTGGGCGGCCTCGGCGACGGCGACGGCGAGGTCGCCGTGTCGCATGACGGGGCCCACGCGGTTGTTCCGGTAGGCGGTGGAGATGTCGGTCATCGGTTCCCTCTTCTCTCGATCACTCTCGATGTCGCTCGATCAGCTGACGGCGTGCACCGGTGCGACGCCGGTCGTGTCGACGAGCACGGTGTCGTCCTCGACGCGCACCGGGTACGCGGCGAGCCGGCAGTTGCCCGGGTTGATGCCCTCACCGGTCGCGGCGTCGAAGACCCACTGGTGGGCGCGGCAGACGAGCCGCTTGCCGTCGAACGTGCCCTCGACGAGCGGGATGTCCTGGTGCGGGCAGATGCCCTGGTAGGCGCGGACCTCACCGCCGTCGAGCACGGCCACGAGCACCTCGTGACCGTCGACCTCGAACGACTCCATCTCGCCCTCCCAGACGTCGTCCAGGCTGCAGAGCTTCGCGAACGCCATGTTCAGGCACCCGCAGCGGCGAGCGTCGGTGTCTCCCACACGACCTCGATGCACTCCATCGGTGCGAGGCCCGACTCGATGACGGTCATCGTGCGCGGGAACGGCTCGGTCGACCCCTGGCGCCGGACGCGCATCACGTGCCCGGGCCGGTCGGCGACGCGCCGGCCGACGGAGTGGTGCGCGGCCGCGGCGGCGACCTCGTCCATCGTGTGGTCGGTGTCGACCGGGAGCAGCTGGAGGACGAAGTCCTCCTCGAAGTTCGACGTCAACGGGAACAGTGCCATCGCTCTCAGCTCCTCAACTCGCCAACCGCTCGCGGGCGGCTCGCACCTTCTCGACCCACGCGTACGCGTGGGCGTCGTCGCCGATCTCGCCGGGCGCGAGGCCCATGTAGGCGAGGCCGCCCGACAGGTCCATCGGCTGGATCATCCCGGCCAGGAACCGGTCGATCAGCGACAGGTGCCCCGCGTACCGGGCGGGCTCGACCTGGAAGCACCAGCGGCACGGATCCGAGCAGAAGTGGTAGGTGCGGCCCTCGTGCGTGTGGGCGTAGTCGCGCACCTGCCACGCCGGGCCGGGCGTCGTGTTGATCGGCAGCTGGCACATGTTGCAGATCACCGGCAGCGTCTCGGGGTAGGTCAGCTCGATCCGACCCTCGAGCAGGTTGTCGGTGATCACGTCCCAGCACTTGCCCCAGCTCGCGTTCCAGCCTGGGTACTTCTCCTCCAGCCAGTCGCGCTCGTCGGGCGACACGCCGGCGGCCGGGTTCCACCACACCGTCGGCCGCCAGAACCAGACGCCGAGGTGTTGGCCGTGGTGCTGGGTGTCGATCTGCGCCATGAACTCGTCCCAGTACCACGGGCGTTCGAGGCCGATGTCGAGCAGCGAGCGCTCGAACTGGGTGACGATCCACTCCTGCATGAACTCCTTGAACGACTGCTTCCGGTGTTCGAGCGGCGTGTAGTAGTCCATGATCGGCCCGGTCAGCACGGAGAAGAGCCGCCACGCGCGCCAGATGCCGACGTCGACGATCTGCTGCGCCTCGGCCTTCCGGCCGTTCTCGATCAGCACGGTGACCAGCGGTGCACCGATCTGCGCGTGGCGTGACTCGTCGGTCTGGATGCTGGAGATCAGGCTGGAGAACGTCCAGTCGCCGACCTCTGCCGCGTCGGCGGCGAGGCCGAGGAACTGCATGTTGGTGAAGCCGGTCTCGAACGCGAACGTCAGCATCAGCGCTGTCTCGGCGGCACCGCGCGTCGTGAACATGTCGTCGAAGATGTGGCGGGCGGCGATGATGCCCCACTCGTTGGTGTCGAACGCCTTGTGGGCCCAGTCGAACTGGCGGTCCTTGCCGCACAGCTCGTGCGGGAAGAACAGCTGGATCTGCCCGTGGCGGATCTCGTCCATCATCCCGAGCGTCGCCATGTTGCGCATGCCGGGCGCCTTGCCGAAGCGGGCCATGCGCGCTTCGGCGGTCGATGCCGAGTATTCGCCGCGGGCGATCGCGCCGTAGTGCGCCTTCATGACGCTGATCCAGCCGGCGTCGGCGTTGGCGTACATGTTGCTGCGCTCGAGCGCCGCCTTCACCGAGTAGGCGCCGGCGTCCTTCTCGCGCTGGACCTTCACGTACTCCGAATAGGTCTGCTTGTACGGCTCGTCGTACGACTCCCACGCCTCCATGCGCAGGCCGTCGGCGCCCGACAACTCGGGCGGATAGAGCTCGTCCTCGGTGACGTACGACGGCGTCCAGTTGGTCGCGCGTGCGATGTCGTACCAGTCGAGACGTCCGAGCGTCGCCATGGTGATCCCCTCTCCGGCCCGGCGAACCCCCTCGCCGACGTGAGCAGTGTCCCCCTCGGGGCGTCGTGGGTGAAGTGGATGAAGGTTGCGGGCAACTACGACTTTGGTTTAGCGACAGCAGTTGACCGACGTCGTAGGATCCGGCGCAACCGGCGACCGTGGGGGATGCGCCGGTTCGAGGAGCACCGTGGCGTCGGACCAGGGATCGGATCGCGTGTCAGACCGGGAACCCGACGCATCCGCGACGCCGCTCGTCTCGTCGGTCGTCAGGGTCCGCGATGTCACGCTCCTGCCCGATGACCAGCCGACGACCCGCAGGGAGAAGCTGGCACGCATCATCCTCGACGAGCTCTACGAGTTCGTCGGCCTGCTCGACCGCGACGGACGCATCCTCGAGATCAACCGCGCGGCGTTGGAGGGAGCCGGCATCCGGCTCGACGAGATCGCCGGTACGCCGTTCTGGGACGCCCGCTGGTGGGCGGTCTCGGAGGAGTCCCGCGACGGTGCTGCCGAGATGGTCCGACGAGCCTCGACGGGGGAGTTCGTGAGGAGCGACGTCGAGGTCTACGGCAGCGCGGAGGGCAACCAGACGATCATCGTCGACTACTCGTTGACACCCATTCGTGACAGCGAGGGCCGGGTCGCGTTCCTGTTGCCGGAGGGTCGCAACATCACCGACAAGAAGCTGGCCGAGGCCGAGCTGGCGCGCCGCACCGAGGAGCTGCAGCAGCTCCTCGACCGAGTCCGTGAGCTCGACGGCGCCCGGAGCAACTTCTACGCGAACGTCAGCCACGAGCTGCGAACGCCGCTGTCGTTGATCCTCGGCCCGGTCGAGGAGCTCCTGAGCGACCGATCGTTGAGCACCCGGCACCGACAGCATCTCGACGTCGTGCGGCGCAATGCGGTCACGTTGCTCAAGCAGGTCAACGCGCTGCTCGACCTCGCGAAGATCGATGCCGACGAGATGGAGCTCAACTACGTGCGTTTCGACGTGGGGGAGCTCGTGCGCACCACGGCCGCCCACTTCGACGCGCTCGCCGCTCAGAGCGGGATCACGTTCATCGTCGAAGCACCGATCGGCATGACCGCTGATGTCGATCCCGACAAGTTCGAGCGGATCGTGATCAATCTGCTGTCGAACGCCTTCAAGTTCACGCCTCATCGTGGTTGGATCCGTTGCCGTGTCGAGCCGGCAGGGTCGGATCGTGTGCTGCTCTCGGTCCAGGACAGCGGACCGGGGGTCGATCCGGCGCTGCGCTCCGAGGTCTTCGACCGGTTCCACACGAGCCGTGCGATGGGTGCCGAGCCGATCGGCACAGGGCTCGGGCTCGCGATCGTGAAGCAGTTCGCCGAGCTCCACGCTGGCACGGTGACCCTCACGGACGCGTCGTCGGGTGGGGCTCTGTTCCAGGTCGAGCTGCCGAGATCGGCACCGCCCGCGGCCTACGTCAGGGTCGCCGATGACGCTCCGGTGTCTCAGGACGCGGGTGGCGAGGGGCTCGTCTCGACGGCGTGGCACGACACTGCGGTCGGCGTGTTCGGGCGCAGCGACCGCCCGACGGTCGTCGCTGTCGAGGATCATGCCGACATGCGGCGATTCATCGTCGAGGCGCTTCGCGACGAATGGTGCGTGATCGCCGTGGCCGACGCCGGTCGGGCGCTCGCCATCATCGAGACCGCGTTGCCCGACCTGGTGGTGACCGATCTGATGATGCCCGGCGTGTCGGGTGAGGAACTGGTGCGCTCGATCCGATCGAAGCCGGCGCTCGCCCAGATGCCGATCCTCGTGCTGTCGGCTCGGGCCGACGACGAGTTGCGACTCCAGCTGCTGACCAGCTCCGTTCAGGACTACGTGACCAAGCCGTTCGCCGCACAGGAGCTCCGGGCTCGCGTGCGGAACCTGATCATCACCAAGCGCGCACGCGATGCGCTGCAGGCGGAGCTCGTCACGCAGACGAGCGACCTCTCGGTGCTCACCGAGCAGCTGATCGCGAACCGGCGTGAGTTGCAGGCGAGCCACGATGCGCTGCGCCGATCGGAGGGCCGCTGGCGTGCCGTCTATCAGAACTCCGCGGCCGGGATCGCCCTGCTCGATCGGCACGGCCGAATCATCGAGACCAACCCCTCGCTCTCGGCGATGCTCGCTCGATCGCACGGTGAGCTGCGCGACATGTCGGTCGTGGAGTTGTGCGTCGAGGCCGATCGCCCCCGCATGGAAGCCGATCTGCGTCTGCTCGGCACGCTCGCCGATGGTGGACGGCGCCTCCAACGCCGCCTGGTGCGCGGCGACGGCGCGCCGCTGTGGGTCGACGCCAGCCTGTCGCTCGCGCCCGCGACACTCGACTCGGATGCGATGGTGGTCTGCGTCGTGGAGGACGTCACCGATCGAAACGAAGCCCGCGCTGCGCTGGCGAACGCTCAGAACGAGCTGACCCGGGTGGCGCGGGCCACGGCGCTCGGAGCGCTCGCGGCGTCGATCGCGCATGAGGTGAACCAGCCTCTTGCGGCGATCTCGGCCAACGCCAACGCGAGTCTGCGTTGGCTCGCAGGTGAGCATCGAGACGAGCACGAGGCCGTCGCAGCGGTCGAACGGATCGTGCGTGACGCCGAGCGAGCGAGCGAGGTGATCGGCGGTATCAGGCGGTTCGTGGGTCGTGGAGGAACCAGGCGGACGATGTCCGATCTCGGTGACATCGTCGGCGACGTGCTCGGCTTGCTCGGCCCTTTGATCGACGCCAACGGGGTCATCATCGACCGGCGAATCGCGCGGCCACTGCCCGAGCTGTCGATCGATCGGGTCCAGGTCCAACAGGTGATCGTCAACCTGGTGATGAACGGCATCGAGGCGAGCCTCGGTGAGCGGACCGTGCGGCCCGAGATCACGATCGAGGCGCTCTCTCGCCGAGCCGCTGTCGAACTCCGCGTGATCGATCAGGGGCCGGGCATCGACGACGATGCGCGGAGCGACGTGTTCGAACCCTTCTACACGACGAAGCAGGAGGGGATGGGCATGGGCCTTGCGATCGGCAAGTCGATCGCCGAAGCGCACGGCGGTTCGTTGTCGATCGAACGGACGGGGCCGGCGGGGACCACGATGTTGCTCGTCCTGCCGGCGGGCGAGGAGGGCGACCGATGAGCGGCCCGACCCCGTCGCCGACCGTGTTCGTGGTCGACGACGATCCTGCGGTGCGCGAAGCGGTCAGCAGCCTGCTGAGGTCGACGGGCCTGCGGGTCGTCGCGTTCGCATCGGCCGGCGCCTTCCTGTCCCATGGCGTCGACACCTCCGTCGATACCGACGACGCCGAGCCGAGCTGCCTGGTGCTCGACGTTCGGATGCCGGGCATGACGGGCCTCGAGCTCCAGCGCGAGCTCGCGCGTCGTCACGTCGACACGCCGATCGTCTTCATCACGGGGCACGGCGACATCCCGATGGCGGTGAGCGCGATGAAGCTCGGCGCGGTCGAGTTCCTGCCGAAACCGTTCCGGGAACACGATCTGCTCGACGCCGTCTGGGCCGCGATCCGACGCGACGAGCAGGCCAAGGAAGTGCGCCTCACGGTCGCAACGATCCGCGCTCGCTACGACACGCTCACCGAACGCGAGCGGGAGGTACTCCGCTCGATCGTCGAGGGGCGGCTCAACAAACAGGTCGGTGCTGCGCTCGGTGTGAGCGAGCAGACCGTCAAGGTGCACCGCCACAACATCATGCGCAAGATGGAAGCAGCCTCGCTGCCCGATCTCGTGCGCATGATCGAAACCCTGCGCGGCACCGCCCCCCGTTGACCGTTCTGGTCACCACATCGGGGTTACCCCGGCGCGGAATGGTGACAAGAACGGGGTTGTGCGGGTCAGCCGGTGACGGGGCGGCGTTCGACGGTGCCGTCGGCGCGGGTGACGAACAGGGCGTCGATTCGTGGCCAGGCGAGCTGACTGACGCCGGCTGGGCCGTCAACACCAGCATCGTCGACGTCGAGCGGGCGCATCTGGTCGCGGGCCTTGCGCGGCCTCCGCCACAGCACGAGGCGCCCGGCCGCGCACCCGGTGACGAGCCGGCCGCCGTCGCGCTGCCAGGCGATCGCATCGATGTGGCGGTCATGCGCTTCGCCGCTCGCCGGGGCGCGGCCGCTCGGACCCTTGCCCGAGAAGTCCCACACGGTGAGGCCGCCGAGGCAGCCGACCGCCAGCCACTGGCCCTCGGGCGAGAACACGAGGCGTTCGACCTTGGCCGGATAGCCCGACATCGACAGCTCGTCGCCCGACCACAGCTTCCAGAGGTGGACGGTCGCATCCTGTGAGCCTGCACACGCCCATCGCCCGTTCGGCGACACCGCGAGGCCGAGCAACGAACCCTTCCACTCGAACATGGCCGTTGGCTCGAGCGCGGGGTCGGACACTTCGAACCAGGTGATCCCGCCGTACGCGATCGCGCCGACGCGGCCACTGTTGGGGGCCCACGCGACGTCGGTGACCGTCGAGGCGAGCGGGGCGTAGCGGTGCGTGATCGTGCCGGCGGTGTCGGCCACGAGCACGTGCTTGCCGGAGGCGATCGCGAGGAAGCGGCTGTCGGGGGACCAGGCGACGCGCTGCACCCATGCACCCGTGGCGATCGCGGCGATCTCGCGCAGGTCGCGGTCGACGATGCGGACCATGCCGTCCTGGCCGCCGGCCGCCAGATGGTCACCCGAGCGCGACCAGGCGAGCGTGGTGATGCCCATCGGGTGGTCGGCCAGCTTGAACAGGACCTCGCCGGTCGTGGCGTCGGCGACGACCCCGTCCCCGGCCAACGAGCCAGCTGCAACACGCTCACCGGTCGGGTCGACCGCGACTGCTGCGACGTAGTCGGCCAGCTCGAAGCGCCAGATCGGCGCGCCGATCAGACCAGACACGCCCGGAACCCCTGCTCGAGCTCGGTGCGATCGAGGTTGCGACCGATGAACACCAGCTTGTTGGTGCGCGATTCGCCGTCGCGCCACGGGCGGTCGGCCTGCCCGTCGAGCAGCATGTGCACGCCCTGGAACACGTATCGCTTGTCGGCGCCCTCGATCGCGAGGATCCCCTTGGAGCGGAAGATGTCGACACCCCGCTCACGCAGCAGCGTGCCGATCCAGTTGTTGAGCTTGCGCTCGTCGACCTCGCCGTCGATCGCGAGCCCGACCGACGTGACGGTGAGGTCGTGCTGGTGCTCGGCGTCCGGATCGAGGAACTCGGGATCGTCCGCGAGCACGCGGTTCAGGTCGAACGCGCCGACGTCGAGGATCGCGTCGAGGTCGACCTGGCCGAAGGTGGTCCGCACGATCGGCGCCAGGTGGTTGATGGCGCGGATGCGGCGCTCGACGGCCTGCAGGTCGTATTCACCGGCCGTGAGGTCGATCTTGTTGAGCACGATCCGATCGGCGAACGCGAGCTGCTCGACGGCCTCGTTCTCGGTGCCCTCGGGCTTCTCGTCGTCGAGGTGCGTCACCAGGTGGACGGCGTCGACGACCGTCACGATCGCGTCGAGCCGGAGCTGGCTCGAGATCTCGTCGTCGACGAAGAACGTCTGGGCGACGGGCGCCGGGTCGGCGAGGCCGGTGGTCTCGACGAGGATCTGGTCGAACTTGTCGCGCCGCTTCATCAGGTTGCCGAGGATGCGGATGAGGTCGCCGCGCACGGTGCAGCAGATGCACCCGTTGTTCATCTCGAAGATCTCCTCCTCGGCGTCGAGCACGAGCGCGTCGTCGATGCCGATCTCACCGAACTCGTTCTCGATGACGGCGATCCGCTTGCCGTGCTGCGCGGTGAGGATGTGGTTGAGCAGGGTCGTCTTGCCCGAACCGAGGAACCCGGTGAGCACGGTCACGGGAACCCGGGTGTCGATGGCGGTCGCGGTGTCGGTCATCCGCCCGACAATACTCAGAATCGTTCTCATTCACTCGATCAGCTCGATAATCTCACCGGATGGCACCATCCCGCCCCGCGTTCCGCGTCCTGCTGTGCGACGGCTGCTGCTGCGGCACCGAGCGCAAGCACCCCGACGTCGACCATGCGGCACAGCGGTCCAGGCTGGGTCATGCTGCCCGGCAGGGTGGCGGGTCGGTGCGGACCACCGGGTGTCTCGACCGGTGCAGCGAGTCCAACGTGGTCGTGGTGCGCCGCAGCGACGGCCCCACCACGTGGCTCGGGCGTGTGCTCGATCAGGACGCCGAGCGGGCCGTCGCGACCTGGCTCGCGGCCGGAGCCGACCCGGACGCGATGTCCGACACGGTCCGCCGCCTCGCCCTGCCGGCCCCGGTCAGCAACGAGGCGAGCACGAAGCAGGCGACGGCGATCAGCGCGATCGTCGGGCCCGGCGGGGTCCCGAGGTGATAGCTGAGCGTCAGGCCGCCGAGGCATGACCCGACGCCGATCGCAACTGCGACCAGGGTCATGGTCGACACCTGGTCGGTGACGAGACGCGCCGCGGCGGCGGGGGTCACGAGCATCGCCACGCTGAGCAGGAGCCCGACCGTGTCGAGGCTCACCACGACCGTGACGGAGATCAGCGCCATCAGCACGTACCGCAGGCGCGCCACCGGAACCCCGACCTGCGCTGCGTGGATCGGATCGAAGGTCAACGCGCGCAGGTCGCCGAACGACACGGCGACCGTGAGCAGGGCGAGCAGGGTCAGCGACGCGGCGATGACGAGATCGGTGCGGTCGATCGTGACGATCTGGCCGAACAGGAAGTGGGTGATGTCGACACCGATCCGGTCGGTCTGGCTGATGAGCAGCACCCCGAGCGCGAACATCAGCGTCTCGGCGACGCCGATGATCGAGTCCTGCCCCAGCCGGCGTCGCCCCTCGAACGCGGTGATGACCCACCCCATCACCAGGCCGGCGGCCAGCGCGCCGAGCGTGATCGAGATGCCTGCCATGTAGGCGGCCGCCACGCCCGCCAGCGTGCCGTGGCTCATCGCATCGCCGAGGTACGCGAGCCGGCGCAGCACCACCCACACGCCGACCGTCGGAGCGAGCACTCCCACGAGCAGCGCGGCGAGCGCCGCTCGCTGCATGAAGTCGGTCTGGTACGGGTCGAGCAGCCAGCTCACCGTGCGCTCACACGGTTCCGGCGAGTGCGCTGCCGAACACGGCGTCGAGCTCGCGTTCGCCGAGCACGGTCCGTGGATCGCCGTCGGCGACGAGGCCGCGGTTGATCGCCAGGCACCGGTCGAACCGACGCCGTGCGAGCGCGAGGTCGTGGGTGGCGACGAGGAGCGTCACCCCGTCGTCGCGGAGGGCGTGGAACACGTCGAGCAACTGCTCGGTGCGGGGCTGGTCGACACCCGAGAGCGCCTCGTCGAGCAGGAGCACGTGGGCCTCCTGCGCGAGCGCACGGGCGAGGAACGCCCGCTGCGCCTGGCCGCCCGACAGGGTGCCGATCGGCCGTTCCGCGAGATCGTCGACGCCCACCCGCCGCATGCAGCCGAGCGCAGCGTCGCGATCGGCCTGACGCGGCCGCCGACCGAACGGAACGAAGCGGCGCCGGCCCGACAGGACCAGATCACCGACCGTGATCGGGAACCCCATGTCGAGGTCGCTGCGCTGCGGGATGTACGCCGCGCACATCCGGTCGCGCTGGTGGTGGCAGTGGGCACCGCTGAGCGCGACCGCTCCTGCGTGCGACACCAGGCCGACGATCGCCCGGAACATCGAGCTCTTCCCGGCACCGTTGGGCCCGATCACGGCGATCAGCTCGCCGGCCCCCACGTCGAACGTCACGTCGCGCAGCGCGACGACGTCGCCGTAGGCGACACCCAGCCCGTCGACCGACAGCAACCCGCAGCCTGCGTCGTGCACAGGTGGGTTCACGCGGTACACCCGAGCCCGGCGACGAGCCGCTCCAGGTTCTCGCGCATGATCGTCGCGTACGAGGTGCCCTCCTCGATCTGCTCGCCGGTCAGCCCTTCGATCGGATCGAGCAGGGACAGCTCGGCGCCGATCTCGTTCGCGACGGTCTCGGCGAGGTCGGGCGGCGCCAGCTCCTCGAGGAAGATCGTCGTGACGCCCTCGGCTGCCGCCTCCTCGGCGATCGCCTCGAGCGTCCGCGGGTCCGGTTCGGCGTCGGGCGAGACGCCGGCGATCGGGATCTGGCGCAGGCCGTACTGCTCGGCGAGGTAGCCGAACGCGCGATGGCTGGTGACGACCACCCGCGACTCGCACTCGGCGAGCGCGGTGCGGTACTCGGCGTCGAGCCCCACCAGGTTCTCGAGGTAGGCATCGGCGTTGGTGCGGTAGGTGCCGGCGTTGTCGGGGTCGGTCTCGCTCAGCGTGTCGACCATCGCCTCGACCATCGTGATCATCCGGGCCGGGTCGAGCCACACATGTGGGTCGACGTCGCCCTCGAGCACCTCACCGTCGACCTCGCCCTGCGTCCCGGCGAGCTGCGGGTCGACCGGCAGCAAGTCGACGGCGTCGAGCAGGTCGACCACGACCGTGTCGTCGCCCGCCCCACCGGCGGCGTCTTCGACCTCGGGCTGGAAGTTGCGGCCGAGCAGGAACACGACGTCGGCATCGACGATCTCCTCAACCTGCTTGGGTTCGAGCTGGACGTCGTGCGGCCCCTGACCGGGTGGGGTGATGCCGATCACCTCGACGAGATCGCCACCGACGCCGCGGGCCGCTTCCTCGATCGGGTAGAAGGCGGCGGCCACGCTCACCGATCCGGAGGCACCGTCATCGTCGCTGCCGCACGCCGCGAAGGTGCCGGTGACGATGGCGGCGACGATGACGGGCATGGCACGCGAGTGGCGGGGTGATGACATGCCGGCAAGCTATACGTAATGAGAGTGATTCTCAAACTTGCTACCGTGGCGACATGGAACTGATGAGTACCTCGCTGATCGACTGCTTCGGTTCGACCACCCACACCCTCACGCTGCTCGTCGACGGGCGCGTGCGCATCAGGTTCGCGAGCGGGGCCGAGGCCGACGTCGATCCGAACACCGGCACGGTGCTCACGCCCGGGCGCACCGTTCCCGACCACGTGGTGGCGGCCGCGCGCTCGATGCGCCTCGGATGAGACGGCGGCATGATGGCGGCGTGACGCGCTACGTCGAGCCCGAGTTCCTGCCGTGGGACGGCCGCCGGGTGCCGCTCACGTTCGTCGGCGGGTACCTGGGCGCAGGGAAGACCACGGCGATCAACGAGGTGCTCGCCCAGACCGATCGCCCGATCGCCGTGATCGTGAACGACGTCGGTGCGGTCAACATCGACGCTGCGCTGATCCGGCGGCGTCACGGTGACACGATCGAGCTGACCGACGGGTGCGTCTGTTGCTCGTCGGTCGACGGGCTGGGAGCGGCGTTCGACCAGATCCGGGCGCGGCCCGAGCCACCCGACCACGTGCTCGTCGAGCTGAGCGGGGTCGCCGAGCCGTCGCAGGTGGTGCCCTGGGGATGGTCGGCGGGCTTTCGGCTGGACGGCGTGATCGTGATCGCGGCGGCGGACCAGCTCGCAGGAGCAGCGGCGTTGCCGCGTTGGATCGTGGAGCGCATCGACCGGCAGATCGTCGAGGCCGACCTGCTGGTGCTCACGAAGACCGACATCGTCGACCTCGATGTCGAGCGGGCCGCGCGCGCCCGGCTCGACGAGCTGGCCCCGACGACCCCGGTCCTGGTCGGCGGCCGTGGCAGCGTCGAGCCCGGAACGGTCGGGCGGTTCCTGTCGCTCGGCGGTCGCCGCCCGGGTGGGCCGGCGGCGGTGCCCGACCCGACCCTGTTCGACGCCCACCAGGTCGCGACGGTTGCCGCCCCACGCGACGTCAGCTCGGCCGAGCTCGACGTGTGGCTCGACTCGCTCGGGCAGGGGAGTGGGGGCGAGGTCGTCCGCGTCAAAGGGCTGGTCGACACGACCGACCTCGGGCTCGTGCTGGTGCAGGTGGTCGGCCGCCGCCGAGAGGTGACGCCGGTGCCCGAGCCTGAACGCGGCGAGCCCACCGACCTCGTCGTGATCTCGCTCCGCTGACGCGCGGCACCCGGCCAACGACGGGTCGGCTCAGGCAGCGCGCCGGGCGCGCAGGACGGCGTCGTCGGCGTGGCGGGCACCCGCTGGTGGGTTCGGTCGTGGCCGGACCTCGTCGACCTCGATCGTGAACCCGTCGGCGAGCGCGCGGCGCAGATCATCGAGGTCTGCGAACCGCGTCATGTCGTGACCGTGCTCGCGCGCCACCTCAGGATCGATGTCGTGGCCGACCACCAGGAAGGTGCCGCCCGGGCGCACCGCATCGACGAGGCGCCGCAGCGCGACTTCGCCAGCCTCCCGCAGGAGCGAGGGGTACTGGACCGTCACCACGTCGTAGGCCTGCGAAGGCGGCGGCGACGCGAGCACGTCGGCGCACAGCCACTCGACATCGACTCCCTCCGCGACAGCGGCTTCCCGCGCCCGAGCGATCGCCACCGACGAGATGTCGACGGCGGCGACGGTCCACCCGCGTTGGGCGAGCCAGATCGCATCGGCGCCCTCGCCGCAGCCCACGTCGAGGATCCGCCCAGGGGTCACGCCGTCGAGCTCGGCCACGAGCGAACCGTTCGGTGCGCCGCTCCACCAGCGGTCGGTCACGGAGCCGTACCGCTCGTCCCACCAGCGGGCGTCGACCGTCGACCGGAGCGCCGCCACGGCGTCGGCCTCGGTGAGGTCCATGTTGACGAACGCGCCCACCTGGGCGCCGCGGGCGGCGGCCTGGAGCACCTGGTTCGACGGGTCGGCGACGTTGCCGGCGGCGTACACGCCGGCGACGTTCGTGGCACCGGTGGGCGACGTCGGCACCACGTCGCCGATCCCCATCGGGTGCGGCTCGGTGGCGATCGCGAGGCCGGCGACCATCGCCAGGTTCGGCCACATCAGTGGCCCGACCACCACCGCGTCGGCAGCGAGCAGCGCGCCATCGGTGAGGCGGACGCCATCGTCGTCCACGCCCTCGACTGCGACTGCGACCACGTCGACGCCGAGCGCGGCGAGCTGCTCGCGCCGGTGCTCGTCCGGGCCGGCTCCGCTGTGCACGACGAGCGTCACGGTGTCGCTGAGCTGGCGGAACAGCAGCGCCTGGTGGCCACCGAACCCGGCGCTGTCGATCACGACGATCCGCTGACCCTGCACCTCCCATCCGTGGCAGTACGGGCAGTGGATCACGCGCCGGCCCCAGTGTTCCCGCACGCCCGGGATGTCGGGCAGCTCGTCGGTGAGCCCCGTCGCCATCACGACCCGCCGCGCGCTGAGTCGACCGCCCGACTCGAGGGTGACCTCGAAGCCGGCGGACGCGGAACCGGTGGCGGCGACCACGCGATCGTCGATGACCTCGATGCCGTACGCGGCGACCTCGCGCCGGGCGATCGCCGTGAGCTCGGCGGGCGGGAGTCCGTCGTGGCCGAGGTAGCCGTGCATGTGGGCCGCGGGCGCGTTGCGCGGCTCACCTGCGTCGACCACCACCACGGACCGCCGCATCCGACCGAGCTGGAGGGCGGCGGCGAGCCCGGCAGGGCCGCCGCCGATCACGACGACGTCGAACGGGCGGGTGTGTTGTGCAGACGAGCCGGCCATGGAGGGTACGGTAGGGATCCATGCGGGTTGCGCATCATGTCTTGCGGAATTCGCAAGACGGCGGCATCCTCGTGGTATGCCCGACGTCGAGTCGCTCGTCCGTGTCCGCCTACGCGCGCTCCGCCAGCAGCGGGGTTGGTCGCTCGACGAACTGGCCGAGCGGGCGCACCTGAGCGCGTCGACGCTGAGCCGGATCGAGACAGGGAAGCGGAGCATCGGGCTCGACGTGCTCGTGGCGCTGGCGCAGGCGCTCGCAGCTGACATCGACCAGCTCCTCGCTGCCGACGACGACACCGACGTCGTGATCCGTCCGGCGCCCACCGGGATGGGCAACGCGACGGTCTGGCCGCTCAGCCGCCCGGGCGCGTCGACCACCGCGGTGAAGATCCGCTACGAGCCCTCGGATCGTCGCCCCGAGCCGAAGGTGCATCCCGGTCACGACTGGATGTTCGTCCTCGACGGAACGGTGGAGCTGACGCTGGGCGAGCGCCGGATCCTCGTCAACACGGGGGAGGCGGCCGAGTTCTCGACGATGACCCCGCACGCCGTCGCAGCCGTCGATCGCCCCGCCGAGGTCCTGATGCTGTTCGACCACGAGGGGCAGCGCACGCATCTCCGGCCGTCCCAGGACCGGAAGAAGCAGCGCCCGACACAGGATCCAGCGAAACAAGAATAGGAATCATTCTCAACATCGGCTACGATCCCGCCGATGCAGTTCGTCACCGAGTGGGATCGCCAGCAGGCGTCGTACATCGCCGCCCGCGAAGAGCGCTTCGACACGATGCTCGCCGCGGTCGAGTGGGGGCTCGGGCAACGCGGCGTGACCAGTCCCGTCGTGGTCGACCTGGGCTGCGGCCCGGGTGCGCTCGGGCAGCGGCTCATGCAGCGCCTCCCCGACGCGCACTACATCGGGATCGACATCGACCCCGTCCTGCTGCACCTGGCGCGCAAGGTGGGCGCCGCCTATGCGTCGGAGCAGTTCACCGTGATCGACTGCGACGTCAGCGACGAGCGGTGGCTCGACCTGGTAGCCGCCGGTGCAGTCGACGCGGTGTGCTCGTCGACGGCGCTCCACTGGCTGGTCGGTACCGACCTCGATCGGACCCTGGCGCTCGCGCACCTGGCGCTCGCGGACGGCGGTGTCTTCCTCAACGCCGATCATCTCGGGTTCTCCTCCCAGCGGCTCGAGGCCGTCTCTCGTTGGATCGCCGACAGCGACGAGCTCGCCGCGCGCAGGGCTGGGGCGCTCGACTGGCCGACCTGGTGGGGCCTGGCGCGCGCCGACCCCGAGCTCGGGCCGCTGTGCGTGGCCCGCGACCTCGTGTACCCCCCGCTCGATCAGCCGGCCGACGGCGACGATTCCGGCCGACCTCCGCTGAGCCTGTTCCTCGACGCGCTCAGCGCGGCCGGTTTCGAGGATGTCGACACGATCTGGCAGCGCTTCGACGACCGCATCGTGATGGGCGTCAAGGGTTCGCCCGCCGCTCGATGAGCACCGATTCGTTCACGGTCGTCCCGCACGCTGCAGCGTCGGCCGCCGTCACGCCTGCGAGGTCGGTGGCGATCCGGCGCCGCCCGGTGCTGACGACGCTCGGCGTGCTCTCGTTGCTGTCGGTGGTCGTCGCGATCGGGCTCGGGCCGGTCGGCGTCGCTCCCGACGTGGTGTTGCAGATCATCGGACATCACACCGTCGGGTTCCCCGAGGTGCAGACCTGGCCGGACACGCACGACGCGATCATCTGGGAGGTCCGCCTCCCGCGGGTCCTCCTGGGTGCGATCGTCGGGGCGGCGCTCGGCGTGGTCGGCGTCGCCCTCCAGGCGGTGGTCCGCAACCCGTTGGCCGAGCCGTACATCCTCGGGGTCAGCTCCGGTGCGTCCACTGGCGCGGCGGCCGCGATCCTGTTCGGCATCGGAGCCGGGTTGGGTCCCGAGTCGGTGTCGGTGATGGCGTTCCTCGGATCGCTCGGCGCACTCGCGCTGATGCTCGCGCTCGCCCGGTCGGGAGGGCGCATCTCGCCCTCGCGCATGCTCGTCGCCGGTGTCGCGGTCAGCTATCTCCTCAGCGCCACGACGAGCCTGCTGATCCTGTTCGCCGACACCAGCGAGGGGGCGCGGGCCGTCATGTTCTGGCTGCTCGGATCGCTCGTCAACGCCGACTGGTCGACGCTCCCGATCGGCTACGCGGGAATCGGCACGGGGATCGCGATCGTCTACTGGTGGCGGCGGCGGCTCGACCTGCTCGCGCTCGGCGACGACACGGCCCTCGCGGCCGGAGTCGACCCAGGCCGGACCCGGCTCGTCCTCATCGTCGTGGTCGCCCTGTGTGTCGGATGCGCCGTGTCGCTCTCGGGCGGCATCGGCTTCGTCGGGCTCGCCGTGCCACACATCGCGCGGCGGTTCGTGGGTCCGGTCCACCGCCACCTCGTCCCGGCGGCGGCTGCGGTCGGTGCGCTCGTCCTGGTGTGGGCCGACGTCGCCGCCCGCATGGTGCTGCAGCCGCGCGAGCTCCCGATCGGCGTCGTGACCGGTGTGCTCGGCGCACCCGTGCTCGTCGCCCTCGTCCGCAAGCTCCCACACCACACCTGATCCCGATCTCCCCTGTGAAAGGAACACCCATGACACCCCGAACCAGCGTGCGTCGCACGGTCGCCGGCCTCGTCCTCGTCTCGCTCGCCGCGACCGCGTGCGGCGACGACGACACGACGGCAACGACGGCAACGACGGCGACGACGGCAACGACGGCAACGACCAGGACCGCCGATGACGGCTTCCCGCTCACGTTCACCAACTGCGATCGGCCGTTCACGCTCGACGCCCCACCGCAGCGCGTGCTCCTCATGGAGGCGGCGGCGCCGTCGCTGCTGTTCGCGGCGGGGGCGATGGATCGGGTCGTCGCCCGGATCGAGGACTTCCCCGAGGAGTACTACACCGCTGACGAGATGGCGGTGCTCGACGCGATCCCGGCGCTCCAGGCCGAGGCGACGTCGACCGGTGGCGTCGAGGTGTCGCTCGAGGCGATCATCGAGTACGAGCCCGATCTCGTGATCGGCTACGACACCGAGACGATCACGCACGACGCCCTCGCGAACGTCGGCATCCAGCTGTACGTGATGCCGCCGTTCTGCGACTCGCCGCCCATGCCGTCGTTCGACTCGATCGTCGAGGAGGTCCGGTTCTACGGGACGATGTTCGGCACCACCGACGTCGCCGAGGCGAGTGCAGCCGCCCTGGCCGACACCGTGGCCACCGCGCAGGGCGCCCCGGTTGCGGCGGGGAAGACCGCCGCGGCGCTCTACGTGAGCTCCGACGGCAGCGCGATCTACGCGTACTCGGCGCTCGGCATGGTGCACCCGCAGATGGAGGCGCTCGGCATGACGAACGTCTTCGCCGAGCTGGGTGAGCGTGTGCCCGAGGTGTCGATCGAGGAGGTCATCGGTCGCAACCCCGAGATCCTGATCCTGCTGTACGACGACACGGGCCTCACCCCCGACGAGATCGCCGCGCTGGTCACCGAGCTCCCGGGTGCGAGCGGTATCACGGCGGTCGCCGACGGCGCCGTCTACCCGGTGCTGTTCAACTTCTCCGAACCCCCGACGCCTCTGGTGGTCACCGGCCTGTCGGTCATCGCCGACCAGATCACCGGATGATCGCACGATGATCGCGGCATCCGGGATCGAACTGCGGCTCGGTGCCGTCGACGTCCTGTCCGGGGTGGATCTGTCGTCCCGCCCTGGACAGGTGGTGGGGCTCATCGGGCCGAACGGCAGCGGCAAGTCGACGCTGCTGCGGTGCCTGTACGGCATCCTGCGGGCCGACCGGGGCGCAGTGCTCGTCGACGACACCACGATCGAGTCGCTGAGCCGGCGCACGATCGCCCGGTCGATCTCACTCGTCGAGCAGTGTGCGCCGGTCGACGGCATCGGCATCAGCGTCGGCGAGTTCGTCCTGCTCGGCCGCCACGTCCACCGCGGCGACCATCAGGGGTTCACGGCCGACGACCACCGGATCGCGCTCGACGCGCTCGATCGGGTCGGGGTCTCGGAGTTCGCTCACCGCGGGCTCCACGAGATCTCCGGTGGCGAGCGGCAGCGCGTGGTGATCGCCCGGTGCCTCGCTCAGCGCAGTCCGATGATGCTGCTCGACGAACCGACGAACCATCTCGACATCCGCTTCCAGCACGAGATCCTCGACCTGGTCCGCAGCCTCGGGCTGACGACGATCGTGGTGCTCCACGACCTCAACCTGGCGAACCGGTACTGCGACCACCTGGTGTTGCTCGATCGCGGTCGGGTGGTGCGGGCCGGCGGGCCGGACGAGGTGCTGCAACCCGGCGTGCTCGAGCCCGTCTACGGGATCGAGGTCCGGCGTGTCGCCGACGGTGACGACGTCCACATGGCGTTCGGTCGCAGCACGCAACTGGTCGGAGCGAGGAGCAGCGGATGACCACGGATCATCGTTCGCGGCAGGCGGCGCGCATCGGGATCGTCACGGTGTCGGACCGTGCGAGCGCCGGTGCCTACGTCGATCGCGGCGGGCCCGCCGTGGAGGCGTTCCTGCATGCTCACCTCGCAACGCCGTGGACGCCGGTCCTGCGACTGGTCCCCGATGACCGGGCCGCGATCGAGGCCGTGCTGATCGAACTGTGCGACGGGGAGCGATGCGATCTCGTGGTCACCACCGGCGGGACCGGACCCAGCCCTCGCGACGTGACGCCCGAGGCGACACACGCGATCGGGCACAAGGAGTTGCCCGGTTTCGGCGAGCTCATGCGGGACGTTTCGCTGCGTGTGGTGCCGACGGCGATCCTCTCGCGACAGACCGCGGTGGTCCGCGGGACGACGCTCGTCGTCAATCTGCCGGGCCAACCGAACGCGATCGCCGACTGCCTGGGCGCGGTGCTGCCTGCCATCCCGTACTGCCTCGACCTGATCGGCGCCGCATCGATCGACATCGCCGGCGGCATCGTCGCGTTCCGCCCGGGCGGCGTCGCATTGCCAGCCGATGGATGAGATCCGCGGCGCGCTCGCACCAGGCCCGTGGCGGTGCGCGCTCACCGAACACGTCGCGGACCTCGCGTGGCACCCCGACGGCCGACGGCTCGCCGCAGCGACGTTCGACGGCGCGGTCGTCACGATCGACGCCGAACGTGACGGCGCCGCAGGCGATCTGGTCAGTCATCGCGGCGGCGCGTTCGCGGTCGCCTGGCGCGGTGACGATCGGCTGAGTGGTGGCGCTGACGGCAGCCTGGTCGTCGGCGACGAGCAGATCCGACTCGGAGGGTGGGTTGGTGCGATCGATGTCGCGCCCGATGGGTCCGTCGCCATCGCCCACGGGCGACACCTCACCGTGCTCGGCGGTGCAACGTCGGCCCCGCTTCCCTCGACGATCGCATCGGCCAGCTGGCATCCGGACGGGCGACGAGTCGCGGTTGGGGGTTTCGGATTCGTCCGATGGCACCGCGATGGGCAGCATGATGGCGACGTCGATCTCGTCTGGGGCGGTGCCGTCGAGTCGCTCGTCACCTCGCCGGCGGGCACATGGATGGCCGCCGGGACGCGCGGCGAGATCGTCTACCTGTGGCGGATCGACGGCAGCGGACGTGTGCACGCCCTGCCGTGCCCGACGTCGAACGGCCGGATGGTCGCATTCGACGGCTCGGGTCGCTGGCTGGCGGCCGGATCAAAGGGCGGGCTCGCCGTGTTCGACCTCGCTTCGGTCGACGATCTGACGGGTCCGTCGGGCCGGCTCCTCCCGCTGTTCTGTCGTCCACACGCCATGGTGTGGCACCCCGACGCGCCGTTGGTCGTGGTTGGCGTCGAGATCGAGGAGGAGGGAGGCGGGTTGCTCGTGATCAGGTGCGACGACGCCGCCGCGCCGGTGGGCGTGCTCGATCTCGGCTGCGTCCCGACCACGCTGGCATGGTCACCTGGTGGCGACGGGCTGGCGGTGGCCGGCGACGACGGCTCGGTCCAGGTGGTCGTTTGGGATCGGTCGTGGCCGTGGAGTGCAGCGGAAGGCCGGTGGGGCGTCGACGATCAGCGGTAGTCCAGAGGTCGTGACGGATAGGCAAGAACGAGAATCATTCCTGTCAAGCGCTACCGTGCAGTGATGGACGTCTCCCGGCTGCACCTGTTCCCGATCAAGAACTACCACCCGACACCACACGCGCTGCTCGGTCCCGGTGCACACGAGATGATCGGCGTGTCGGCCGCTCAGCTCGGGTTCCGGCGGACCCTGCTGATGACGACGGGCTTGCGGGGAACCGGGATCGTCGACGAGGTTCGGGGCATCGTCGAGGCGGCCGGGGTCGAGGTGGTCGTGTTCGATCGCGTCGAGTCGAATCCGAAGGACCGCAACGTCATGGCGGCTCACGCTGCGTACACGGGGGAGGCGTGCGACAGCTTCATTTCCCTGGGCGGCGGATCGAGTCACGACTGCACGAAGGCGACACGCGTCGTCGCCGCCCACGACGGTCGCAACATCAACGACTTCAAAGGGCCGCTGGCGCTCGACAACCCCGTGCTCCCGCCCCACATCGCGGTGTCGACCACCGCCGGCACCGGCTCCGAGACGAGCTTCGCGTTCGTGATCACCGACACCAGCTCTGGGCAGACCAACCACAAGTTCGCCAGCTTCGCCCACCAGATCGCACCGACGATGTGCATCGACGACCCGGTCCTGTTCATGACGCTCCCGCCCGACCTCACGGCCTACTGCGGCTTCGACGTGCTCGCTCACGCGAGCGGTGCATTCGTCTCGATCCTCGACATGTACCCCTCGTGGGGGCCGGCCCTGCACGCCATCGAGCTGACCTTCCAGCATCTACCCACCGCAGTCGGCAACGGGTATGACGCCGTCGCCCGTGAGCAGATGATGTATGCCCAGTACATCGCCGGTCAGGCGTTCAACTCCGCCGGCCTCGACGCCGTCCACTCGATCTCGCATGCGGTCTCGGCGAGCTTCGACACCCATCACGGCATGGGGAACGGCATCGCGCTCGCTCACGTGTGGGAGCACAACCTCTCGGCCAACTTCCGCAAGTACGCGCGCATGGCGCAGGCGATGGGTGTCGACACACGCGGCATGACCGAGCCGCAGGCGGCCGATGCTGCGCTCGCCGCAGCGTCGCGGTTGGCCGACGACGTCGGGATCCCGCAGAGCTTCACGTCGCTGCCCGACTACTCCAAGTCGAGGGTCGGCAAGCACGACCTGCCGCCGGTCTCCGCGACCGACGACGACGTCACCCGGATCGCCCAGCATGCGCTCGGCGACGTGTGCACGGTCACCAACCCGCGCATGCTCACGCCGGAGGCGATGGAACGCCTCGTGCGAGAGTCGCTCGTCGGGAGCCGCGCCTGAGCGCCACCGCGCAGACGCCGTTCGCCGACCCGGACGAGGTGATCGAGCGTCTCGCTGCCGTCGGCTACCTCGCCGATGAGGAGGTCGCGAGCGCGGTGCACCTGATGACGGCACTCGAACGGCCGCTGCTGGTCGAGGGGCCGCCCGGCGTGGGGAAGACGGCCCTCGCCCGTTCGCTGGCCGAGCTGTCGGGTCGCCGCCTCATCCGGCTGCAGTGCCACGAGGGCATCGACGACGCGCGGGCCCTCTACGAGTGGGACTACGGGCGTCAGCTGCTCGCCACCCAGATGATGCGCCACGACCGGCGCGACGGAGCCGATCAGGACGCCATGGCCGCACTGTTCGACGAGTCGTTCCTCCTCGAGCGGCCATTGCTCGCGGCGATCCGTTCCCAGGAGCCGGCCCTGCTGCTGGTCGACGAGGTCGACCGCGCCGACGAGGCCTTCGATGCGTTGCTGCTCGAGGTGCTCGACGAGGGGCAAGTGACGTTGCCCGAACTGGGCACGATCAGGGCGGTCGTACGACCGTGGGTGATCCTCACGTCGAACGAGACCCGTGAGCTCGCCGACGCGCTCAAGCGTCGATGCCTGCGGATCGGGGTGGGGTACCCGACTCCGGAGCGCGAGCGGCAGATCCTGCTCTCCGCAGCGCCGGGGCTCGCCGACGAACTCGCCGCCCAGCTGACCGTTGCGCTCGGCCGGCTCCGGGTAGCCGCCCTGCACCAACCTCCCGGCGTTGCCGAAGCGATCGATTGGGCCCGGGCACTCGTACTGCTGGGCGCCGGTGACCTGGAGCCGGACACCGTCCGCCGGACGCTCCCGGCACTCGTCAAGCATGGCCGCGACGAGACGATGGTGAGGTCGGTCCTCGACGTCGATGCGACGGGTACGCGAGCGACGAGGTGATCGACGCACTCGTCGGATTCGTCGCCGTGCTCCGCCATCACGGCCTCGACGTCGGTACGGATCGGACGTTGGCGGCAGCCCGCTCCCTGGCGCACGTCGACCTGGCCGACCGGGCTGCCACGCAACGCGCGCTCCGCATCACGTTGGTTGCCCACCGGCTCGACGAGGCACGATTCGACGACCTGTTCGACCGGTGGTTCGACGGGCGGATCGACGAACTGCACGACGACGATGACGCGAACCATGTCGAGCAGTCGGGTGCTGCGGTCCAGCCCTCTGGTGTCGAACTGACGCTCGACACCGAGCGGCGGCTCCATGCTTCGAGCCCCGATGGGAGTTACGTCGACGACCCGTCGGAACGGATCGGCGTCGCAACGACTCACGAGACCGAGGGGCGGCCGGGCCCGGCGAGCCCGGTGATCGATCCCGGCGGCGATCCTGTCGCGGTGATGGTCGACGGGGCCGTGGGTGTCGGGGCGGCGAGCCCTGGACACGACGGGCTGACGACGCGTCGAGCGGCCGGTGAGACCGGCGCGATCCACCTCGGTTCCGAGGACGGTGATCTCTCCCACGTGCTCGATCGGCTCGCTGCGCAACGGCACCGCCGGCTGGCTCGACTCCATGTCGTCTCGCCGGGACCGGCAGCGCCGTCGTCGTGGGGCCGGTCGCTCCTCGCCAACCCGTTCGACGCGGCGGAGCGTCGGTTGCTCCGGAGCGTCGTGGACGAGCTCCGCCCACAGCTCACCGGGATGCCGGCATGGCGGCATCGACCTGGGCCGGCAGGTGAGCTCGACCTGCGGCGGACACTGCGGAGAGCTGCGACGACGGCCGGGACGCCGATCGACCTGCGGTACCGGTCTCCCGCCCCATCGCGGGCGTCGGTGCTCGTCCTGCTCGACACGTCGCTGTCGGTTCGTCCTACGGCACGGCTGATGCTCCATCTCGCACATCGGCTCCGCGCAGCGATCGGCCGGGTGCGGGTGCTGGCCTTCATCGATCGCTGCGTCGACGTCACCGACGTGATCCGGCATGCCGATCTGGCGGTGGCGCTCGGACGGCTGCTCGACGATGCACCCGGCGGCCCGCTCGACCCGGCACGGCCGTCCGACTACGGCGCGGCGATGCGCTCGCTGTGGGCTCGGTACGCCGGCCTGGTGCGCCCGACCACCACCGTGATCGTGCTCGGTGACGGCCGGTCGAACGGGCGCGACCCGGCCGTCGCCAGCGTGGCTGCGCTCACCGAGCGCTGCCGGCGGACCGTGTGGCTGACCCCCGATCCGCCCGGCGCCTGGGGTTTCGGCCATGGGGAGATGACGCACTACGCCGACACGGTCGATGTGGCCTGGACCGTTCGGACCCTGGACGATCTCTCGACGCTCGCCGCTTCCGGCCAGATCGCTGTTCCGCGGGCGGTTCAGGGCGCTGTCGGCGACCGGTGGCGGTACACGTAGGCGTCGCCGTACCGGTAGGTGACCTCGCGCTCGCGAACCGCGCCCAGGTGCTCGGCGACACGGGTCGATGCCGTGCCGGATACCACGGCCCGGTCAGGCCGACGTACTCACCGGTGTCGCGCACCTCGATCGCCCAGGGCCCGTACCCGCGCAGGGACCTGTCGCCCGGGTACATAGCGAATCGGCGCCATGCGTCGGCCGGTTGGAATGCCCGCAGCACGAGCCGCTCGGTGTGCACGGTCGGAATCGTGATCGAGGTCGACGCTGCAATTCCCGATCCTCCCATGCCCGATCTTCCCATGACGTCGGTCACGTCGAACGCGCTGCGGTCCGGGCGATCATGAGGTAGGCGGGCCCGCTCCGGGCGGCCACCGTGACCGTGTCGAAGCCCGCGCGATCGAGGAGTGAGGTCAGTTCCGAAAGCGACGGATGGTGCTCGGCGCTTTCGGGAACCGAGCGGGCGGCGCGGGCCGCGAACGCGTCCGGCCATGCACGCCCGCCGATCGAGGCGGCGAGATCCCACCATTGCGTCCATGTCGGGCCGGCGTGGTCGTCCGCAGCGTGCAGGATCTCGCCGCCGGCTTCGTCGACGACGTCGATCACGGCGAGCAGCCCGCCGGGCCGGAGGACGGAGCGGATCTCCTCGAGCATGGCCGGCCAGTCCGCCGCCGGGAAGTAGTGCAGGACGAGCATCGCCACCACGGCGTCGAACGGCCCGTTTGCGCAGACGTGCACGCTCCATCCGGGGTCGATCGCCGAGTCGACGATGTCGGCGCGGCCTGCGAACCGGTCGAGGTTCCGGCGCCCGAGCGCCACCAGCACCGGATCATTGTCGATGCCGATCAGCGATGCGCGGGGGAGTTCGGTCGCGATGGCCGCGAGCAGCGACGCAGGCCCGCAACCGAGGTCGAGGATCGCCAGGTCGGAATCGAGCGACCGGAGTTCGGCGAGGAGGTGATCGACCAGCCGTGGGCGTCCGGGGAGGTAACGCTCGGACATGGCCTCCCAGCGGTCGAGGAGCAGTGCGACGTCGCTCGGGTCGAGGGGTTCGGCGTTCATCGGCATCAGCCCGCGGCGAGCGGAACACGCACGATCGGATCGATGTCGAGATCGATGCCGGTGATCGACCGCGTGATGCGGCGCGCTGCGACCCTGGCTCCCCAGAGGTTGCCGGCCGCTGGGCCGATCGTCGGGGCCGCCAGACGACCGACCACGTGCACCCGGGTACCGCGTAGGCACAGGTCCGGATCGAGGAGCGGGTAGCCGTCGACCGACTCGAGGTCGAGGTCGGCGAGCGCCGGTTCCGCGTCGACGGCTGGTGTGCTGCCGGTCGCCAACCAGCATCGGTCTGCATCCACGACGGTGCCGGCGAGGTCGATCCGTACGCGGTCGGCCCCGGCGACCACGCGAGCATCGGAGAGATCGTGCACGATCCGCTGCAATCGGTCACGCTCGCGATGTGTGGCGAGCGCCTCGTCCATCCACGGCGGCACGCTGCCGCCGCCGCGGGCCGCCCGGACCAGGGCCAGCCGCCGCTCCGGGCTGCGCTCGACGCCGAAACGGTTGAGCTCGCGCGGTCCGAGCCACGCCGGCTCGACGTCGAAGTCGCGCACGACGACCGGTCGACGGACGATCTGGATGACGTCTGCGCCGCGTCGGATCGCTCCGCAGGCGAGGTGCCCAGCCGTCAGCCCGCCGCCGACGACGATGACACGCTGACCGAGGAGCGAACCGTGGGTGCGAAGGTCGATCCGGCTGCTGTGCACCACACGATCGCTCGAACTGACCGCGTCGACGAATGCTGCCGGCACGCAGGGTCGGGAGGGGTTCGAGGCGACGATCACCCGCGTCGCTCTGATGGTGCGGCCGGGCGTGGCCACGATGCACTCGTCGCCGACGTCGATCCGGTCGGCCCGGTCGGCGATCACGATGTCGGCGAGCCCGAGGCTCTCGATCAGCTCGTCGCAGTAGCCATCGAACACCGACGCCAGCGGAATCCCGTACGGGAGGCCGCTCGTGGGTTGGCTCCGTCGGCGGGTGAATGTCCCCAGACCGCCCGGGTCGACGCCCGGATGATGCACCATCGCCGAGCGGAGCACGTCGATCCCGAGCCGGGCGAACTGGTCGCGCCACGTGGTGAGCCATGCCCCGGCAGGGTCGAGCACGACGATCCCGCCGCGCAACGTCGGTCGGGCCGCGATGAGATGAGTGGCAACGGCGAGGCCGTGCGGGCCTGCGCCGACGATGCAGACGTCGACCGAACGGACCGTCACGAGTCGCCGCGCGAGCGCTTGCCGTACCGGCGGTTGAACCGTTCGACGCGCCCGGCGGAGTCGATGATCTTCATCTGCCCCGTGTAGTAGGGATGGCTGTAGCTCGAGACGTCGAGCAGCACGTGCGGGTAGGTGTTGCCATCCGTCCACACCGTCGTGCGGTCGGTCGTCATCGTCGACTTCCCGAGCCACGAATCGCCGGTGCCCGAGTCCTCGAAGACGACCGGGTGGTAGTCGGGGTGAATACCGTCGCGCATCAGCGCTCCTCCTTGAACTCGACATGCTGGCGCACCTTCGGGTCGTACTTGCGCAGCACGATCCGCTCGCGATCGTTGATGGTGTTCTTCCGGGTCACGTAGGTGAACCCGGTGCCGGCGGTGCTCACCAGCTTGATGATCGGGCGACGTGCCTTGCTCGCTCGTGCCATCGCGGATCAGACCTTGACGCCCTTGCGGCGGAGCTCGACGACGACCGACTCGATGCCGCGGTGGTCGATCGTCTTGATCGCCCGGGCCGACAGCGTGAGGCTGATCCAGCGCCGCTCGGACGGGAGCCAGTAGCGCTTGTTCTGGATGTTCGGGTTGAACCGGCGGTTGGTTCGACGGTGGGAGTGCGACACCGACTTGCCGAAGGCAGGTTCGGTCCCGAACAGTTGGCAACGACGTGACATGCCGGGCATGATACCGGTATCGAGAATCACTCTCATAACTCGTCCGAAACGATCACGGTGTCGAGCGCGATCACCGTGGTCGCAGGTGGTGCCGGGCTCGATCGACTCCTGGCACACGTGGCGACCCCGGGCACGGCGGTGATCGCCCCACGCTCCGTCGTGCCCGGGGCGTTCGTGCCTGGCGCCACGATGGTTGCGGCCGACGTCGAATCGCGGACGCCTGGATGCAGCTGCTGTGCCGTGCGCCTCGATCTGATCGCGGCTGTCGAGCGGGCCGTGCTCCGGCGTGAGCGGCCAGGTCACGTGGTCGTGGCCGTCGATCTCGACGAACCGGCCGCTGCTGATGTCGTGACCGTCGTGTACACGCTGCTGTCCGATCCCGACCTCGCGCGACTCGTCAGGCTCGACGGCGTGGTCGTGGCGGTCGATCCGGTTGCGCTCGCCACCAGGCGGGCCGTCGGGCTGCCCGTACTCCGGCGTGCCGAGATCGAAGCGCTCGCCGTCGCCGACCGGGTGCTCGTCGGACGGGCCGACGCGCTCACCCCCCACGTCGCGCACGACGTCGACGCCCTGTTGCACGCCGTGGCGCCCTACGCATACGTCCTGGCGCCGGCCCGGGTGCCCGTCGGCCGTGCCGACCTGTTCGGCATCGATGCCTGGCACGGCGTGCCTCATCATCATCAGCCATCCACCGTTCGGTCTTCCTTGGGCCTCGAGCTGCCCGACACGGTCGTGCTCCGGCATCAGGGCGCGCTCGACCCCGATGCGGCCGACCTGTTCTTCGACCGACTCGTCACGGGGAACGCGCCGCGGATCCTCCGGTTCCAGGGCGTGGTCGTCGGACGCGGCAGCGTCGGGCGGACCTGCTGCCACGGCGTGCGCTCCTACGCGATGAGCCATCCCGCCGCCGAGGACGGCGACCCCGGGCCGGACAACCTCGTCGTGGTGACCGGCTGGGGGCTCGACGTCGACGAGCTCGTCGACGACTTCCGCGAGGCGACCGCGTGAGTACGGCGCCGCTGCTCACCGAGGTCGACTCGGAGTGGCGAACCGAGTTGGCCGACGGCCTCCGTTCGATTGCATGGTCGCCCGGCGGGCGTCTGGTCGCCGTCGACGCGGCAGGCGTCGTCCTCATCGATCGGCCGGAACAGCGGAGCACGCCGGTAGGGCCTGATCCGATCGCCGCCACCTGGCTGGGTGATCGTCGGGTCCTGGTCGCTGACGCCGCGATCGGGGTCGTGAGCGTCGGGGGCGGATGTGAACGGCTGGGACGTGTCGCGTCGTGTCTCGTCGGTAGCGGCAGGACGGTCGTCGCCGGCTGTGCGGACGAACTCGTCGTCTGGCGAGTCGATGCGCGCGACGTCGTGACCGTCGAGTCGCGCTGCGGTCGGGTTCGTGCGATCGCGCCGATCACGTCGACGTTGTGGGCGGTGGCCGGTGCCGACGGGGTGAGCGTCGTCGACGTGGCGCTGGACGCAGCCGATGTCGTCGTCGAGATCCCCGGGGCGCTCACGGTGGCGGCACATCCCGGTGTCGACTTCGTCGCCGCGAGCGATGTCTCCGGCACGGTGCACCTGATCCCGCTCGGCGGTGGTGTGGCAGGTGCCGAGCTCGACGGCTACCCGGATCGAGTGCGCCGACTCGGATGGGTTGCCGGGGTGACGGCGCAGCTCGTCGCCGTCGCCGACGACGAGCTGACCTGGTGGCAGGTCAGTGAGGCCGCCGGGGCGGCGGACCAACCCGTGACGGTCGTCGCGCACGAGAGCGCGATCACTGCGCTGGCCGTGGACGCATCGGGCATGGTCGTGAGCGGTGATGCCGGCGGCGGGGTGCGGCTGTGGTCGCCGCTCCTGCCCGACCGCCCGGTGTGGGCTGCGGAGCTCGGCGCACCCGTCACCGCCGTCGCGTGGAGTCGGGACGGTGACCGGATGGTCGTCGGATGCGGCGACGGATCGCTGGTCCGATTCCGGGTGTTCCCCGGCAGCATCGCCTGAACGTCAGTGTTCGCCCCAGTGTTCGCCGTGGAGGGCGTGGCGGTGGCCGTCGTGGAGGTAGTCGACGTGGTCGCCGTGCTCGACCGCCTCATGGCCGCAGTCGGGCCCGTGCTGGTGGTCGTGCTCGGTGTGCGGGCGGTGCTGGAGATCGGTGGACATGGGGGCGTTCCTCTCTGGTTGGTGTTCTCGGGTTCGTGGGTTCCATCGAGTTCGGCGGCGTGGATCAGCGCGTCGTCGACGATGTGTCGGACGTGCTGGTCGCGCAGCTCGTAGCGCTGCTCTTTGCCGACGCGGGTGGCCGAGACCAACCGCGCTGCTCGGAGCACCTGCAGGCGCGTCGCTGCCGGTCGTGGTCGGTCGTCACAGCCCGCGGCTCGATACCGCTACGCCGCCTCGGGTGGCCGATGCCGGTACAGGTGGGCGTCGCCGTAGCGGAACGTGACGGCGCGCTCCCGGACCGCACCGAGGCGATCGGCGACGCGGATCGACGCCGCGTTCGCGGTGGCGATCACGCTGACGGCGGTCGTCCAGCCGAACAGCTCGTAGGTGGCGGCGAGCGCGGCTGCAGCGGCCTCGGTGGCGTAGCCCTGGCCGTGGTGGCCGGGCACCAGCGCCCACGTGATCTCCGGTTCGATCCACCCGGCGGGGTACCAGGGCCCGGTGAGGCCGATGTACTCGCCGGTGTCGCGCCGTTCGATCGCCCAGGGGCCGTAGCCACGCAGGAACCAGTGACCGGGATACGTCGCGAACTTCCGCCAGGCGTCCTCCGGGCCGAGCGGGCCGCCGTAGAACTGCGAGACCGGGTCTGCGAAGAAGGCGGTCATCGGTTCCGCGTCGGCGGCCCGGAACGCTCGCAGCACGAGCCGCTCGGTGTGCAGCGTCGGAACCGTGATGGATGTGGCCTCGGGCATGCCCGATCCTCGCACGGGACGAGCGGTCGACCTCGCGTTGGCCGGGCCGGCCTGAAGGTCAGTGCTCGTCCCAGTGGTCACCGTGGAGGGCGTGGCGGTGGCCGTCGTGGAGGTAGTCGACGTGGTCGCCGTGCTCGACCGCTTCATGGCCGCAGTCGGGCCCGTGCTGGTGGTCGTGCTCGGCGTGCTCGGCGCAGGTGCCGTCGCCGTCGCACTCGTCCCAGTGGCCGTCGTGCTCGTGGTGGCGGTGGCCGTCGTGGATGTAGTCGACGTGGTCGCCGTGGGTGACGCTGGCGTGGCCGCAGTCGGCGCCGTGCTGGTGGTCGTGCTCGGTATGCGGGCGGTGCTGGAGATCGGTGGACATGGGGGCGTTCCTCTCTGGTTCGTGTTCTCGGGTTCGGCGGTTCAATCGAGTTCGGCGGCGTGGATCAGCGCGTCGTCGACGATGTGTCGGACGTGCTGGTCGCGCAGCTCGTAGCGCTGCTCCTTGCCGACCCGGGTGGCCGAGACCAACCGCGCGGCTCGGAGCACCTGGAGGTGCTGGGACACCGTGGGCTGGGCGATGCCGAGGGCGTCGACCAGCTCGTGGACGCACCGGTCGCCCTCGGCGAGCTCGCCGATGATGCGGATGCGGCCGGGATGGGCCAACGCCTTCAGCAGCGCTGCCGCCGCATCGGCGGCGTGCTCATCGACGATCGCGTCACGGGGCTCGGCCACGCACACATTCTGATATTCGAATGTGACGATGTCAACCCGTCAGCGAGCCGTCAGGCGTGGTCGGGCGTCACAGCTCGCAGGCGAGATCCCACTCGGGCAGCGGGTCGTCGAACATGGCCCACCCGTCGAACCCGAGCACGAACTCGGCCGGGGTGAGCACGCATGCGTCGAGCCGGGCGCGCAGCGCCACCTCGTCCATGTCGATGCCGATGAGGACGAGCTCGGTGAGTCGATCGCCGAGCAGCGGATCCCATCGTTCCAGCAGCTGCGAACGATCCGTGTCGCTCTCGAACTCCCACTCGTCCTCGGGGAGCGCGGCGTACCACGGCGACAGTGGTTCGAGTTGGACCGACAGCCCGGCCTGGCTCCACATGCCCTGCACCTCGGGACGGGTGGCGAGCCAGAAGAAGCCCTTGCTGCGGAGCACCCCCGGCCAGTCCGACGCGAGCGCCTCGGCGAGCCGTCCGGGATGGAACGGCCACGGGTTGCGGTAGACGAACGACGAGATGCCGTACTCGTCGGTCTCCGGTGTCGTGTCGCCGTTGAGCGCGCGCACCCAACCGGGAGCGAGGGCGGCTTCGTCGGCGTCGAACAGACGGCTGTCGAAGATCAGCGACAGCGGCACGTCGCCGCGCTCGACGATCTCGATCACGGCGCGCGGGTTGAGCGAGCGGACGAGCGACACCACCTCGCCGAGCTCGTCGGGGTCCACGAGGTCGGGCTTGGTCACGGCGATCACGTCGGCGAACTCGACCTGGTCGACGAGGAGATCGACGAGCATGCGATCGTCCTCGCCGTCGCGTGCCAGGCCGAGCTCGGCCAGATCGGACAGCTCGCCGAAGTGCTCGACGAACCTGGCCGCGTCGACCGCGGTCATCATCACGTCGAGCCGGGCGAGGGAGTCGAGCGACTCGCCGCCGTCCTGGTCGAACATGAACGTCGCGGCCACCGGCATCGGCTCGGAGATGCCGGTCGACTCGATCAGCAGGTGATCGAACCGTCCCTCGCGTGCGAGGCGGGCGACCTCGACGAGCAGGTCGTCGCGCAGGGTGCAGCAGATGCACCCGTTGGTCATCTCGACGAGACGTTCCTCGGTCCGGTCGAGCTGGACGCCGCCGCTCGCCACCAGCGACGCGTCGATGTTGATCTCGCTCATGTCGTTGACGATCACGGCGACGCGCCGACCCTCACGGTTGGCGAGCACCCGGTTGAGGATGGTGGTCTTGCCGGCCCCGAGGAATCCGGAGAGCACGGTGACGGGGAGCCGCGAGTCGGACTGCATGCGGCCCACGCTACCGGAGATGAGAATTGATCTCAGTTTCCGGCGAGGGCGGCGAGCTCGTCGGGGATCACCGAGGAGATCACCGAGCCGTGCCAGCGGGCCTCACGCCATCCCTCCGGGGTCCGCTTCCACACGATCGTGGTCACGCAGTCGAACGTGGCGGTGTGGCCGGCGACCGTGAGGAACTGGCGGAACTCGAGCACGGAGTACCCGAGGTCGGCCGTGGCGATCGCCTGGTAGTCGAGGACCTCGGAGTCGGTGGCGGCCCCGAGCCCGTCGAGTGTTGCGAACAGCTCGTGGAACCAGCTCTCCCATTCGGCCCGCGTGCGGATCACGCGTGCCTGGCCCGCCGGATCGATGTCGATGATCCCGAAGTCGTCGTCGCACAGGGTGGCGAGCGAGTCGAAGTCGTGGTCGCGGACGCCGCGGAGGAGGGCGACGGTCTCGGCGAAGTAGGGCCGGTCGGCGAACTCGCGGGGCGGGTTGTCGAGCGGGGAGACGGCGGGAGCGGTGGTGGACGATGCGGTGGTAGCCACGGTTGGACCTTTCGGACAGCCCTTCGCGGCCCGGCCCACGAAGGGCCGGGCCGCGCGGAGGGGTGATTCAGGAACGGACGAGCTCGGCGTCGTCGTGGGCGTCGTCGAGCGCTGGTGCGTAGCCGTCCTCGCGGGACTTCGCCATGGCGATGCCGAGCACCAGCAGGCCGAACAGCGGCTTGGCCACCACGTCGCCGATGGCGTAACCGACCTGGCGGGCCACCTCGGCGGTCGCCTCGTCGTCGATGAACGTCGGGGCGAGGTAGGCGAGCGGGTAGATGCTCCACGTCACGAGCACGATGTACCGGAGCCCGTCGACGAGCTTGCGCACCGTGGCGCTCTGTCGCTCGAGCGACTTGCCGAGCTCACCGAAGAGCACGTACAGGATGTAGAGGAACGGGATCATCGAGGCGATGAACCAGACGGCGCGAGCCGTCGAGTCGGGGTCCGACACCTCGCCGGGCCAGCCGAGGAGGATCATCGCGATCGCTGCGACGGTGAGACGGACGAGCAGGCTCCGAGTCTTGTCCTTCGTGAGCTTGAGCACCACGACCAGCTCGGCCAGCAGCAGCGGCACCGTCAACAGCCAGTCGACGTAGCGATACCCCTCGTTGAACGGTTCGCCATCTTGGACGTACTGGGTCCCGTCGTAGGTGAACGCGGCAGACCACGAATCGAAGATCCGGAGGTAGTGGTAGAGGGCGATGGCGACCACGAGGGTCGACAGGGTGATGGCCATGCGATGGCGGGGCGCAACCCGATTCCTGACGAGCAGGAAGAAGATGAGCGCGGCGCCCATGCTGGCGATCACGAACGAAAACGAGTTGTAGACCAGGTTGAACTGGCCCTCGCTCAACGTCAGGTTCATGACGGGCTCCTTGTGAGTGGTTGGTGCCGCAACGCTGCGGCGAGATCGAGATTATCAGCCTTTAGTCTGAATTAGCAGTGGTGAGCGCAAATAGATCGCGTCGTCGGCTACGGTCTGGCCGCGTGACGGCGGCCGATGAACACGAGCTCGAACTGCAGGAGGCCGCCGACGCGCTCGGCGTCCACTACCAGACCGCGTACCGGTGGGTGCGCAACGGACGGCTCCCGGCCACGCTGCTCAACGGGCGGTACGTGGTGGCACGTAGCGACGTCGAGTTGGTCGACGCCCGGCGCCGCACCCCCGTGGCCCCCACGCCGCCGAGCCGGAGTCGGATCGAGCGCCAGGCCGAGCGCATGTACACGGCGCTGGTCGACGGTGACGAGCCCACCGTGCGGGCGATCGCACGTCGTCTGGTCGAGGAGGGCGCGACGCTCGTCGACCTGATCCAGACCGTGCTCGTGCCGCCGCTGCGCCAGATCGGTCAGGCATGGCACGAGGGGAAGCTCACGATCTGGGTCGAGCACCGTGCGTCGGCGATCGTCGAGCGCACGCTGGGCGAGCTGTCACCCAACCCCCGCGGGCGACGACGGGGCACCGCCGTGGTCGCCGCGGTATCCGGCGACTACCACTCGCTGCCCACCACGATGGCCACAGTCGCCCTGCGCGAGTCGAACTGGCACGTGCACCACCTCGGCGCCGACATGCCGGGCGACGAGATCGTCAGCTTCTGCGCCGAGCACCCCGTCGACGTGGTCGTCCTGTCACTCACCAACCCCGACGTCGCCGATCTCGCGGCCGGCACCGCGCACGAGCTCCGTGAGCGAGGCATCGCAGCGATCGTCGGCGGCCCCGGCCGCCGTCTCGACGAGCTCGCCGACGAGGCAGCCGACGCGGTCCGCGGCAGCGGCGCCCGACGCTCCACCGTCGACTGACGCGAGCGAATGCCGCCCTGCGGCGGCGATGGCGTGACAAGGTGGCGCCTCGTGGCGAGACCGAACAAGCACTCCGACGGCGGTGGCGACCCCGGCCACGCTCACGTGCACGTACACGGCCACTCACACGGGGCCGAGCTGCCCGTCGACGCGCGATGGGCGAAGGCGCTCTGGCCGACCGTCGCCGCATGCGCGTTGCTCACCGTGTTGGCGGTGGTGCTGCTCTGGCCGAACGGTGGCGACGCCTTCGACGACCCGCTCCTGCTCGACGCCGACCCGATCGACGCCGAGGTGGTCGCGATCGATCTGGTGGGGTGCTCGTTCTCGCCCGCCGACCAGTGCGCACTGTCCGGTTTCGAACTGTCGGGTGGGATCTTCGACGGCGAGTTCGGTGCGATCGAGGAGTCGGCCCCGGGCCGCTTCGAGGTGGGTGACAAGATCCAGGTGACGTTCTTCGAGGACGTCGACGGCCAGCGGGTGTACTCGCTGTACGACTACCAGCGCGACACCCCGATGTTGATCCTCGCGGCGCTGTTCGTGGCGTGCGTGCTCGCGCTCGGACGATGGCGCGGGCTGGGCGCGATCGCCGGGCTGATCGCGAGCCTGCTCGTGATCGTGTGGTTCACGCTGCCCGCGATCCTCGACGGGTCGAGCGCGATCACGGTGGCGGTGGTGTCGGCGGCGGTGATCGCCTTCCTCGCCCTGTTCCTCGCCCACGGCTTCGAACCGGCCACCGCGGTCGCGCTGATCGCCACGCTGGCGAGCCTGCTGCTCACCGCGATCCTCGCGTGGGCCTTCGTCGGTGCGTCGCAGCTCACCGGACTCACCGACGACTCCAGCTTCCTGCTGACCGGTCTCGCGGAGGGCATCGACCCGCGCGGCATCCTCCTCGCAGGGATCGTGATCGGCTCGCTCGGCGTGCTCGACGACGTCACCGTCACCCAGGTGTCGGCGGTGTGGCAGCTCAAGGCCGTGCAGCCCGACCTCACGACGGCCGGCTTGATGAAGCCGGCCCTGCGGATCGGGCGCGACCACATCTCGTCGACGGTGAACACGCTGTTCCTCGCCTACGCCGGGACGTCGCTGCCGCTGCTGCTGCTGTTCGTCAGCGCCGAGCAGGGTTTCGGCGACGTGATCACCCGTGAGCTCGTGGCGACCGAGGTGGTGCGCACGCTGGTCGGCTCGATCGGCCTGGTGGCCTCGGTGCCGATCTCGACGTGGCTCGCCGCCGTGGTGGTGTCGGGCCGGGCGGCCGCAGAACCGGCCGCCGACGCCTGACTCAGCTGCCGAAGATGCGCTGGATCAGGCCGGGCGGGGGCGGCTCGTAGCCCTCGGGGAGCAGGTGCGGGGCCGACTGCTCCAGGTACTCCGCCACCTGGCGTGCCGACGGGTTGACCATGCCGACCTCGCCGATGACCACCGTGGGCACGGTCTCGTTGCCGTTCGCGTAGAACCGCACGGTCGCGGCGTCGTCGGGGTTCTCCCAGATGTTGTGGTCGACCGTCTCGATGCCGAGCTTGTCGAGGCCCCGTCGCAACGATGCACAGAAGCCACACCCGCGCCGCCAGTAGAAGTGGACGGCGTCGGCGCTCACGACTCGACGACCTGGGCCAACCGCTCGAGGGTCCGCTCGATGTTGCCGACGTGCTTGGTGGGGTAGCCCATCAGCTCGATCGCCTTCGGCACCTTCGCCGTCGACCAGTCGAACTCCTCGGTGACCTTGGTGCGGGCGCCACCGTCGATCGGGTCGAGTCGGTAGCGCCACCGGTGGCCGCCGAAGTGTGCCCATGCGATCAGCCGGTTCTCCTCGAACTCGACGACGGTGTTCTTGATGCCGTACGGAAGTGGTCCGATCTTCATGTCCATGCCGAACTTCGCGCCGAGGGTGAGCCGCTGCGCGCCGCCCTTCGCAGCCTGGACCATGCCCGACCCGTCGATCTCGCCGTGGCGGGCCGGGTCGATCAGCAGTTCGAAGATGCGTTCGGCGGGAGCATCGATCTCCCGCGAGATGGAGATGACTCGATCACTCATCCCTCGAACGGTACCGGCCATCCCCGCCGATGCCCTCGCCGTGCCAGAGACGTGCCGCGGCGCGCGGGGGCGCGCTGGCCTGGTCGGAGAGTCGTGGTGGGCAGGTTCCGGGAGCGTGCGTCACGCTGCGGGTTGTCGTCGTCGCTCATGGTCGTAGTCGTCGTGTTCGGTGAGGATGTCGGGTCGGGTGGTGGCGTGGTGTTGCCCGTCGGGTCGGGTGATGGTGAGGGTGCGCTCAGGACTCAGCTGGATGGTCCAGCCGCCTTCGTGGACGAGGTGGTGGTGTCGTGAGCACAGCGGCAGGAGGTTGTGGAGGTCGGTGGTGCCGCCGTGTTCGAACCAGTCGATGTGGTGGATTTCGCAGCGGTCGAACGCCATGTCGCAGCCGTGGTGGGCGCAGGTGCGGTAGATGGTGCGCAGTGCTCGTCGTTGGGCGCGGGTGGCGGTGCGGTGGGTGCGTCCGACGTTGATGGGGACGCCGTCTTCGCCGAGGATGACGGGGGTGATGAACCCGTTGCACAACGCACGACGAACGCTGTCGGGTGGGACGGGGATGCCGTCGCCGGTTTCGCAGATCGAGTGAGCGTGGAGCCGGCGGGTTTCGGCGGTTTCGTGGTCGACGACGTAGGTGATGTCGGCTTCGAGGGGTCGTTCGCGGTCGTGTCCGCCGGCGACGAGTCGGCCGAGTGCTTCAGCCGCGAGCCGGTCGCGTTGGTAGCGCCGTTCGAGGAACTCGGGGTCGCCGGCGCGTTCGCCGGCTGCGATCATGGCGGCGATTTCGCGGTCGATGGCACCGAAGATCTGGTTGGCGAGTTCGGGGTGGAACGCCAAGCGGCCTTCGGTCATCCCGGTGGCGCGGTTGATTTTCCGGCGGAGGTAGGTGTCGTTGCGTTGTTGCGTGTTGCGTGAGATCCCGAGATCACGTTCCAGGCGGCGGATGCGGTCGCGGCACACCCGGGTGAACTCTTCGGGTGTCTTGGACAGAGCAGCGGCCAGCAACGATTCCTGCTGTCCGAGTAGTTCGGTCTTGATCGTGTCGTCGAGGCCGGTGGTGGCGTTGGCGAGTGCGTCGACGTGTTCGGCGCCGATCTTCCCGGTTTCGAGCGCATCGGCGAATGATGGTGCGTCGTCCAACGTCTTGGAGCGCCGCTCACGACGGCGCCCTTCGGCGGCGGACACCCCGCCGACCGAACCGTGGAGATCGCTGACCGCGGTCGCGGCCGGCCCGGTCGAGCCGGGTGTAACGGTGGACAGGTCGCGCATCCGTGACGAGATCCGCGCCTCGACCGCATCCAACCAGCCGCGGGTGCGGCGCACGTCGCGCAACAGGTCGATGCACACGGCGGTGTCGGCCGCGGCGAGGTCGGCTGCGTCGAGGGCCTCGACCGCTGCGATCACCGACACGTTGCTCATGTCGACCATCATGACAGGGGGGTGTAACAGCCATCTCGATCACCAGTTCGGCACACGCAAGCACCGTGCTCGTCGCGGTCACGTCGACATGAACGGGTGCAGATCGCCGGCTCTCGGCGCTGTCCTCAGCTGCACGCCAGTTGGTTTGCTGGCGCGAACATGACCACCACGGTCCACATCGCTCCAGCACACCGGCGAGCTGCCTTCTCGTGGCGCGATCGTGCCGTCGGACGTCACCTTCGCGCCAGCAAACGCAGTAGGCGTGCAGATCGGCGCATCGGGCGCGCCGTGAGCGCTCGGCACGGGCCGACGCGCGGCGGCAAGTTGTCGTCAGCGAACCGGATACGGCGCTCGTGTTAGAGCGCGGTCGATGTCTCCCTGTCGGCGATCGCACCGCCGGTCCTCTTGCTCGTCACGATGCGTCGTGAGCGCGTCGACATGGGTGCCAGGGCCCTGGCTCGACGATCCGTTGACCAGTGGGAACCTGCGCATGCTGATCGACGTCCGAAGAGACGGAGCGTTGGCTAGCGAAGTCTTGCTTCGAGCCACGCCACGAGGCCCTCGAGCCCGTCGACACGAGGCGCTTCGTCAGGATCGAAGAATGGTGCAACCAATGTCTCGTGCGGCCAAATCCGAATCGACGTCGCGGTCTTCGACTCGATGACGAACGAGTCCCCGGTCACCGTTGCTCCAATGACCCAGAACTGGCTCACTTCGGCCGAGAGCGCTGACCAGCGTTCCGCGGTCAGCTCGTCATCAGCGTGCAGGGATTGGAGTTGTTCGAGAACTTGCTCGCGGAGGTCGTTCGTGTGGAGTTCGATCTCGTGTCGGTCGTACAGCACGGCCGTGTACGGCGGGGCACCGATCTCCTGCAGCATCTCGTCGTCCGAGCTGAACAATGCGACCCCATCGGTGATCGTGAGAACCTGAACCATGATCTCTGGGACGTCGACCGCCCCATCCTGTAACGGTGGCGCGACGACGTGTCGGTAGTGGGGCCCGCCATTCCCCTTGTCGACGGAGAAGGCACGACTCAGCAGGTCGATCAGATCGTGGGCCTGCGCATCGTCGGACATCTCCACCATCTTCGCGCGGGCGTCACCAGCGACGAGGAGGACGCCCGCCTCAAGGGCCTCGGTGCCACACGGATCGACATCGGGCAGACCTCGGGGTCCCCTGGCGCCTGAGCCGTTCCACCACCTCTGCGCCTTCCCCTGCCGTCCGCTCGGTATCGCCGACGAGTCGGCGTCAGCGGAGCGCTCCTGAACGGCACTTCCGATCGCCGGGACGACGTCGGACACCCGCTCGAAGTCCCGGCGAGAAACGATGCGGTCGGCCGCACACCCCCGGCGGTGTCGTGCGACACGCCGGCCCAGCAACCCACACATAACACGCAGCGCAGAACGACGGCCGAACCCAGCTGAGTCGGCCGAGCAGATCGGCGCGTATGCGCTCACCGCGGCTGGTAGGTGAGCGCAGCGGTGCCCCGGTCGGCCGCTCTGGGAGCGGCGGACTCAGGCTGTCACTACAGACACGGCGATCCCGGCTGCCTGCGCAGCGGCCGCGAGTTCGGCGTCGCCCGTGACGAGGACGAGATCGTCATCGGCGACGGCGAGTGCGGCGGCGAGGTGCACGGCGTCGTATCCGCGCAACCCGTGCTGCTGGGCGAGCTCTCCCGCAGACCGTGCGATGTCGGGGCTGAGCTCGATCACGTCGACTTCTTCGATCAGTGAGTCGAGTTCGAGCACGGCTGCGTTCAGCTGGGAGCGGGTGAGCCGTCCCATTCGCCCTGCCCGGGCGAGCGCAGCTCGTGCCTCTGGGTAGATCAGTCGAACGCTCACGACGCGGGTCGATTCGGTCCAGAGGCGTTGGCACGTCTCGGTGGTCGCTTCGTCGACGACCAGTGGAACGATCGCCGAGGTGTCGAAGTAGGCGATCACCTGCGTTGTTCTGCGACGAGGTCGCTGACGGTTCCCTGTGCCTTGATGGCCGGGCCGGTGCGCGGCCGTTTCGCGGTGCGTCCGGGTGTGATCAGCCCTTCCGCGATGAGCCGGTCGAGCGGACGGGGGCGATCCAATGGGACGAGGCGCGCCACCGCCCGGCCGTGGTCGGTGACCGTGACTTCTCCACCGTCGCGGACCAGGTCGAGGTAGCGGCTGAGATGGTCTCGGAGTTCTCGAACGCCTGCTTCCATGGTGACCAGTATGGCGCTTTTACGACCGAGTTTCTCGCCATTTGTCGCGCCAGTCGATTCGGACTGCTGCATCGCCCACGAGGCATCGGAGGGTTGACGCAGATCAACGGCGCAGCACTCACCCGCACAACGGCGTATCGGGCGCGGCCGGACGGGCGTGATCGGGTCTCGGCCTAGGCTCGCTGGGTGGGGCTGCTGACCTTCTGCATCAACGTCACGCTGGACGGCTGCGTCGATCATCAGGAGGGGATCGCCGACGACGAGACGCACGCGTTCTTCACGCGTCTGATGCACGAGTGCGGGGCGATGCTCTGGGGTCGTGTCACCTACGAGATGATGGAGAGCTCCTGGCCGGCGGTCGCCCGCGGCGACGTGGAGGCGCCGCCCGCCATGCTCGCGTGGGCGCTCGACCTGGAGGCCAAGGCGAAGTACGTCGTGTCGTCGACACGGTCTGACTTCCCGTGGACCAACAGCCATCACATCGCCGGCGATCTTCGAGCGGGCGTGCAGGCGCTGAAGGACGCAACCCCGGCTGGGGTGCTCCTCGGCAGCGGCCGGCTGGCCACCGAGCTGGACCGGCTCGACCTCATCGACGAGTACCGGTTCCTCGTCCAGCCCAGGATCGCCGGTCACGGACCGACCTTGTACGAGCGCGGGCTGCCCGGCACGCGCCGGCTCGACCTGATCTCGGCGGACCCGATGAGCAACGGTGCCATCGCCACCCACTACCGACGCGCCTCCTGACGCAGCGGCGCTCACTCCGAGTGTCAACACGACGGTCGCGGCAGGGTTGCGTGCCGTGGGGCCTTCGACCGGGTCGGCTGCAGGGGTGCGCGGTGCACGACGCCGACGCATCAGGGGGAGCCGGCGAGTCGACGGGGGCGGGCGACGAGCGGTCGCGCCTCGGCGACCCCGACGAGTCGGGTTCCGGCGGCGATCAGGCGCCGTCCGAGCCAGCCCCTGATCCGACGGCGTCGGGGCCTCCGGGTGGGGTCGCGACGTTGGACGTCCTCGAAGTGGCGGGCGAGCAGTTGGGCTGCTGCGAGTGACGGCATCTCGATGGCTCCTCGGGCGGGCTCGTGTCGGTGACACCATCATTCTGCACATGACGGTGTCGTGGATGCAACACCATTGACTGGCTTATGATGGTTACATGACGACCGATGCCGAGACGATCGTGAACTTCGTCAACACCCTCGACGTGAGTACGGGTGACGACGAGCTCGCCGACCTCGCAGGACTCAGGTCATGGCTCGCCGACTCATCCGTCACCGAGCGGGATCGGCGCAACGCCGTCGAGCTCCGTGAGCAGTTGCGTCGGACGCTGCTCGCCCACCACGACGGGGCTGACGATCCCGAGTCGCTCGAGGCGATCTCGGCGCTCACCGACGGATCCCGCCTCGCACTGCGGTTCGTCGACGGCACTGCCGAGTTGGCGAGTCAGCGCCCGGGCTTCGACGCCTTCGTCGCGTCCGTCGTCAACGCGATCGTGCGGCTGCAACACGATCGACAGTGGTTGCGCGTCAGGATCTGCCCGACCTCCGACTGCCTCGAGGCGTTCCACGACCAGTCGCGTGGCGGTACCCGACGGTGGTGTTCGATGGAGGAGTGCGGCAACCGCTCCAAGGTGGGCAGGTACCGCACCCGCACCCGACCTGCCTCGAGCTGACGTCCGGACAACCGACGCGTCACGAGCGGGTGGCGCGTCGGCGCCGATCAGCAGCCGTGACGATGACGGCACTCAGTGGGGGGTGCCGATGCAGAACTCGTTGCCTTCCGGGTCGGCGAGCGTGGTCCAGCTCATGCCGTACTCGTGCTTCTCGTGCAGCTTCGTGGCGCCGAGGGCGACGATCCGCTCGACCTCGGCGGCCGGTTCGGCGCTGTCGAAGTCGAGGTGCATGCGGTTCTTGACCGACTTCGGTTCGGGCACCTGGATGAACATGAAGCGATGCGGCGACGCGTCCGGTTCGTCGAGGCCGATCGACGCGAAGAACTCCGATGGGGGACGCCCGCTGTCGACCGGGCGGCCGAGCACCGCCGACCAGAAGGTGGCGACGCGCAGCGCGTCGGCGCAATCGACGGTGACGGCGGCGAGATGCAGGGACATGGTGACTCTCCTTCTGATCTGAACTGTCAGGCTGTCGGCTCGGGCGGCTCGGGCACCACGGGCCACACGATCTCGGTGCGCAGCGCGTCGTCGGGCAGCAGCGTGCCGGTCTCGTCGGTGCTCACGACGTACACCTCTCGAACCTGGAGCTCGGCCGACCGAGCGTTGCGTGCCACCCACGCACCGACCTGGCGGTAGGTGGCGTCGATGTCGGCGTAGGAGCCGGCGTGCGTCATGACCGCCGCCGTGACCGACGGGACGAGCATGTTGACCACGCCGGCCGCGGCGGCCTCGTCGTCGATCACGACCGGTTCGGCCACCGGCATGTAGGCGGTCACCTCCTCGCGGTCGGCGCCGACCTCCGGCGGGTACAGCGCCCCGCTCGGCCCCGTGGGCACGCCGCCCAGGCGCTGCATGGTCGCCCAGATGTCGTCGTAGGACCGCCCGAGGAACGCACCGAACGTCTGGTGTCCCGGCATCTCCACGGTCGCCGTGACGGCGAGCGCGTGGATCGCCGACTCGGTACGGATGTGCACCGGTGTCTGCAGGCTCGGGTGCTCGATCGCGACCTGCAGGTCCCCGACGATGCGCGTGAGCGCCGCGAGCCGGGAGCGCATGTCGGCTTCGTGGCGGGCGATCACCTCCCGGGTGACGTCGGGATCACGCGAGGCGACGATGCGGGCGACGTCGCGCAGCGACACGTCGAGGTCGCGCAGACGCTTGATCACCTGCGCGTCGGCGAGTTGGGAGACGCGGTACGACCGGTAGCCCGTCGCGGCGTCGATCTCGGCCGGGATCAGCAGACCCTGGTCGTGGTAGAGCCGCAGTGCCTTCACCGACACCAGCGACGCCCGCGAGAAGAGCCCGATCGACATCAGTGGGTCGGCGACGTCGTCCATCACCCACCATGCTGGAGTCTCCCCGTGGGGGAGAGTCAAGCCCTCGCTGTCCCGGCGCCCGAGGCATGTCACATCCCATCGGTACGGTGGGTGACGATGGCCGAGCGGTGGAGCGTCGAGCAGGTGGTGGCGGTGGCGCCGACGCCGAAGTCGGTCGCCGCGGCCGAGCCGCTCGCCGTGCCGTCGCGCTGGTCGGGGATCGGCGCCGACGAGCGGGCGGTGTGGGGGCGGTGCCGGGGTTCGGGGGCCGAGCCCTACGAGACGATGGCCGACCACGCCGAGGTGGCATGGCGGTGCACCTGCCCCAGCCGCAAGCACCCGTGCAAGCACGTCATCGCGCTGCTCCTGCTGTGGGCGCGCGGCCAGGTCCAGCCCGGTGCCGCGCCCGCGGGTGTGGTGTCGTGGGTGGCCGCCCGCGACCAGCGCGCCGCGGCGTCGCAGCCGGTGGTCGAGCGAGGCGCCGGCGCTGGTGACCAGCAGGTCGACGGGCTCGACCGTCCGGACCGCGATCCTGACCGCGACCTCCCGGAGCCGTCGGGCACACCCGACCGGGGCGACCTCGATCGCTCCCGCGACGAACGGGTGGCACGGATGATGGAGGGGCTCGTCGAGCTCGATCGGTGGCTGGAGGACCGGATGCGAACCGGCCTCGCCGACCCGGCGCTCGCCCGGTACGCCACGTGGGATGCTTTGGCGGCGCGCCTCGTCGACGCACGCGCCGGCGCCCTCGCCAACCGTGTCCGCCGCCTCGCCGGGCTCGTGGGTGCCGCGCCCGACTGGCAGGCCGAGGTGCTCGCCGAGCTCGGCCTGCTGCACCTCATCGCCCAGGCCGGCCGCCGACTCCCCACGCTGCCCGGCAACCTCGCCGATGCGGTCGCCACGGCGTCGGGATGGCAGGTGCGCCAGGCCGAGGTGCTGGCCGGTGTCCCCGAGACCGACGACTGGATCGTGCTCGGCCGCAGCGACACCCGCGAAGACCGGATCGAGGTCAGGCGGCTGTGGATCCGAGGCGTCGAGTCGGGGCGGTGGGCGATGCTGCTGTCGTTCGCCGCCTACCAGCAGGTGCTCGACGACTCGTGGGTGGTCGGCACCGTCGTGCGTGCCGACCTGCACCGGTACCCGGGTGACTCGCTGCGGGTGCTCGCCGGCACCCGCCACGCCGATCCGCTCCCGCTGCTCCGCGTCGACGGGCTGTCGATCGCCGACGCGTGCGCGGCGATCGGTTCACGGGTCGCGATCGAACCCTGGATCGAGCGGCTCGCGGTCACCGTCACCGCCGCACCCACCTTCAGCGATCGGCGATGGGTGCTCACCGACTCCACCGGATCGTTGCCGTTGCTCGCCGGTCCGGTCGCGCTCGGGTCGATGCTGGCCGGCGGCGACGGCGGTCCGATCACCGTCACCGTCGAGTGGACGCCGCGCGGCCTCGTCCCGCTGACCGTCCATCTCGACGACCGCGTGCTCGACGTCGGTCCACGCGCCGACCCGTCGTTCGTGGGGGCCGCATGAACGTCGCAGCGCCCGGTGTCGCGATCGAGGGGCTCTGGCGCGAGCTGGTCACCGCCGCGCTGCTCGGCACCGACCGGCGCGAGCCACCGATCGCGCCCGTCGACCTGCTCGCCGACGTCGTCGCCGACGCGGTCCGACCCGACGACGCTTCGCGCATGCTCGCCCTGGTCGGCGCCGTCACCGCCGCCCGCCGCGCTGCGTTCCTCCCGCTCCCGCCCGCCGACCCCTTGATGGGTCCGCCCGCCGACGGCCGCCCGCCCACGCCGTCGTCGGCGTCGGCCACCTGGCGCGAGATCGTCGCCGAATGGCCCGTCCTGGAGGACGAGTGGACGCTGGCCGTGATCGGCCTCGGCTACCGGCTCGCACCCGACGTCCTGATGGAGGCACTGCTGCGTCACCGGCGCGACGTGGTGCGCCGGGCGCGCGTTGCCCTCGCCGGTGGGCCGCGGGCGGCGTGGCTGATCGATCACGTCCCGGCGCTCGAGGTGAGCGGCGGGCAGACCGCTTCGGCCGAGGCGGTCGCATCGCTGCCCGAGCTCGCGATCCCGCCCGAGCTGGCTGAGTTGCTCCCGCTCGATGCGCACACGTTCGTGCGGCGCCTACTCCCCGGGTTCGAATCGCGGGAATACGGCCCGGCCCACAAGGGCGTGCTCGTCAACCTGCTCGCCCGGTGCCGGCCGGAGGTCCTGCTCGACACCGCCGACGCGCTCACCCGCACGTCGACCGGACTGGCGGTCGCACTCGCCGACCTGTGTCGCCTCCGCCACCGGATGCTGGCCGAGCTCAGCCCAACGACCGGCGGTACTGCACCACGGTGACCGGGTCGTCCGCCGGGTCCCACGTGTCGGTGAGTAGCTCGTCGCCCTCCCCGCACCCCCAGCCAACCTTCTCGTAGAAGCGCCGCGACCTGGGCGTGTCGAACAGCGTCCAGAGCACCGCCTGTTCGAAGTGCGCGGCCAGACGCGTTTCGCACGCCGCCATCAGCAGCGTGGCGACGCCGTTGCCCCACGCGTCGGGGTGGAGGTAGAAGCCGTAGACCTCGCCCCGCCCCGACGGCGCACCGTCGCCGACGTCCTCGTCGCCGACGTGACCGAAGCCGACCACCCGGCCGTCGAGCTCCGGGACGAGGATCGTGTTCAGCACGTTGCCGTTGTCGGGAGGCCCGTCGCGCAGGCGGCGTTCCCACCGGTCGTGACGCGTCTGCGCGAACTCGTCGGTGTCGAGGTACTCGTCGGGGAACACACCGCGGTAGCCGGTCCGCCAGGCCGCGACGTGCGCGGCGGCGACCGCCACCGCGTCGTTGGCCGTCGCTTCGCGGATCGTGGTCATGGTGCCGACGCGTACGGCTTGGTGTAGACCGCGTCGTACTTCTGGAGCTGGAAGCCGAGGCCGGTGTAGACCTGGAACGCGCCACCGGGATTGTTGGTGTCGACGCCGAGCATCGCCTCGGTCATCCCGCGATCGCGGACTTCGCGCAGGCTCATCGCGAGCAGGGCGCGGGCGATGCCACGGTTGCGCCAGTCGCGATGGGTCGAGATGAACTCGGTGTAGCCGCGTCGGTAACCCCGCGCCTCGTTCTCCTCGTCGTTGATGAACGACTTCACCTGACCGACCACCTGATCGCCGGCCCACGCCACCTTCCACAGTGAGGTGTCGTGCATCACGGGGTCGTCGACGTGCTCGTCGATGTCGTCGTCGGTGGCCTCCTTGAAGTCCCACTCGCCGCGGAACGCCTCCCAGTGCTCCTCCCAGATGTGGCGCACCTGATCGGGGGTGACCGGCCGTACCTCGACGCCGTCGGGCAGCGGCAGCTCGGGGATGTCGTCGAGGTGCGGGCGCAGCAGCGCTGCCCCCCACTCGGTGGCCGTGTACGCGTGGGCTTCGAGCCATTCGGCCTCGCCGAGCGGCGGCTGGTCGGGGCCGGGATGGAGCGAGTAGGCGCGGTACCGGGCGCTCGGCGCGGCGGCCGCCCGCGGCGCCATGTGCCGCTCCATGCCGGGCACGATCGAGTCGAACAGCGGCCGTGTGAGGTACGGCGGGCGGATCGGCGCGAACACGATGCAGTCGCGCGTGCTGTTCTCGGCGTCCTCGTGCGAGGCGCGGGCGTACCCCGCCGGCTCGCCCGTGTCGGTCTCGAACACCGCGATGTCGACGTCGGGATCGCAGTCGGTGAGGTGCGCGTACGAGTTGTGCATCTGCTCGAGCGTGGGCATCTCGTCATCGCGGTGCAGGGCCCGGTAGGAGCGCAGCGACTCGAGCATCTCGGCCAGGTCGTCGACGCCGCGGTACGGCCGCGCCACGATGCCGGACGGCAGGTCGAGCGAATCGATCAGGTGCATGCCGCCGACCGTACGCGGCCCGGCGATTCACATGATCACGAGTTTCGCTTCACGAGTTCCCGTCGAGCCGCTTGACGAGCGTCTTGGTGGCGACGGCGCGGTAGCTCTCCTCGACGAAGTCGAGCAGCACCTCGGTCTCCTCCTCGGGCACGCCGTCGAGCGGGATCGTGACCCACCCGTGCTTGCCGAGCCCGTACCCGGTGGGGTGGGCGTCGGGGTAGCTCAGCCCGTGGTCGTGCGAGTCGGGCAACTTGACGGTGATCACGGGCCGCTCGCTCTCGGGCGGGCTGAGGAACACGAAGATCTTCTTGCCCACCTTCACCACCCGATCACCCCACGGCGTGTCCACCCACGCCTCCGGCAACCCCAACGCGAACCCCTCGATCTCCCCCAACACCCGATGTGAGCGATCGTCGGCCATACCCCCATGATCGCTCATGTGGTCACACCCCGTCCCGGGGGGCACGAACCCGCTCGCGAACCCAGGCAGCAAGCCATCGTTCATCACGTTCGCGAGCGGCGATCGCGAGCATCGCTGCGACGGCGTCGTCGGCGTGGGGTGGATCGGGTTCCCAGACCATCTCGTTGAGGTCGAGGAACACGACGAGACATGCCCACGCCGCACGCTTGTTGCCGTCGGGCAACGGGTGGTTCCACGACACCCGACAAGCGAGCACGGCGGCCTTGTCGATCAGGTCGGGGTAGAAGTCTTCCTCACCGAATCCGGCCTGTGGCGCGCGGAGCGCCGAGTCGGCCAGCTCGGTGCGGCTGACCTTGAGCAGCGTGGGCGCATCGATACCGGTGACCACCTCGGCCAGCGCGAAGAACTCAGCCAGGGTGAGGTAGCGGGTCACTGGGCCAGACGATCGATGATCTCACGGTCTCGCTCGAGGAGGTGCCTGGCGCGATCCATGAACCCTCGGTCGGAGCGAACTCGCTCGATCTCGGCCTCGAGCGCGCTGACGATCAGCTGATTGACGCTCGTGCCGCTGACGCGCGCCACCGTCTCCGCCTCGTCGGCGAGTTCGTCGGGAAGACGGACGGTGGTCTGCTTGGCCATGACATCACGATATCACGACATCGTCATGGCGAACCCGCCCAGAACGCTTCGGGTGGGTGCGGGCAAAGATGGGGCATGAGCGCGTCCGACGGGGAGCTGATCGCGGCGTCGATCGATCAGCCCGTGCGGTTCGCGGCGATCTTCGACCGGCACGTCGATCCGGTGCGACGTTTCGTCACCCGACGCCTCGGCGCCGGCCGTGCCGACGACGTGGTCGGCGAGGTGTTCCGCGTCGCGTTCGAGCAACGGCGGTCGTTCGACACGGCGACATCGTCCGCGCTGCCGTGGCTGTACGGCATCGCCGCCAACCGCGTCCGCCGCGAGCACCGCTCGCACGCCCGCTGGCTGGCGGCGCTGCAGCGGGCGGACGGGCGCCGCGACCTCGGCATCGACCCCCTGCTCGACGTCGCGGCCCGCGTCGACGCCGAGGCCGAACGTGAGCAGCTCGCTACGGGCCTGCTCGCGCTCACCGACGCTGATCGCGAGGTCCTGCTGCTCGTCGCCTGGGAGCAGCTCACCCCCGCTGAAGCCGCGGCCGTGCTCGGCATCCCCGCCGCCACCGCCCGCACGCGCCTCCACCGCGCCCGCCACCAACTTCGCGCCCATCTCGAACGAGCCGGCCACCCCCGAGAGGTGATCACCGATGCCCACTGACCAACTGCTCCATCCATTCAACGGGGACGCGGACATGGATCGCGCCCTGCGCGACCTCCTCCCGCCCATGCCCCGCTCCACCGCCTGGGAAGCCCACCAACGCGACACGCTCCTCACCTTCATCGAGACCGGGGATGTCAGCGCCGAGCGCACCACACCCGCATCTGTCGACGGCGCGATCATCACGCTCGACGCGCCCTCCCCGAACGATCGTCGCCGGCGCGCGGCGGTGGTGCTCGGGATGGCCGCCGCGGCAGTGCTGCTGGTCGCCGGCCTCGTGACCGCTCCGCGCTGGCGCGGGCAGGAGATCCCGCCGGCGACCGCTCCGGCTCCAGCCCCATTGCCGACGGCCCCCGCACCATCCGACGAGCTGCTCTTCCCCGACGTCTTCCCGATGCTCCCCGACGACCACCCGCTAGCCGACCAGGCGGTGGCCTCGTGTTGCACGTGGCAGCGCCGGTCTGACCCTGCGGCGCAGGTGCTGGTGGCGATCGACGACGGCACCGGACTCAGCGGATCCGTGCTGCTGCAGGTGTACCCGACGGTCACCCCCGGGATGTGGGGCGGCCTCGAGGCCGAGCGGATCACCGTCGCGGACATCGCCGGCACGCTCTACTCCGACCGCGGCACGCCCGAGATCAAGACATTCGTCGCCGACGGTGAGCCGGTTCTGGCCGTGCAAGCGCTCGATCCCGTCGCCTTCATCGAGGCCGCCGGCGGGGTGCCGGTTCACTCCAAGATCGGCGCCACCGGCAATCTGGTGTTCGATGTCCGCACGTTGCCCGACGGCTACAGCGTCGTCGCCGAGTGGTTGGCCGCCGGTGCCGTCGTCACCGCTGGGACTCTCATCTCGGAAGAAGGCGAGGGGATGGCTGTGTTCGTCGAGCGAATGCACCCGCTGTTGACACGGCCGATCGCTGGTGACCTCGAGTACGTCGACGTCAACGGCTCGACCGGATTCTGGCGCGACATGGAGTTCGACTCAGACCTCGTGTGGCAGGTGAGCGACCACACGTGGGCGCGAGTTCCGCGGTGGCCCGGTGCCGATAACGCCGACATGCTCGAGCTCGCCCGCTCGGTGGAGTTCGTCGATCGGGCGACCTGGGAGCAGCGCTACGACGTCGAGCTCGGCAGCTACCCCACCCGCGAGGAGTTGGACATGATCGACGAGAGTGGCGCCTCGGCCACCGCCGACGAGCTGCTCTTCCCCGACCTGTTCCCGATCCTCCCCGACGACCACCCCCTCGCCGACCAGGCGACGGCCATGTACGGGGGCATGACCGGTTGGGACAACTCAACGATGACACAAGCGCTCGTGGCGATCGACGACGGCACCCGGCTCAGCGGAGCCGTGCAGCTCATGGCGTTCTCGGCGGTCACCCCTGGGATGTGGGGCAGCCTCGACGCCGAACGGGTCACCGTCGCCGGTGTCGTGGGCACGCTGTACACCGAGGGCGGCACCCCGGAGATCAAGACGTTCGTCGTGGACGGCGAGCCGGTGGTGGCCGTCCAGGCGCTCGACCCCGTCGCCTTCGTCGAGGCCGCCGGTGGCGTGCCGGTGCACGCCAAGGTCGGTGCCGCCGGCAATCTCGTGTTCGACGTCCGCCCCCTGCCTGACGGCTACCGCGTCGTCGTCGAGCCCGGCGAGTGGCATCCGAGTGGCGCCGTCGAGGCGGTCACCCGGGTTCCCGACGGCGACAACGGCGACGGGATGATGGTCCTCGTCCAGCGGTCGAACCCGCTCCTGGTCGCGTCGATCGTCGGCGATCTCGAGCGCATCGACGTCAACGGTCGCCGCGGTTGGAAGCAGGACGGCGGTCCCGGGTCGACCGTGATCTGGCAGGTGAGCGACGGGACCTGGGCGCTGATCGGTGGTGCGATGACCGTCGATGCGGCCGTCGAGCTCGCCCTCGCCGTCGAGTTCGTCGATCGGGCGACCTGGGAGCAGCGCTACGACGTCGAGCTCGGCACGTACCCCACCCGTGAGGAGTGGGAGATGATCCCGGCCACCACGGTTCCGTCGCTGATCGCGCTCGAGGAGATCGGCGGGCTCCCCACCGATGTGCCCATCTCGTGCGGGTCGACCCCGCCGCGGGACGAGCTCGTCGACGTCCCGGCTGTCGCCGCGACACCGCAGGAGGCACTGGCGGCGTTCATCGAGACCGTCGAGCCCGGCCTCTGGCCGGACGGCTGGATCCACACGTGGAACGGTGAGGACGACGATCCGCAGCACCGGTTCGACTACCGCCGAGACGACGGCCAGTTGGTGACGGTCGTGTACGTGGACGCCGTCGACGGCGGCTGGGCCGCCACCCGCTGGCTGTCGACCCCCTGCTGAGTCGGGGGCCTTCCGGACTATTGCGAACTTAGCGAGTTTATGTTGCGAAGATAACGTCGCAAACATCGACATAGAATCGGGTCATGGATCCGGTCTCCAACCCGTTCGCTCCCGGTGCCGGGAGCCCGCCGCCGGAGCTCGCCGGTCGCGATGTGTTGATCGACAGCGCCACCGTGGCGATCGAGCGGCTGCTGCGCGGGCGGCCGGCGAAGAGCCAGATGCTGATCGGCCTCCGCGGGGTCGGCAAGACGGTCCTGCTCGATCGGCTCGTCGAGATCGCGGAACGACGCGGCGTCGTCGCCATTCGTGTCGAGGCGCCGGAGGGGCGATCGCTGCCGGCACTCCTCGCTCCGCAGCTCCGCCTCGCGCTGCTGCGGATCAGCCGCGGCGATCGGGCCAAGGACCGCGCCGTCAGGGCGCTGCGAGCGCTCGCCGGATTCGCCGGCGCGCTGAAGGTCAAGTACGGCGACATCGAAGTCGGTGTCGACTACGAGCCCGAGCCAGGGCTCGCCGACAACGGCGACCTCGACCACGATCTGAGCGCGCTGTTCGAGGTGGCGGGCGAAGCGGCGAAGGAGGAGGGCACGGCGCTGATCCTGTTCGTCGACGAGCTCCAGTACGTGGCGGAGGATCAGCTCGCGGCGCTGATCATGGCGCTCCATCGCTGTGCACAACGATCGCTCCCGGTGGCGATGTTCGGTGCCGGCTTGCCGCAGCTGCCCGGCCAGCTCGGCCGCGCCAAGTCGTACGCCGAGCGGCTCTTCGAGTTCCCGGTGGTCGGACCGCTCGACCCCGCAGCTGCGGCCGACGCGATCCGCAAGCCGATCGCTGCCGAGTCCACCCGCATCGACGACGCCGCGGTCGCCCGCATCGTCGAGGTCACACAGGGTTACCCCTACTTCCTGCAGGAGTGGGGACAGCAGACCTGGAATGTCGCGGACGGGTCGCCGATCACGGCCGAAGACGTCGAGCGCGCCACGCCGCTCGCGGTGGCCACCCTCGACGAGAGCTTCTTCCGAGTGCGGTTCGACCGGCTGTCGCCCGCCGAACGTCGCTACCTCCGAGCGATGGCAGCGCTCGGTCCGGGGCCGCACCGCAGCGGCGACATCGCGGACGCGCTCGGGCGGAAGGTGACGTCACTCGCACCGATGCGCGCATCGCTGATCGCCAAAGGGATGATCTGGAGCCCCGAGCACGGCGACACTGCGTTCACGGTCCCGCTGTTCGACGAGTTCATGCGGCGGGTCATGCCCGGGGACACCTGGCGCACCGAGTCCTGACCTGCACCCGACGTGCTCATGGCGGGGGCGGGTGTCACAGGGGGTGGGTAACGTGCTCGGGGATGGGGCTCGCTGATCAGCACGACATCTTGCGGCCGCACGCGGAGGTGCAGTACGCGCACGAGCTGGCGGCGTTGGCGGCGCTCGACGACCGCGAGCGGCCGCCGTCGTGGAAGCTGTCGCCGTGGGCGGTCGTCACCTACCTGATCGGCGGCACGTTGGCCGACGGCACGGTGATCGTCCCCAAGTACGTCGGCCGTCGGCGGTTGATGGAGATCGCCGTCGCCACCCTCGCCACCGACCGTGCCCTGCTCCTGCTCGGCGTGCCCGGCACCGCCAAGACCTGGGTGAGCGAGCACCTCGCCGCCGCGATCAGCGGCGACTCCACGCTCCTCGTCCAGGGCACCGCCGGCACCAACGAGGAGACGCTGCGCTACGGCTGGAACTACGCCCGCCTCCTCGCCGAAGGGCCCAGTGAGGCGGCCCTCGTGCCCAGTCCGGTGTACCGGGCCATGCAGGCCGGCACGCTGGTGCGCGTCGAAGAGCTCACCCGCATGCCGAGCGACGTGCAGGACGCGCTCGTCACGGTCCTGTCCGAGAAGACGCTGCCCGTCCCCGAGCTCGGCAGCGAGGTGATGGCCGCCCGCGGCTTCAACCTGATCGCCACCGCCAACGACCGCGACCGCGGCATCAACGAGCTGTCGTCCGCGCTCCGCCGTCGCTTCAACACCGTCGTGCTGCCGCTGCCCGAATCGGCCGACGAGGAGCTGGCGATCGTCGCCCAGCGCGTCAACGAGCTCGGCGCGGCGCTGGCGTTGCCGGCCATCGCGCCCGCCGCCGACGAGATCCGCCGCATCGTCACCGTCTTCCGCGAGCTGCGCGCCGGCGTCACCGAGGACGGCCGCACCAGCCTCAAGGTGCCGAGCGGCACCCTCTCCACCGCCGAGGTGATCTCCGTCGTCACCAACGGGCTGTCGCTCGCCGCCCACTTCGGCGACGGCACCCTGTCGGCCGACGACGTCGCGGCCGGTGTGGTGGGCGCCGTCCTGCGCGACCCCACCCACGACTCGGTCGCCTGGCGCGAGTACCTCGAGGGCGTCGTGGCCCACCGCGACGGCTGGACCGACTTCTACGACGCCTGTCGAGCTCTCGACTGATCCGGGCGAAGGAACCTGCCATGACCACGCCCACGGGAACGATCGACCAGAACGCACTGCTCGACCAGCGCAAGCAACGGCTGCTCGCGGTGATGCGCGAACTGGCCGTGCCGGCCCTCCTCACGTCCGATCCGATCAGCATCCTGTACGCCACCGGTGCCCGGAACATGACCGTCCACGGCTTCACCGGACCCGACCGGTTCGTGCTGCTGTTCGACGACGGCCACACGATCCTGTTCGAGTTCGCCGGGTGCGAGCACCTCGCGGTCGGCCTGCCCGGCATCGACGAGATCCGCCCCGCCCCCGGGATCACGGCGAAGAAGTCGCTCTACTACCTCGACCAGATCGAGCTGTTCGCCGACGAGCTCGTCGCCGAGTGCCGGCGCCGCGCCGACGGTCCGCTCCGGCTGGCCGTCGAGAAGGTCGAGTTCCCGATGACCGACGCGCTGCGCAGCCGTGGCGTCGAGCTCGCCGACGCCACGCTCGTCGTCCAGCTCGCGATGGCGATCAAGCAGCCCGCCGAGGTCGGGGCCATTCGCGACGCGATGGCGGTCGTCGAAGACGCAACCCGCGAGCTGGAGGCGGCGATCGTCCCGGGGGCTACCGAGAACGAGGTGTGGTCGGCGTTCCACCGCGGGCTCATCGCGCACGGCGGCGAGTTCGTCGTCACCCGCCTGCTCCAGGCGGGCGTGCGCACGTTCCCGTACTTCCTCGAGTCGTCCGATCACGTGCTCGCCGCGGGTGACCTCGTGTGCTTCGACACCGACGCGATGAGCCTGCTCGGCTACTCCGTCGACTTCTCGCGCACCTTCCTGTGCGGCGACGTCGAGGCCACCCCGACGCAACGCCACCTCTACGGCCTCGCACTCGAACAGCTCGAGCACAACGCCGCCAACCTCGCGCCGGGCCGGAGCTTCGCCGAGTTCGCACGGCGGGCGTACGACGTCCCCGAGCCGTACCGCGCCTACGGCTACTACCAGCTCGCACACGGCCTCGGCCTCGCCGGCGGTCACCCCAACGTCCCGCGCATCGGCCCCGGGCGGTACGAGCTGCCGGGCGACATCGAGCCGGGCATGGTGCTGTGCGTCGAGAGCTACATCGGCGACCCCGACACCAAGCAGGGCGTCAAGCTCGAAGACCAGTTCCTGATCCACGACGACCACGTGGAACGGCTCAGCAGCTACCCGCTCGACCCCAAGCTCACCGACACGAGACGATGAGCCCGCACCTGCTCGGGATCCGGCACCACGGGCCCGGGTCGGCGCGGTCGGTGGTGGCGGCGCTCGACGAGCTGCGGCCGACGATCGTCCTGGTCGAGTCGCCCGCCGAGACCACCGCCGCGTTCCGGTGGATCGGCGCCGACGGGCTCGACCCGCCGGTGGCGCTGCTCGGTCACGTCGTCGACGACCCGCGCCGGGCCGTGTTCGCGCCCCTCGCCTCGTTCAGCCCGGAGTGGCAGGCGGTGCGGTGGGCGAACGAGCACGGCGTGCCGGTCGAGGCGATCGACCTGCCGCTCGCCAACAGCCTTGCCGCCGGTCACCACGACGACGAGCTGATCTCGGGCGATGCGCCCGTGGACCCGCTCGGCGAGCTAGCGGCGGCAGCCGGCGAGCCCGACGCCGAGCGCTGGTGGGACGACGTCATCGAGCACCGCGGCGAAGGGCTGCCGGCGTTCGCCGCAGTGGCCGAGGCGATGGCAGCGGTGCGCCACGGCACCACACCGTCTCGGTCGGAGGAGCGGCGCGAGGCCCACATGCGCAAGGCGATCCGCGCCGCCGTCAAGGCAGGCCACGAGCAGATCGTCGTGGTGTGCGGCGCGTGGCACGTGCCGGTCCTCGATCTCGCCGCCCACCCCGCCGCCGTCGACGCCGCGACCCTGCGCGGCCTGCCGAAGGTGAAGGTCGCGGTGAGCTGGGTGCCGTGGACCCACGAGCGGCTCGCGTCGTCCACCGGGTACGGCGCCGGTGTGCGCAGCCCCGGCTGGTACGACCACGTGTTCCGCCACCCCGGCCCCGAGGGCGTCGCCCGGTTCTTCGTCGACGCCGCCCGCGTGCTCCGTGCCGCCGACCTCCCCGCCTCACCCGACCATCTCATCGCGGCCACGCGCATGGCCGACGCGCTCGCCACCATGCGCCGCCGACCGCAGCCCGGCCTCGACGAGGTGCTCGACGCCGCCGATGCGGTGATGGGCGGGCTGCCGCTCGTGCGCCGCCGGCTCGTGGTCGGCACCGCGATCGGCAGCGTGCCCGACGACGCGCCCCAAGTCCCCCTCGCCCGCGACCTCGCCCAACGCCAGCGCGCCGCGCGCCTCAAGCCCGAGGCCGACGCCCACCTCGTCGAGCTCGACCTGCGCACACCGAACGGTCTGCGACGCTCCCACCTGCTCCACCAGCTCACCGCGATCGGAGTGCCGTGGGGTGCGCTCGAGGATGGCCGCGGGTCGAGCGGGACCTTCCGCGAGACCTGGCGGCTGCAGTGGCGGCCCGAGTGGTCGGTGCGGCTCGTCGAGTTCGCCGGGCACGGCACCACCGTCGAGCGGGCCGCCACGACCCGGCTCGTCGAGCGCGCCCACAGCGCCGCCGGTCTGGTCGAGGTCGCCGCCGCGCTCGACCTCGCGCTGCTCGCGGCGCTCACCGACGCGATCGATCCGATCGTCCACGTGCTCGCCACCCGCGCCGCCACCGACCCCGACATCGCCCAGCTGATGGCGGCGCTCGGACCACTCGCACACGCGTCCCGCTACGGCGACGTCCGCGCCACCGACACCGCTGCGATCGAGTCGGTGTTCGACGGGCTCGTGGTCCGTGTGCTCGCGGGTCTGCTGCCGGCGTGCGCCTCGCTCGACGACGACGCCGCGGCAGCGATGATCGAGCACATCAGCGCCACCCAGCAGGCACTCGCGCTCGTCGACCACCCGGCGCGCCGGCGGGCATTCCCCGAGGTGCTCGAGCGTCTCACCGAGCAGGCCGGCCACGGCCGCGTTCACGGCCGCGCCACCCGCGTCCTCCACGACAGCGGCCACTGGGACAGCAGCCGCGTCGAGGCCCGGCTCGCCAGGGCGCTCTCGCCGGGCACACCACCGGCGGTGGGCGCGGCGTTCGTCGAGGGGTTCCTCGCCGGGAGCGGCACGGTGCTGGTGCACGACGCCGACCTGCGCGCCGTCGTCGACCGCTGGCTGTCGTCGCTGAACCCGCAGGCGTTCGAGGAGACGGTGCCGCTGCTGCGCCGCACGTTCGGCGCGATCGAGGCCGCCGAGCGCCGCCAGCTCGGCGTGCTCGTCGCCGGCGGCGCCCGCCCCCACACCCCGACGATCGGCACCGACGTCGACCCCGCCCGCCTCGCCGCCGCCCTCACCACCGTCCGCCACCTCCTCGGCCTCCCGTGTGACGAATTGGGTCAGACCAACTCCGTCACAGAGGAGGGCGGATGAGCGGGGGGCAGGGTCGGGTGTCGGAGGGGGAGCGGTTGCGGCGGTGGCGGCTGGTGCTGGGCGGGGGCGAGGCCGACGGCACCGGGGTCGATCTCCACGGCGACGACGTGTCGATCGACGCCGCGCTCGGCGCGGTGTACGACGACGCAGCGCAGCGTCGCGCCCAGGGGCGCAGCAGCGGGCGCAGCGGTGGTCTCGGCCGCAGCGCGCCGCGCGTCGCCCGCTGGCTCGGCGACATCCGTCGCTACTTCCCGCGCGAGGTGGTGCAGGTGATGCAGCGCGATGCGATCGAGCGGCTCGACCTCAAGCAGCTCCTGCTCGAACCGGAGCTGCTCGAGACGATCGAACCCGACATCCACCTCGTCACGCTGCTCGTCGAGCTCAACCAGCTCCTCCCGGACGAGACCCGCGCCACCGCCCGTCGCGTGGTCGCCACCGTCCTCGCCGATCTCGAACGCCGCCTCACCGACCGCACCCGTGTCGCCGTCCACGGCGCGCTCGCGCGCGCCAACCGCACCCGCCGCCCGCGGCCCGGCGACATCGACTGGCTGCGCACCGTCCACGCCAACCTCGCCACCTACCAGCCCGAGTACCGCACCGTGATCCCCGAACGGATCGTCGGCTACGGCCGCCGCCGCCAGAGCCTCGCCAAGGACGTCATCGTGGCCGTCGACCAGTCGGGTTCGATGGCCGACAGCGTCGTCTACGCATCGCTGTTCGGGTCGGTGCTGGCGCAGCTCCCGGCGCTGCGCACCCGGCTCGTCGCGTTCGACACGGCGGTCACCGACCTCACGCCCGTTCTCCAGGATCCGGTCGACGTGCTGTTCGGGGTCCAGCTCGGCGGCGGCACCGACATCGCGCAGGCCGTCGGCTACTGCCGCCAGCTCGTCACGCGGCCGGCCGACACCGTGCTGATCCTGATCTCCGACCTGTTCGAAGGCGGCAACCCCGACCTGCTCCGCGCCCGCGTGCTCGATCTGTGCCGGTCGGGTGTGCACGTGCTGTGCCTGCTGGCCCTGAGCGACGAGGGAGCCCCGGTCCACGACCGTGCGATGGCCGCCGACCTGGTGGCGGCAGGCGCGACCGTGATGGCGTGCACCCCCGACAGGTTCCCCGAGGTGCTGGCGCAGGCGCTCAGCGGCGGTCGGTGAAGCGCTCGACGTCGGCGCGATGGCCCGCGATCACGATCAGATCGCTCGACGTGAGCACCGTCTCGCGGTCGGCGTAGGTGAACTGCCCGCCGCTCGGCTTCACGCACACCACCGTCACCTTGTAGTTGACACGCAGGTTCGACGCTCCGAGCGCCACACCGGTCAGCTCGTTGGGCGCGATCAGCTCGGCGATCACGAAGTCGTCGTCGAGCGCCATGTACTCGAGCATCTGGCCGGTCACCAGGTGCGCCACCCGGTTGCCCATCTCGGCTTCGGGGAACACGACGTGATGTGCTCCCACCCGCTCCAGGATGCGGCCGTGCTGCTCGGTGATCGCCTTCGCCCAGATGTTCTGGACACCGAGATCGACCAGCGCCACGGTGGTGAGCACGCTCGACTCGATGTCGGTGCCGATGCACACGACCACGGTCACCGCGTCGGCGGCGCCGATCTGGCGGAGTACTCGCTCGCTCGTGGTGTCGGCCTGCACGACGTGGGTGAGCGTGCCGGCGTGGTCCTGCACGCGCTCCTCGCTGAAGTCGACGCCCAGCACCTCGTAGCCCATGTCGGTGAGCGTGTGCGCGAGCGACGAGCCGAAGCGCCCGAGCCCGATCACCACGATTTCTCCCTGGTGTTCGATCCGGGTCGTGGTGATGCCGCTCAGCATCGAGTGGATCGTCTTGTTCGCCTTGGCCACGGTGGACACCTTTCGATCAGCCGATGATCGGCCGTTCCTCTGCGAAACGGTAGGCGCGAGAACGCTCGCGCAACGTGAGGGCGGCCACGAACGTGACCGGTCCGACGCGACCGGCGAGCATGACGAGCACCAGCAGTACGTGCTCGAACGACGACAGCTGTGTCGTGATGCCGGTCGACAGGCCGACGGTACCGAAGGCCGAGGCCGCCTCGAAGAGGGTTCGGGTGAAGCTGAACCCAGAGATCGAGTTGAGCGCGATCGCCGTGCCGAACACCACGCCGACCGACAGCAGTGCGACCGTGAGCGCCTGGCGCAGGGCGTGCGGGGGGAGGCGACGGCCGAACATGTTGACGTCCTGGTCGCCGCGTACCTCCGACCACATCGCGAAGCCGAGCACGGCGAACGTGGTGACCTTGATGCCGCCTCCCGTCGAGGCGGGCCCGGCACCGATGAACATGAGGCCGCTCATGATGTTGAGCGTCGGCTCCCGGAGCTCGCCGATCGGCACGGTGTTGAACCCGGCGGTGCGTGGGGTCACGCCTTGGAACCAGGCGGCGTGCAGCTTCTCGAGCACGCTCATCTCCCCGAGCGTTCCCGGGTTGCTCCATTCGAACGCGAGGAGCACGGTCGGGCCGATGAACAGCAGTACGGCGGTGGCGGACAGGGTGATCTTGGTGTGCAGTGACCACTGGCGAGGGCGGAGCCGGCGACGCAACTCGATGATGATCGGGAAGCCGAGCCCGCCGATGATGATGGCGAGCGACACCGGAAGGGCCACGAACGGGTCGTGCACGTAGTCCTCCAGGTTGTTGCTGTAGAGCGAGATGCCGGCGTTGTTGAACGACGTGACGGCGTGGAACACGGCGCTGTACGCCGAGCGCGCGACCGACTGGGAGCTGCCGCTGGTGGACATCCGCACGAACAGCACGAGCGCCGTCGTCGCTTCGACGATCAGGGTGATCTTCGCGATCGCGATCAGGAGGGTGCGGAGCTCGCCCATGTCGACGGCACCGATCTCGGCCTGGGCGAGCATCCGCTGGCGCAGCCCGATCCGTCGCGATGCGACCAGCGCGAGCACGGAGCCGATGGTCATGATGCCGAAGCCGCCGAGCTGGACGAGCACGAGCAGTACGAGCTCGCCGAAGAGTGAGAACACGGCGACGTCGGTGGAGCCGAGCCCGGTGACGCTGACCGCCGACGTGGCCCAGAACAGCGAATCGACAGTGCCGGGGTGCTCCACCCCGGCGTCGACGGCGAACGGCAATCGCAGCAGCGCCGTGCCGAGCAGGATCAGCGCCGAGAACGCACCCAGCACGATCTGGGCGGGGTTCTGGACGCCGGCCATGATGCGTTGGAAGACGCCCTGCGCGGCCGGCATGACCGGCGACACTATCGCCGCCCGCGACGCTCACGGGCTATCGTGTGCGACCGATGGGACAGCTGGTAGGAGTCATCGAGAAGCCGAGCGCCACCCCCGGGGTGGTGCGGTTCGAACTCAACCGGTCGCTCACGGGCATGGGCCACGAGCGCTACACGTCGATGCTCGACGCGATCGGGGTCACGCCGGCAGCGTCGCTGTCCCGGCAGCTGTTCGCATCGGGCCGGGTGGCCGCCGTCCACGTGTTCGGCAACATGGTGACCGTCGACCTCGAGAAGGGGTACGACTCGACCGGCCTGGCCGACATCGTGCGCGAGATGTATCGATACTGGAAGCCGGGTGTCGAGCCGCCGTCATTCGAGGACCTGCAGCCCGCCGAGGAGACGAGCGCGCCGATCGCTGCGGTCGGTGAGGGCGGCGTCGAGCTGTCCGAGGCCGCGAAGCGGGTCCCGCCGCATCTGCTCGAACGCTCCCGTGCCGCCCGCGAACGCTGGAAGGCCAACAAGGGCTGAGGCTCGCCGCTGCAGGGTGGCGCTCAACCACATCGGGCCGGGCTTCATTCCCCGGTGGTGCATCTTTCAGCCTCTCCGTGAGGCGATCCCCAACACACGGCCGTACCGTTTCGGCGTGCCGGTCGACGACCTGACGCTGCAGCAAGTCGCCGATGAGCTCGGTGTCCATTACATGACGGCGTACCGGTACGTGCGGCTCGGCCAGCTCGAGGCGGTCAAGGTCGGCGGCGTCTGGCGGGTGTCGCGCCAGGCGCTGGATGCGTTTCGCGCCGTCCCGGTCGAGCCCGCATCGTCACGCCGCCAGCGCCAGGCCCCGTGGAGCGAGCGGCTCGAGGCGCGCCTCCTGGTCGGTGACGCCACCGGCGCATGGGGTGTGATCGAGTCGGCAATGGCCGGGGGCGTCGCCGTCGGCGATGTGTACACCGACGTGCTCTCGCCGGCCCTCCGCCAGATCGGGGAGCGCTGGGCCGCCGGAGACATCGACATCGCCGTCGAGCATCGTGCGTCGGGCATCGCCACTCGCATCGTCGGTCGGCTGGGGTCGCGTGCGGTGCGCCGTGGGCGGCCGCGGGGCACGATCGTCGTCGGCTCGCCGTCGGGCGAGCGGCATGCGCTGGTCGTCGCGATGCTGGCCGACCTGCTCCGGCTCGAGGGTTGGGACGTGTGCGATCTCGGTGCCGACACGCCGAGCGAGTCGTTCGTGCACGTGCTGTCGACCATGGATGACGTGACCGCCGTCGGCCTCTCGGTCACCGATCCGAGTTGTCTCGACGCGTGCGCGGCCACATGCGCTGCACTCCACCGTGCCGGTGTGAGCGCACCGATCTACGTGGGCGGCCAGGCGATCGTCAGCGAGACCCACGCCGACGAACTGGGCGCCGACGGGTATGCCGCCGATGCGGCCACCCTGGTCCGCCTCCTCGAGGGCGGACGCCGCACCGCCGTGTGATTCGACCCCTCCCCTGGCGCGCACGAACACGTGTTCGGTAGGGTGGCGGGATGACGGGATCCGTAGCGCTGCAGTCCGGCGGGAACGCCGGCCCGCTCGGCGAGCTGACGGCCCGCATCGCCACCGATCCCACCCGTATCCGCGAGCGCAGCCTGCCCGTCGACGGGGCCTACGCCACCATGCTGCCCGACGCCGGGCTGGTGCGCGGACGCATGATGGGATGCGCCGGGCCGGCTGCGTTCTCGCTGGCGTTCTCGCTGGTCGCTGCTGCGGCCCGGGCCGGATCCTGGGTCGCGGTCGTGGGGATGCCGGCCGCCGGTCTCGAAGCGGCCGCCGAGTTGGGGGTGCCGCTCGAGCGGGTGGTGCTGGTCGACGTCGATGGTGGTCCGTCCGTGTGGGCCGAGCGGGTGGCTGCCGCCGCCGACGGGTTCGAGGTCATCGTCACCTGCCCGCCCTCCGGTGGGGAACGGGTGGCGCGCCGGGTCCGCCAACGTCTGCAGTCCAACGGGGTGGTGCTGGTCGCGGTCGATCCCGTGGTCCCCGGTGTCGCCTGCGATCTCGATCTCGTCACCAGCGACGTCACCTGGCACGGGGTCGGGGAGGGGTGGGGCCACCTTGCCGCCCGCCGGGTCCGGGTGCGCGTCGGCGGGCGCCGCGCCCCGCGGCCCATCGAGCGCGAGCTGTTGCTCCCCGGCCCCGACGGCAGGGTGCGGATCGTCGAGCCGGTCGAGCCGGTCGATCGTGGCGAGCCCGGCACGGTCATCGAGCTCCACCGCGCCGGTTGACATGGCGGCTGCGCCCCGACTCGTCACCGTGTGGTGTCCCGACTGGCCGCTGCTCGCCGCCAGGGTGGCGCCCGAGGTGCCGGCCGCGATCTTCCACGCCAACCGGGTGACCGCCTGCACGCCCGCTGCCCGGGCGGCCGGCGTGCGCCACGGCGACCGGCGTCGAGCGGCGCAGGGTGCGTGCCCCGAGCTGACGATCGTCGACCCCGACCCCGATCGCGACGGCCGCGAGTTCGACACCGTGGTGCGCCTGGTGGCCGACCTCGCACCGCGGCTCGAAGTGGTCGAGCCAGGGT
>JALHOG010000022.1 GCA_022843125.1 Ilumatobacteraceae bacterium
CGTCACGCGGTCGGTGTCGCCCGGTCTCGGGTACATCCCGAATCGTCACGTGGTTGGTGTCGCCCGGTGTCGGGTACATCCCGAATCGTCACGCGGTTGGTGGTCGACCGGTCTCGGGCCGTCCCGAATCGTCACGGTGCCGCTCCGCCGGCGCTTGCGACTCGAGGGTGACGATTCGGGACGGCCCGAGACCCGAGCCTCGATCGGACGTGACGATTCGGGATGCTCGGTGAATGGTGCCAGTCGTCGACCCGACGGGGGCAGGTCGGAGGCCGTCGTCTCGGGCGCTGCCACACCCCTCGCGCACGATGAGGACATGGGCGACATCGACGAACTCCCTCCGCTGATTCGGGGCAACCGGGTCCCGCCATCCACACCCATCGGCACGGTGGTCGATCGTTGGACGTGCCCGAGTTGCGACCGCACCGTCGAGATGGTGCATCGGCCGGGTCGACCTCGGCTCTACTGTTCGCACGCCTGCCGGCAGCGGGCGTACCGATGGCGTCGACAACGACGGGCCCACACGGTTGCGACCGCCGAATGGCCGGCTGAGTCGGCACGCGCCGACTCGCATGATCGTGGCACCCACGCACTCAGACGAGGCGACGATCCGCTCGCGCGCCGTCGTGATCGCCGCGGCCGTGAGGTCACGGTGTGCGGCCTCCTCGCTCGGCCCAACAGCACCGCCCGGCGCGCCGGCGAGCGCTCGCCATTCCTCACGGGCGGACCGTGGACCTGCCGTGTGTGCGACGCACTGATCCAGCCCCGCCCCCACGGGCTCGTCCCACCCGGAGCGATGCCGCCACCGTGGCACCCAACGCCCGGCGAGCCCGCCCCCTTCGCCGCCCAACTCCGTGCCATCTCGCCCGAGTGGCCGCTGAACCCGAGGATCCGCCAACTCCTCGACACCGTGTGGAGCACCAAACCCGGCTCCACACGGCCGCACTGGCGCCGTCCCGATTCGCACGGCACCGAGTCGGGGCACTAGCCAAGGAGCGATGACCAGGCCGGCTCGCTTCCAGGGAACGATCGCCAGGACGCACACCGAATCCGTTGCGTGGTTCGACGAGCCGCCCCACCCGGGCGCGGACGCGCCGAACGTCGTCATCATCCTGCTCGACGACACCGGCTTCGCCCAGCTCGGCTGCTACGGCTCCGAGATCGACACACCGAACATCGACGCCCTCGCAGCTGGCGGCCTGCAGTTCACGAACTTCCACGTCACCCCGCTCTGCTCGCCGACCCGTGCCTCGCTGCTCACCGGTCGGTCTCAACACGCAGTGGGCATGCGGTCGCTCGCCAACTTCCGGACAGGGTTCCCGAACCAGCTCGGCCACATCACCGATCACGCTGCCACGGTCGCCGAGGTGCTCCGCGACGAGGGATACGCGACGTTCTGCGTCGGCAAGTGGCACCTCGCACCGATCGAGCAGAGCTCCGCGGCCGGACCGTTCGACCAGTGGCCGCTCGGCCGCGGGTTCGACCGCTTCTACGGGTTCATGGAGGGAGAGACCGACCAGTTCCACCCCGACCTCGTCTGCGACAACCACCCGATCGCGCCGCCCGCCGGTCCAGAGGACGGCTATCACCTGTCCGAGGATCTCGTCGATCAGGCGCTCCGGATGATCGCGGACTCGCGTGGCATCCGTCCGGATCGACCGTTCTTCACGTATCTCGCCTTCGGCGCCACCCATGCGCCCCATCAGGCGCCGCCCGCGCACCTCGCCAAGTATCGGGGCCGATTCGACGACGGATGGGACGTGACCCGGCGGCGCTGGTTCGAACGCCAGCTCGAGCACGGCATCGTCCCGCCCGGGACCCAGCTCGCACCGCGCAACCCCGGTGTCGATCCGTGGGACGAGCTCCCCGAGTCGCAGCGCCGTCTCGCCGCTCGGCTCCAGGAAGCGTTCGCCGCGTTCCTCGACCACACCGATGCGCAGATCGGTCGCCTGGTCGACGGTCTCCGCGACATGGACGTGCTCGATGACACCATCGTCGTCCTCCTCGCCGACAACGGCGCCTCGCAGGAAGGCGGCCCGTTCGGCGTCATGCACGAGATGAAGTTCTTCAACTTGATCCTCGAGACCCCCGACGAAGCGGTCGAGCGAATCGACGACATCGGCGGGCCACATAGCCATACCAACTACCCGTGGGGCTGGGCCCAGTGCGGCAACACACCCTTCAAGTGGTACAAGCAGAACACCCACGAGGGTGGCGTCCACGTGCCGATGATCCTGCACTGGCCCAACGGGCTCGCTGCCGATCAGCTCGGCACGAAACGCCACCAATTCGTCAACGTCGCCGACATCGTCCCCACGGTCTACGAGCTGCTCGGGTTCACCCCGCCCACGATCTACCGCGGTGTGGAGCAGTTGCCCGTCACGGGGCATTCGTTCGCGCCGCTGATCCATGACCCTGCCGCCCCGGCCACGAACCGCCTCCAGTACTTCGAGATGGCAGGGAGCCGCGCGGTCGTCGCCGAGCTCGACGGCGAACCGTGGAAGGCCGTGTGCCGGCACCTGCCCGGAGCCGACTACGACACCGAACCGTGGGAGCTGTACCACCTCGCTGTCGACTGGTCCGAATGCACCGACCTCGCCGCTGAACATCCCGAGCGACTCGCCGACCTGGTGGCCCTCTGGTGGGAGGAAGCCGACCGTCATGGCGTGCTGCCGCTCGACGACCGCACGATCGAGCTGTTCGGCGCCCGGTTCCGCGACCGCTCGCCGCACCCGTCCGATCGCCGCTACGTCTACCGTCCACCGATGTCGCCGATCCCCGCCCAAGCCGCGGCCGCGATCGGTGGCCGCAGCGCCGACGTGATCGCCCACGTGGCCCACGCCCAGGGCGACGAGGGCGTGCTCTTCGCCACCGGCACCGAGAACTCCGGGATCTCGATCTTCGTCCAGGGCGACCGGCTCGTCGTCGACTACAACGCGTTCGACGACCACACGGTCGTCGAGTCCACGATCCCGGTTCCCACCGGCGACACCACGTTGACCGTTCGCCTCCGCCGGAGCGACGGCCGGTCCGGATCGATCGAACTCGACATCGACGGCGCACCGTGCGGCCGGGCAGAGATGCCGCTCTACATGCGGATGATCTCGTCGGTCGGCACGAGCATCGGCTACGACCACGGGTCGGCGGTGTCGAGCAGATACCGCGGACCGTTCCCGTACAGCGGCCGCCTCCGCGAGGTCGAGATCCAACTCGTCGGCCGACCGACCACCGACACCGATACCAGCACCGCCGAGGCGCGAGCCGCGATGGGCCGGCAATGATCACGGTCACCCTGCTCGGCACCGGCAGCCCGCTGCCCGACCCGCACCGCGCCGGCCCGGCCACCCTCGTGCAGGCGGCCGGCGAGCACTACCTCGTCGACGCCGGACGTGGCGTGCTGATGCGGCTCGCTGCAGCGGGCGTCCCCGTCGGTCAGCTCACAGCGGTGCTCCTCACACACCTCCACAGCGACCACCTGACCGACCTCAACGATGTCATCACGAGCCACTGGATCTCCACGTTCGAACCCACGCCGTTGCGCGTCTTCGGCCCACCGGGAACCGGTCTCGTCGTCGAGCACCTGCTCGCCGGCCTCGAGCCCGACATCGGGTACCGGCTCGCCCACCACGACGATCTGACCGGGCCGCCGGTGGTCGAGGTCACCGAGCTGACCGAGTCCGACGGGTTCACCGTCCGCGACGGCGCAGCGGTCCGCATCGTCGCGGCCCCCACCGACCACCGCCCCGTCGAACCGAGCGTCGCCTTCCGGTTCGAGCACGGCGGCGCCTCGGTCGTCACCGCTGGTGACACCGTGCCGTGCCCCACGCTCGACGCGCTCTGCGCGAACGCCGGCGCCCTCGTCCACACCGTGATCCGCAAGGACGTGATCGCGGCGATCCCGATCCCGCGCCTCCAGGACACGCTCGACTACCACTCCTCACCCGAGGAGGCAGCGACGACCGCAGCCCGCGCCCGTGTGGGCACACTGATCCTCACGCACTACGTCCCCGCCTTCCCGCCATCGGCCACCGATCAGCGCGACGCCTGGCGGGCGCTGGCGGCAGCCCACTTCGACGGCCGCATCGAGGTCGGCGACGACCTCCACCGCATCGAGATCCAAGGAGCTTGACGATGCACATCCTGCGCACCCCCGACGCCCGCTTCGCCGACCTCCCCGACTACCCGTTCGAGCCCCACTACGGCGAGGTCCCGGTCGACGTGGACGACCCGGACGGGCCCACCCTGCGCGTCCACTACGTCGACGAGGGCCCCTCCGACGCTGCCCCGGTGCTGCTCATGCACGGCGAGCCGACGTGGTCGTTCCTGTACCGGCACATGATCCCCCCGCTGGTGGCAGCCGGCCACCGCGTGATCGCTCCCGACCTCGTCGGCTTCGGCCGCAGCGACAAGCCGGCGGCGATGGAGGACTACACCTACGCCCGCCACGTCGCGTGGATGCGGTCGCTGCTGTTCGACCAACTCGACCTGCACGACATCACGTTCTTCGGGCAGGACTGGGGCGGCCTCGTGGGCCTGCGCCTGGTCGCCGCCGAACCGCACCGCTACGCGCGCGTGGCGATCGGCAACACCGGCTTGCCGACCGGTCACGGCCCGGCGAGCGATGCGTTCCTCCAGTGGCAGAAGTTCAGTCAGGAGGCGCCGCAGTTCCCGGTCGGGGCGATCATCAACGGCGGCTGCACGACCGACCTCACCCCCGACGTGATCGCCGGCTACGACGCCCCGTTCCCCGACGACACCTACAAGGCCGGAGCGCGCATCTTCCCGACCCTCGTACCCACCACGCCAGACGACCCGGCCAGCGCCGACAACATCGCGGCGTGGGGAGTGCTCTCGCAGTTCGACCAGCCGTTCCTGCTCTGCTTCAGCGACCGTGACCCGATCACGAAGGGCGGCGACGCGCCGTTCCGCACGAAGGTCCCCGGCACCGCCGACCAGCCCCACACCACCATCGAAGGTGGCGGCCACTTCCTGCAGGAGGATCGCGGCGCCCAACTCGCGGCGGTGCTCGTCGACTTCATCGGCCGATGACGTCGGGACGCGGCCGCCTGGCGCCCCCGGCGCCCCTGCTGTCGGTGCTCGAATCGCGCGCCGTGTTCGATTCGGTGCCGGTCTCGCGGCATCCCCGCTGCTCCGTGTCATCGGACGCGGCGACCGCCACCCCGTGCTGATCCTCCCTGGCTTCCTCGCCGGTGACCCGTCGACCGCTCCGCTGCGATCGGTGCTGCGCAGCCAGGGCTACTGGACACACGGCTGGCAGCTCGGCCGCAACCTCGGCCCGACCGCCGACGTGATCGACGGTCTGTCCGCCCGTCTCGCGTCGCTGCACGAGCGGCACGGCCGCCCGGTCAGTGTCATCGGTTGGAGCCTCGGCGGCATCTACGCCCGCCGCCTGGCCCGGCGTTCGCCCGAGATGGTCCGGCAGGTCATCACCCTCGGCAGCCCGTTCCGCCTGCAGGAAGTCGGTGGTCGCAGCGCGGTGTCGGCGCTCTACGACCGGCTCCGTCCGGGTCACGCGATCGGCCTCGAACACCTCCTTCCCGGCGACGACGAGGTGCCGCCCTTGGTGCCGGTCACGGCGATCTACACGCGTACCGACGGCGTCGTCCGCTGGTGGCAGTGCATCGAACGCGTCGGCGAGCGGCGCGAGAACATCGAGGTCCGGGGCAGCCATTCCGGACTCGGCTTCAACGCAGCCGCGGTCTACGCGATCAGCGACCGCCTGGCGCAACCGGTCGACCGGTGGCGACCGTTCCGGCCCCCGCCCGGCGCCGGCGCGCTCTTCCCACGCCCCGCCGACTTCCGTGACGTCGCCGACGATCCGGCTGCGCACGCGTTCGTAACGGCCGTGTGAACTCTCATGAGCGCTGGCCGGAGCCCCGATGTCGATGTTCTAGGGTCGCGGCCGCATGGATGAGCTCGTGGGGGACGACGGCACCGCGCGGCCGGCCTCCGCCGCGCTCCTCGCGCTCATCGACTCGCTCGGCACCTCGACCCTGGTCGAGCGCCAGCAGGTGGCCGAGCTCGACATCCTCACGATGGGGATCACGTTCACCGTCTACTCCGACGGGCAGAACATCGACCGGGCCTGGCCGTTCGACATCATCCCGCGGGTCATCCCCGGAGCGGAGTGGGATCGCACGAGCGCCGGTCTCGCCCAGCGCCTGCGAGCGCTCAACTTGTTCATCGACGATCTCTACAACGACCAGCGCGTGATCGCCGACGGCGTGTTCCCGGCAGACCTGCTCGAGCACTCCGCCAACTTCCGGCCGCAGTGCCGGGGCATCCGCCCGAAACACGGCGTGTGGGCGCACATCTCGGGGACCGATCTCGTCCGTGACGACGACGGTGTGATGTACGTCCTCGAAGACAACCTCCGCGTGCCGTCCGGAGTGAGCTACGTGCTCGAGAACCGGGCGGTCGCGAAACGGGCGTTCGGCGAGCTCTTCTCGCGCCAGCAGATCCGCCCGGTCGACGGGTACACCGACGAGCTGAAGCGGCTCCTGATCTCCCTCGCCCCCGACGGCGTCGTCGACCCTCAGCTGGCGGTGCTCACGCCCGGCATCTACAACTCCGCCTACTTCGAGCACTCGTTCCTCGCGCAGCGCATGGGAGCCGAACTCGTCGAGGGAGCCGATCTGGTGGTGGGCGACGACGACTGCGTCTACATGCGCACGATCACCGGCCTCGAGCGCGTGCACGTGATCTACCGTCGCATCGACGACCTCTTCCTCGACCCGGAGGTGTTCCTCCCCGAGTCGATGCTCGGCGTCCCCGGCCTGATGCGGGCGTGGAAGGCCGGCAACGTCGGCATGGCCAACGCGCCGGGCGCCGGCGTCGCCGACGACAAGGTCGTCTACGCATGGGTGCCCGATCTCGTGCGCTACTACCTCGGCGAGGAGCCCTTGATCCCGAACGTCCCGACGTACCGCACGATGTACGACGACGAGCGCCGCTACGTGCTCGACAACATCGGCGACCTCGTCATCAAGCCGGCGAACGAGAGCGGCGGCTACGGCATCATCATCGGGAACCGGGCGACGCGCGACGAGTTGCGGGCGGCGGCCGAGGCGATCGAGGCCGATCCGCGCAACTGGGTGGCCCAGCCGATCCTGTCGCTGTCGACCGTGCCGACCCTCGTGCCCGGCGACGACGGGAGTCCCGCCGTCGAACCGCGACATGTCGATCTGCGGCCGTTCGTGCTGACCGGCGAGACGAGCTACGTCACCCCGGGCGGGTTGACGCGCGTCGCGCTCCCGAAGGGATCGCTCGTCGTGAACTCCTCCCAGGGTGGCGGCAGCAAGGACACGTGGGTGGTCGACGGCATCTTCGAGCCGACCCCAGCACAGCAGCAGTTCGAGACGCTGCAGCACCAGTCACAGCTCGGGGGCATCTGAGTGGCGCTGCTGTCGCGCGTCGCCGATCGTCTCTACTGGGCCGCCCGCTACATGGAGCGCGCCGAGGACACGGCTCGCATCATCCGCGCCTACCACGATCTCGTCGTCGACTTCCCGGGCGACGTCGTCCTGCGATGGGAACCACTGATCGCGATCTCGGGCAACGTCGTGTCGGTCGACACCGACCCCGACGACTACTCGGGCGAGCTGATGGTGCTGCAGTTCCTCATTGCGGATCGGCAGAACTCGGGGAGCATCGCGAGCTGCGTCGCGGCCACCCGGGAGAACCTGCGCACCACGCGCGAGGTGATCCCACGTGAGGCGTGGCAGACGGTCAACGGCCTGTCGCACTACACGGGGAGCAACGCCGCCACAGCAGTGCGCCGCCAGACCCGGGACCGGTTCCTGGCCCGCGTCATCGACGACAGTCGCCGCCTCGACGGCGTCGTCGACTCCACGATGACCCGCGCCAACCCGTATCGGCTGTTCCGCCTCGGCCGGCTGATGGAGCGGGCCGACATGACGACGCGAGTCCTGGGCGTGCGCGCAGCCGCACTGCTGCAGACGAACGTGCCGGGCGACAACGGGCGCAGCTCGGATCCGCTGTCCGACGAGGTCCAGTGGATGGGCGTGCTCCGGTCGCTGTCGGCACTCCAGATGTACCAGCGAGCGACGCGCGGCCCGATCGACGGCGAGGCGGTCGTGCGGTTCCTGCTCTACTACGCATCGTTCCCGCGGTCGGTGCAGTGCTGCCTCGACGAGATCCGGTCGATCGTGCTGACCCTGCCGTCCCCGCACGACGTGCTCGTGGCGCTCGACACCGCGGAGCACGTCCTGGCCGAGGCGCGTCCGATCGCCTCCGACGGTCACGAACTCGACGACGCCATGGATCGCGTGCAGCTCGCGATCACCGGTCTCGATCGGGCGATCCACGACCGTTGGGTCGCCGCGGGGTGACCGCGGGCCCTCGGGATCGGTCAAGATGTCGCCCGTGGCGACCGGCAGCGCTCATCGGGAGTGGGACGGATGGGCTGGTGGCGACGCGATGAGCGCCGGTGCGCCGCTCCAACCCCACGGCGCGCTCCGGATGGCGCTCCTCGATCCCGACCGTCAAGCCGAGCGCCAGGCGCGAGCCGACCGCCTGCTCGAAGCCGACGGCGCCGGGCATCTGGTCCACGACCTACCCGTCCGCAGCGACGGGCGAGCGGCGGCGATCGAGAGCCGGCCATGGCGTGTCGACCCGATCCCGGTCGTGCTCGACTCGGCGACGTTCCGGTGGCTCTCGCTCGCGGTCGCCGAGCGGATGGAAGCGCTCGAGGCGGTGATCGCCGACCTGTACGGCGAGCGCCGGCTGGTGCGCGACCGGCTCGTGCCGGCCGAGGCGTTGGCCGCCACCGACCGCTATCGCGTCAATGCCGTCGGTTCCCGCCCCCAGCGGTGGCTCAGCACCTACGCCGTCGACGTCGCCCTGCGGGCCGACGGGGTCTGGCAGGTCGTCCAGGACCTGACCGACGCCCCGCCGGGGATCGGGTACGCCCTGCTCGACCGATCGGTGATGTCGCGGGTGGTGCCCGAGGTGATGGCCGCCAACGAGGTCGCCTCGATCGCCCGGTACACGGGAGCCATGCGGCGCGCACTCGCCGCTGCGACCGGCGTCGACAGCCCGCGCATCGTGCTGTTCTCCGGGGGTCTCGACCACCCGTCGTACATCGACCACTCGTACCTGGCCGTGCAACTCGGCGTGCACCTGGTCGAGGGGGCCGATCTCGTCGTGCGTCAGCGTCGCGTGTGGCTGAGAACCCTCGACGGACTCGAGCCGGTCGATGTGCTCTACCGCCGCCTGGAGGACCCGACGGTCGACCCGCTCGAGGTCGCAGCGCACGGATCGGTCGGCGTTCCGGGCCTGCTGCAGGCGGTCCGCTCCGGTGGCGTCGCGCTCGCCAACGCCCACGGTGCGGGCGTGATCGAGGCGGCCGAGGTCATCTCGTACGTCGAGGCGGCGATCGCCCACGTGCGTCCGGTCGAGCAGTCCCTGGCGCTGATGAGCGACGGGCGTGCGACGCTCGCCCGCGTGCCGGTGGCACCCCAGTCTGGGGCACCCGACGCGATCGACGCACCGGTCGTCCTGCGCCTGTTCGCCGTCAACGACGGAGTGACGGTGTCGGTGCTGCCGGGTGGCACGGGCCGGGTGCTCGCACCGGGTGATGACCCGCGACGGCCGACGGCGTGTGTCGCCAAGGACGTCTGGGTCCTCGGCCGGACGATCGCGCCCACGTTCGGGCCGCGACTCCCGCAGGTCGACTTCGGCCGGTCGCTGCCGACCCGCGCAGCCGACGCGCTCTACTGGACGAACCGATCCGCGGAGCGTGCCGAGGCGATGGCCCGCGTCGGGCGTGTGGTCGCGAGCCGGATCGAGCAGGACCCCGGCCTCGCGGCGCTGCACGGTGGCGGCTGGAGCCGGCGGATGACCGACGTGCTGCACGCAGTCGGCCGCACCACCGACCACGCCCACCTGAGCGACCACGTCGGCGAGGACCCGACCGACGGCCTGCTGCGCGACCTCGCCGGTCTCGGTGCGCTCGTCGCCGACGAGATCGGGGTGCTCCTCACCGAGGGCACCACCGTCCGCGAGTACCTGTCGGTCACCACCGGGCGCGTGCTCGCCCACCTGGCGACCCTCCGCACCGGCCTGCGCCGCGGTGAGGTGGACGTCGACGCCCTCGACGCGGTGCTCGCCGACTTCGCTGCGTTCGCCGGCCTGTGGCACGAGAGCATCGTGCGTGGCCCAGCGTGGCGGATCGGTGACACCGGCCGGCGGCTCGAACGGGCGCTCGTCGTGATCGATCTCGTCGAGTCAGCGGTCGGTGGCCCTCGTGGTGAGCTCCGCGGTGACGCAGCCCGAGAGATCGATGCGGCTGCGATCGAGGTGCTGCTCGCCGCGAACGAGAGCCTGGTGGCGTATCGCCGCCGGCACCGCAGCGATGTCGAGCTCGACGCCGCGATCGCCCTGCTGGTCCACGACGACACCAACCCGCGCTCGCTCTCCACCGCGATCGAACGGCTACGCCGTCATGCCGAGGCGGGTGAGTGGGCTGCCGGTGTGGCGCTCGCGGATCGGGCGCGGGAAACGCTGGCGCTCCCGCTGGACGAGTTGCTACCGGCCGCGCGCACCGTGATCGACGAGTTCGGTTCGGCGGTCGTGGCGCGCTGGTTCTCGTCGCCGGTCTCGCCGATCCTGATGCGGCCGACGGAGGACGTCACGTGACCCGCCGGTACCGGGTGGTGCACCGCACCGCGTACACGTACGGCGCAGCCATGACCGACGGATACACCGTGGCCTGCCTGGTGCCGCGCCCCACACCGTGGCAGCGTGTCGGCGAGGCCTCGGTGCGGCTCGATCCGCTGCCGTCCGAGGCCGATTCGTTCCTCGACGCGTTCGGGAACCTGGTGAACCAGTTCGGTCTCCACGAACTCCACCGCGCCGTGACGATCACCGGCGAGAGCACGGTCGAGGTCGACGAACGCCCGGTACCGGTCGACCCCACCGCATGGGAAGCGGTGGTCGCGCAGCTCGATGCTGCGAGAGACGCACTCGCCGTCGACGCCGGCTTCTTCCGGTCACCGTCCACGTTCGTCGACCTGGCCGACCTCGGGGTCGCGTTGCGCTCGATCGTCGAGCGCTCGTTCACGCCGGGCCGCGGGATCGTCGAGAGCGCCGCGGCATTGTGCACCGACATCCACGAGTCGTTCGAGTTCGATCCCGGGTTCTCCGACCTGTCGACCCCGCTGCACCGGGTGCTGGCGGCTCGGCGTGGCGTCTGTCAGGACTTCGCGCACCTGGCGGTCGGGTGCCTCCGTTCGATCGGGCTCGCCGCCCGGTACGTGAGCGGCTACATCGAGACCCTGCCGCCGCCGGGGCAGCCGCGGCTCGTGGGCGCAGACGCCTCCCACGCGTGGTGCTCGGTGTGGACGCCGCGCGAGGGCTGGGTCGACTTCGACCCGACCAACGGGCACCTGCCGGTCAACCAGCACGTCACGGTCGCCTGGGGCCGCGACTATGCGGACGTCACGCCGGTGCGCGGGGTCGTGATCGGGCCCTCGACGTCACAACACCTCGACGTCTCCGTCGACGTCGCGCCGGTGTGAGCATCCGGATGTGGGTGGGATCGCTGTGATCGAGTGGCCGATGGTCGGGCGCGAGGCGGCGTTGGCCTCGTGCGACGTGCTCGTCCGCGACGGCGGGTTCGGCTGGATCAGCGCGGTGGCGGGGACCGGTAAGACCTACCTGTTGCGCCACGTCGCCGCCCGCGCGGCCGAGCACGTGGCCGTCCGGCAGGTGACCGCCACCGCTGGGACCGTGGCCCCCTACGCCGCCGCACGCCAGCTGCTCGGCGTGTCTATCGCCGAGCTGCTTCCGGCGCAGGCCGGCAACCGTTCGTTCTTCGAGGCGGGCGTGGCGAACGCGGCAGGCGTGCTGATGCAGGAGTCGCTCGTCGAGCGCGCCGTTGAGCTGGCGGGCAAGTCGACGCTCGTGATCGTGGACGACGTCCACCTGATCGACGTCGGCTCGCTCGGTTGGCTCGACGCGGTGACCGCGCTCGATCCGGTGCCGTTCGCGCTGCTCGTCGCGGGCCGGCCGGAGATCCCCGACGGCCCCGCCGGTGACGTGGCACGGCGCGTGATGGAGCGGTCGTCGGCGATCGCGCTCGCACCGCTCGACGCCGGCGCGATCGCCGACCTGTGCCGGGCCCGAGCGGGAATGCCGGTCGGGAGCCGCCTGGTCGGCGCGCTGGCCGGGACCGGAGGTCTGCCACTCGTCGTGACGGCGGTCCTGGAGGATCTCGCGGACGAGGACCTCGCGCCGGCCGACGACGGTACGGTCGACGTCACGGGCGTTGCCGAGGAACGGCTGTCGAGGACGGTTCCGGACGCTGTCCGGAGCCGGCTCGAGTCGGTCGTTGGTCGGGAGGCGTTCGTCGCGGCCGCGGCCGCGCTGGCGGGTCCGACGTTCCACATCCACGACGTGTCGGCGGTGCTGGGTTTGCCGCTACACGAGGCCGCTGCGGTGATCGAGCGATTCGATCGCGCCGGAGTCGTCGTCGCCGAGAGCGCCTACCGTTTCCGGCACGAGCACTACCGGCTCGCGGCGATCGAGCTGGTGAGCGAGCCGATGCGCGAGTCGCTGCACTCGGCGTACGCCAGGCTCTTCATGGAGCACGACGGCGAACCGCTGCTCGTCGCCGACCACCTCGTCGGTGCCAAGGCCACTGGTGGCGACGCCGCCTCGTGGGTGACGCGGGCGGCGCAGCAACTGGCGCCACTCGATGCCACGGCGGCGCTCGCCCTCGCCGACCGCGCCCTGGCAATGTCGTCCGAGCCGAACCGCCCCCCTGACGCTCGCCCGTATCCGTGCGCTTGGCGCGGTCGGGAGGGTTCAGGAAGCAGATGCGCTGGCCCGGGCCCTCCTTGTAGATGCCACGCCGGCGGAGGAGGTGGCGCTGCGGCGTGACCTTGCGATGGTCGCGTTCCAGCAGGCACGCGCCGGCGACACGATCAACGAGTTGACGCGTGCGGTCGAACTCGCCGCGGACGAGCGGACCCGCGCCCGCCTGCTCGCAGAAGCGGCGTTTGCCCACCTTTTCGCGGCCCAGTTCGCGACAGCCCGCGACGTTGCCGAGCAGGCCCGTGCCGAGGGCGTTCGGCTGGGAGACCTCGTGACGCAGCTCGCTGCCGAGATGGTGATCACGCTCGTGGCGTTGTACGTGTACGACCTCGATGCGTCAGCTGCGAGCGCTCAGCGCATCGCTGCACTCGGCGAGCTGCCCGAGGCGGCGGAGGCAACGGTGTACCAGCCCTGGTTCGCGGCGTCGCTGCACCACGTCATGCTCGACGAGTTCGATACCGCTCGCGCGCTCAATGCGGTCGGCCGTGATCGCGCCGCCTCCGGCGGCTTTGCCTGGATGATCCCGGCGTACGATGCGCTGGACTCGCTGCGGGCGCTCAACATGGGTGACCTGGACGACGCGGCGGCTTCGGCGCACGCTGCGCTCGGTTGGGGGATCAGCGACTCGTTCGGTGCCTCACTCTGGTGCTGGGCGTTTCTCGCGCGTATCGCTGCATCGCAAGGTGCCTGGGACGATGCCCACACGTTCCTGGCAAGGGGTGACGCCTTGGTCATCCCGGGTCAGGCTCAACTGGGTTGGGAGCACCTCGCGCTCGCTCGCTCCCGACTGCTGGTCCATCGTGGCGAGCCGCAGCAGGCGTTGACGGTGTGCTCGGAGCTGAACGAGGCGTACGCCGCATTCGGCATCGCGTCTCCGCGGCAGGATCTCCATGTGGCCATCGTGAGGCTCGCGCACTCAGTTGGAGATGTGGCGCTCCGCGATGGGGCGCTCGACGCCCTCCGCTCCAGCGCTGCGACCACCCGCCGCGCGGGTTGGGCCGCCGACCTGCGTGCGTCGGAGGCGCTGGTTGCGGGCGAGACCGATGCGCTGCTTGGTGCGGCTGACGCCTATGCGGCGGTTGGCCGTCTGTTGCGAGCGGCCGAGACCCGGGCGGACGCGGCCTGGGCGGCTGCGGTGCTCGGCGACGGCTCGCGGGCCCGGGACCTCGCGGATCAAGCTCGAGTCGAGCTTGATCGTTGCGGGGCGTCGGGCGATGCGAGCGCGCTCGACGTGCTCGCTGGGCGTCGCCGGACCGGGGTCGTGCCGGCGGGCCTCGGTCGGCTCTCGCGTAGCGAGCGGGAAGTGGTCCTCCTCGTCGGTGAGGGCCTCGCGAACGCGGAGATCGCGACCCGCATGTTCATCTCGCGTCGCACAGTCGAGAGCCATGTATCGGCGGCGTACCGGAAGCTGGGTGTGTCGAACCGCGTGGAGTTGGCGCGACTCGTGCTCGCCAGCAACGGCTGACACCAGTCTGACTCACAGTGCTCACTCGGGCGCAGAACGTGGCATGCAATTCGGCTCGGCGCCAACAATCCGTGTGTAGACGGAGGTTTCAGGAGAACGACCGTTCGTACCGTCGCGTACCGGCAGGACACAGCACACGGGACGGGCGGGCATGGACCAGGCAGACCAAGCACAACAGGCTGAGCGGGGGCGCGGCTGGCGCGATGTGCTGGCGTTCGGTCTCATCGTCGGGTTGATCGTGTCCAGCGGAGGCTTCGGCGTCGCCACTTCGGTTGCGGCTGCGCCACTCGCCTGGTGCACCACGATCTGGCAAGGCGGCCGGAGCGGTCCGGTCGACGTACGCAGCGCCGCGAACTGGACCGCTGGCGTGCCCGGGCCGGACGACGTCGCCTGCGTCCCGAGCGGCAACACCCTCACCTGGACCCTGCTCACTCCGCCACTCGACGTCGGCGAGATCCGGATCGCGTCGGGATCGTCGGTCGACCTGGCGTCCGGGACGCTGCGGCTCTCGGAGCCGAGCGTGATCGACGGCATCCGGCTGGCCGGCGCGACGCTCGAGTTCCGTTCGACGGTGACGGTGGCGGAGGGCGGCACGACCGGAACGGTGCCGACCCGCCACGGGACCTACCGCTCGATCGCGGAGGGTGCGCGTCTCGAGATCGCGACACGTGGCTCGTTCTTGCACACGGGCGGCAACTCGCTCGTGATCGACACCGACGTGTTCAACGACGGGGTGATCGCCATCGCCGGCACGTCGTCTCTCCAACTCGCCCAGGGCCGCTCGATCGACAACAGCGGGGTGCTCGGTCTCAGCGAGCGCGGCGTCATCGCATCGGAGGGCAGCGTCACCTCGTCGGTTCGGAACCTGGCGGGGGGCACCGTCGAGGTCGCCGGCGCGCCGTTCACACCGCAGGTGATCGCCGGTGGGGGCGGGATCGGGAACGGCGTTGCGTTCAACAACGACGGGCTCGTTCGTGTGAACTCGGGCGAGTTCGTGGTGGCAGGGCGGGCGGGCGTGCACACCGGAGGCTGGATCCTCGCCGCAGGCACACAGCTCCAACTCCGGGGAGCGGGCAGGTTCTCGGCCGGCGCGCTCGTCGGGCCGGGTCGCGTGAACACGAATGGCTCGTTCGTGGTCGATGCCGGCGCGGTGTTCGCTCCGGGCGCGCTCGACCTCATGGGCGGCGACATCCAGTTCGCCGGCGACCGCGCGCTCGCGCCGCTCGCCACATTCAACAACGCGCGGCTCACATCGCCCGACGAGATCGTGCTCGACGGCGGCTTGACCGTCAGCGGTAGCGCCACGATCTCGGTCGCCGATCTGTGGCTGCCCGCATCGCGATCGATGCTCGTCAACGGTGTGCTCACGCTCGAGTCGAGTCGGGTGGTGAACGACGGCACCATCGGTGTGTTCGGGCCGTTGGTGCTCAACGCCGGCTCCGATCTGGTGAACCGCGGACGCCTGGCGCTGAACGGCGGTGCCGGCGTGGCGATCCAGACGTCGTCGCAGATCCGCAACGCCGGCACGATCGACGTTCGACCGGTCGGCGGGAGCGTCGGCGTGTTCGGAGGCGGGAGCGTCACCAACACGGGGACGATCACCGTCACCAACGGCACGCTCGACTGGCGCGCGCGGTTGGCGAATCTCGAGGGTGGGGTGCTGAGTGGCGGCCGGTACGAGGCGGGTGACGGAGGCACCTGGATCTTCTTCCCTGCGGTGACGACACTCGACGCGACGGTCGTGCAGGACGGCGGCACGTTCATGCCCGGCTTCGTCGGGCCGGCGCTGTCGATGACGACGATCTCGACCATCACCGAGCGGGCGACGTTCGCGCATCATGGCGGCAGTCACACCTTCGATCAGCCGCTCACCAATCGCGGCACCCTCGAACTGGCGGCCGACTCGACCGTGCAGGTGAGCGGGTCGTACACGCAGGAGGAGTCGGGCCGCCTCCGGACGTCCGTCGCACCGTCGGGTCTCCAGGGATTTGTGACCGCTGAGGTGGCCTCGCTCGCCGGCACCCTCGAGGTGATCGCGGCCGCGGAACCGTTCGTCAACCAGCAAGCGTTCGCCGGCCCGTCGCCAGCGGTCGCCGTAGCGGAGGGCGATGCGCTCGCGTCGCCGCGCCGCGTCGACGTCCTCGGTGCCGCCACCATCACCGGCTCGTTCACGTCCGTCGAGGCTCACGGCGGGGCGGGCTTCCGCGTCCCGGCGGCGCTCGCAGCGATCGCCCCCACCCTGGTCACCGTGCAGGCCGGGGGTGACCCGATCGAGCTGAGCGTCGCTGCGGCGGTGGTCGATCCGGTGATCGTCGAAGGCGACGGCGAGCGCACCGCAACGGTTCGCGTCGACGTCGCCAACCCGAACGGCGTACCGGTCGACGTGCCGTGGGTGATCGAGACGCTCGGCACCGCATCGGCGGCGGTCGTCGGCGCGGGACCCCATGCGGACGTGGCCCCTGCGCGCGGTGTGCTCACGCTGCAGCCGGGCGCGACCGGGTTCGACATCCCGGTGCCGGTGCTCGGCGACGTGGTGAACGAACCCGACGAGCCGCTGCGCGTCACGCTCGGCGGCCCGATCGCGACAACGATCGAACTCGTCGTCGCGAACGACGATGAGCGCCCGACCTTCGTCACCGCAGGGGCGACCGTGGGCGAGGGGAGCGGTTCGGTGATCGTTCCTGCGATCGGGACGGGGCGCTTCGGCGCCGTCGAGACGATCTCGGCCACGATCACGGAAGGGACGCAGACCATCGAGGACCTGCGCTGGCTGGGCGTGACGATCCCCGTGTTCGGGGACGGTCCGCGCCTGGCGCTGCCCGTCGGCATCGTCGACAACGAGATCCCCGAGATCGAGCGCGAGTTCGTCGTCGAGTTCTTCCAGGGAGACGTCTTCAGCCAACCCGTGCCCGTAACCGTCACCGACGATGACGCACCCATGCGCGCCCGCTTCGTCCGCGAGCCCAGCGAGGCCGCGAACGTGGTCCCGGTTCGGCGCATCGTCGAGGGGGACGCCTCGACGGTGACGATCGACGTGCCGGTGCGCGTGGACAACCGGGATCCGGACGGACCGGTGACGGTCCGGCTCACGGCGGTCGATCCCGCCGACGCCGACGTGGTCGAGGCCGTCTTCGGCACGCGCTCCGTGACGCTCCCCGAGGGCTCATCGACCGTGGTGCTCACCGCGACCTTCTTTGCGGATGACCTGCCGGGCGACGATCGCCGGTTCGAGTTCACGTTGAGCACGGACGAGTTCCTCGCCAACGGGTTCGGCATCGACGACGAGCTCGTCGTCATCGTCGAGGACGACGACAGCGAGCGGATCACGATCGCCGATGCAGGTGTGGACGAAGCGGGCGGATCGGTGTCGTTCACGGTGACATCGAACGTCGTGGCGCGACGTCCGATCACGGTGCCCTTCGCGACGCTCGACGGCACCGCGGTGGCGGGTGCCGACTATGTCCAGCCCGCCGCCACCGGCGTGGTGATCCCGGCTGGTGCTGACCGGGCGTCGATCACGGTGCCCCTGGTCGACGACGACCGTTTCGACGGCACGAAGCAGTTCAGCGTACGGCTGGGCACGCCCTCGTCGGGCGTCGTGGTGCCCGGGTTCGAGGTCGGGACGGCGACGGTCACCGACGTCGACGACCCGCTCCCCACGATCCGTTTCGTCCAGACGTCGCCGGTGATCATCGCCGAGGCCGCGGCGGCTCCGGTGACGTTCAACCTCGTACTCGACCGGTTCGCCGACGTCGACCTCGCGTACGAGGTCGACACCGTGTCCGGCACCGCCGAGGAAGGCGAGGACTTCGTCGGCGTGCACGACACGGTGACGATCCCGCGCGGCACCACCGCCGGGTCGTTCGCCGTCCCGATCATCGCCGACGACGACGACTTCGAGCTCAACCAGGAGGAGTTCGCCGTCACCGTCCGTCGCGACGAGGCGCTGCTCGGCGCGGTCACGGTGCGGATCGTCAACGACGACGCGACCCCGCGCTCGCGCTTCGTCCGCCGGGCCGGCGAGTCTCCCGCGGTCGCGATCTCCCGCACGCTGAACGAGGGCGACTCGCAACCGGTCACCCTGCTGCTCCCGATCGAGCTCAACCGGCCGTTCCCCGACCGCACGGTGCGCGTCGACGTCACGCTGCTCGACAGCGAGACCGGCACCGCCGCCCAGGACGGGCGGGCCACCATCTCGGCCTCGTTCGTCGACTTCGCCCCTGGCGTCACCACTGCGTCGCTCACGCTCACGCTGGAGTCCGACGACCTGGACCAGACGGACCAGGAGGTCATCGTCGCCCTGTCGCCGGACGACCGCGAGCCGATGCCGCGCCTCGTGGACGATGCCGCGACCGTCCTCCTCGTCGACGACGACGACCCGGTCGATCCGGTCGATCCGTCCGCGGGTGACGGGCTGCGGGCCGGCATCGCCGAGTGGTTCGACGACTGGTTCGGCGGCGCCGGCACCGACAGCGGGTTCGGCCTCGGCTTCGACCTGCCGAATGTCGACTGGCCGGCGCTCGGCCTGCCCGAGGTGGCACCGCCGGTGATCCCGCTCGACCTCGGCGACGTGTTCGACCTCGACCAGCTCTTCGCGGGCGTCGAGCAGCCCGGCTTCGACGTGAACGCCGACACGCTCGACGAGATCGTCGCCGACTTCGACGCCGTGGGTTGCCCGGCGGACTTCGTCGCCGGCGGCATCGGCGGGACACCGGCCGCCGCGCCCGGCGACGTCATCCAGGTGCGCTGCACGCGCACGCTGGCCCAAATCCTCGAGCAGAGCGGCTTCGCCGGCGCCGACCTGAACGGCGCCACCCCCGACGTGCTGCAGGGTCTCGCCGAGTCGGTCGGCCTCGACGCCGACGTCGCCTGGACCGCGGGCGCCGAGGTGGAGCTGATCGCCGGCCTCGATGCCGACGGCTTCTACGTGCTCGGCGAGTCGGGCGTGCGCCTCGACGTGGCCGGCGACGGCACGGTCACCGGGAGCGGCACGCTGTTCGGCGTGCAGGACGCGGCACTCGACGGTGCCGCGGGCGCCGAGATCGCGGTGGGCGCCCGCATGGCTCGCGATGCCGCCGAGCGCCTGCGCGCCGACGAGCTCGCGGCCCTCGCCCCGGCCGACCTCGTGCGCACGTTCGACGGCACGGCCGCGATCGACCTGACGGCGCAGGTGGCCGACACCACCGTCACGTGGAACGGCGACTGGACGGTCGCATCCGACGCGACCGGTCGGTCGGACATCACCACCGAGCAGCGCGTGGCGTTGCGCCAGGAGCTGCCGGGGTTCGCCGTCGGTGACGTGGCGGTACCCACCACGATCGACCTCGTCGGGGTGCTCGACGAGCGCGACGGCATCACCGGGTGGGCCGTCAGCGGGTCGGCGGTGCCCGCGGAGGGTCTCGCGCTCGGCGGCTTCACCGTCACGCGGCTCGACGCCGGCGGGTTCGTGTCGGATGTGCGCTCCGACATCTCGGTGCAGCTCGGACTCGTGCTCGGCGAGGGCGACGGGGCCGTCACGGCGGACGTGACGCTGTCGGTCGACGGTGACGGGTGGCGCGCCACCGGCACCGCGACGACCGAGCAGTTGACCGTCGGTCCGGTCCAGCTCGACGACCCCGTGCTGACGGTGGTCGCGACCAACACGGCAGGCGTCACCGACGTGTCGGTCACGGTGACCGCCGCCGCCGGCAGGCTGCTGGGCGACGGCGGCGGCGCCGGTGCTGTCAGCGCCGAGCTCACCGGGCTGAGCGGCGAGCTGACGGGCGACGGGCAGATCCGCGTGACCGCCGGCCGGTTCGTGGCCGCGATCGGCGACGCGCTCGAGCTCGACCTCGAGGGCGTGGAGCTGTCGACCCCCGACGCCGACGGCGTGGTGGCGCGCGTCGCCTCCGCCCAGGCCGTCTCGCCGGTGCTGGGAGGGCTCACCGTCACCGTCACCGACCTGCGGGTGCACGCGGACGGCAGGTTCGCCGCCACCTCGGTGACCGTCGCCCAGCCCGCCGGGTTCGCCCGCACCGTCGGTCTCGCGGGCATGATCCCGGTCGACCTCACCGCGCTGCGGCTCGACTTCACGAACGTCGACGCCGACGGCGAGGTGCAGGACCTCTCCGAGTTCGTGGTCACGGTCGACGGCACGGTCGACCTGTCGGGCTTCGCCACGCTCCCGTTCGAGCCCGTCGTCCAGCTCGGCGGCGACATCATCACGCCGGCATCGCCGGTGGAGGCGCGGCGGATCTCGTTCCGCGCCTTCGTCGAGTCGACCGACCCGCTGGTGGTCACACCGCTCGACCTCGGCCCGATCATGCTCGGCCTCCGCGACCTCGAGGTCGGCAACGTCGTGCTCGATGCCGAGGTGCGTGCCGACGGGTTCGCCGGCGGGGTACTCCAGCCCGCGATCGGTGGCGAGGCCACGATCACGGGCGGCCTCGGGTCGATCACCGGCTCGATCACGGCCGCCGTCGACGGCGAGTTCGTCGACGGGCCGAACGGCACCGAGGTCGCCGCCACGGCGGTCGTCGGCCTGACCGCGGCCCAGCAGGGCGGGGTCCGCATCGACGACCTGACCGCCACGCTGTCGCTGCGCCTCGCCGTCGACGCGGCCGGCAACCCGTTGCTCGAAGCCGACCTCGACCAGGTCACGCTCGGGGCGCTCAGCGTCCCGTTCGGCGACTTCGCGACGGTCGGCCTGGGCGACGCCACCCTCGACCTCACCCCCGACGCCGGCGGCGACGGGCTGCTCTTCACGATCGGCGGCACCCTCGCCGAGGAGGGCTCGGGCGCGTCGATCGTGTTCGGCGACGAGTTCCCCGCCTTCGAGGGCTGGGGCGGGCGGGTCGGCGGCATCGGCATCGACCGGAACTTCGACGTGGTGATGCTCGACGGGTTCTTCGTCGACGTCACCGTCCCCGAGGGCGAGCGCTTCGGTCTGCCCGACTTTGTGCCCGTGCGGATCGACGAGATGGGCCTCGCCCTCCCGCCCGGCATCCAGCCCGGCGACCCGCTGACCGACATCCTCGCCGACCTCCAGATCTCGGTGTCGGGTGGGCTCCAGGGCACGCCGGCCTTCCCCGTGACCGCCACCGTCGACGACCTCGTGGTCGACCTCGGTCGGCTCGCCGACTTCGATCCGCTCGCGCCGCTCGACCTGGCCACGTTCCCCATCACCAACCTGTCGGGCGTGGCGTTCGAGGTCGACCCGGCGATCGACCTCGGCGTCGCGCAGGTGTCGGGCTCGCTGCGGTTCGGCGTCGCCGACGTCGACGGGACCGACGTGCTCTACGCCCGGGTCGGCGGCCTGCTGCAGACGCCGGCGTTCGACGCCGGCGCCGACGTCGTGCTCAGCGAGTACGGACCGGTGCTGCTCCGGGTGACCGCGCCGCTCGGCATCCCGCTCGGACCCACCGGGTTCGTGATCACCTCCGTCACCGGCGCCGCTGCGTTCGGCGACGTGACGGTGAACGTCCCCCGCGATGGCCAGCCCGAGGACCTGATCGACATCGTCAACGACCTGCCGACCGATGCGTCGATCGACGCCGCCGCGATCGCCGCCGCGCTCCGCCCGGCGGTGCGCGATCAGGAACCGACGTGGCAGAGCGGGTTCGCCCTGGCGCTCGAGGGGCGCATGACCAACGTCGCAGCCGCCGGCACCCTGAGCGGCGACGTGACGTTGTTCGCCAGCCTGCGGCCCGGCGAGGGCGTGCGGTTCGTCGGCCGGGGCCAGGTGGAGGTGTTCGGCATTCCCCTCGCGGAGGGCCTCGACATCGACGGCAGCATCGCAACGGCCGGCATCATGATCGACTTCGCCGACCCGCTCGCCCCGGCGATCGACGTCGCCTACGTCAGCCCCAGCCCCGGGAGCCCGCTGGCGGTCGTGTTCCCCGCCCGCACCACGGTCGCCGGGCAGCTGCGCACCACCGGCATCGCGACCGGCGTGGTCGCCGGTGTGACCGAGTTGGCCGGCACCTTGTCCGCCTCCACCGTGGTCCGCATCGCCGCCCGGCTCGACGCCGACCGCGCCCACCCGCTCGCCGTGCTCGTGCTCGACACCGACGGCTCGGGCAGCCTGTCGGCCACCGAGCGCGCCGTGACGATCGACGCCGCGGTGTTGCAGTCGCGGCTCGTCGCGCTCCTCGCCGACCCGGCTCGTGCGCTGGCTGCCGTCGGCCCGGTGATCACCGCGATCTCCGACGACATCGGGTCGCTCACCCCCACCCAGGCGGCTGCGGTGCGCGACGAGTTCTTCGCCACGATCGGCGAGGCGGCCGGCGACGCGCTCGTCGCCGCTGGCGACGAGTTCGACCCGTCGTTCCTGTTCCGCGGCGAGCTGCAGCCGACGCTCGTCGGCATCCCCGTCGGCGACCCCACCAACGCGGTCCAGGTGACCATCGACCGCACCAGCCTCGGCTTCGAGCTCACCACGAGCATGATCGAGAACCTGAAGGTCGCCGTCCGCCAGTTCCCCGCGTTCGGCCCGATCGCCGAGTCGCTCATCACCACCGCCACCCTCGGCGGGCGTGACACCCTGAGCGTCGGCGTGCAGGTGCCGGTGCCCGGCCTCACCGAGATCATCATCGGCGGTGGCCGCCTGCCGACCCTCGACTCGAACGCCGGCGACCAGAACTGGGCGATCACCCTGAACGGCGCGTTCACGGTGTTCGGCATGCAGGCCCAGGTGTCGGGCTTCATCACGAGCCCCGGCAACCAGGTGCTGCTCAACTCCGAGATCGAGAAGCGGTGGCTGGTCGACGGCACGGTGGCGCCGAACCCCGACCGCGTCCAGATCGACCGGGAGCAGGACTACGAGAACCTCCTCCGCTACGGCGGCATCGTCATCGACGGCCGCCTGGAGGTGCCACGCCTGCTGACCGACCCGGTCGGCGTCACGCAGGACCTGCTGCCGCTGCCCGAGGACCCGCTCGGCGTGATCGCGCAGACCGAGACCCCGGCCCGCATCACACTGTTCGTCCCCGGCATGAGCGAGGTGTTCGAGGCCACCGACGCCACGCGCGAACAGCGCATGCAGGAGTGGGCCGACGCTGCCGTGCTCACGGGCGTGTTCGAGGGCACCCGCCGCGACGAGGACGACGAGCCCGTGGTGCGGCTGCTGTCGCTGCCGATCGGCCAGGGTCGCATCCTCGGCACCAACGCCGGGATCGAGATCACCGCCGAGGTGCCGCTGATCGGCGCGGAGGGCACGTTCGTGCTGCGCGTCGACGAGCGCGAGGGCGTGAGCGTGCCCGCCGGGGGCCTCGAGGTCTCGATGACCAGCGCGGCGATCGCCGAGACGCTCGGCGAGCTCGGCCTCCCCGATGTGTTCGAGGTGACGGGCGTCGACGCCGCAGCCGGCCTACGGGCGTATACGCCGGGGTTCGACCCGGAGAGCACCGACCCGCTGCAGCGCCGCGGCGGCATCGCCTTCGCCGCCCGGCTCGACGCCGCAGGGTTCGTCGACGACGCCGTCGTCGACGTGGTGATCGATCCGGTTGGCGCCGGCGCCGGGCCCGACTTCTCAGCCGTCGCGGCGGTCGAACGGATCGGCCCGCTCGGCGGCGTGGAGATCCGCAACGCCCAGCTGTCGATCGTCAAGCTCGGTAACGATGTGAGCGTCGGCGTGACCGGTGAAGCGACCCTGTTCGGCAGCGAGTGGACCGTGACCGGCACCCTGAACCCCGACCTGACCGGGCAGCTGCAGATCCTCGGGGTCGGCGGGGCACTGCCGGACGTCGGCGGGTTCAAGTTCGTCAGCGGTGGTTTCGTGATCGACCTCAGCCGTGACGGACAGGGCCGACTGGTCGGCTCGGTCGGCCTCGGCGGCACGGTCCAGCTGCCGTCGTGGTTGAGCACGCGATTCGGCCGCACCGAGGTGTCGGCAGCCGCCTGTCTCGGCTCGGACGGCTCGTCGGAGATCCGGCTCGCCGTGGATCAACTCCCGCTCGACTCGTCAGGTCGGATTCGCATCAAGGGGACAGGCTCACCGCTCGCGGTGTCGCCCGACGCCCCGTGCACCCTCCCGGCGAACGTGCTCGGCATGGACGACGGCGACGCCCGCTTGCTCGTGCGCACCATCGGGGGCGTGACGACGGTTGCGATCGACGGAGCGCTCCAGATCGACGGCGTCGGCCTGCCGGCGTTCACCGTGTCGGGGGCGCTCGCGACCGACGGCACCGGCACGCTGACCGCCGGATTCGGGCCGAACGGTCTGAACCTCAGCGGCTTCCGGGTGAGGGGCAGTGCCACGCTGAGGCTCGCCGGGTCCGCCTTCTCCCTCGCGGTCGACGGCCGGCTGACCGTGCCGGGCCTCGTGACCGACGCACTGGTGACCGGTTCGATCACCAACACCGGCATCCGGCAGCTCACGGTGGCTACCACCGGCCTGAACCTCCAGGTCGTCACCGTCACGAGCTCGACGCTCAGGCTGCGACGCCTGGCCGGTGGCGCCTACGAGCTGCGCGCCAACGCCACGGTCACGATCCCGCAGGTGCGCCGCCAGGGGGTGGCTGGCGCGGCCGTGGTGGTCGACGGCACCGTCACGACAGCGGGCAACTACGCGCTCGCTGTCACCGGCACCGGGTTCACGGTGGCCGGAACGGCGGTGTCGGGCATCGTGCGCCTCGAGAAGAGCGGCACGACGCAGCGCGTGTTCGTCGACGCCACGTTCGGGCTGTGGGGAGCGAACCTCGACGTCGACGGCTCGCTCACGCTCGCGGTGAGTGGGGTGAGTGGCTCGTTGACGCTCGCGATGCCGGGTGGCATGCGGCTCGGCGGCTTCGCCGTCGGCGGCTCGCTCGGCATCTCCTTCAGGATCAGGGGCACCACCAACACCGCGACCGTCACGCTCACGAACGGCACCGTCACGGTGCCGGGCATCGGCACGCTGAACGCCACCGCCTCGGTGTCGGCCAGCGGCACCGGGTTCATCCAGGTGGCGACACCCGGTGGGCTGCGTGTCGGGGGCGCGACGTCACCGTTCTTCGGGGTGGGCTCGTTCCGATTGTCGTTCGCGGCGGGCGTGGTGACGTTCTCGGCCGCCGGCGCCGGGCTCGAGTACCGCGACGGCGCTGCCGTCGTCTTCAGCGCGACCGTCCCGAACTTCAGAATCGCGCCCGACGGCTCGCTGTCGGTGCCCACCGACGGCTTCACCCTCGGCTCGCCGACCGGGCTGCGGATCGTGGTGCCGCCGGCATCGCTCACCGCGAACGCCAACGGAGCACTGCTCCGGCTCAACCTGCCGGCGGCGACCCTCACCATCCCCGGTCTCGCCGACGGCGCCGCCGGGCGGCCCACCATCACGACGCCAGCGCTGCCGATCAACACGGGGCAGTTCCGGTACGTGCTGTTCGAATCTCGGCAGATCCCGCTCGGGCTCATGCGGCTCAACGGTCGGTTCGTGTTCGAGCGGCCGGCTGGCGGTGCGTTCCGCCTGGCCGTGGAAGGCAACGCCAAGGGCGCCGCCAACATCGACCTCGGCGAGATGGGTCGCATCGACTTCCCGGCATTCTTCGTGCAGAGCAACGGCAACTTCGACGTCACGGCGACGACGAACCGGATCGGCAGCACCAGCCCGCTGTTCGAGATCCGCGACGCCTCGTTCCGGTTCCGGCGCACCGCCGGCACGGTGACGCTCGCGATCGACGGCGGCGACCTGCGCGTGCCGTCGCTGTCGGCACCGATCGAGCTGCCCGACCTCTCGATCACGCTCACCGACACGTTCACCAGCAACATCAACCTCTCGGGCCTCGCCCTCGGCCCGTTCTTCCAGAGCGCCGCCGCCCGCTTCCGGCTCACGATCGAACGCACGCGCGCCCGCTTCGAGCTCCGGGAGGACATCGACGCCAACGGCGACGGTGTGACGAGCGACGAGAACAACCCGTCGGTCACCACCTTCGCCGGGAGCACCGCGATGACGCTCCGCCGGCTGCTGATCGACAGCAACGGCATCTTCCAGGGTGAGGTGACCGGACGGCTGTCGCTGTTCGGGCGGCGCATCTCGCAGGCCACCTTCCAGGTCGGCCTGTCGGGCGGTGTGCTCCAGATGACGCTGCCCGCTGGCGCCGGCGAGACGCTCGACCTCGGGTTCGTCAGCTTCGGGGTGAGCGGCACCGTGCGCAGCGACGGCGTGTTCTCGTTCACCGGGAGCGCAGCCACGAGCGGCAGCGTCCCCCTTCCCGGGCCGTCGTGGAACGGCCAGGTGACGATGACCGTCGCCAACACCGGCGTGCGTGGCACCTACTCGGGCAACGTGTCGTTCCTGGGCCTCTCCGCGCAGTCGACCGGCTCGGTTTCGGCGACCGGCAGGGTGACCGGGACGGTGCGCGACGACCTCAACGGTGACGGCAGCACCGCCGGCTTCTTCACGTGCCTAATCGTGTGTGTGTTCACGAGCGAGTCGGCGGCGTTCGCATTCGACCTGGCCCCACCCCGGTGATGGCGCAACCCGTCGACAAGACCGTGGTGACCTCGCAGTCCACCGGGTCGATCCCTGTGACCTACATGCAGCCGACGGTGACCGCCGACGCGGACGGTCGGGCGACCTACGCGCTCGAGATCCCTACCACCCTGCCGGCGGGAGCGAGCCACATCAGTGTGGTCGGCGTCGGCCCGACGGCAGCGAGCGGCTGTGGGTCGTGCCGATCGAGATCGCCGGGAACGGGTCGATCGCGAGCATCGACGCCCAGGTGCGGGTCCCGACGCTGACGCCGACCACGCCGTCGCCGAGCGCGGTCACGGCGAGCCCCGTAGTCGGACTGCCGGCGACCGGCGGCTCACCGTCGGACATCGTCCGTTGGGCGATGGCCTGCCTGCTCGTCGGCGCCGTGCTCCTGCTCGTTCGTCGCCGCCTCCCGACCGGCGACCGGCAGGCACCGCGCGACGGGCGATCGCCGCCAACCGCGCCGGAGCCGCGTCCGGCGCCGACGTCCTAGGGTGGGCGGATGGAGATCTTCGAGACGCCCCTGCCCGGGCTCGGCGTTCGTTACGAGTTCACGACCGCTGCCGACGACCGCCTCGGTGTCGTCGTGCGGCGCGACGGGCGCCGCGAGCTCGTCGTCTACGACGCCGCCGACCCCGACACGTGCCGCGAGACCGTGCCGCTCACGGGGGCCGAAGCGGCGGCGATGGTCGAGCTGCTCGGCGGCACCAAGGTCACCGAGCGGTTGTCCGAGCTGCGCTACGAGGTCGAGGGTCTGTCGCTCGAGTGGGTCACCCTTCCCGTCGAGGGCGGCCTGACCGGCCGGACGATCGGCGCCGGTGAGGTTCGCTCGAAGACCGGCGCATCGGTTGTCGCCGTGATCCGTGGCGAGCAGTCGATCCCCGGGCCTGGGCCGGACTTCGCCTTCGAGGCGGGTGACGTCGCGCTCGTCGTCGGGTCGGTCCAGGGCGTCCACGCAGCGCTCGGCGTGCTCGCCGGATGAGCGCGACCCGCGCTGGGCGGGTGCGTCAGGAGCAACGATGATCGCGGCATCCACCAGCGGGCAGATCCTGCTCGAGTTGGGTTTCGTGCTGGTGGTTCTGGCGGTGGTCGGTCGCCTGGCCGACCGCATCGGGGTGCCTTCGATCCCGCTCTTCCTCATCAGCGGGCTGGCGATGGGCGAGGGGGGCCTCGTCCCGCTCGACGCGAGCAGCGAGTTCGTCCGCGTCGGCGCCGACCTCGGCGTCGTCATCCTCCTGCTGCTGCTCGGCCTCGAGTACAGCCCACTCGATCTGCGGACCGGAGTGGCGACCAGCTGGCGCGCCGGCGTCGTCGATCTGGTCGCGAACTCGGTGCCGGGCGTCGCGCTCGGCCTCCTGCTCGGCTGGGGCCCGATCGCCGCGACCCTCCTCGGCGGCGCGACCTACATCTCGTCGTCGGGGATCATCGCCCGCCAGCTCGGCGACCTCGGACGCGTCGGCAACCGCGAGACACCGGTGATCCTGACGGTGCTCGTGCTCGAGGACCTGGCGATGGCGGTGTTCCTGCCGGTGGTCGGTGTGCTGATCCTCGGTCTCACCCCGGTCCAGGGCGGTGCCTCGGTCGCTGCCGCGCTGGCGGTCGTGGCGCTGGCGCTGATCGTGGCATCGCGATACGGCGAGCGGATCAGCACAGTGCTCGACACGCCGTCGCAGGAGGTGCTGCTGCTCACGGTGCTCGGCGTCACCCTGCTGGTCGGCGGGGCGGCGGAGGAGTTGCGGATCTCGGCGGCGGTCATCGCGTTCCTGGTCGGCCTCACCCTGTCCGGCAGCGTCGCCCATCGTGGGCGCGAGCTGCTGATGCCGATCCGCGACGTGTTCGGCGGGCTGTTCTTCGTGTTCTTCGGCCTGCAGATCGACCCGGCGACGCTGCCGCCCGTGCTGCTCCCCGCGCTCGGGCTCGCGGTCGTCGGCGCCGCGACGAAGGTCGGCACCGGGTGGTGGGCGGCCGGCCAGGCGGGGGTCGGGCCGCGGGGCCGGATGCGCGCCGCACTCTCGCTCATCCCGCGCGGCGAGTTCTCGATCGTGCTCGCCGGGTTGGGTGTCGCCGCCGGGCTCGACGACGATCTCGGTCCGGTCGTCGCGTGCTATGTGCTGATCCTCGCGGTCGCCGGTTCGATCGCGATGCGCTTCGCCGACCAGGTGCCGATGCCGGCCCGCTTGGCGAGTCAGTCAGCATCGAAGAAGTCGGCCCGCCCGATCGCGTGACGGCGCGCCACGATGTTCGAGGGGAACGCCTCGACCGCGGTGTTCAGCCGCACGACACGCGTGTTGTAGAAGCGGCGTGCGGCGGCGATCCGGTCCTCGGTGGTCGCGAGTTCGCGCTGGAGCGCGAGGAACTGCTGCTGCGAGTTGAGCAACGGATAGTGCTCGCGGAGCGCGAGCACCTGCGCGATCGCCGCGGTGAGCGGCGGCTCCCAGATCGATGCCGCGTTCGGCGTGTGCGGCGCTGCCACCGCGTCGTCGTTGCGGCGCGACAGCTCGGCGAGCACCTTGCGCTCGTGTGCGATCGAGGCCTGCACCGTGTCCACGAGCTGGGGGACGAGGGTGTGGCGGCGCTGCAGCTCGACATCGATCGTCGCCCACGAGTCGGCGATCTCGTTGCGCATCCCGATCAGCCGGTTGTACGACACGGCATACGCGATCCCGAGCACGGCGGCGATCAGCCCGACGAACACCAGCAGCGGCGCGAGGTCGCTCATGTCGGCGGATACAGGCTGGTGAGCACGGTCGGCAGGTTGGTGCGGGCGTGCTGCGCCCACTCGAGGAAGCCGAACAGCTGCGCGAACTCGATCCGGTCGCCCCAGCACAGCATCCAGCGCCCGCCCAGCTCGAACGTGACGGTGCCGCCACCGCTGTGGGGCGACAGCATCCACGCGATCATCGGTGCGTCCAGCAGGGTGATCGCGAAGCGCTCGTCGGCGCACCGCACGCGGTACCGGCTGTTGAACTGCGGCGACTCGACCTCGATGTCGCGGATCCCGATCGCCTTGCCGATCGCCGACCAGAAGCCCTCGGGTCCGATCACGAGGTGCGGAGCGTTGAACGGGACCTCGACGAGGGTGCACGAACGTTTGTGGGTCTGCTTGTTCTTCCCGGACCCGGTGGTGTAGCGGTACTGGAACGCGCTGTCGTGCGATCCGGGACGCCAGATCTGATAGCTCACCCGCCGCGAGCTGCCGATCTCGAACACGTCGAACGGCAGGTCGGGTGGCGGCTTGTCGGCGACCTCGATCTGGTAGCCGCGCTGGTGGGCGAGGGCGACGGCAGCGGCGCGCCGCTGCTGCTCGTACCGGTGGAGGGCGTAGACGATCGCGATCCCCACCGCGACCACGAGTACGACGACGATCAGGCCCTCCACCGACGGGGCACGTTAGTGCCCCGTTCCGGGTGGGCCCCGCACCAGGTTGGGGATCGCGCCGCGCACTACCCTCGGCGGCATGCCGTGGCAGAGCAACACTCCCGTCGACATCAAGCCCCGTTCCCGTGACGTCACCGACGGGATCCAGAAGGCAGCCGCGCGCGCGATGCTGCGCGCCGTCGGACTCACCGATGACGACTGGGACAAGCCACAGGTCGGGGTGGCCTCGTCGTGGAACGAGATCACACCGTGCAACGTGTCGCTCAAGCGCCTCACCGCGGCGGCCAAGGAGGGGGTGCGCTCCGCAGGTGGTGTCGCGCTCGAGTTCGGCACGATCACCGTGTCGGACGGCATCTCGATGGGGCACGAGGGCATGCGCGCCTCGCTCGTGTCACGCGAGGTCATCGCCGACTCGGTCGAGACGGTGATGCACGCCGAGCGGTTGGACGGCCTCGTCGCCACCGGCGGTTGTGACAAGTCGATGCCGGGCATGATGATGGCGATCGCCCGGTTGAACCTGCCCGCGGTGTTCATCTACAACGGCTCGACGTTGCCGGGCTATCTGAACGGGACGGCGCTCGACATCACCTCGGTGTTCGAGGCGATCGGCGCCTGCGCCGCCGGCAAGATCACCGAGGCCGAGCTGTACGCGATCGAGAAGAACGCGTGCCCCGGTGAAGGTGCCTGCGGCGGGATGTTCACGGCGAACACGATGAGCTCGATCGGCGAGGCGCTCGGACTGTCGCTGCCCGGTAGTGCATCGCCGCCCGCCGTCGACCGCCGGCGAGAGGACGACGCGCGCCGTGCCGGCGCGGCGGTGGTCGACATGCTCCGGATCGGCCTGCGACCGCACGACATCCTCACCAAGGGCGCCTTCGAGAACGCGATCGCGCTCGTCAACGCGGTCGGCGGCTCCACGAACGCCGTGCTCCACCTGCTCGCGATCGCCAACGAGGCGGGGGTCGACCTCGACCTCGACGACTTCAACCGGATCGCCGGCAAGGTGCCGCACATCGCCGACACCAAGCCGGGCGGCAAGTACCACATGACCGATCTCGATCGCATCGGCGGCGTGCCGGTGGTGCTCAAGCACCTGCTCGACGAGGGTCTGCTGCACGGCGACGAGATCACGGTCACCGGCAAGACGATGGCGGAGAACCTCGCCGAGATCGATCCGCCGGCGCCCGACGGCACGATCGTGCGGCCGGTGTCGGCCCCGATCAACGCGGAGGGCGGCGTGAACGTGCTCACCGGCACGCTGGCACCGAACGGTTCGGTCGTGAAGGTCGCCGGGCTCACGAAGGAGCAGCGCTCGTTCGAGGGCCCCGCCCGCGTGTTCGACGGTGAGGACGGTGCGATGGCGGCGGTGCTCGGTGGCGAGATCCAGCCCGGCGATGTCATCGTCATCCGGTACGAGGGTCCGAAGGGTGGGCCGGGGATGCGCGAGATGCTGGCGATCACCGGCGCGCTGAAGGGCGCCGGTCGTGGCCACGACGTGGCGCTGATCACCGACGGTCGCTTCTCGGGAGGGACGTGGGGGTTCTGCATCGGTCACGTCGCACCCGAGGCGGTCGACGGCGGCCCGATCGCGTTCGTGCGCGACGGCGACCGGATCCGCATCGACGTGCCGACCGTCTCGCTCGACCTGCTGGTCGACGACGCCGAGCTGGAGGCACGCAAGGTCGGCTGGGCGCCGATCGCCCCGCGCTACACGAGCGGCGTGCTCGCCAAGTACGCCAAACTCGCCCAAGGCGCCGACAAGGGCGCCATCACCAACATCGTGTGACGTGACGGAATGGGTCAGACCAACTCCGTCACGGCTCGAGCCGTGACGGAGTTGGTCTGACCCAATCCGTCACGCTCGGTGGTGCGGGGCGCCCGACAGTCGTCGTGGTGCGGTCGCGCGATCACAGTGCGATCAAGAGTCGTCGGGATCGCTTGTGCGGCCGAACAGGGTTTCGCATACTCCGGGTGTGCCGGTGGCGGAACCACGGCACCGACCACACAGGCGGAAGGAACCTCTCATGCGATTCATCGCTCGCGTCCTGGCGGCAGCGACGCTCGTCTCCGGCATCGGCGTCATCGGCGCCACGTCCACGGCATCGGCTGCGACGACGTGCCCCAGCCGGTCGATGAGCCAGAAGTTCGCCCGCTGGGGCGACCCGAACCTGTACTTCGTGGCCCCGCAGGGCACCTTCGAAGGCAGCACGGGGCAGTGGACGCGGACCGCCGGCGCGGGCGTCGTCGCCGATCAGGCGCCGTGGCGCATCAACGGACCAGGTCACGGTAGGGCGATGCGCCTGCCCGCAGGGGCGTCGATCACGTCGCAGGCCTTCTGCGTCGCCGCCAACGAGGAGACCCTGCGGTTCTTCTACAAGTCGCCCGGCTCGGGGCAGCTGACGGTGCGGATGGAAGTGACCACCGCGCAGGGGACGGCGATCAGCACGTGGGGCTTCGGCACAGCGACCCAGGGCTGGGAGGTGTCGCCGGTCATCAACCTCCCGTCGATGCGCGACAGCAACGGCGATCAGTGGATCACCCTGACCTTCTCGTCGTCGGGTGGCACCTGGCTCGTCGACGACGTGATGGTCGACCCCTGGATCGCCCGCTGACGCACACCCCGTGTGACGTGACGGAATGGGTCAGACCAACTCCGTCACGGCTCGAGCCGTGACGGAGTTGGTCTGACCCAATCCGTCACGGGAGGGGCACGCCCTCGCTGGCGACGAAAATGCGATAGACGTCGGTGCGGTCGAGCTGCACGGTGAACGCGGCCGGCGCACCGGCGATCCGGTCGGTGCGTTGTGATCCGATGATCGCGACCGGCCGGGCTGGATGCGCGAGGACGAACGCGAGCGAGATCGTCGCCCGGTCGACCCCCTCGCGTGCGGCCAGCTCGTCGAGCACGGCGATCAGCTCGGGGCGCACTCCCTCCCCGGTGGCGAGCTTGCCGCCGCCGAGCGGGCTCCACGCGAGCGGTGTGATCCCGCGCTCCATCGCCTGATCGAAGGTGCCGTCGCGCATCGGCGCGAGCTGGGCCGGCGAGAACTCGGGCTGGGTCGCCACGATCGGGCCGTCGAGGTGCGCCGCCAACGCGGCGACCTGTGCCGGGGTGTGGTTCGACACCCCGACCTCGACGATCTTGCCCTCGGCGCGGAGCGCCATCAGCGTCTCGGCCACGGCCGCCGGGTGGGTGTACATGTCGGGGCGATGGATCTGGTAGAGGTCGATCACGTCGACGCGCAGGCGGCGCAGCGACGCCTCGCACGCAGCGCGCAGGTAGCCCGGGCTCGAGTCGTACGGCACCGGCGGGGCGATGCCGCCCTTGGTCGCGAGCACCATCCGGTCGCGGAGGTGCGGCGCGTCGGCGAGCACCCGCCCGAGCCCCTCCTCGACCGAGCCGAACCCCGTGCCGCCCCAGTCGAGGCCGTACACGTCGGCGGTGTCCATCAGGTTCATCCCGGCGTCGAGCGCCGCCTCGATCAGGCCGCGACCGGCGGCGATGTCGTCGCCGGTGAAGCGCCACAACCCGTACGCGAGCGGACCGACCGAGAAACGTCCGAGGGAGCGCGGCGAGGCATCGACGAGGGAGTTGCTCATCGGTCGATCATCCCACGGCGCAGTCCATTGATGCGCAGCGTGTCACTGCGGACGATTCCGCGGCGCTGCGTAGAACTTGAGTCAAACGTCGATCAAGAACGACGGTCGGTGCTTGTCTTCCCACTGATCGTGCTTGATGCTGCTCCCTGTGTCGGGGCGGAACCACGGCACATCAACGGCGGAAGGAACAGAGCACATGCAGCTCATCAAGCGTGCGGTAGTTGTCGCAACGATCATCACGAGTCTCGGTGTGGTCGGTACCGCTGGAACGGCGATGGCCGGGCCGTGCGAGACCCGTACCACCTCGAGGTCGTTCGCTCGCTGGGGCGACAACAACCTGTACTTCGTCGCCAACGGCGGCACCTTCGAGGGAAGCCGGAGCCCATGGACCACCTGGGGTGGGGCCGGTGTCGCTTCGGGGCAGAACTCGCATGCGATCAACGGGCACGGCCAGCGGGCGATGCGTCTCCCGTCGTGGTCGACGGCGATGTCGCCGTCGATGTGCGTGTTCGCCAACGAGGAGTCGTTGCGCTTCTTCTACCGGGCGCCGGCAGGCGGGCGGACGATGGAGGTGCACATCGAGGTCGTCGGTCAGAACGGCTATGCCGCGAGCACCTCGTACGTCACCAGCTCGTCGAGCCGGTGGGAAGTGTCGCCGATCATCGACATGCCGAACGTCCGCGGGGCCGACGGCCAGCAGTGGATCACGGTGTACTTCACGCCGATCGATGGTCGTTGGGGATCGTGGCTCGTCGACGACGTGATGATCGACCCGTGGGTGGCCCGCTGATCACCCGGTCGCTGCATCGGGTCGGCTGGTGATCGCGCGCTCCGATGCCCTGTGGGCTGACGAGGCCGACACAGCGTGAGCGTTCCTCGTGTCGGTTTGATCAAGATCCCTCCGTTCGTCTCACCGGACGGGTGCCCTCGGCCGATTCATCAGGACGATGACCACTGCGACGTCACCGACGAGCCCTGAGCTCGAGCAGGCGATCACCGACGCGCGCACGGTCGCCGAGGTCCGTCAGCAGGATGACGCCGAACTCGGTTGGTTCGACCGGTGGAGCGCCATCGCCGTCGGCGGCGCCTTCGTGGTGACCGCCGCAGCGCTGTTCGCCGGACACGGAGCGCCCACCGCCCGCGAGTTGCTCACGTTCGCCTTGCTCGTCGCTGCGCACTCGCTGGCGTCGAGGGTCGTGTTCGAGTCGGCCGGCGGCGCAGCCGTGCCGACCCAGACGACGCTCATGGTCGGCATGCTGCTCCTCCCGGTGGAGTACGTGCCGCTGATGGTGCTACTCGGCCTCGTGCTGAGCATCAGCGAGCGGCCCTCGGTCCACGATCTGCTCGTTCGGGCGATGTCAGGGTGGCACTGCATCGGTCCGGTCGTCGTGCTCGCCGCCGCAGACCTCGACACCGTCTCGCTCGACCACTGGCCGGTCTACGTACTCGCCGTCGCAGCCCAGTTCCTGCTGGACGCCGTGATCGCGCTGCTGCGGTGCGCAGCGCTGGGGCTCTCGTGGACGGTGCTGCCGCGACCGCTGTCGTGGACATGGTCGGTGGATGCGATGCTGGCCCCGATCGGTGTCGCCGCCGTGCTCGCAGCCGACGCCAGCCTCTGGGCGCTCGTGTTCGCGGTGTGCCCGATCGGCATCTTGGCCCTACTCGGACGCGACCGCACGGAGCACTTCGAGAAAGCGGTCGTCATCAGCGAGGCGTTCGAGGCCGCGGTCGAAGCTGCCCGGCAGGACCCGGTGTCGGGCATCGCCAACCGGCGGGCGTGGAACGAGGCGACGGCGCGCGCTGCGTTGCGCTTCGCGGCGAATCCGATGGGTCGGTCGGTGACGGTGGTGCTGGCCGACGTCGACGGCCTCAAGCGGGTGAACGACACCATCGGTCACGACGCAGGTGACGACCTGATCCGAGCCGCCGGCGAGGCCCTGCAGGCTGCAGCACCGCCCGGTGCGCTGGTGGCCCGCATCGGTGGTGACGAGTTCGGCATGCTCGTTGTCGACCATCCTGAGCTCGACTGCCTCGAGTTGGTCCAGCGCGTGCGGGTCGCGATCGCACACCACCCCCTGGTACACGGTCTCCCGTTGTCGCTCTCGGTAGGCGGCGCCTCGTGCCCGCCGTACGCCGACGTCGAAGCGGCCCAGGCCGCCGCAGACGAGCGCTCGATGGCCGACAAAGCCGCCCGCCGCGCCGGCCGCTGACCAACGCATCCGTCCGTCCGTTCGGCGTGCACGCTTCGCGAACACCAGTTCGACCGCGGCTTGCGCGCGGGGGAACGAGTGTTCGATACTCGCGCGGTGGCGTTCAACAACCCGTCGTGGACCTGGGACGAGCTCGAGGCAACGCTCTCGGGTCGGCCCCGTCCGGCGTTGCGTCGTGACGGGCGCGCTCCGGGGTCACCGTCGTGGAACGCCGGTGGCGACAGCCCGGCGTGGGGTCGTACGCGCCGAGCGTTCGAACCGAGTCTCACCCGCGTGCCCGGCACGGTGCCCTACGCCGAGCTCCACTGCCACTCCAATTTCTCGTTCCTCGACGGCGCCTCGCACCCCGAAGAGCTCGTCACCGAGGCCGCTCGGCTCGGGCTCGAAGCCCTTGCGCTCACCGATCACAACGGCTTCTACGGCATCGTCCGCTTCGCCGAGGCAGCGCGGGCCGTCGGCCTGCCCACGGTGTTCGGCACCGAGATCACGCTCACACCCGGCCTGGCCCCGCACCAGCGCGTCGCTCGGTCCGAGGTCGACACCCTGTTCCAGGTCGACACCGGCGAACTCCCCGACGCCCATGCTCCTGATCCTGCCGGCCATCACCTGGTGCTCCTGGCCGATGGACCCACCGGCTACGCGCGCCTCGCACGAGCGCTCAGCCTCGGGCACCTGGCGGGGGAGAAGGGCGCCCCGCAGTTCTCGTTCGCCGACATCGCCGACGCCACGAGCGGGACGGTGTGGGCGCTCACCGGATGCCGGAAAGGGGCGGTGCCGTCGGCCCTGTTCGACGACGGGCCGTCGGCGGCGCGGCGTGAGCTCGAACGGTTGGTGAGCGCGTTCGGGCGCGACCGGGTGCTCGTCGAGCTCTGGGATCACGGCGATCCGATCGACTCGGCCCGCAACGACGCGCTCGTCGAGATCGCCCACCGCGTCGGCGTCGAGTGCATCGCCACCAGCAACGTCCACTACGCCGCTCCGGCCCAGCGCAAGCTGGCCACCGCGGTGGCAGCCGTACGCGCCAGGTGCAGCCTCGACGAGATCGACCCCTGGCTGCCCGCCGCCGCCGGCGCCCATCTGCGCTCGGGGGCCGAGCAGCTCCGTCGCTTCGCCCGCTACCCCGGTGTCGTCCAGCTCGCCGGCGAGATCGGCCGCGCCGCCGCGTTCGATCTCGCGCTCGTCGCTCCGAGCCTCCCGCCGTTCCCGTGCCCCGAGCTCGATGGACGCGTGCTGACGGAGATGCAGTACCTCCGCCATCTGACCGAAGAGGGAGCCACCCGCCGCTACGGCCCACGTGAACGGAACGTGCGGGCGTGGGCCACCATCGACCGCGAGCTCCGCATCATCGAGCACCTCGGGTTCGCCGGGTACTTCCTCGTCGTCTGGGACCTCGTCGAGTTCTGCCGCCGGGCCGACATCTACTGCCAGGGGCGGGGGAGCGCGGCCAACTCGGCGGTCTGCTACGCGCTCGGGATCACCAAAGCCGACGCGGTGTCGCTCGGACTGCTGTTCGAGCGCTTCCTGTCCACCGAACGTGACGGGCCGCCCGACATCGACATCGACATCGAGAGCGACCGGCGGGAAGAAGTGATCCAGTACGTGTACGACAAGCACGGCCGGCACCACACCGCGCAGGTCGCGAACGTCATCACCTACCGCGCCCGTTCGGCCATCCGCGACATGGCCAAGGCGCTCGGCCACACCACCGGCCAGCAGGACGCGTACGCGAAGCAGATCGACGGGTGGGGTGGCGTCGAGGCCACCGCCGCCCAACCCGACTGCACGATCCCCGAACCGGTGCTCGATCTCGCCCGCCAGATCGAGGACGCCCCGCGCCATCTCGGCATCCACTCGGGCGGCATGGTGATCTGCGACCGGCCGGTGATCGAGGTGTGCCCGGTCGAGTGGGGCCGGATGGACCGCCGGTCGGTGCTCCAGTGGGACAAGGACGACTGTGCGGCGGCGGGCCTGGTGAAGTTCGACCTGCTCGGCCTCGGCATGCTCTCGGCGCTGCACTACGCCGTCGACCTCATCCGTGATGCGCGCGGCTACGAGATCGACCTCGCCACCATCCCGCAGGAGGACGAGGTCTACGAGATGCTCTGCCGCGCCGACACCGTCGGCGTGTTCCAGATCGAGTCGCGCGCCCAGATGGCCACCCTGCCGCGCCTCAAGCCGCGCCGTTTCTACGACCTCGTCGTCGAGGTGGCGCTGATCCGTCCGGGCCCCATCCAGGGCGGGTCGGTGCACCCGTACATCCGGCGTCGCAACGGTCAGGAGCCGGTCACCTATCTCCATCCGCTGCTCGAGAAGAGCCTCGGCAAGACGCTGGGCGTGCCGCTGTTCCAGGAGCAGCTGATGCAGATGGCGATCGACGTCGCCGGGTTCACCCCGTCCCAGTCCGACGAGCTGCGCCAGGCGATGGGGTCGAAGCGCTCGGCGAGCCGGATGGACCGCCTGAGGGAGCGGTTGTACGCGGGCATGGCCGAGCGGGGTATCACCGGTGACATCGCCGACGAGATCTTCCACAAGATGAAGGCGTTCGCGAACTACGGCTTCCCCGAGTCGCACTCGGTGAGCTTCGCCTATCTCGTCTACGCCTCGTCGTGGATCAAGCACCACGAGCCGGCGGCGTTCTGCGCAGCGCTGATCAATGCGCAGCCGATGGGGTTCTGGTCGCCACACACCCTGGTGCAGGACGCCCGCCGCCACGGCGTCGCCGTGCGCACCCCCGACCTCGCCGCGTCGCTGGCGGCCGCGTCTCTGGAGGACGGCGGTGATGCGGTGCGGCTCGGGCTGTCGTCGGTGCGCGGCCTCGGCACCGACCTCGCCGAACGGATCGAGGCCGAGCGCCGTGAACGCGGCCCGTACGCGTCGCCGGAGGATCTCGTGCGGCGCGTCCCCGAGCTCACACTGGCCCAACTCGAGGCGATGGCCACCGCCGGCGTGTTCGGCGAGTGCTTCGGGCTCGAGCGGCGCGAGGCACTGTGGGCGGTCGGGGCCGTCGCCCAGTCGCGCCCCGGCCGGCTCCCCGGGATCGTCACCGGCGACCGCCCACCCACCCTCCCCGGCATGACCCCGGTCGAGGAGTCGGTCGCCGACCTGTGGGCCACGGGGGTGTCGCCGGCGGGTCACCCCACCCGCTTCCTGCGTGACCGGCTCGGCGAGCTCGGGGTCGTCACCTCCACCGGGCTGTGGGACGTCGAACCGAAGAGTCGGGTCACGATCGCGGGGGTGGTCACCCATCGCCAGCGCCCGATGACCGCGCAGGGCGTGACGTTCCTGAACATCGAAGATGAGACCGGTCTGATCAACGTGGTCGTGTCGAAGGGGTGCTGGGCCCGCTACCGCACGGTGGCGCGCAGTGCGTCGGCGATGCTGATCCGTGGCCGCCTCGAACGTAGCGAGGGGGTGATCAACATCGTCGCCGATCACCTCGCCCCGCTGCCGCTTCCAGCGACCACCCCGAGTCGCGACTTCCGATAGTGGGTGAAAGGCCGCGTTGAGAGGCGAAACTCGCCACGAAGCGGCACTGCGTGGGCACGTTCTGTGCCATCGTGCCGTTCAAACTCAAGACTCGACGAAGGCTTGATCACAGGGTTCTCAGAAGCCCTATTCTCTTCCCCCATGCAGGTGATCAACGGGTTGGATGGACTGGGCGAGCAACTCGAATTGGTGAGGCGCGGGTACGACCCGGAACAGGTCCACCGGGTCATGACGACGCTCTCGACCGAGCTCAAGACGGTGGCTGCCGACAACGAACGCCTCCGTGAACAGCTCGAGGTCCTGAACGCGGCGCCGCCATCTCCCACCATCGACGTCTTCGCCGAGTGGAGCCGCGAGACGAACGAGTTGATGGAGGCCGCACGGCACAACGTCGAGCGCGTGATGGCGAAGGCGAACGCCGACGCAGCTGCGCTCACCAACACCGCCAACGCCGATGCAGCATCGATCCGCGCCGCCGCCAAGTCCGACGCCGATCGCGTCCTGGAGGCCGCCCGGACCGAAGCCGCCGAGATCAACGCCGAGGTCGTGGCGGTCCGGTCCAACGCACACGCCGAGGCGAAGCAGATCGTGCAGACCGCCCACGCGGAAGCGGCCGAGATCAACACCGAGGCGGCTCGCAACGCAACGAAGTCGTTCGAGCGCAGCCAGCAGCAGGGCGCCGAGATCATCGCTGCCGCGGAGAACCGGTCCGCGGAGATCGATCGTGAGGCCGAGGCGACGCGAGCGACGATCGCTGCCAGCGTGGGCCAGGCCCGCAGCGAAGTGGAGACGATGCACCGTCAGGTGATCGACCTCGAGGGGCAGCGCCAGGCGATCCGCGCCCGGTTGGTCGACATGCAGTCCGAGCTCCGCAGCCTGCTGAACACCGTCACCGAGGTGGCGGCAGCCGCCGAATGAGCATCGACCCCGGCTCGAGCGCACGCACCGAGGCGCTGATCAGTCTCGCGGACAAGCTCGCGAGCCAGCCGCTGCCACCCCCACCGCCGGCTCGCCGCTGGCCGACTGCAGTCGGCGGGGCGATCCTCGTCGTGGGCGTCGTCGTGGGGGTCGCTGCGATCGCCGATCGAGCGGGGGACGACGATGTCGCCGGGGATGCAGCCGGCACGGTCGAGCCGGAGTCGGGATCGACCGCCGTCGAGGGCGGTGTGACCGACCCGTCGGAAGCGAGCGAACCGCCGGGCACCGTGGTGGCCCAGGCAGCGGTACCAGTCCCGAGCGTTGCGCCGCCGGTGGTCAGTACGACGACGACCACCGCACCGACCACGACGACCACCGCACCGACCACGACGTCCGCACCGACGACGACGACCGCACCGACCACGACCGCTACCGCACCGACGACCAGCACGACGACCAGCACGACGACCAGCACGACAACCACAACGGTTGCGTCGTCGTGGGACCCGGGCTCGACGAGCGCTGAGCTGCCGGTGCGATGGGCTGACTTCACCGGCGGGAAGGTGTACCTGCGGGGTGCCGTGCCCGATCAGGCAACGGCCGACGAACTCCGATCGAAGGCGGCGCTCGTCGTCGGTGATGCGAACGTGGTCGTGGAGTACGAGATCGACCCGAACGCGGCTCGCCCGCTGTCGGCCCCCGTGTACGTCCGCGACTCGGTGCTGTTCGACCAAGGGTCGAGCCTGGTGCACAAGTCGTCGCGTGGCGTGATCGACCTCGGGATCACGCTGATGAACCAGAACCCTCAGGTCACGATCGACATCCAGGGCCACACCGACGCTGACGGCACGTACCACGAGAACATGGTGCTCTCCAAGGCGCGGGTCGACGCGATCTTCGACTATCTCATGGAGGCAGGTGTCGACCCGAACCGGTTGACCCGCGAGGCGTTCGGCGAATCACGTCCGATCGCGGACAACACGACCGAGGAAGGCCGGGCGCGCAACCGGCGCGTCGAGTTCACGATCAACAACCTGCTCGGCTGACGCTCGCCGGCCGGTCCCCGCCGTCAGGTCGGGGCGGCGAACGCCCGGGCGAGGCCGAGTGAGACCTCGCGGCCGATGCGCTCGATGCGGGCGCTGTCAGCCGACCGGTCGGCCAGCACCGTGAGCACCGCAGATGCCCCGATCGCGAACACGATGACCTGGGCGTCGGCGGAGCGAACCGCCGAGATCTCGATCGGGGCGGCACCGGCCGCTGCGACGAGTCGGCTGGAGAGCGCGAGCGTGGCGGCCGACATCGCGGAGAGTGCCGCCGAGTCGAACGGGAGCCCCTCGGGCAACCGGGCGGCGATGACGAAACCGTCCGCGGTCGCGATCAACGCACCGGTCACCCCGGGAACGCCATCGACGACGTGATCGACCACCCCGGCCACGGTGTGCCGGATCGAAAGGTCGGTACCAGTCGTCACGATGCAGTCATCGGCTGGCGCGCCGTCGACCTTGAGGAAGCCTTGAGCGGTTCGGTGCGTCAGATCCCGGTGTCGAGCGGCGCCGCCGGTGGGCCGTCGACGACGAGTTCGTGCAGCAGCGCGGCGAGCCGAGTCGGGGCGAAACGCACCGGAGACGTGGTGGATCCGCCGGCCGCGGCGATCTCGCTGATCGACCACCATCGCATCTCGTGCACCAACTCGTCGCGAAGGGCGGGCCACCCGATCTCGGGCACCGGATCGAACCGCGCGACACGCACGAGATGGACGTGATCGCGCTGGCCGTCGTGGCCCGTCCGCATCGGGATCACGTGCTCGCGGGTCCAGATCCGAGGTCCGATGTCCACCTGCTGCAGGCCGAGCTCCTCCCGGAGCTCGCGGCGCAGGCACGCCTCGTCGTCCTCCCCCGGATCGAGGCCGCCGCCCGGGAGCGCCCACACGGTCGCAGTCGGGAACTCGAACCGGACGAGCAGCACGTGGTCGTCCTCGTCGAGCAGCACGGCGCGCGCTGCGAAACGCAGGTTCAGCGGCGTCGCCGCCTGCTCCGGACGATCACTCGGACGGGGAATCACGAAGGCCGTCGTTGAAGATCTTGAACATGTCGTAGACCTCCTTGCAGGCCTGACACATCGGGAGCTGGCGCGGGTCGCGCGAGGGCACCCAGATGAAGCCGCACAGCGCCTCGATCGGTGTCCCGGTGATGCGCGCTTCCAGCACCTTGGCCGCCGCCGACTCTCCCGGTCCGACCTTGACGATGTGGGCGACGACCGGCTCGTCGGTCTCGGTGACCTCATCGACGTCGGGGATGGTCTCCGCCGGGAGGGTTTCCAGTTCCGCCATCCCCCCAGTGTGCCAGGATGACGGCTCGTGCTCTACGACGAGGTCGCCACTGCCGTCGCCACCACCGGGTTCGTCGCGCGCGGCGGATTCGTGCCCGGGCCGACCGACACGGTCCCATCGAGCCTCGGCGGCGAACCCACCAGGACGGTGATCGTGATCGGCAACGTCGGGGGGTCGATCTGGCCGCACTTCCGTGCCGCCGAGCCCGCCGAGCCCGCCGAGCCCGATCCCCTCGACCGGTGGACGCGCTCGGTGCTCGAACCGCTCGCCGCCCGGTTCGGGGCGTGCTTCATCCATCCGAGCGATGAGCCCTTCCAGCCGTTCCAGCGTTGGGCGGCGCGCGCCGACGACGTGTGGCAGTCGCCGATCGGGTTGCTCGTCCACTCCGAGCACGGGCTCTGGCACGCGTACCGGGGCGCGTTCCTCTTCCCCGTCGAGCTGGCGGGCCTCCCGCCCGTGGGCGCTCGGCGCTCGCCGTGTCTCGACTGCGCCGACCAGCCGTGCCTGCACACCTGCCCGGTCGACGCGTTCGGACTCGATGCGGCCGGCGCCACCACGTACGACGTCGACGCGTGCGCCGGTCACGTGCGCTCAGGCGACGGGCCGCATTGCCTCTCGGCCGGGTGCGCGGCGCGGCTCGCGTGTCCCGTCAACGCCGATGGTCGCTACGGGCCCGACCAGATGCGTTTCCACATGGCCGCGTTCGCGGGAGTCGACTCGTGAGTGGTCAGCTGCCGCCGCCCACGCCTGCGCCGGGTGGCCCGCCGGCGGGTTGGTACCCCGACCCGTTGCGACCCGCCGGGTGGCGCTGGTGGAACGGGACGATGTGGACGACGTTCACCGAGGCCGCGTTCGGCGGCGGGGCGACGGGTGCCGGCACCACCGTCCGCAGGCGGCCCTGGTGGCCGCGATGGTTGAGCGTCCCGGTCGCAGTGTGCGCGCCGCTGGCAGTCGTCGGCGTCGTGATCCTGGCGATCCTCGAGCCGATCGCCGTGTTGGCCGGTCTGGTGCCGCTCGCGCTCGTCCTCCCGGTGGTCGCGTGGTTCGATCGCGTCGAACCGGAGCCACGGGCCTCGAAGGTGCACGCGGTGCTGTGGGGAGCGTCGGTCGCGATCGTCGGCGCCGTGATCATCAACACCGTGGTCGCGATCACGGCCGGCGAGGCGGCAGCGATCGTGCTGTCGGCGCCGATCGTGGAAGAGGCGCTCAAGGGCCTCGGGATCGTCTGGGCGGTCCGCCGACGCGAGGTCGACGGCGTGAGCGACGGCATCGTCTATGCGGCGTGGGTGGCGCTCGGCTTCGCGGTGGTCGAGGACATGACCTACTTCGCGCAGGCGTCCGTCGAGGGAGCGTTCCTCCCGGTGTTCATACTGCGCGCGCTGCTCACCCCATTCGCCCATCCGCTGTTCACGTTCTGGATCGGGCTCGCCATCGGGATCGCGGTGAGGCGGGGAGTCCGGATCTGGCCGTCGGCGATGTGGGGGTATGCGCTCGCGGTTGCCAGCCACATGGCGTGGAACGGCTCGCTCGCCCTCGGCGAGATCGACTCGACCATCGACGAGGACGTCGCGATCGGCGTGGTGCTCGTGATGGCCGCCCTGTTCGTCCTGCTCTTCATCGCCGTTGCCGTCACGATGGTGGTGATGCGGCGCCGCGAGCAGGGCCGGTTCATCGCCGGTGTGCCTTCGGTGGTCGCCCGCTATGGCATCAGCTCTGCTGAGGCAGCGATGTTCGCTTCGTGGAGGAGCGTGCTCAGCGCGCGGCGTCAGCTGCCGCGCTCGCACCGGCGTGATTTCGACGCCGTCCACGCATCGATCGCCCGCCTCGTCCAGCTCGACCAACGCCCCGTCGCTGCCGACCCGAACAGTGAGGCCGTGCTCGCCGAGCAGCTCGCCGCCGCGCGCGCCCGCCTCCACCGCCAACGCTGACCGCTGCTGCGCGCGTCAGCCGAGCAGGTCCTTCGCGATCCCGATCCAGAACTCGGTGGCGAGGCCGAGGCTCTCCACGTCGATCCGTTCGTCGTGGCCGTGAAAGCGATCACCGAAGGTCGACATGTCCATCGAGGGCGAGAACAGGCCGGCCCCGTAGGCGACCCGCCCGCGGTCGCGGTAGAACCGGGCATCGGTGCCGCCGACCACCAGACCCGGCACCAGCCGGGCGTCGGGGTAGGCCACCTGGGTGCGCTTGGTCAGCACATCCCAGAGGGTCGGGTCGATCGGCGACTGTGTGGCGTCGCCGTGTTGCAGCTCGGTGACCTCGACGTGCGGCGCGAGTTCACCGAGCACCTCGGCGAGCATCGCCTCGACGTCGGCGCGTGTGGTTCCGGGCACGGTGCGGATGTCGACATCGATGTCGACCGCATCGGGGATCACGTTGGTCTTCTGCCCGCCATGGGCGACGTTCGGGGAGATGGTCGTGTGCGTGAGCGCATGGCACGAGCGGGCGATCGGCACCGGAAGGGTGGCCAACGTGTCGTCGAGGTGGTCGGGTGACAGGAGCGCGTCGCGGAGCTCCGCCGGGAGGCTCATCGACTCGACCTGGGCCCGCCAGACGTCCCCGAGGTACGGGGTGGGCCGGTGCTCGGCGAGGCGACGGATGATCTCGGCCGCCTTGACGAGGGCGTTGTCGGCACCGAAGGGCATCGACCCGTGACCGGGTGTGCCGTGCACGCGCAGCCGGCGCCACGCCAGGCCCTTCTCGCCGACGTTGACGGTCACGTGCCGGTGGCCGTGGGGGTCGACGTGCGACCAACCGCCCAGCTCGGTCAGACAGTAGGTGGCGTCGATCGCCTCGGGTTCGTGGCCGAACAGCCAGCCCGCCCCGAAGTCGCCGCCGGCTTCCTCGTCGGCGACACCGAAGTAGATCAGGGTGCCGCGTGGACGGAACCCGGTGCGCGCGAGGTGCCGGACCGCGACCGCCATCGACGCGGTGAGGTTGAGCATGTCGATCGCGCCGCGACCCCACACCTCGTCGAGGCCGTCCGCGTTGCGGATCAGTTCCCCGCCGAACGGGTCGTGGTGCCATCCGTCGGGACTCACCGGGACGACGTCGGTATGGCCCATCAGGCACAGCGACGGTGCATCGGGGTCGGTGCCCTCGATCCTGGCGACCACCGAGGCGCGCCCGGGCAGCGCCTCGTAACGGGCGACATCGAGGCCGGCGCCTTCGAGGACCTGCTGGAGCACGTCGGCGTTGCGGGTCTCGCCGCCGGACTCGGGTGTGCCGTCGTTGACGCACGCGTTGCGGATCATGGCCTGCAGGAGCTCGGTCGTCTCGTTCGTGCGCGCGGGATCGATCATCGCGCTCACAGTACGTGGCCGCTTGGCTGGTCAACGGCCTGCTTGCCCCGTACACTCAGCACATGTTCGCTTCGACCGGTGTGACCGCAGCCGTGATCACGGTGGCTGCAGGGCTGCTCGGCGTCATGGGGTTGAGCAAGCCGTCGCAACCGGTCCCCCTGCGTGTGCGCGTGAAGCGTGGCGTCCGGGTGATCCGGCGCCGTTGATCGGCGTCGCCGTCCGGTTCCGGCCCGCTTCGATCGACGAGTTCCGCCACCGATCAACGTGACGATCCTGATCGACGAAGCCCGCTGGTGGTACCGCGAACGTCGCTGGTGCCATCTCGTCAGTGACTGCTCCCTCGATGAACTGCACGACTTCGCCGATGCCAACGGCATCCCCCGTCGTGGCTTCCAGGGCGATCACTACGACGTGCCCGAGGAGTACCGGGACGCGTTGATCGCCGCCGGTGCCGAGGTCGTCGACAGTCGGGTGTTGCTGCGGCGGTTGAAGGCGGCGGGCCTGCGGCTGACCCCGACCCAGCGGCGGGCCGCGGCAGGCGGCTGAAACCCGAACGGCGGTGCGGCTCACCAGCGTGGCGCCTCGCCCAACAGGTCGCGTGGGCACCACACGTTGCGTTCGCCGAGCACGTACCACTCGAGCAGCTCGGCGCCGTGATCGTCGACGATGTCGCTGAGCTCCAGCCAGCGGTCGAGGTCGTCGGGGGTGACGCCACCGGTCGGGCGGACGCTCCCGAGCACGATCGCATCGACCCGTCCGTCACGAGCGACGGGATCGGCGATGCACTCGACCACATCGATGACCGATTCGGGTCGGATCGTGTCGGACACGACGACGATGGCGAGGCCGCGGCGTGCGTCGTCGAGCAGCACGGCGATCGTCTCGAAGCGGCGGGGGGTGGTAACGGTCGCTACGACGACGGCGAGGCCGAGCTCGTGCCGGTCGATCGGATCGATCCCGGCGCGCGGGAGCCGATGATGGTGGGGGACGAGGTGCATGGGAACCCTCTTCTCGGACGCCGCACAGCGGCGATGGGTCGAGGGGGAAGCCGGTGCCCGTCACGCTACGCGAAGGCTGTGGCACCCGGTGTCCGACGCCGGCCAGGCACTACGGTGGCGACCATGAGCACGAGCAAGGTGACCATCTACCACAACCCGAATTGAAGCTCGTCGAGCAGTGCCGTGAGCATTGCCGAAGAGCTCGGGGTCGAGACCGAGATCGTGATCTACCGCAAGGCGCCGCCGGATGCGGCAACGCTGCGGGCGATCATCGCCAAGCTGGAGGATCCGCCCACCGATCTGGTCCGCCGCGACTCGCTGTGGACGAAGCAGGGTCTCACGGATGCCCACGTCCAGACGGTCGACCAGATCGTGGACGTGCTCGTCGCCACCCCCATGATCATGCAGCGCCCGGTGCTCGTCACCGCCGACCGCGCGATCATCGGTCGCCCCAAGGAGCGCGTCCGCGAGCTGCTCTCCTGACCGCGGGTCAGGTGGGCTGGAACACCAGCACGAACTCGACCAGGCCGTTGTCCTCGGTGGTGATGCCGGTGAACGACGGGTTGGCGATGCCGTAGTCGGCGAACACCACCGGGATGCCGCCCTGCACGCCGATCAGGCCGTTGTCCTGCTTGGCGACCACGTCGAAGGTCACCGGCTGGGTGGCCCCCCGGAGGGTCAGCTCGCCGGTGGCGGTCGTGGCGACCTCGACGCCGTCGGCCGGTTCGGCGCCAAGGTCGATCGGAGCCGTGAGCACGAACGTCGCCGTCGGGAACTCGTCGGCCGACATGATCCGGCCGCGGAACTGGTCGTCGCGTCGCGAGTCGTCGCTCTCGATCGCCGCGACGTCGACGGTGAACTCGACCGCGGTGACCTGCGTCCCGTCGATCGCGAGTGATCCGTCGACCTGGTCGGTGCGGCCGACGGCCGTGGTGTCGACCCCGAACAGGATCTCCTCCACCCGGTACCCCACCTGCGACGCGTCGGTCGCCACCCACGACGAGCCTGCCGCTGCGGCCGCCGTGGACGGCGCCGTCGACGGGGCTGCGGCGGGAACGGGAGCGGTGGTCCCGGAGGCGTAGGTCGCCGGTGCGCTCGTCGCCGGCGTCGTGGGTTCGGCCGCAGGTTCGGTGGGCAGAGCGGCGTCGGCCCCAGGTGCGGTGGTCTCGACGGCGAGCGCTGCGTCGAGGTCGGCGGAGGTGAACTCGTCGGGGCTGTCGTTCAGGACCTTGGCGTAGAGGAAGATCGCCCCGAAGAACAGCACGACGGTGGCGATGAGCCCGAGCACGGTGCGCTTGACCCAGGTCGGGATACCGCCGCTCGTCTCGGGGGTGGGGGTGATGGTCTCGGACATGTTGCCTCGTCGGTGTGCAGGAGCTCGGCGCTCCGGTGTGCAGAACACCTGCCATTACGTCGGGAGCATGATGCCTGGTTCGCGGACGGGTTCGATAGCCGGTCCGACAGTGACGCAGCGACCCGTCAGGCGAACAGGTCGGCGACCGACCGGCACGCCGGAGCCGTCAGCAGTCGCGTCATGTCGTCGACGCCGAGCCCGGTGACCGTGACACGTGTCGTGGCGCCGGGGCGGAGGGTGACCACTCGAGGGTCGATGCGTGCGGCCGGGTCGACTCGCTCGGGGGTGAGCACGAGATCGCGGACCACGACCTGTGATGACAGATCGATCTCGACCCGCCCGTCGTTCTCGCTCCAGGTGGCGACGAGCGCTGATGGGCGCAGGGTGAGCTCACGATCGGGCGCGAACCACCACCAGGCCTCGCCGCCACCGGCGGCATCGGCAGCGACGATGACCTCGTCGCGTGGGTCAGCCGGTAGGGCGACCGTCGGGCCGATCACGACCGAGTGCGTCTCCCACGGCTCCACCCGTACCGTGATCCGCTCGGCGGCGACCGTGTCGCCGTCGAGGCGCAGTCGCTGCACGGTTGCATCGAGCTCCCACGGTTGGTCGGTGTCGTTGACGGCGAACAGCACCAGGCGGTCGCCGCGAGGCTGGATGGTCAGCAGGCGAGGTCGGTACGCGTCGCGCAGCGCGTCCCAGGCGGGCTTCGGGCGACCGGCACTGTCGACCACGGCCCAGCTCGCGACCGGCCAGCAGTCGTTGAGCTGCCACCAGATCGTGCCCATGCAGTACGGGCGGAGCGACCGGAAGTGCTCGATGCCGGTGCGGACGGCGCGGGCCTGCACCACCTGCGCGGCGTACCAGAACGACTCCAGGTCGTCGATCGGTCCGAAGCGGGCGACGATGCCGCGGTCGAGCTTGAGGTCGCCGTCGGTCGCCTTCTGGTGGTTACGCATCGCCGCCGAATCGCGGCGGAAGTGCTCAGGCGCCACGTGCTCGCTCATGGTCGTCCACGACGGCGGTGCCTGCCAGCCGAACTCGGCGACGAAGCGCGGCGTGTGGTCGCGGTAGCGGTCGAGGTCGAGTTGGTTCCAGACGTCCCACACGTGGACGCAGCCGTGCGCATCGGCGTTCGGGGCCATCACGCCGGATCCGCTCCACGGGCTGCCCGGCCAGTACGCCCGGCCCGGGTCGAGCTCGGCGCACACCGCCGGCAGCGTGCCGTGGTAGAAGCCGGCACCCCACGAGCGGCCCGCCAGCACCTCCTGCCAGCCCCAGTCCCAGTAGCCCCAGATGTTCTCGTTGTTCCCGTTCCAGATCGCGAGCGAGGCGTGGTGCATCAGCCGCGACACGTTGTCGCGCGCCTCGGCCTCGACCTCCACGGCGAGCAGGTGCTCGGGGTAGGCGGCACACGCGAACAGGAAGTCCTGCCAGACGAGCAGGCCGAGCTCGTCGCAGAGGTCGTAGAAGCGGTCGTCCTCGTAGATGCCGCCACCCCAGACGCGGATCATGTCGCAGTGTGCGTCGACCGCCTGCGTGAGTCGCTCGCGGTACCGCTCGGCGGTGATGCGGGTCGGGAAGGCGTCGTCGGGGATCCAGTTGACGCCGCGCACGAAGATCGGCCGTCCGTTGACGACGAAGGTGAACGCGGCACCGGTGGCGTCGGCTCCGGTGTCGAGCTCGATCGTGCGGAAGCCGACGCGGACGGTACGGGTGTCGACCGCGGCATCACCGGCGAGGAGCCGGACGGTGAGCTCGTACAGCGGTTGGGCCCCGTGCGTGTGGGGCCACCACCGCTCGATCATCCCGGCGTCGACGGTCAGGCGGTTGACGCCGGTGACGGCGTCGATCGTCACGGCGTCACCGGCTGCCGATCCGTCTGGCGCGGTGAGTTCGGCGACGAGTGTCAGCGGGCCGGCGGCGGGCTCAGCCGCGACATCGAGATCGAGATCGACATCGATCACGCCGCGTTCGTCGGCCCCGACGGTGATGTGTGGCCGGACGTCGCCGAGCAACCCATCGCTCCAGCCGACGACGGTCGCTGCGCGCCACACGCCGGCCGACGTGAGCCACGGCCCCCAGTCCCATCCCCAGCTGCACGCCATCTTGCGCAGGTAGTTGAAGGGACGCCCGAACGACGCCGACGGCCACAGGCCCTCCGACGCGACGAGCCGATCGACGTACTCGGTGGCCGACGCGAACTCGACGATCAGCTCGTTGACACGGCCGTCGCCGAGGCTGCCGACGATCGACGTGATGTCGAAGCGGTACCGGCGGTGCATGTTGGCCGTGGTGGCGATCGGGGTCCCGTTGAGCGTCACCGTGGCGAGGGTGTCGAGCCCGTCGAATCGGAGCTCGACGTGGTCGTGCGCGAGCACGTCCGGGTCGATCGTGAACCGGCACGTGTAGCGCCAGTCGCACGCTGCGACCCACGCGACATCGTGCTCGTTCGCGTCGTCGAACGGATCGGGGATCAGCCCGACCGCCAGCAGGTCGGTGTGCACACAGCCCGGCACCGTCGCTGGGACGACCGCTTCCGGGATCGCGGCGGGGGTACCGTCGGCGGGCCGGCTGCACGTGAGCACCCAGCCGGTGTCGAGCGATCGTTCGGTGCGGGGCCGGCCGCTCACCGGGCGATCGCCAGGCCGCTGTCGGCGTCGAAGGCGTGGAGGTGGCGGTCGGCGACGTGGAGGTGGACCGTCTCGCCGGGGCGGAGGCGGAGACCGTCATCGCGCAGGTTGACGAACAACCGCGGATTGCTGTCGAGGTCGTTGTCGGTGTGTTCCGGGTTGTAGAGCGCGATGCCGCTGGCGTCGACGTGCACGATCGACTCCGACCCGAGGTGCTCGACGAGCCGCACGGTGGCGGGCACGCCCTCTCCCGGGCCGACGAGTTCCACGTGCTCGGGGCGGACGCCGAGGATCACCTGGTCGCGGTCGGCGATGCGACCGGCCAATGCGCCGAACCCGTCGGAGAGCGCGGTGAGGTCGCTGACCCCGGATGCGACGGTGAGGCCGTCGCCGGACCGGCGGATCCAGGCGAGGATGCGGTTCATCGGGGGCGAACCGATGAAGCCGGCGACGAACGCGTTGGCCGGGTGGTGGTAGAGGTCGTCGGGTGTCGCGACCTGCTGGAGCACCCCCTGGTCCATCACGGCGACCCGGTCGCCCATGGTCATCGCCTCGACCTGGTCGTGGGTGACGTAGAACATCGTGGCGCGCAGACTGCGCTGCAGTTCCGACACCTCGGCCCGCATCGCGACACGGAGCTTGGCGTCGAGGTTCGACAGCGGCTCGTCCATCAGGAACACCTTCGGGTCGCGGACCATGGCACGGCCCATCGCGACGCGCTGGCGCTGGCCGCCCGACAGCTGGCGCGGCTTGCGTTCGAGCAGCTCGGTGAGCCGGAGCGTCGCCGCCACCTCGCGCACGCGTGCATCGCGCGTCGCCTTGTCGACCCCGGCGACCTTGAGCGGGTATGCGAGGTTTCCGCCGACGGAGAGGTGTGGGTAGAGCGCGTAGCTCTGGAACACCATCGCGATGTTGCGCTTGCGCGCCTCGACATCGTTGACGCAGTCGTCGTCGATCCAGATCTTGCCGTCGCTCACGTCTTCCAGGCCGGCGAGCATGCGCAGCGTCGTGGACTTGCCGCAGCCCGACGGGCCGACCACCACGAGCAGTTCGCCGTCGCCGACGTCGAGGTCGAGGTCGCGAACGGCGCGGAAACCGTTGGGATAGCGCTTGGTGATGGCTTCGAATCGCACGGTTGCCATGGTCGGTCACTCCTTCGTTCGCGGGCGCGGTGATGCTGGTGTCGTCGGTGTCAACCGGCGGTCGGGTCGGGCACGGTCGGGTCGGGCACGGTCGGGTCGGGCACGGTCGGTGGCAGGAGCTCGCCGCAGCGGGCGACAGCGGCGTACCAGAGCGCGCTCTGCTTGGGGCGCCGCACCTGGGTGTCGGCGTCGACCTCGACGAGGCCGAACTTGGGCCCGTAGCCCCACGCCCACTCGAAGTTGTCGAGCAGCGACCAGGCGAAGTAGCCCTCGACAGGCACCCCGTCGTCGATCGCGTCGGCCACCTGGGCGAGGTGATCGTGGAGGTACTCGATGCGATCGACGTCCGCGATCCGGCCGTCGTCGGCGCGGCGATCGTCGGGCATCGCGGCGCCGTTCTCGGTGACGAACAACTTCGGGAACGAGTACGTCGTGTGGAGCGAGCGCAGCAGATCGCCGAGCGCCTGCGGGTGGATCTCCCACCCCATGGCGGTCTGGCCGCCGCGCTCGGTGCGCTCACCGTCGATCGCCCCGACCATCTTGCGCGTGTAGAAGTTGATGCCGAGGAAGTCGATCGGCGCAGCGATCAGCTCCATGTCGCCCGGCTGCACCTCCGACCGGTCCCAGCCGAGTCGCTCGACGGTGAACTCCGGATACCCCTTACCGGCGATCGGGTCGGAGTACCACCGGTTCTCCCACTCGTCGATGACGCGTTGACGATCGAGGGCGAACGGTGAGTCGCCGACGGGCGTCACCGGGGTGAAGTTGAGCACGATGCCGACCTCCGCAGCGGGAGCGACGGCGCGGATCTCGCGCTGGGCGAGCCCGTGGGCGAGCAGCACGTGGTGGGAGGCAGCGAGGGCGTCGCGGAGATTGGTCCGGCCGGGCGCGTGCTCGCCGTTGAGGTAGCCGAGGTGGGTCACGACGAACGGCTCGTTGATCGTGGACCAGCGCGAGACGCGATCGCCGAGCCGACGCGCAACGGCGGCCGCGTATGCGCCGAATGCGTCGGCCGTGGCTCGGACGGGCCAGCCGCCACGGTCCTCGAGCACCTGGGGGAGGTCCCAGTGGTAGAGCGTGAGGTACGGCTCGATGCCGGCTTCGAGCAGCGCATCGACGAGGCGGTCGTAGAAGTCGAGGCCCTCCGGGTTGACCTCGCCCGTACCGCCCGGTACGACCCGCGGCCAGGCGATCGAGAAGCGGTAGGCCGTGAGGCCGAGGTCGCGCATCATCGTGATGTCGTCGCGGTACCGATGGTAGTGGTCGCAGGCGATGCGGCCGTCGGAGGCGTCTCGGATCGTGCCCGGCTGCGAGCAGAACCGGTCCCAGATGCTCTCGCTCCTGCCGTCGGCGGTCGAGGCACCCTCGATCTGGAACGACGAGGTGGCTGACCCCCAGGCGAAGCCGGTGGGAAAGCGTCGCCGAGCGGTCTGAGCGGCACTGCCCGCATCCCGAGGAGTGGAAGCGCTTTCATCAACGTCAGTGAAGATGGTCACAGTGGGCTGCGCCTCCGGCGGAAGTGGTGCAAAAGACCAGGTAAAACATGATGTCGTGGTGTTCCTTGACATCGGGACGAACCGAACCGTAACATGGAAGCGGTTCCAGTTCAAGATCCGTTCACCGCACCGATGCCGATTCCCGGCAGCGCCGGCGAGGGGCGGGATGCGCTCCGGGGGGAGGTTGCATGGACAGCCAGCGCGGCCAGCAGGCCAGCGAGCGGGTCACGCTCGACGATGTCGCCCGCTTGAGCGGCGTGTCACGTTCGGCCGCCTCACGGGCGCTCAACAACCGCCCCGGTGTCCGCCCTGATGTGCGCGAACGGGTCAACCGCATCGCCGATCACCTCGGGTTCCGTCCGAACCGTGCTGCCCAGAACCTCGCATCCGGGCTGTCGTCGGTGATCGGTCTCGTGATCCCCTCGTCCGACCTCAGGGTCGACCCGTACGGCGCCGCGATGACCCACGCAGTCGGGCGGGCGGCGATCACGCGTGACCTCGGCGTGATGCTCCATCTCGCCCACGACGAGCCCGGAGCCACCGTCCACCACATCCTGAGCGACGGCCTGATCGACGGCCTGCTGATCAGCTCGGTCGCGGTCGGGTCGTGGGTCGACGGGCTGTTCGACTCGTCGATCGCCACCGTGCTGATCGGCACCCACCCCACCCGCACTGACGTGGTCAGCGTCGACGTCGAGAACCGTGATGCGTCGGCGATGGCCGTCACCCACCTGTTCGAGCAGGGGTGTGAGCGCGTCGGCTGCATCGTCGGCCCGCTCGATCGGGCCGACGCGCGGGCGCGCCTCGAGGGCTACCGCCTCGCCCACGAGCAAGCGGGCCGCCCGTACGATCCGCAGCTCATCGCGCACGGCAACTTCGGGCGCCTGTCGGGTGTCAACGTCGCCGGCTCACTGTTCGAAGCCGGCGTCGACGGGATCTACTCCTCGAACGACGAGATGGCCGTCGGCGCGATGTGGGCCGCCGCCCACCGCGGCGTCCGGATCCCCGACGACGTGAAGATCGTCGGGTTCGACGGCACGTCGATCGACGAGTTCATCGAGCCATCGCTGACGAGTGTCGTGCAACCCTTCGACCGCATCGCTTCGACCGCGATCGACCTGCTGCTCGCGATCGTCGCCGGCCGCGCCGACGTGCAGTCGGCGACCATCGTTCCCGAGCTCGTGAAGGGAGGTTCGACCGCACTCGCGTGAACCCCCCACGAATCCCTCTGACATGCCGGCTCCGGCCGTGACCACCGTTGGTGCTGGACCGAGGACCGCAGATCCTCGGCCCAGCGATTCCCCAGACGACGGTCTCTGACCTTCAGGCCTCGACACCGTTTCAAGCCTCAACACCATCAGTCTCAACACCATCAGCAAGGAGAACACCCGCATGCTACGCACTACGCGCTCGACGCGACGCGCCTCGATCGGGGCCGTTGCCGTCAGCCTCGCACTGGTCGCCGCGGCGTGCGGCGGCGACGACGGCGACGGCGGCGATGCCGCCGTCGACGAGTCGGCCACCGCACCCGCCGACGAGTCAGCCACCGCACCCGCCGACGAGTCGGCCACCGCACCCGCCACCGAATCAGCCGCGGAGACGGCACCCGCCGCATCCGGTGACGGGGTCGAGGTCCGCTGGTTCGTCGGCCTCGGTACCGGATCGCAGGCCGAGCAGATCGACCGCCAGCAGGCGCTGATCGACGAGTTCAACGAGAGCCAGGACGCGATCACGCTCGTCGCCGAATTCGTCGACAACGCGACCGCCAAGGAGGCGCTCGCCACCCAGATCGCCGGCGGGAACCCGCCCGACATCATCGGACCGGTGGGCCGCGAGGGCGCCAACTCGTTCTCCGGCCAGTACCTCGACCTCGGCCCGCTGATCGAGTCGTCGGGCATCGACCTGTCGCAGTACGAGCCCGAGCAGATCGAGGCCCGCCGCAACCCGGACGGCACGATCGACTCGCTCCCGTTCGCCTCGTTCCCGGCGGCGCTGTTCTTCAACAAGGACCTCTTCGACGAGGCCGGCCTGCCGTACCCGCCCGCCGAGTACGGCGCGCCGTACGGCGAGGGCACCGAGTTCGAAGGCACCTGGGACACGGCCAAGCTCGAGGAGATCGCCAAGATCCTCACCGTCGACGCCAACGGCAACGACGCGACCAGCCCCGACTTCGACACGACCCAGGTCGTGCAGTGGGGCTTCAACCACCAGTGGACCGAAGACCCGAAGGCCCAGGGCACGCTGTTCGGCGCCGGCAACATCGTCGCCGACGACGGCACCGCCAAGGTGCCCGAGCAGTGGGTCGAGGAGTGGAAGTGGTATCACTCGATGATCTGGGACATCGGCGCCTCGCCGAACGCCGAGCAGCTCGGCGGTGACGTCCTCGGTGGCAACGCCTTCAACTCGGGCAAGGTCGCGATGGCGCACACCCACCTCTGGTACACCTGCTGCCTCAACAGCGGCGGCGACGCACCCGAGTTCCGCACCTTCTGGGACGTCGCCGCGCTGCCCGCGCACAACGGCGTCGCCACGGCCAAGCTCCACGCCGACACGTTCCGCATCCACAAGGACTCGGCCAACCCCGAGGCGGCGTTCGAGGTGCTGCGCTGGATCCAGGAGGACAAGGCGCTCGACTTCCTCACGATCTACGGCGCGATGCCGGCCCGGATCGACCTGCGCGACCCGTACTTCGAGAACCTCGACGTCAACTTCACCCAGGGCGTCAACTGGGACGTGTTCCTCGAAGGCCTGAAGTACGTCGACAACCCGAGCCACGAGCTCGACATGCCGGCCTACGTCGAGTCGGACACCCGCATCAAGGAGCTCGACGACCTCCTCAACACCAACCCGGACCTCGACATCGACGCTGCCGTCGCCGAGCTCGAGGCCGACCTCAACGCGATCTGGACCGCCGCCGGCTGACCTGATCCCGTCGCACCGGTCGGGGCCCGCACACGGGCCCCGACCGCCGACGGACTGGGCCGATGGCACCTGGGAGGACACCTGTGACCACTTCGATCTTCACCGGAGGCGACCGTTCGAGCGACGCCACCGCCGACGACACCGGTGTCGTCGCGCGTCGCGAGCGTCGATGGGGCTATGCGTTCATCTCCCCGTGGATCATCGGCTTCCTCGTGTTCTTCCTCATGCCGCTCGCTGCATCGCTCGTGCTGAGCTTCACCAACTACGAGCTCGCTGATCAGGACGGCAAGCCGACCGGTTTCGTCGGGCTCGAGAACTGGCGCCGGCTCCTCAGCGACCCCGACGTCCGGCAAGGTGCCGAGGTCACGTTCAAGTTCGCGCTGGTTGCGATCCCGCTGTCGATCGTGCTCCCACTCGGCATCGCCTACCTGATGGTGTCGAAGCACCTCCGGTTCCCCGGCTTCTTCCGGGCGATGTTCTATCTGCCGACGATGGTGCCGTTCGTCGCCGCCGCGATCGTGTGGCGCTTCTACCTCAACGGTGAGTTCGGCTGGTTCGGCAAGCTGTTCGCGCAGGTGGGCATCGACGTTCCCGACTTCGGGCGCAGCGCCACGATGGCGATGCTGTCGCTGTTCCTCATCGGCACCTGGGGGATCGGCAACGCGATGATCGTCAACATCGCGGCGCTCAACGGCGTCCCGAAAGACCTCTACGAGGCTGCAACGCTCGACGGAGCCGGACGCTGGCTGCTGTTCCGCGACGTCACGTTCCCGATGATCTCGCCGATCATCTTCTACAACCTGGTGCTGTCGCTCGTGGGGTTGGGCCAGTACTTCGTGGTGCCCTACGTGCTGACCGACGGCAGTGGCAAGCCCGACGGCGCCCTCGCCTTCTACACGATGTACTTCTACAAACAGACCTTCGTGTTGTTCCAGGGCGGCTACGGCGCAGCCCTGGCGTGGGCGATGTTCATCGTGATCTTCAGTTTGACCGCACTGCTGTTCTGGAGCGCCCGCTTCTGGGTGCACTACGAGTACGAGGAGAAGTGAGCCGGCGATGACGACGATCGCACCGCCCGCCGAGCGCACCACCGGCAAGCTGCTCCGGGCGAAGGAGCCCACCACGACCTTCCGGCAGCTCGACCGGCGCACCCGCCGATTCGTGGCGAGCTCGGCAGTGACGCTGTTCGCCCTGATCGCGCTGTCGGCGTTCCTGCTGCCGTTGCTGTTCATGCTGACGTCGGCACTCAAGACCGAGGACCAGATCGCGAACGGTGAGATCCTGCCGCAGAGCCCCGGGACGGCGATGATCGACGGGGAGGAGGCGGTGCTGCTCAACGTGCCGTTCGACGGCGGCACCCGTGCGCTCGCGCTCGTCGATCCGGGCCGGCAGGAGAGCGTCTTCGTCGACCCCGCCGACCCCACGACCGAGATCGTGTGGGAGGGCAACTGGCGCGGGCTCCAGCCCGAGTACTCGCTCGATCCGACGTGGAGCAACTTCGGTGACGCGTGGAGTCAGACGAGCCCTGGCATGGGCCGCCTGCTGTTCAACACCGGCGTCATCGCCGGGCTCGGCATGGCGGGGACGATCATCTCGTCGACGCTCGTGGCGTACGGCCTGTCGCGGTTCCGGATCCCGTTCAAGCCGCTGATCCTCGGCACGCTCCTGGCGACGATCATCCTGCCCAGGTTCGTCACTCTGATCCCGACGTACGTGATGTTCAACGAGTTCGGGTGGATCGGCACGATCCTGCCGTTGACGATCCCGCACTTCTTCTCGAACGCCTACAACGTGTTCCTGCTGCGGCAGTTCTTCCTCACGATCCCGAAGGATCTCGACGAGGCAGCGGCGATCGACGGGGCCGGGCCGATGCGCACCCTCCTGACCGTGATCCTGCCGCAGGCGAAGGGAGCGGTGCTCGCGATCGCCCTGTTCCACTTCTTCTACTCCTGGAACGACTTCCTCGAACCACTCGTGTTCCTCGGGGGCGCCACCGAGTGGACCCCCGTGTCGCTGGGGCTGGCCCGGTTCGTCGGGATCTACGACACGAACATCCCGCTCGTCCTCGCCGGCGCGTTCATCGCGATGATCATCCCGCTCCTCGTGTTCCTGATGCTCCAGCGGATCTTCCTCCGAGGCATCGACCTCTCCGGCTCGGTGAAGTGACGATCAACGGGTCGGCGCGGTCGTCGGGGTGGCGTCTCCGTGCGGGTGTGCGCCCGCCGCGGTGACGCGGCACACTGTCGGCCATGACCGTCCCCGTCACCGTCACCGTCGTCCGCACCGCGCCCCGTTCTGCCGACGCCGTCGGTCTCGCCGTCGGCCCGTCAGGTCCGGTGCCGCGCCAGCTCGGCCTCAACCGGGCGGGGCTCGAGGCGCACGGCTTCACCGGCAAGGTCGGGTCGACGCTGGTGGTGCCGAGCCGCGAGGGTGCGTCGTTCATCGCAGTCGGCGTCGGCGATGCGCCCGGCCCGAAGCAACTCCGCGATGCGGCAGCGGCGTTCGTGCGGGCGGCGGGCAAGCGCGCCCACCTCGCCACGAACCTGGCGGAGGTCGGCGCCGATGCGGGAACCGTCGCCCAGGCGGTCACCGAGGGCATCCTGCTCGCCAACTACAAGTACCTCGGTCTCAAGACCGACCGCTCGGCCGAGAGCGTGCTCGCCACCGTCTCGCTCGTGGTCGGGCAGGCGCACGAGAAGGCCGCCGGGCGCGGCGCCCAGCGCGGCGAGGTCACGGCCGCCGCAGCCAACCTCGCTCGCGAGTTCGCCAACATGCCGCCGAACGCGCTCACGGCTCGCACCTTCGCGGCTCGGGCGCAGGAGCTCGCTGCCGGCTGCGGGCTCGGCGTCGAGGTGTACGGCCGCGACCAGCTCGCCACGATGGGTTGTGGCGGCATGCTCGGCGTGAACGCCGGCTCGACCGAGCCGCCGCGGATGGTGAAGCTCACCTACACGCCGCGCAACGCCAAGGCGCACGTCGCGCTCGTCGGCAAGGGTGTGATGTACGACTCGGGCGGCCTGAGCCTCAAGCCCACCAACCCGATGAGCGTCGCCATGAAGATGGACATGTCGGGTGCCGTCGCGGTGCTGTCTGCGATGACTGCGCTCAAGGCACTCGGCTGCAAGAACCGCGTCACCGCGTGGCTGATGTGCACCGACAACATGCCGTCGGGATCGGCGCTCAAGCTCGGCGACGTGCTCACGTTCCGCAACGGCAAGACCGCCGAGATCCACAACACCGATGCCGAGGGTCGGCTCGTGCTCGCCGACGGGCTGTCGCTCGCGGTCGAGGAGTCGCCCGACGTGATCGTCGACATCGCCACGCTCACCGGTGCGGCGATGGCGGCACTCGGCGGCGATTACGCAGCCGTGATCGGCAACGATGCCGGCGCGATCGCCGCGGTCGAGGCCGCCGCCCAGGCCACCGACGAACCGGTGTGGGAGCTTCCGCTGGCGCGCGACCGGTACCGCAAGCTGCTCGACTCGCTCGTGGCCGACATGAAGAACGTCGGCGGCCCATACGCCGGCGCGACCACGGCAGCGATCTTCCTGTCTGAGTTCGTCGGCGACATCCCGTGGGCCCACCTCGACATCGCCGGCCCGATGATGGTCGACGGCGACACCAGCTGGCGCTCGAAAGGCGCCACCGGCTTCGGCACCCGCCTCCTGATCGACGTCGCCTGCGCGTACACCCCCGCCTGACACCACGGCAAGGCGGGCTCGTCGGTCAGCCGCCGGTCACGCGGCCCAGGCGGCGAACTCGGTGGCGCGGACGGCGGCGATGGCGGGGATGCCTGCGGCGATCAGACGCTGTTCCAGGTCGCGGGCGTCGATCTGGCACGTACGACGGGCCCACTCCTCGTGCTCGACCCGAAGGTCGTCGGGGAGGCGGTTGAGGTGGCGCTGGGCGACCGACGGTAGGCGGCGCCGCACGTTGAAGCCGTCGGACGTCGGGTGGGCGACGCCGAACATGACGCACCGATGGAGCGCCTTGCCGAACGGTGAGGCGGCGTTCTTGTCGAACGAGAGCCCCATCGTCCGGGCGGTGTGGCCGAGGTCGAGCACGAAGCCCTCGGGTTCCGTGTCGAAGCACTCGGCGAACCGCCGCAGGATCCACGTCGCCGTGGGTCCGATGACCGACAGCCAGTAGCGCTCGACGTAGAGCGAGCGCGGATCATGGCCGCGGGTGTCGACGACCGGGTCGATCCACGGGCGGATGGTCGCTTGTTCGGGGATGAGGGAGATGACCTGTTGCACGATGACTCCTGGAGGGCGAGGCGCGCTGGGCGCCATGGGTGACGCGGAGGAAGCCGGTGCCCTGATGTGGGTGCCGAGTGCAGCCGAACGGAAACGCAACGCATCGAATCCGGCACGCACATCCCGCGCGCGATGCCGGCGGAGCCGTGCAGGGCAGGTCAGTCGAGCGTGCTGGGGTCGGGGGAGAGCACGACCTTCATGGCCGTGTCGGCGGCGAGCGCGGTCTGCATCGCCTCCTCGGCGTCGGCGAGCGCGAACACGTGCGTGACCGCGCGCTCGAACGGGACGCGGTGGTGGTGCTCCGCGAACATCGCGAGCGTGCGGTCGTAGACGCGCGAGTCCTCGCCGGCGACGCCGACGATCGTGATGTTGCGGCCGAGGATCGTGGCCGGGTTGATCGGCACCGAACCCATCTCGACGAACGCGCCCACCTCGAGCAGGGTGCCGCCGTCGCGGAGCAGGTCGAGCGACGGACCAAACGTCACCGGATGGCCGCTCGCGTCGACCACCACGTCGACGCCGCGCCCGTCAGTGAGATCGCGTACCTGGGTGAGCACCGACGGGTCGTCGGCGGACGCCACGATCAGGTCGGAGGCACCGAGCTCGCCGGTGAGCTCGACGCGCGGCCGATACGGGTCGATCGCGATCACCTTCGAGGCGCCCATCAGCGCGGCCCGGCAGGCATGGACGATGCCGACGGGACCGGCCCCGACCACCGCCACGGTGTCGCCCTCACGGAACCCGCCGGGCCGCGGCATCGCGCGAGCGAGATCGAGGCTGTGGGTCACCGCGAACAGCTCGGTGAGCACCGCCACGCGGGTGGGGAGCCCTTCGGGCACCTTGAACACCGGCGTGCCCGGGCGGATGTAGAGGTACTCGGCCCACCCGCCGAACAGGTGGGGCGCTTCGGCCGACGTGAGCGAGTTGCCGTAGTTCTCGAGGTTGCGGCAGAAGTAGTAGGGGAAGTCGCCGCGGCAGTACTCGCACTGCCCGCAGGCACGGTTGGGGGCGGGGACCACCCGGTCACCCATGGCGAGCGGCGTGCCGTCGAACGCTGCCGCGCCGCCGTCGCCGATCGCCACGACCTCGCCGACGTTCTCGTGGCCCTGGATGATCGGGAACGGCGTGCTCGACGCATGGTCGGTGCCGGCGTACTGCTGGGTCTCGCCGCGGTACGTGTGCTTGTCGGTGCCGCAGATCCCCGAGGCCAGCATCCGCAGCAGCACGGCGCCCGGTTCCAGCTGCTCGGGGTACGGGTAGTGCCGCAGCTCCAGCCGCCCGGGCGCGAGCAGGGTGGCGGCGAGCACGTCGGTCGTCATCGCGGCGACAGTACGTGCCCGGCCCGTCACGCGGTCGATCGGAGGTAGTCGACCGGACCGATCGCGAAGTGGGGGTCGAGGCGCGGGTCGATCGTGCGGACGGCAGCCACGAGCGGACCGATGTCGAGCGCGACGCAGCCGCTGGTGGTGCGGGTGGAGCCGTCGGCGTTGTAGCTGTTGCGGTGCAGGAAGATCGCGGCGGCGTAGGGCGGTTCGCCCGGCTCGTCACCCGACACCGGGTCGAGGTTGGCCCCGATCACGACCGCGTGGGCGTACGCGCCGCCGAACCCGCGGAGCCACTCGTCGGGCCCGCTGCAGTTGGGCCGGTTGACGAGCTTCTGGTAGCGGCTCGCGCCGGGCGTGGCGCCCCAGCAGTCCTCCTGGCGAACCGCCCGGTACGGCGCGAGCGACCCGGGGTCGGGCTCGTTGCCGAACGCGCTGAGCTCCTGGCCGTCCCAGGCTGTCACCGTGCCGAGCGGGAACACGCCCGCCGGTGTGGTGCCGTCACCCGAACGGCGGTCGATCAGCGGTCGGGTCCCGCTGCGGCCGAAGCGCGCCGGCTCCGGGCCCTGCTGGCAGCGCCAGACACCCCCGTCGTCGCGCACGGCGATCTCGACGGTGCCCGACGTCGCCCTGAACGACGCGGTGGCTGCGACCACGAACTGGTCGACCTCTGGGTGGCGAGCGGCGAGCGCCTCGATCGTGACGAAGTCGCACGCACCGTCACCGAACGGGACGTCCCGCGTTGCGGTGGCGGTGACGGTCGCGGGCGTGCCCGACTCGACGACGGTGATCGCCATCGCCGTCGACACCATCACGACCGACCCCGTCACGATCGACAGCGCGAGCGCGGTCCACGGCGTGCGCCAGAACAACATCACACCAGTGTGCACCGTGCACGACCGCACAGGCCACCGCCCGGTGCGCCATCATCGGGCGATGGACGTCGCCACGAACCATCTCGACGAGCACCATCCGGAGGTGCGGGCGGCGGCGGCAGCGATCGCGAGGGCCGAGCGGGTCGTGGTGCTCACGGGCGCCGGCATCTCGACCGACTCGGGCATCCCCGACTTCCGCGGCCCGAACGGCGTCTGGACCAAGAACCCTGCCGCGGAGAAGGCGTCGAACATCCACCACTACCTCGGTGACCCGGAGGTACGCCGCGCGGCCTGGCTCAACCGGTTGGACGCGCCGGTGTGGACGGCCGAACCGAACCGCGGTCACCTGGCGATCGTCGAGCTGCAGCGCCGACGCACGCTCCACGCGCTCGTCACCCAGAACATCGACGAGCTGCACCAGGCCGCCGGTACCGACCCGGAACTGGTGGTGGAGGTCCATGGCACCGCCCGCTGGACGCGCTGCTGGGAGTGCGGCGACCGGCGCACCATGCGCGAAGCGCTCGACCGGGTGCGCGCCGGCGAGGCCGACCCGCCGTGCCTCGTGTGCGGCGGGATCCTCAAGAGCGACACGATCAGCTTCGGGCAGGCGCTCGACGAGGCAGTGATCGGCCGTGCTCACCGAGTCAGCGAGGAATGCGACGTGATGCTCGCCGTCGGCTCGACGTTGAGTGTCTACCCGGCGGCGAACTGCGTCCCGATCGCCAGGGCGAGCGGAGCGACGGTGATCATCCTCAACGGTGAGCCGACGGCGATGGACCACCACGCCCACCACCTGCTGCACGGTCGCATCGGCGACCTGCTCCCGGCGATCGTCAACGCGTGACGCTCACGGGTGGCGCGCTCATCGATGCGTGAGCGGTGCCGAGTCGAGGATCGACGTCGGGATCTCCACCTCGTCGCCGATCACGATCCGGTCGCGTCCCTGCCGCTTGGCGGTCATCAGCGCCTGGTCGGCGGCTCGCACCAAGTCGTGCAGTTCGCCTCCGTGGGTCGAGTCGACGAGGCCGATGCTGCAGGTGAACGGCGGTACCTCGGCGTTCGACAGGTGTGAGTGGAGCAGTTGGCGTACGCGGTGCAGCGCCGGTGCCGAGCCGGCGACATCGGTGTTCGGCAGCACGACGACGAACTCCTCACCGCCGTAGCGGGCGACGATGTCGCCGTCGCGAAGGCCGGCACGCATCGCCCGGGTGAACAGCCGAAGGGCACGATCGCCCGTGTCGTGACCGAACGTGTCGTTGAGGTGCTTGAAGTGGTCGAGGTCGAGCATCGCGAGCGAGAACGGCACATTCCGTTCCGTCAGCTCGCGCATCTGCTCCTCGAACGCACGGCGGTTGAGGAGGCCGGTCAGCGGGTCGGTGTCGGCCTGCACCCTCGACTTCTGCATCGCGCGCAGCAGGCCGAGCCTCGAGCCGAACCGGACGGCCACTCCCTCGAGCCGATGGATCTGTGCGGCGCGGTCGGCCGACGGGCCCGACCAGACGGTGTGCAGCACCGCGTTGGGCGCGCCGAGCACGTTGACCGGGATGCACGTGGCACTGCACCCCTCCGCCAACCCGCGCTCGCGCAAGCGTGGGCATGCCGAGAGTCCGTTCGGGTCGAGGAACTGCATCGTCTTGCCGCGGCGCACCGCCGGGCACGAACCGGGCGTGACGACGCCGCAGGACGGTGCCACGCCACCCGTCCCGACGGCGACCCGTCCGAGGTGGGCGTTGCTGGAATCGGCGACCAGGATCTCCGTCCCGGTGGCGTCAGCGGCTGCGCCGAGGGCGATCGCGGCCGAGTCGAACAGCTCGCTGTCGTACTCGGCCATCTCGAAGCTCTCGGTGACGTCGCGCAGGAAGTGCTGCGTCGCGTTGCGCGTCTCGAACTCGGCCTCGTGGGCGATCACGACGTCTCGGGTGTGCAGCAGCTCGCGCCTCAACGTCCGCCCGCTGACCACGGCGACGCTCACGATGGCGCACGCCACGTGGAAGAACGACTCGATCCAGAACGGTGGCGCGGTCCCGTCCACGGCGACCAGTTCGTTGACGATCAGCTGGGCGACGAGTTGTGAGGCGGCGACGGCCAAGCTCAGGCGCACGAAGTGCATCGTGATCCGCCGGCCGTCGAGGAGGTCGGCGAGCGCCTCGCGACCCGATCGTGCCTGTTCTTCCATACCCGTTCATCGGCACCGTTGCGGAGCCGGTCGATCAAGCGACGATCATGCTGTGGGCAAGCTCCGGCGCCGGCGGGCGCCGGCCCCCGGTGCATGTCCGGATCATCCGGAGGGGAATACCCGACCGGGTTGGTAGGTTTTCGGGTCTATGGCAACGTTCCGTGACCTGCTCTCCGCGGCGAAGTCGTCGATCACCGAGGTCTCCACCGAGACCGCCGCCGAGCACATCGCCGCCGGATACACCGTGCTCGACGTCCGTGAGCCCGACGAGCACGCCGAGGGTGCGCTGCCCGGCGCGATCCACATCCCGCGCGGCCACCTCGAGGCCCAGATCGAGAACCGGATCAGCGACAAGACCACGCCGGTCGTCGTGTACTGCGCCGGTGGCGTGCGCTCCGCGTTCGCCGCGAAGACGATGCAGGAGCTCGGGTACGAGACGGTCGAGTCGATGGATGGCGGCTTCGGTCGCTGGAAGGACGAAGGGCGCGACTGGAAGAAGCCCGCGTCGCTCACCGGCGAGCAGATGAACCGCTACAAGCGGCACCTGCTGCTCCCCGAGGTCGGCGTCGAGGGTCAGAAGGCGCTGCTCGACGCGAAGGTGCTGATGCTCGGCGCCGGTGGGCTCGGCTCGCCCGCCGCGCTCTACCTCGCCGCTGCCGGTGTGGGCACGATCGGCATCGTCGACATGGACGAGGTCGACGCGTCGAACCTCCAGCGACAGATCCTCCACAACATCGACCGCATCGGCGACCGCAAGGTCGACTCGGCGAAGAAGACGCTCACGATGCTCAACCCCGACGTCAACGTGGTCACGTACGACACGCGGCTGTCGGCCGAGAACATCATGGACATCCTCCCCGGCTACGACGTGGTGGTCGACGGCGCCGACAACTTCCCGTCGCGCTACCTGCTCAACGACGCGTCGGTGAAGCTCGGCATCCCGGTGGTGCACGGGTCGATCTTCCGGTTCGAGGGCATGGTGTCGGTGTTCCACCCGAAGCAGGGCCCGACCTACCGCGACATGGTGCCCGAGCCGCCGCCCGCCGAGCTCGCGCCCTCGTGCGCCGAGGCCGGTGTGCTCGGTGTGCTGCCCGGCATCATCGGGTCGATCCAGGCGCTCGAGACGATCAAGGTGATCCTCGGCCTCGGCGAGCCGCTGATCGGCCGGATCCTGTCGGTCGACACGACCGAGATGGAGTTCCGGGTGTTCAACCTCAAGCCCGACCCCGCCAACGAGGTCACCTGGGCCAACCGCGACCGCATCATCGTCCGCGAGCTCGAAGGCCTCTGCGCCCCCGGCCTCGCCCACTGAACGCGCCAACCCCGTTCCTGTCACCAAACCGGGCGGACCCCGCCCCGAATCGGTGACAAGAACGGGATCGGCGCAGGCGAACGGTGTGCTACGTTCGTAGCATGAGTGCTACGGTTGCGTCCCGAGAGCTGCGGAACAGCACGCGGGCGCTGCTCGACCGTGTCGACGCGGGGGAGACCATCACGATCACCGTCGACGGCCGCGCTGTCGCCGAACTGAGGCCCATCGAGCGTCGGCCACGGTGGATGTCGCGAGATGAGTTCCTCCGGGTGTTCGAAGGTCGGCAAGCCGATCCCGGCCTGCAGGAGTTGCTGCGAGCGATCGCTCCGGACACGACCGATGATCTCGACCCGCTGTGAGCGCAGCGGTCGCTGATACCAGCGTGCTGATCGCGCTCGAGTCCGGTCGGCGTCTGCGCGACATGCCCTTGCCGGACCGGCTCAGTGTGTCGGTGATCACGATCGGCGAACTCCGCGCCGGAGTGCTGGCAGCAGGAGACCTCGACCAACGTGACCGGCGGCTCGCCACCTTGTCGTCAGCGATGGCGCTCGACCCCGTGCCGGTCGACGGACCGGTGGCGGAGGCGTGGGCGCGCCTACGGATCGCGCTCCGCGACGCGGGCCGGCGCATGCCGGTGAACGACTCGTGGATCGCTGCGACGGCGATCGCGCTCGGTGTACCCGTCGTCACGCAGGACGACGACTACGACGGTGCTCCGGGCCTCGACGTGATCAAGGTCTGACCACACCGCTACCCCGTTCTGGTCACCGAACTGCGAAGGTGTCGCCGCATTCTGGTGACCAGAACGGGGTAGCGGGGGTACTACGAACGGGGCGCGGGAACGGCTGGGGCATCGGCGACACTGGGCGGGTGACCGCGCTCGCTCCTGACACCGCCACCGCTCGCACGTCGCCGGGCGCGCTCGTGGTGCTGGCGCTCGGCGGGGTGTGGGTGATCTGGGGGTCGACCTACCTGGCGATCCGGTACGGACTGGAGACCTTCGACCCGTTCGTGCTGCAGGCGACCCGGTTCGTGATCGCGGCGATCCTGCTCGGTGCGTGGGTGCGGTGGCGCGGTGCTGTGTGGCCGACCTGGCGGCAGGCGCGCAACGCATCGCTGATCGGTGTGCTGCTGCTGATCGGGGGCGTCGGGCTCGTCACCCTCGCCGAGGACCGCGGCCTCAGCTCCGGCGTCGCGGCCACGATCATCGCGGTGCAGCCCATGCTCGCCTCCGTGTGGGGTGGGTTCTTCGGGCGGTGGCCGCACCGGGTGGAGTGGATCGGCATGACGATCGGCCTGATGGGGGTCGTGGTGCTCGGCCTCAGCGGCTCGCTCGACGGCACACGCCTGGGGTTCGCGCTCGTCCTGATCGCCTGCGTGAACTGGAGCGTCGGGTCGATGATCAGCCGCCAGATCGAGATGCCACCGGGGGCGATGGCGACCGTGGTCGAGATGGCCGCCGCGGCGTGCGGGTTCATCCTCCTCGCGATCGTGACCGGCGAGGAGCTGGTGGCACCCACCTGGCGCAGCGGGATCGCTGCGCTGTACCTGGCGATCCTCGGATCGGTGATCGCGTTCAGCTGCTACGTGTACCTGCTCGCGAACGTCCGCCCGTCGCTCGCGCTGAGCTACGCGTACGTCAACCCGATCATCGCCGTGATCCTCGGCGCACTCCTCTACGACGAGGTGGTCAGCGGCAACCTGCTGATCGCGCTCCCGCTCGTGGTGATCGGCGTCGCGATCGTGACCCGTGCCCAGGCGGCGGCCGCCCGCAGCGACGCGAAACCCTGACGTATCCACGCCGTGGCGGACGGCATCATGTGCCCGAACCAATGGAGACAGGGGAAGCGCCATGGCAGTGGAACTGCACGAGATCACCGAGGACAACGTCGGCGACGTGTTCGACCTGAAGGTCGCACCGGGCCAGGAAGAGTTCGTCTCGACCAACCCGTGGTCGCTCGCGCAGGCGTACGCCGAGCGCGACATCGCGTGGCCGCGAGCGATCGTCGCCGACGGCGAGGTCGTCGGGTTCCTCATGCTCGAGATCGATCCGGAGGAGGAGAACGGCCGCCCGTACTGGCTGTGGCGCCTCATGCTCGACGCCGCCCACCAGCGACAGGGGCACGGTGGTGCTGCGCTCGCACTCGCGCTCGAGCACCTGCGATCGCTCGGCGCAGAGGAGCTGTTCACGTCGTGGGTGCCGGGGGAGGGAAGCCCGGAAGGTTTCTACCTCCGGCTCGGCTTCGTGCCGACCGGGGAACTGGACGACGACGAGATCGTCGCCCGGCTCGATCTCTCGCCGACCTGACCGGCGTGTTGCGCAGCCGCCCGATCCGGGTACCTGCGCAGTCGGATGACGTTGGACGAGTACGAGGTGGTGCTGCTCGCGGCCGGCGTGGTCGTGCTCCTGGCTGCGTGGTTGCCCGGGCGTCTCGCCGAGCGGCCGCTGTCGCTGCCGATCGTGCTCGTCGCGCTCGGCATCGCTGCGTTCGCGTTGCCGAGCGGGGCGCGATTGGACGTGACCGAGCACGGTGAGTGGGTCGAGCGTGCCACCGAGCTGGGCGTCATCGTCTCGCTGACCGGTGCCGGGCTGAAGCTCGACCGTCGCATCGGATGGCGAACATGGCAGACGACCTGGCGTCTGCTCGCGATCGCGATGCCGTTGACGATCCTCATGGTCGCAGCGGTCTCCGTCGCGGCCGGCATGGCGGCGGGCTCTGCGGTGCTCGTGGGGGCAGCGCTCGCACCGACCGATCCGGTGCTCGCCGCCGACGTGCAGGTCGGCGAACCGTCCACGGGCGTCAATGCGCAGCGCGCGCCCGAGGAGGACGAAGTGCGCTTCTCGCTGACGAGCGAAGCAGGGTTGAACGACGGCCTCGCGTTCCCGTTCGTCTACGCCGCCATCTGGTTGACCGGCTCGGACGGTGACGTCACGTGGTCCGGTTGGTGGCGGTGGTTCGGTATCGACCTGCTGGCGCGCGTGGCCATCGGTGTCGCAGCGGGCGTCGCGGTCGGCTGGGTGCTGTCACTCGTCATCTTCGGTCGGCACCGCACGGACAACGCAGGTCTCACCACCTCGGCGCTCGGATTCGTGGCGTTGGCGACGACGCTGATCACGTACGGCGTCGCCGAGTTCGTGCACGGATACGGGTTCATCGCTGTGTTCGTCGCAGCGACGACGATCCGTTCGGCGGAACGGTCGCACGAGTACCTGTCGGTGCTGCACGACTTCGGCGACGAGGTCGAGCAACTCCTCGTGGTCGCGCTGCTCGTCCTGTTCGGCGGCGCGATCCTCGGCGGCCTGCTGGACGGGTTCGACGTGTGGTCGGTGGTGATCGCCGGAACGTGCGTGTTCGTGGCGCGCCCCGCGGCCTGCTGGGTGAGCCTCCGAAGCGGCCGGACCGACCCGCTCGAGCGTCGGCTGATCGGCTTCTTCGGCATCCGCGGCGTCGGGTCCTTCTACTACGTCGCGTACGCCGCCAACTCGGTCGACGTGCGGCACCTCGACCGTGTCTGGGCCGCGGTGACCACCACCGTCCTGCTGTCGATCGTGGTGCACGGGGTGTTGGCGACGCCGGCGATGCGCCATCTCGACCGCCGGTCGAGACGGC
>JALHOG010000023.1 GCA_022843125.1 Ilumatobacteraceae bacterium
GTCCCGGCGCCGACCCCCGTGCAGCGCGCCGTCGCCGCCGCTGCGGCGATGCCGCCCGACGAGCCGGTCGTCTCCGACGTCGCGCCGCCTCCCCCCGACGACGAGGTCGACATGTCCGAGCTCACCGATGCCCCGCCCGAGACCGTGAAGACCCCACTCGACCGTCTCGCCGAGGCATTCCCCGGCTCCGAGCTCGTGGCGGAAGACTGAGCGCTCACCATGGCGAGCACCTACACCGCGCCGGTCCAGGCGCTGATCGACGAGCTCGGCCGGCTGCCTGGCATCGGGCCGAAGTCGGCCCAGCGCATCGCGTTCCACCTGCTGAAGCTGCCCACCGAGGATGCCAACCGGTTGGCGCACGCGATCCGCGAAGCGAAGGACAAGGTGCGCTTCTGCGATCGGTGCTTCAACGTGGCCGAGGGCCCGCTGTGCCCGATCTGCAGCGACGACCGTCGCGATCCCACCATCATCTGCGTCGTCGAGGAGTCGCGTGACATCGTCGCGATCGAGAAGACCGGCGAGTTCCGCGGGCGCTACCACGTGTTGTTGGGCGTGATGAACCCGCTCGAAGGGATCGGTCCCGAGCAGCTCAAGGTGCGCGAGCTCCTGCTGCGCCTCGAACCCGAAGGCGTCGAGGAGATCATCGTGTGCACCAACCCCAACACCGAGGGGGAGGTCACGGCGATGTACCTCGCCCGCATGCTCAAGCCGCTCGGGCTGAAGGTGACCCGCATCGCGTCCGGTCTCCCGGTCGGCGGCGACCTCGAGTACGCCGACGAACTCACCCTCGGTCGCGCCCTCGAAGGCCGCCGCACGATCGACGCGTAACGGTCTGGGCCAGACCGTTACTCTCGGGCCATGGACGAGCTGTTCCTCACCGAGCGGGTGAGCGTGCTGATCGGGGCGGACGGGGGGAGGTACCCGTCGGGGAACTCGCTCGTGGTGCGCGGTGACGGCGAAGCGGTGATCATCGACCCGTCGGTGACGGTGGTCGAGTCGGGCGGGGCACCCGTGGCGATCGACGCGGTGATCGTGTCGCACAGCCACGAAGACCATCTCGCCGGCAACGGGTTCTTCAGCGAGGCCCGTGTCCACATCCATCACGACGATCTGCTCGGGGCGCGCAGCCTCGACGGGTTGATGGACGTCTACGGGCTCACGGGTGAGTCGGGCGCCGCGTTCAGCAAGCAGATCGTCGAGGAGTTCCACTACATGCCCCGGCCCGACGCGAGCGGGTTCTCCGACGGGCACGTGTGGGAGCTCGGCGGCGTCCACGTCGAAGCCGTGCATCTGCCGGGCCACACCCGCGGCCACAGCGGCTTCCGGATCTCGGGCGGCGTGTTCTTCCTGTCCGACATCGACCTCACCGGGTTCGGCCCGTACTACGGCGACGTGTGGAGCGATCTGGAGGACTTCGAGCGGTCGCTCGCGGTGGTGCGCGACGAGGACGCCGACTACTACGTCACGTTCCATCACCGTGGCGTGATCGAGGGCCGGGAGCGGTTCCTCGAGCTGCTCGACGAGTTCGCCGCGGTCATCCCGCGGCGCCACGAGGCGATGCTCGAGTTCCTCGCGGAGCCACGTTCGATCGACGACATGGTCGAGCACCGCTTCATCTACCGCAAGCACGTCGAGCACGTGTTCGCGAACGATGTCGAGCGGCGCTGCGCCGGCATGCACCTGCAGCGCATGCTGGCGCGCGGCGAAGCGACCGAGGTCGAACCCGGTCGTTTCCAGGCCGTCTGAGCCGGGCTGCGCCGGACCCGATCAGGTCGGGTTGTGGGGGAAGTCCTCGATCATCCGCCAGGCGTCCTGGCTGAGATGGTGGGCGAGGTCATAGAGGGCGCGTGCGGTGGCGAGCTCTTCGCCGATCTGCGGGAGGGCCGGATCGCCCGGGTTGCGCCGGGACCGGCCGACACCAGCGAGCGAGCGATCGCCGGCCTCGAGATGCGCGGTCACTTCGCAGTGATCGCCGTCCTCGCGCAGTTCGAGACGCACGTCCCAGTGGCGGGTTGCGGTTGTCATGCCACCCATCGTCCTCCCGTCAGCGCCCACACACCAGGGCCGAATGCCCGCGACAGCGGGTCCGGTCAGTCGCTGACGGCCGCGACGTACTCGGCGATCCTGGCGAGATGACCGTCGACGTCGGTGGGCCCGGCGTTGTGGGTGGCGATCGCCATGTGCGTCGCCCCGAGCTCACCCCATTTGGCGGCGTGGCCACGCCACCGGTCGGGGTCGCCGCCGGCGTACTGGGCCTGGGCCCTGATCTCGAAGCCGTCCCACGGCATCCCGGCGCCGGCCCGCATGCGCTGCAGCTCGGCGATGCGCTCGGCCGTCTTGTCGTTCGGGCTCCCGAGCGGCATCCAGCCGTCGCCGAGTCGTGCGCACCGTTCGAGCAGGGCGGGTGCCGACCCGCCGAACAGCACGGGGATCGGTGCGGTCGGACGGGGCAGGATGCTGGCGTGTTCGAAGCGGTGGAACTCGCCGTGGAAGCTGAACACGTCCTCGGTCCACAGCCGTCGCATCAGCTCGACCTGCTCGGCCTGGCGACGACCGCGGGTGTGGAAGTCCTCGTTGAGTGCGTCGTACTCGACGGTGTTCCAGCCGACGCCGACACCGAGCCGCAGCCGATCACCGGAGAGGATCGCGATCTCGGCGGCCTGCTTGGCGACGAGCGTTGCCTGCCGTTGCGGGAGGATGAGCACTGCCGTCACCAGCTCGACCCGCGTGGTGCACGCCGCCAGGAAGCCGAACAGCACCATCGGTTCGTGGAACGCCACGTTCGAGTCGTACGGCCCCTCGAACCCACCCGGGCGGTTGCGGTCGACGCCCACCACGTGGTCGTAGATCAGCAGGTGGGTGACACCCAACTCTTCGGCGCCCTGGGCGAAGGCCCGGATCGCGCCGGGGTCACTGCCGATCTCGTGGTGCGGGATGACTGCGCCGATCTCCATGTGGCCATGAGTAGCACGCTGACGAGGAGCGCCAACTACCCGCACAGCCGGCGGGGCATCACCAGGATCCGCCTCGACCGCCGCCACCGCCGCCACCCACCCGGCCGCCGCGGAAGCCGCCGCGGCTCCCTCCCGAACCCGTGCTCGACGACGGCGGCTTGGTGCGGCTCGCGGTGATCGAGGGTGCACGTCCGGCGACGATGATCGGACCGACCGACGCACGCGCCGGCGCCGGCACATTGGCCCGCTCGAGCGCACGACTCCAGGCGTCGGCCTCGCCGAGCGCGACGGCCCAGCCGCTGTACTCACGAAGCAGCCCCTTCGACCACGCCCACTCGACGTGCTGTCCCTCGCTGGCGTGGAGGAAGCGACGGAACGATTCGGAACGCAACGCCAATGCCGATCCCTGTGCGCTGCGCGCCGGGAGCAGGGCTCGGTAGACGACGTACGCGGCGACCGCGGGGAAGACGAAGCCGGCCGCCAGCGCGACGGGCCACGATCGGAACAGGCCGAGCAGCGCCGAGGCCGCACCGCCGAACATGAAGATCATGAATCCGCCGAAGACGATCGCTCCGAACGGCGACACCTTCGACCCGATGCCGAGGCCGCTGCCCGGCGGGAGGTGGCGCCACCAACCACTGGTCGCGATCTGGGCGCGCTGCGTCGCCGCGATCTGGGACCATGCTGCCGCGAACTTGGGGTCGTAGGTCCCGGTGACATATGGGTCCTTGCCGGCGAGCAACGCAGCGAGCAGCGCGGCGTCGTTCTGGTCGAGCGTGTGCCGCTTCGGCCCGCTCCCGATCGACAGCTTGCCGCCCTCCGCCGACAGCTCGATGGCCTCCCTCCCCGCGAGGCCCGACAACCAGGCCTGGACGGTCTCGTCGCCGACCTGCTCGGTGAGCAGCACCGCGGCCTCCCACGGTTCGATGCCCTTCGGCGGTGCGAACTCGATGGTGGCGAGCGCGCCGAGCTCATCATCGGGGACGAGCGTCACCGGCGGCGGCGGCGCAACCGTGCCGTCGAGGCGGGGAGCAGCGAGCGTGCCGTACGCGGCGTCTGCCGCTCCGCCGGCGAACACCTCGTTGCGCCCCCGCCGCCGCGCCCAACGGTAGATCGGGAGCGATCCGGCGACGCCGAGCCCGGCGATGCCGAGCGTGAGCGGTAGGCGACCGTTCTGCTCGCGCCGGCTCGGCGCCGGAGGAGGTTCGACGGCGGCCGCTCCGACATCGACACCGACGATCGTGCCGTCGATGGTCACGCCGTCGAACGGCGCCAGCGGAGCGATGACGGCCCGATACGCGCCGTCGCCCTCCACGATCTCGCACCGGTCGCTGCTGTCTGCGGGCCCGGCGAAGCAGTTGACGTCGTCGAGCTCGAACCCGGTGATCACGACCTCGAAGCGGTCGCGTTCGAACTCGTCACCGTCGAGGAGGTCGAGGGCGAGCAGGCCACGATCGAGCTGCGCCTGCGGGAGGGTGTACGACAGCGTGTACCGGTGCTGGCCGGTGATCGTGATGTCGGGGTCTCCGATGCGGATGCGGGTCTCGGCGCCCATGTTCACGACCGACAGGTCATCGGGCGCATCCGGTGAGGCGGCGACGACCTCGATCGGTACACCGAAGTCGTTCGGCACGAAACGCTCATGACCGCGCCGCTCGTTGCTGCCGAAGTCCTGGTCGATCGTCTCGGTGATGCGGACCCCGTCGACGCCGGCAGGCTCGACGACGACGTGCCAGCTGTCGAACCGTTCCGGGTGCGACCCGGCGCCGATCACGCCGACCCCGGCGAGCGCGGTCGTTCCACCGACCGCCGTGACGACCACGGCGTGACGCACCTTCGAGATCCGCCCGAGCATGAGCTCAGTCTGGCGCGGCCGGCACTGCGCCGGGGCGCCATTGCGGTGGTGCGAGCTCGAACCCGGCGAACTCGAAGCCGGGCATCACCGTGCAACTCACCAGCGTGAAGTCGCCGAGCGACACGGCCGACTGCCAGGCGCCTGCGGGCACCAGCAGCTGGGGGTGCTCACCGGCATCGAGATCGGCGCCGAGCGTGTGGTGCTCGGGCGCACAGCCGCCGTCGGCGGCGATCGACAGCCGCAGCGGGGCTCCGGCGTGGAAGAACCAGATCTCATCGGCATCGACGCGGTGCCAGTGCGACCGTTCACCGGCGCGCAGCAGGAAGTGGATCGCCGTGCCGATCGCCCGGCCGTCCGGGCCGGGCGCGCCGCGCCAGGTCTCGGCGTAGTGGCCACCCTCGGGATGCGGTCGCAGCCCGAGGTGCTCGATGATCGCTCCCGCGTCCATCCGGTGATCGTAGGGGTGGGGTTGTCCCCACCTTCGACACGCCCGCTCGCTCCATCGCCCAGCGGTGCGCCGACCGTCACGATGGGGCCATGGTCGAGGGCGCCTCCACGCTGATGCAGTTGTTCTTCCTCGCTGCGACGGCTGCGGCGGTGCTCGGGCTCACTCCGTCGCGGCCCCGATCCGACCAGGGAACGACGGCGACCCCGCCACGTTCGCGACCCCGGTGAACGCCGGCACCTTGCCCCACCGCAACTCGTTCGTCATCCCACGTTCACCTGGCGGCCACCCGCCCGCCGTATCGTCGCCCGCCGTGCTCGACCCTGAACGTCTCCATTCGCCGATCGACGAGCGCAGCGTCGAGGCGCCGGTGGACGACGCGATCGCACTCACCACGTCGATCTACATGTTGCGCACCACACAGCAGCACCACGTCCAGCTCAGTGCGATGGCGGATCTCAAGGCGAACATCTTGATCACGGCGTCGTCGATCCTGCTGTCGGTCATCATCGCCCTGTCGACCGACGACGACTTCCAGGTCAGTCTCGCGGTGCTCGCAGGCGGCACCGTCGTCGGTCTGTTCTTCGCCGTCGTGGCGGTGGTGCCCAAGTTCGGCCGCCGCAGCGGCGCCGGTGCCGGCTTCAACCCGTTGTTCTTCGGGTCGTTCGCCCACGTGAGCGAGGACGAGTACCTCGAGCGCATGATCGTGCTGGCCCGTGACCCGCGAGCGATCCTGGCTGCGCAGGTCCGCGACATCCATCAACTCGGGCGCTACCTCGAGACGCGCAAGTACCGCTGGTTGCGGGTCGCCTACGGCTGTTTCCTGCTGGGTCTGATCGGTGGCGGCGTGGTCGAGATCGTCACCCGGTCGACGTGACCCTGCACGACCTGACCGGTCAGAGCCGGAACTGGCTGAGGAACGCCCACCCGTCGACGGTGGCGTCGAGCGGCCACTCGGGTGCCCGTGGCCACAGGTGGCCGCCGTTGACCATCTCGACGAGCGACAGCACGATGTCGCCGTCACAGCCGGCGTAGGTGCGTCGCACCATCTGGGTGCCGAACGCCGTGTCGGTCGGCACCGAGTCGCAACTCCAATCGGTCGCGAACTGCGCGACCTCGGCGGGGATGTTCGACGTGAACAGCTCGCTCGGGAGGTCGCCCGTGCCGATCAGGACCGACCGTCCGTCACCCGTGTAGGGCACGAAGTCGTCGGCGGTGCCGTGGAACGCCAGGTACGGCACGGGGCGCACCGGGGTGCAGGTGTCGGGGTGCGACAGCCCGCCGACCGAGATCGCTGCGGCGATGCGGTCGGCCATCTCGCACACGAGCCGAGACGTGAAGAAGCCGCCGTGCGCCATGCCGACCATGTAGAGACGACCGGAGTCGCCACACCAGTTCACGACGATCTCGTCCATGAGCGCCCGGGCGAAGGCGATGTCGTCGTGCGCCGGATCGGGAGGGCTGGTGACGAGTTGCCAGGCGGTTCGGGCATCGCCGGCGTTGGGGACGCCGGTCGGTTGGACGACGATGAAGCCCTCGGTCTCCGCCAGTTGCTCGAGCCCGGTCAGCCGTGCCTGCGTGGCGCCGTCGGACCCGAGTGCGTGCCAGCTGAACACGACCGGCACCCGCGCCCCGGTGAAGGTCGGCGGCACGGCGATCCGGACGGGATGGACGGCACCGCCTGCGTCGAGCGTGATGTTCTGGACGCCGATCGGCACGCCGGCGCAGGCGGGGTCGGGAAAGAGGTCGTCCGGGCCGACACCGATTGCGGGCGCCGTGGTGGGCGCTGGCACGAGGCTCGGCCGAGTGTCGGGCCGGCACGCCCCGAGCCCGACGCAGAGCACGCCAGCGAGTGCCGCCCGTCGGATCACCGCGGCCGGGGGCCACCCGCTACGGCGGCGTCTCATCGGGCGGACCATCGGCCCGAGTCTGGCATGCCGCCCTGCCGGATCGGTCGTCGACTCAGGTGCCGCTCGCCGGCGGCAGCGCCTGCTGCGACATGAACATCCAACCGTCGCGGGTCGCCGACACGGTGTCGGTGAAGGTGCCCATGCCGCTGTCGGCGAGGACACCGGCGAGCGGTGAGCCCGGCCATGTGTGGCCGCCCCCGCCGACCACGAACAGCTCGAGATCGGGGATGCCGTCGCACGCTCCGTAAGCGAGGCGGGTGACGTCGGTGCCGATCGCCGACTCCACGGCCGGCAGTTCACAGCCGAAGCCGGTCGCGAACTGCTCGAACTCGTCGCGGATCGACAGGGCGAACAGCTCACGGAGCGCGTCGGGCACGTCGGGGCCGAACAGTACGGAATCCCCGCCGGCGTACGGCACCACGCGGTCGTCGGTGCCGTGGTAGGCGCGATACGGGACGGCCCGCGCCGGGCTGCAGTCGTCGGCGTGCGTGAGCGCGGCGACCGATACCCCGGCGGCGATGCGTTCGGCGCGTTCGCACACGAGGCGCGCCGTGAAGTAGCCGCCGTTCGACATGCCGGTCGAGTAGACGCGGGCCGGGTCGCCACACCAGACGGTCGTGAGCTCGTCGATGAGCACGTCGGCGAACGCCAGGTCGTCACGCTGGTCGTCGGTGTCGGCGTCGCCGATGAGCTGCCACGAGTTGGGCAGGTCGGGTGCGGCGAGACCGGTGGGGTGCACGACGATGAAGCCGGCCTCCTCGGCGAGGGTCTCGTAGCCGCTGAGTGCGGCCTGCTGGGCGCCATCAGACCCGAGCCCGTGGAAGTTCAGGACCACCGGTACCGGGAACGTCTCGATCGACGCTGGCACGAGGATCCGCACGGCGTACTCGGACCCGCCGGCGGCGAGCCGGATCTCCGACACGCCGCGGGCCGGCGGGGCGCACGCGGCGCCGTTGATCGGCGACGTGATGACCGGCGCTGTCGTGACCGGCGCTGTCGTGACCGGCGCTGTCGTGACCGGCGCTGTCGTGACCGGAGCTGCGGCGACGGGAGATGTGGGAGGCACGGTCACCCGCGGCGCCGTGGCCGGCCCGCTGGTCGGGGCACCGCTCGTCGACTCGCCGGAACAGGCTGCGAGCGCAGCGAGCGCGACGAACACACAGGTCGATCGGCGGGAACGCACGACGGCCAGTCTGGCAGCGCCACCGGGCTTTGCCTCGGCCGAGAAAATCGCCGATCGGCGGTGACGTCGATCTTTAAGGTGACGCCGCAATCAGCCGACGAACACCCCGACCACATCACCCGGTCCCGCCGGAGTGGCGCAACGAGCAAAGGACTCACGATGACCAGGACCACCATGACCACCCTCGCCGCGGTCGCTCTCACCTTCGGCCTCACCGCGTGCGGTGGCGGCGACGGCGGCGGCGGCGACGCTGCTGCCGATTCGCCACTCGCGAAGGCGCTCGCAGCGGACCTGCTGGATGGTGACAGCCCCGTCGCCTCCGAGGAAGAGGCTCAGTGCTGGGCCGGTGGCATCGTCTCGGAGATCGGCGAGGAGCGGCTCACCGAACTCGGCGTCACCGAGACCGACATCCCCGATCTCGCCGAGGCCGGATTCTCCGAAACCGAGATCTCGTCGATCGTCGATTCGATGTTCGAGTGCATCGACGTGCAAGCCGCATTCGCATCCGAGTTCGAGGCCGACTTCGGCGCCGAGGCCGCCGGCTGTCTCGCCGATGCACTCGACGAGGAGTTCGTCAAGGAAGCCATGATGTCGGACTTCAACGGCTCGGATCCGTCGCCGGAGTTCATGGAGAACTTCCTCGACATCGCCGCGGACTGCGACATCCCCCTCAACTGATCAGCCCGGGCTGATCTCCCGACACGACGCCGCGAGGGCGTTCCGGGGCCGATGACCTCGGAGCGCCCTCGTCGTCGCGATCAGCGCTGGGCGGCGACCAGTGGGCGGTAGAGCAGGCGGTCGTAGTCGGCCACCATGCGTGCCGCCGGCACCTTCGGGCCGAGCGTCTCCCAGTTGTGCTGCATGCGGGCGATCCACGCAGCCGACGGCGTGCCGCGCGTGTCAGCGTGGAAGAGCGCAGCGATCTCGGCGAGCAGTGCCAGCGCGGCTGCTGACTCGTCGTCGTCGCGCACCGATTCGTCGGTGGCTTCCGAGGTGGGGATGTCCCAGCCGTTCCTGCCGTCGCTCATCTCGGCCCACCAGCCGTCGAGGATCGAGCAGTTGAGCCCGCCATTGAGCGCCGCCTTCTCACCGCTCGTGCCCGATGCCTCGCGCGGGCGCACCGGGTTGTTGAGCCACACATCGCTGCCGAAGTAGAGCGCCCGGGCGACCCCGATGTCGTAGTCGGGGATGAAGCTGAAGCGGCCGTTGGCGGCGGCAGTGGATCCGTAGCCGACGATGTCGGCCAGCAGCGCCTTGCCGGGAACGTCCGCCGGGTGTGCCTTGCCGGCGAAGACGAAGTGCACCGGGCGATCGTCGTCGGCGAGCAGCGCGGCGAGCAGATCCGGGTGCCGGAGGAGCAGGTTGGCGCGCTTGTAGGTGGCGAACCGGCGGGCGAAGCCGATGACCAGCGCGTCGGGATCGAGCGTGGTCGTGGTGTGCGCAGCGATCAGGTCGGCGAGCGGGGCGCGGGTGGCGAGCCTCGTCGAGACGATCACATCGTTCGGGATGTCGACGACGCGCGCCCATGCCTCTGCGTTGCCGAGGTCCCATCCCTCGCCGAGCTGCGCATCGAAGAGATCCTGCAGCGCCGGGCTCACCCAGGTGCGGGCGTGCACACCGTTGGTCACCGACGAGATCGCAGCACCGCCGGGCACGTTCGCGAACAGGTCGCGGCTGACCTCGCCGTGCAGCTTGGAGACGCCGTTGGCCTTCGCTGCGAGGCGCAGGCAGAACGCCGCCATGTTGAACACGGCGAGCCCGTCGTCGGGGTCGTCGCCGAGAGCGAGGAGGGCTTCGACTCGATCGCCCCACCTGTCGGCCCAGTACGCGAGGTGCGGCTCGATCATCGAGCGGTCGAACCGGTCGATGCCTGCGGGGACCGGCGTGTGGGTGGTGAACAGCACCTGCGGGATCACTGCTGAGACGGCGGCGGCGAGCGTGGAGCGTTTGCCGAGCTCGGTGCGGGCCCGATCGAGGAGCTCGAACGCCAGGAATCCGGCATGGCCCTCGTTGGAGTGGTACACCGCCGGCTTCCAGCCGTAGGCAGCGACCGCACGGGCGCCGCCGACACCGAGGACGAGCTCCTGTTCGAGCCGGTGGAGTCGGTCGCCACCGTAGAGCTGATCGGTGATGGCGCGATCGTGGGCGCTGTTGCCGGCGACGTCGGTGTCGAGCAGCAGCAGCTGGATCCGGCCCACGTCGAGACGCCACACCTTGGCGTAGACGGTGCGGTCTGCGATCGGGATCTCGACGGTGATCCGGGTGTCGACGCAGCCGAAATCGGTCGCACGGTACGTCTCGATCCGCTCCGCCTGCTGGCCGTCGGCCAGGTACTGGCGGAAGAATCCGTGGCGATAGAACAGGCCGACGGCGCCGAGCGACGTGGTCAGGTCGCTGGCCGACTTGAGATGGTCGCCGGCGAGGATGCCGAGACCGCCCGAGTACTGGGGAACGACTTCGCTGATGCCGAACTCGGGCGAGAAGTAGACGACGTCGGGATCGGTGACCGTGGTGGCGGTGACCGCGTCGAGCGCCGACCGCTGGGAATGGACCGCAGCGACGAACTCGTCGTTGCCGAGCAGCGCGTCGAGCTGGGCGTCGTCGAGCGAGCGGACGGCGAGGGCCGGGTGCCGGTCGGGATCGGCGGTGGGGAGCGCGGCCAGGAGATCGGCGGTGCGGTACTGCCAGGTCCAGAGGTGATTGGAAGCGAGGGCCTCGAGGCTCTCGCGCATCGCAGTGCGGTCCACGGAATGCTCCAGAAGTGTCGGGGGTGCGGTGTCGTTCACGGGTTGTCGATGGCGGGTTCGTCGATGGCGGGTTCGTCGATGATGGATCGTCGACGGATGAAGCTTGCGACGTTACCGGACCCCGGCGACGCTGGAAAGAAAGCGCTTACAAGGGTTCGTCAGTGAGACGACATACCGGGCACGAAGCGTGCCGGTGCAGCCGCGCCCCGTGGACCGGCCGGACACGCGCCCGGCGGCGGCCGGCGGTCGGCGGGGCCTGGTGGCTCAGCCTGCGAGGAGCCCGATGACCTCGTTGCGGATCGGCCGCACCGCTGCCTTGGCTTCCGCTTCGTCGGCGATGGGCACGATCGCGACCTCGATGAGGTTGTTGCTGCCGGACGCACCGCCGACGACGGTCGTGACGAGCGAGTGGCCGCTGCCGTTGGTGCTCGGGGTCCAGAACTGGTCGTCGACCCGCGACGCCGCCTCGATCGCGAGCTGGCGGTACTCGATCGCAAAGGCGCTCTGGTCGAACTGGGCCGGTGTTGCGGCCATCGTGGCGATGAGGCTGAGCACCGCGGGCGCCGCCGATGCCGTGAGGGGGTCGACGAAGACGAACACTGCGGCGACCGCACCGTCGGCGTCGAGGGTGCCGCCGAGTATCCCGCTCGGGATCGCCTCCGCAGTGACGAAGCCGTCGCCACCCGACGGCAGCAACGGCCCGGTGGTCATCGCCGCGTCGGCGAGGCTGAGCATCGAGCCGGCAGGAATCGCCCCGGACGCGCCGACCGAGTCGAACGCGACGACGAAATCGCCGAGTGTGGCGAACAGCGGTGCGGTCGGTTCGGCCGGGCGGTTCGACGCCGGGGCGCCGGTTGCGGGGGCCGCGGTTGCGGGGGCCGCGGTTGGGGGCGCCGGCGTGACATCGGCGGCGTCGTCTCCGCCGTTGCTGCATCCGCCGGCCACGACCGCAGCGACCACGATGGTGACGACGACACGGGCACGAAGGGGGCGTCGCTGGTGCACGCCCCACGACGCTACGGCGCTTGCTGCCCGCCGGCACGGCCAATGGTGTCGCCGATGACACGTTGCGTGGTGGAATCGGATCGATTCGCACACTGTGTGAGCGTTCTGTCACGAATTCTTCAAGGGTCCTGGCGGGAACGGGCGTTCTCGTTGGAGAATCGTGCAAATGACGACGGTTCCGATCCTCGAAGACGTGGACCGGGTTCCGGGACGGCCAGAGATCACGGCATGGAGGCGGGCGGCCCGATTGCACCAACACCTGTGGCGCGAGCAGCACGGGTGGCCCGTCGGCGCGCAACGCCGGCCCGCGCGACTCGGCGGCGGTTCTCGCTCCGTCGGCAGCCTCGTGGACGACGACGTCGCCCGCGAGAAGGGGACGAACTTCCTGCACCCGTCGGCGTTCGACGCTGCGGTCGAGCGTGTCTCGCTCCCCCAGCCGTTCCAGACGCTCGACGAATCGGCACTGTTCACCGATCTGCTCCACCCGACGGCGTTGGCCTGCAACCTGTTCGGACCGCTCTGGGCAGACGAGGCCCTCGCAGTCGCAGCCCTCGAGCGCTGGTTCCGGGACGCTGCGGGGGGCGATCTGCGGTGTGAGGTCTTCTTCGATTGGTCGCCGGGTCGCCGCAATCGGCGTTGGCTCGACGACGCCACTGCCTTCGACGCGGCGTTCCATCTCACCGGCAACTCCGGCGCCCGGCTGATCGGCGTCTCGGTGAAGTACCACGACTACCCGAGCGTCCAGCCGGTGGTCACCGACAGCGAGCGCCGCCTGGTCCGTCGGCCCGGCGACCGATTGCTGAAGGTCACAGAGCGCGCCAAGCTGTTCCGCGGCACCGACTGGCTCGACGAGGTCTTCGGGACCGACCTCGAGCGGATCTGGCGTGCACACGCCCTCGCCCACTCGTGCGCCCACATCGGGTCGGAGATCTCCTCCGCGCTGTTCGTGCTCGTCGCTCCGTCGGGCAACGTCGCGTGGGCAGATGCCGCCGAACGGTACGGCCGCCTGCTCACCACGAAAGCGCGATCCACCTTCGCGTTCCGGACGATCGAGCAGTTGATCGACCAGTCGGCCAACGTGTTGCCGCACGGGAGTGCGGTGCGCGAGCGCTACCTCGACGTCTCGGTCGCGACCCGGGTCGCGAAGCCGCCGGCGCAGCGAGCCGGCGGGCAGCACCTGTATGTGATCGGCGAGGTCGACGGGCTCCCGGCGGTCAAGTTCGGCGTGTCCGACCGGCCTCGGTCGCGGATGTCCGACATCGCGACCGGCAACCCTCGCGAGCTCGAACTCCTCCACACCGAGGCGGTGCCCAACGCCAGGTGGGTGGCCCATCAGCTGGCGGAGGTGCTCGCGCCGTGGCGGCTCGACACCAACCCCGAGTGGTTCGATGTGCGCCATCTCGTGGTCACCGGCGATTGGCAGGGCTTCGTCGAACGGGCACTCACCGGGGCGATCGCCGACGCCGGTCCGTCACCGGTTCCGGCCGGTGTGCCCGGACACGAACTGCTCCACGTGGATGGCAAGGTGAAGGCGTTCAAGCCGGTGTGCACCTGCGGCTGGCGCGGGCCCAGCGGCACCATTGCGGAATCGATCAGCGAGTTCGTCGCCCACCGCGATTCCCTCGAGACGCCCATCCCCGCCGACGCTTCGAGCATCGATCTGGAGGTTCGCGTCGCGTCCGACGCGACGTGAACGTCGAGGCTCCTGCGCCGATCGGTCGACCGCTCAGCCCGTCGACCAGCGGGCGATCTCACCGGTGCCGGGCTCGAAGTAGACGACAGCGGCCGTGCCCGTCCCCTCCGGCATCCCGATCTGGACGCTGCCCGCCGCGCACTCACCCGGCGCCAGTTCGATGGACGGGAGCGTGTCGCCCATCAGCACGGTGGTGCCCATCCAATGGTCGGCGCCGACCCCGAACCACCCGAGGGAGCTGACGGGCAGCGCGACGTCGCCGGCGCACACCTCGACGTTCACCCGGTTGTACTGGCGACCGGGATCAGGCCCGAAGAATTCGTCGAGTGGCGGAGCGGCGTCTTCGACCGACTGCACCGTCGCACGATGATTGGGACCCCACGTCACTGCGCTCCCCACCGGCACCGAGGCTGGCTGGAGTTCCGGCGCCAAGCGCTCGCTGACGGCCACAGCGCCCTCCGTCTCCCAGCGTGCGATCTCCGAGAACGTCGGGCTGGTGAGCACGATCGATGCGACGGGCGTTGCGGCCGGCATCTCGAACGTCACGATGCCGCGGATGCAGCCGCCGGGGGCCAGTTCGATGTTGACGATGTCGTCGGCGAAGAGGTAGTTGTCGGCGACGGTCGCGTCGGGCATGAACGCCGACCAGTAGAAGCTGTTCGTTGCGAATCCGTCGGGGCCGGCGCACGCCTCCACCTCGATCGCGGTGATCGTGTTGCCTGCGTCGGGCTCGAAGAAGTCGTCGCCGGGCGCGTCGAGATTGACGCTGTTGACGCGGACGAGGCTGCCGGCGGCACGGACCGTGGTGCCGACCGGGACCGCACCGGCCCTCCCGTCGGGGACGACGCCGGTCGGCGCGACCGGTGCAGTCGGGGCCGGCACGGTCGATGCGATGGGTCCCGCGACGGCGGTGGTGCCGGGCGCTCCGGTGGCGGGCGCTCCCTCGGTCGCTGGTGGGCTCGTCTCGGGCGGCGCGATCGCCGTCGTGCCGGGCACCGGCGTCGGCGACACCGTCCCCTCGGTGAGGGGCGTCGAGTTCGCTGCTGCGCCGTCGGTGTTGTCGGCGCGTGCCGACAGCACGATCGCGATCGCAACGATCGCGCCGAGCAACGTCACGCCCACGACGAACCACAGCACTCTCCTGGACGTGCCGGCCTCCTGGATCAACGGGGTGGGCGCTTCGGGTCTCGACCCGAACGGCAGCGCACGGTCGAGTGAGTCGGCACCGAACGGCGAGTTGACCGGTGTGGTCGTCGGCGGCGCGAACGGGGACGCTTGCAGCGGTTGCGTGATCGACGACGGTGGCGGTGGTTCGATCGGATTCACCGCAACAGCGCCCTGATCCGACACGTGCTCGGTCCACCGGCCACCGTCGTGGTACCGCATCTCGTGTCGTCCCAAGGGGTCCGGCCACCATCCCGCGTTGCTCATGTCCGCCTCCGGATCCTCGTGCTGGCCCTCACGACGGTACGGGATCGGACGCAACGATCCCGTTCACGGGGCGGCCGGCAACCCACACGCGACGCAGGTGCTCGGGGCCGACGAGGCGGACGAGCTTCTCGAAGCGACGGGCGGGGTCGACGTCGATCCCTGGCCACCACCGCAGTGGCGTACCCGGCACGGTGACGTCGACCGCGACCGCGTCGAACGACCGGCCGACCTCGAGCAGACCGACCGGCACGCCGAGGAGATCGGCGCCTCCTTTCGTCGCCATCCAGAACGCGGTGACGATGTCGATCGCGGCACCGGCGTCGCCGCGCTGGTCGGCCGGGATGCGGGCGTCGACCCCGGTGCTCCGGATGCGCGACGCGGTGACCGCGTCGACGCACTGCGACCACAGGTCGGGGCGGCCACCGCCGGCGACATCGGTGCCGAGCCCCACGGCAACGCCACGGTCGAGGGCGCGGCGCGCCGGGAACACCGCACTCGCGAAGTAGGCGTTCGAGAGCGGGCAGTGGGCGACGCCGGCGTGACGGTGGGCGATGAGATCGAGGTCGCTGTCGGCGAGGTGGGTGCCGTGGGCGAGGATCGTGTGCGGACGCACGAGTCCGAACCGGTCGAGCGCTTCGGTGTCGGACGTGCCGTACCGGTCGACGGCGTAGCCGTGCTGCCAGTCGCTCTCCGAGCAGTGGGTCTGAATGCGGACCCCGGTGTCTTCGGCCAGGCGCCCGAGGCCGGCGAGCAGTTCGTCGGTGCAGGCGGGGATGAAGCGCGGGGTGATGACGGGGCGGACGAGGTCGCCACCAAGCGCGTTGATCTCGTCGATCGATCGGCGTGACGCCGCGATGCCGGCTGTGGCGTCGGCGTCGCGGTACCAGTCGGGCGTGCCCTCCGGATGGTCCATCGCCACGCGTCCGACGAGGGCGCGCTGGCCGAGCCGTGCGCAGGTCTCGGCCAGCATCGTGGTGGTCTCGACCGAGACGGTTGCGAAGTACGACGCCGTGGTGGTGCCGCGCGCGAGCAGTGCGCCGACCATGTGGGGCCACACCTCCGCGGCGAAGGCGGGGTCGGTGAGGCGGTGTTCGAGCGGGAACGTGTACTCGAACAGCCAGCGTTCGAGCGGCAGGTCGAGTCCGGTGCCGAGCTGCGGCCACTGGGGTGCGTGGATGTGGCAGTCGACGAGCCCGGGAAGCAACACCGTCGATGCCGGCAGCACGACGGTGTCGGCATCGGCATCGGTGTCGGTATCGGTGTCGTCGAGCTCGATCGCAGGTCGGATCGCGGTGATCGTGCCGGCATCGTCGACATCCACGACGACGTCGTCGAGCACCTCCAGCCGGTCGGGAGCGGGTGTCTGCATGATCGTGGCCCGGACGCGCAAGCTCATCGGACGATCGTAGGAGACACCTGCGTCGCGCGCTTTCGGCAATCACCCGTGCGGAGGGCATGTCGATCGCGCTAGTCGGGTAACGGCGGGCATGGACGAGATCGCTCAGATGCGGGCCGCACTCGCGCAACTCCGTGCCGAGGTTGCGGCACTCCGAGGAGGTGGCGCCGGCTCGCAGCGGGTGAGTCGCGCGTGATCCCGGACGCGAGCGGTCGCGATCTCCAGAGCGGCGGGGTGAACGTCGCCGACATCGTCCCGAGCGACGCGACCGTGATCGTGTTCAACCTGACGGTGATCAACACCGCCTCGTCCGGCTTCCTCTCGGTCACCCCGGCACCGGCGACGATCAGCGCGTCGACGGTGAACTGGATCGGCGACGGTCAGGTGTCGGCGAACTCGTCGATGGTGGGCCTCGCCGGCACCCGCGAGGTCCGCGTCCACTGCGGCGGCATCGGATCGACCGACTTCACCCTCGACGTCCTGGGCTACCACCGCTGACCCGCACCATCGCCGGCAAGCGTCGTCGATGCCTCACGTCAAGCTGCGTCAGCTCACTCGGTGAACGGGACCTGAGCGGTGGTCACCTCCCCAGCCACCACGAGGACACCGCGACCCGCCCTGCTGTCGGTGAGTACCTCATCCGAGAGCCGGCTCACACCGAACGACGAGGCATCACGACTGCTCTTGGGTGAGAGCACGAGCGCTGTGCGCGAGGGTAACGCCCGGAGCAGGTCGCTGCGATTCGCGAAGAACTCGGTTGGGCCGGCCACCACCACGGCCCGGGGACCCCGCGCCTCGAGGAGCGCCTGGATGCCGTCGACATCACCGGTCCACTTGTGGGCGTCGTCGATGAACAGCGCCAATGGGCCAGTGGCTTCGGCGAGTTCCTTCACATCCTCGGGTCGTATCACTCGGCCGGGGAACGATCCGGTCGCCAACGGGGACCTTCGCGAGAGCGGCAGCGCGACGACCGTCCAACCATGTCGCGACATCAGTGTCGCAGACGCGATGAGTGCCGTGCTCCGGCCGCTACGAGCAGGCCCGCAGACAACGAACGATGGGCCGTCCTCCTCGGCATCCAGCCAGGACAGGGCACCGAGGTCCGTATCGACCGCCAGTGGCACCGGCTGCTCGACGCCTCCCGACGGGTGCGCGTTCAGTACGTAGCGAAGTGGAAGGGGCCACGGCATCTCGCGCAGTGACGCCGGCAGGCGGCCTTCAGGCCCCTTCCATGATTCTGTCAGCCGTTGCCCAAGCGCTCGGACGACCTCTGCAGCCGGCGCCTCAGTGGATGAAGGGACCAATGCGAACTGCACCAGCCGACCACGGTTGACGTCAACAGCGCGGGCGATCCCTCGCAGCGACCCTTGAAGCAGGCGCGGCACGCCGATCGCGGTGTACTCCTGTCCATCGGCGAGCTCGAACACGAAGCGCCGCCCGATGGAAGAGCCGAGACGGTGATGAGCGATGGACGCAGGACCGGTCAGCACGATGCGCACGCCCGTGCCCGAAGCCTCGGATACGAGGCCGATCAAGGGCGCGAGCAGGGCACTCTGTTGCGCCTCGCCGTGAAGGAGCACACGATCCGCGCCGTGCACGACCAGAACGACGTCGGCGAACCGCTCCTCGGACGCCTCATGGAACTCGCGCACGTTCGTAACGCCGAGCTCGCTCATCCGAGCCTTGCGACGGCCGACGTCGGTGGCAACGTGCCGGAGGATGCGGATCGCCAACGACTCGTTTCGTTCGGCCACACCACCAACGTGCGGCAAGGCCAACAGCGAGCTCAGACCCTGACCTAGCTGGTCGATCACGTAGAACTGCAACTCGTCGGGCCCACGCCGGATCGCCCCGGTAACGGTTGTGGCCCTCACGACGTCTGCGAGGCCGGCGCCGGCACCGCCGACCAGGAGGAGGTTGGGACCGAACGGCTCGAGCTCGACGACGGTCTGGCGCTGCAACTCCGGTTCGTCGACGACACCGACGGGCCACACCCGCGGCCCCGCGCCGTGCGAGAGTTCGCCGATGTGGAGCGACATCGGCAGTTCCTTCGGCCACGGGATGACCGGTCGCACCCACCCCGTCGCTCCGGCGGCCGCTCGCAGCACCTCCACAACCGCATGCATATCGGTGTCCTCGGCCGGCACATCGGCAATCAACGTGGCGGGCGGCGAGTCGGCGAGCGTGGTGAACGGGACGAGCCGCGCCTGCACTGGCGAGGTCACCACCTCCTTGCCAGGCCGCGGACCTGCCACGCGAGCGGTTTGGAACTCGACAGCGCGGCCACCGTGCGACCGCATGTAGGCGCGTCCGATGTGCTCTTTCGGAATGCTGGCCGCCTCCGTGGAGCTCAGCACGGCCTTGCTGTGAGCAGGCTCCTGCACCCGAAAGCAGATCCGGAGGCCTGCGTTCGCAGCGATCTGGCCCGGTAACTGGTTCTCGAAGTTCTGGGTGACCAGCAGGAGGTGCACGCCCAGCCCGCCGCCCACGCGGGTCACGCTCTCGAGTGACGACAGGTTCTCCCTACCCGACTCCGAGCTGAGCAGCTCGCTGAACTCGTCGATGATGACCAGCAGTCGAGGAACCGCCAGCAACCCCGGCTTCGCCTGACGAGCAGCACGGTATGCATCGAAGTTCGGGGCACCCACCTCACCGAACGCGTGCTGACGACGCTGCATCTCGGCCTCGATCAATCGCACCGTTCGCACGAACGAATCGACGTTGTGGTTCGTCGAGAGATCGATGACGTGCGGCAGACGTGCCGACAACTTGTGGTCGACGCCACCTTTGAAGTCGACGATGACGATCGCCAGATCGTCCGGATGGTTCGACACGGCCAGCGACGTGATCAGCGACTTGAGGAACTCGGTCTTCCCGGACCGCGTGGTTCCTCCCACCAGGCCGTGAGGGCCGTCCCGCATGATGTCGATCTCCGTGACCAGATCGCCGAGTCCGCCGACCCGAATGCGCGTCGTGCCTCCGATGGATCTCCAGCGATCGACCACGGCCCCGACGGCGCCGGGATCGGTCTGCGCATCGATGAGTTCGACGAGCCGGATCGCACCTCCTGCCGACACGTCCTCGCGCGACGAACCAGCGGGACGGCAGCCTGCCATCGAGCGTGCAGGCCGTTCGAAGGTGGAGGCTGCCATCTCGAAGCTGCGGATCCCGTCCGCTTGCGGCTGGCTCCTGCTGACGAATCGCGCCTCATCCGAGAAGCGCCCGAGTGTGAGCTCTGCACGGCTGCCCTCAGGAGTCACAGCACGGTCCAACGTGATGCCGATCGCACCGACCGGCGCGCCGTCGACGAGGAGGTCGGTCAGCTCCTCGGCGTCGAGCGCATCGACGCAGTCGATCATGACCACATGGATCGGCAAGCTGATCGAGCGATCGCCATCGGAACGCCCCGACCGCTCGTTGATGATCGAACGCAACTGTGACAGTGCTGCGGCGCGACTCGATGGCGTCGCGAAGATGCGGCTCTGCGACTCGCCGAGGAAGCTGTGAGGTAGCCAACGGACCGAGTTCCAGTCGTCGGCGGTGTCGCCATCGGTCAACAGCCACAGCTTCACGTCGTTCGGCGAGTGCGCCGTAGCGAGATCCAGGATCAGCGAACGCCCGAGCGATCGGGCCCGGTCGATCGGTCCACGGATGGCAAGCGGACCGTCGTCGACAAGCGAGTGGCGCAAGACGGCCGACCATTGCTCGTCGAGGGCGAGCTCGACATTGTCGGGTCGGTTCTCGACGCCGATCGCCGAAGGACGGTCGTACAGCCCGATGGCGACTTCGCAGAAGTCAGCGTCGGTCGCTGATCGTTCCCAGAGTCGCGCGTGGCGTGAACTCGCCAGCAGCGTGGCAAGACCCGCAGGAGCCGCCACCCACCGGTCCCGTGACAGCTCCTCCAGTCGAGCGTCGGACAGGTTCGCCAAGAAGCGGTTCCGTCGCATCTCGTAGTCAGCTGCGTCTTCTGCGTCCTCCCGCTCTTCGATCCGGCGGCGTCGCACGCCATCGATCGCATAGAAGACAGGACCAAGAGCGATGATGAGCAAGAAGATGTACCGACCCGTGATCATCGCCATACCGAGCGCCGTGATGATCGGAATGGCGAAACTGATCAAGGGACGACGGTGTGCCTCTGATCGTTCGCCTGGTGGCGTCGGGTGCTTGAGCGACTTCGGCAGAGGGGGAAGCGCGTCCCGGAAGCGACGCTGGAACGGGACCGATGGGCCGATCTTGCCTGGCTCAGCCGGAATGTCATCGTGTTTGATCTCGACGAGACCGAACGTGGTGGCGCCCGCGTGGACGTAGCTGCGCTCTCCGACCGGTTCCGCTCCGGCGAGCGGTCTGCCCTCGAGCATCGTGCCGTTCGTGCTGGCGAGATCCTCGATCACGATCTGTCCATCGGCGCGGACGATGGAGAAGTGGCGGGCTGAGAGCGACGAGTCGCGCACCTGAAGCTCGCTGGATGCGGCACGTCCGACCGCAGTGATCTGATCGGTGATCCGGCACCAGGCGCCCGTATCCGGACCGGCGACGGCAACGAGGTACCAGCCGGCCGCGGGAGGTTCGGCGTCACGGCTGGAACCGAGAATGGAGCCATGTCGGAGTGGGCTGCCGGCAACATCGCCGTGGGCGTCGAACTGTTGCCCGTCGACGCGCAGCCCGTGAGACTCGAAGCCTCGGTGTGACAGCTCGTGCAGAAGCTCTCCGACCGTGGCGCCATCGGCAACGTCGGCGATCACATCGTGCTGCTGACCGCTGCGGTCCTGAACCGACACCCGCCATGTCGTCATCGCAGGTCCCCGATGTCGACGATGTCGCCGAGCAGCACTCCGTCGACCGTCTCCAGCCGATCGCCCGTCCGGACCTCCATCGGCACCGCGGCCACAACCGTGGTCTCCCCGCTCCGAACGAGCACGGTGCCATTGCTCGAACCGAGATCGACGACGACTGCCGTCCCCTCGTGGTCGAAGAGGCGTGCATGGCTGCGCGAGACGCGCCCGTCGCCGACGACGACTCGACCACCACCCTCCTGACGACCGATCACGATCTCTGCGATCAGCTCGACTGTGGACCCAGCGGCGGTGCGGACCCCCAGCCGCGCCGACGAACGGGAACCGAGTGATGCCTCCATGCCCATGATCTGGTCCGCGATCGCAAGCGCCGCAGACCCGACTGCGCGGACCGGTTCGGTCGACGTCATCGTGACTGCATCTGATGACGGACGCTCACCGACGTGCTGATCGCTACTCGATGGCGAGACGCCCAGGGTACGCCGGATGCGCTCGACGAGCTCAGCGTTCGCATCGTCTGGTGGCAGTGTCAAGCGACGGCTCCTGGCTGCCCCTCAGTCGGATCCGAGTCATCGAACGTCGGATCGCCAGGGTGGAGGATCCGAAGCGTGGCGACGATCTTCTCGAACAGGTCCGAGAACTGTCGCGCGTACTCGAAGTTGATCGTCGAGAAGTGAGCGATCACCAGGCCGTCGCCTTGCGCCACCGGAATGAGATAGCTCTGCTCGTACTGCTTGAGTTCACGTTCCAGGCGGTCCGAGAACGTCACCAGACGAACCAGCTTCACCGCCCGGTTCGAGCCGACCGAGACGACCTTGGGTGGTTCGATCTCGTCGAAGGCGAACCCGTCCTCCCGTCGTTCGAAGCCGCTCATCCCGGCGACGAGCACGTCAGGGGTGAGCGGGATGTCCGTCCCCAACGATCGGCGGTCGATCGTGCTGATGACGAGGCCTGCCGCCACCAACTCTCCGTCCTGCTCGGGCGCGATGTATGACGCGGCGATGATCACGTTCTGGCTCACGGCCAGCTGTGCGAGTTGGGCGACCAGCATCTCGATCTGACGACGCTCCGCCGGCGTCAACGTCCGGTCGGCCGGAGCAGCGTCAGTGATCGCGTCGATGAAGGTCCGCTGTTGATCGGGTTCGAGTGGGACGTCGGTCCAGCCAGGCGGTAACGCGATCGCCACCGTGTCGGGAAGCGCTGGTTGCATGCTCATCATCACCATCCAGTCGGGACGAGCCGTACGGGTGCACACGTCGCAGGCGTGAACCGGATCGGCGGATCGAAGTCGAAGTGTCGGAGGCCGCTACCCAGCTTCGAACCGAAGCGCCACGTGGCCTCATCGCCACGGAACTGATCCGAGAACTCGAACGTGAACTGATCTGCGAACCAGTTCGAGCCTCCCTTCGACACTTCGTCTCCCACGGATGCTCCGACATACAAGCCCTCGCCGACGCCGGAGAGCGCCTCGGATTGAAGCTCGAGGTGAGCGATTCGTCCGAACTTCGCGGTCTTGGTCAGATACGCCATGCTGAGTGGCTTGGCGAGCTTGGAAACGACCTTGCCAGCGATGAACGAGGCAACGAGGCCGGCCACGTCCACCATCAGCTCTGACTGCTCCTTGCGACCACCGCGAACAAGCGCCGCTCCGGCCCCGATCTTCACGAGGTCCATCACGAGAGAGACCGTGTGGATCTTCGCTGCGAGCGCTAGGAGCGCACCACCCAAGGGCGCTCCCACAACAGTGAGCGAGAGAGCTAGACCGACGGCTACAAGGACAAGCGACACGATCCCTGCTACGAAGCTCAGGGTGTCGAGCAACTCGTACAAGATCTCGCAGAGGTCGAGCAGGAAGTCGGTGGAGAAGATGTATCCGGCGAAGTCTTTGAGGCCATCCCACAGTTCCCCGAACGCTTTGCCGAGTTGTTCGAGGAAGCTGGGGTCGGCGAGCGACCACAGGGTCGTCCCCCGAAGAGCAGCAGCCGTCTGTTCGTCGAGACGTTCCTCGTCGTCGTAGAGGCGCCGCCAGTCGTCGCGTGAGCCGTCGACAGCATCCTCGGCTCGATGGATCCTGTTTCGTGATGCGTTGACCCATTGCTGGGCGTCGATCTTCTGACGCGTCCAGAAGACCTTCTCGCCCTGGTCGGCCTGATCGCCTTGGGCCTCGATCCACTCGATCTGATCCTCGACCGTGGCGAGTCGCCGCCTCGCCTGCGAGTGATCGCCGTCGGCGGCGCACTTCTCGCTCCAGTTGGCCTGTGCCCGATTCACGGCAACCGCGGCGCGATGACGGATCGCCTCGAGTTCGGTCCGGTGCCTGCGGAAGACGGCTTCCAGTTGCCCTGCGATCAGCGGGACGTCACCGACGGCCTGGGAGATGGCTCGCATCTTCGACCTGAAGGCGTCAGCCGCCTCGCCCTTGAATCCGTCGGCGGTCCCTCCGGCGATGGCGTCGAACGACCGATCGAGGTCGGACATGCCTCGCTTGATGGTTGCGAACCGTTGCTCGATGGCGGCGAACTCGTGCGGGGCTCCGCTGACCGGGTCGTCGCGCCCGACCAGCGTTTGCCAGATGGCTGTCATGTTCAGCTCCTCATTCGCCTGTGAGCGTGCGGGCGAGTTGTTCGTCGGTCTCTTCGAACCCGCTCGCTGCGGTGTCGAAGCCATCGGCGACGGCGGAGAGCGCATCTGCCAGCTCATTGCGGCGCATGTCCCACCTCCAGCTGAGATCCGTGTAGGCGTCTCGGACTTTGGGTGACGAATGAAGCGCGCCACCCGCGAGGTTCGAGAACTGTCGAAGTACGTGCTCGGCCTCGCGGGTGCGCGCCGCCAGGTTCCTCAGGTACAACGTGTTGACCTCGATGTACGACATGCGCCTGGCCCTCCTCGACGTCCGGTCAGCCGTTGAGCTGGCTGGCGATCTGGGCGTCGGTGTCCTCGATGGCCGTGGCAGCCTGGCTCAGGAACTCGCCGAGCTGGTCGAGGCTGTCGAGCATCTGGTCGGCGCCGGTTCGCCAGTCGTTGAAGGTGTTGTCGAACGCCGTTGCGGCCTGGCCGGTGAACGAGTCGCTCAGGTTGTTGAGGTAGTCGCGCAGGTTCTGGACCTGATCTTTTGCCTCGCCCGACGCCTGCTTGACGTGTGCGGCCATCTCGCGCGCCTCGTCGGCGCGCAGCTTGATTTCGCTCATGATGTTGCTATCTCCTGGGTTGATGGTGCTGTTGTGAGGAACGGTAGAGATGTGGTGACGAGCGGTCGATAGGGACCGTTCCTGCCGCCGTCGACCCTCATTGCCTCGGCGCCTGGTCGATCCGGAACCGCTTCGTTCCGACCTGCATCAGCATCCCGAGGTCCACTCGGTGGGGTTGACCCGGCTCGAGCCGTACGAGTTGGCCGTCGCCGGTCGTCAGCAGGAAGGTGCCGTTGCTCGACCCGAGGTCGGTGATGACGACATCCCAATCGACCGGACGTACCTCGAGGTGGCGGCTCGACACCTGGGAGCACTCCAATCGGACCAGCCGGGTGGTGTCCGCCGCATCGCCATCGCGTAACGACGGCTTGCGACCCAGGATCAACGTCGCATCGATCGGTTCTTCGCCACCGTCCATGAACACGAGCCGCCACGACGGGGCCGAGACATCTTCGACGTTGTCATCCCCTGGCATCAAGGGGGCTCCGCATGCACGACACTCGACGGCGAGCAGCGGGTTGGACGCACGACACGTCGTGCAGCGCCGCGCCTTCACGGTGCGCCCACCAGTCGGTGACGCGACCTCCGGCTCTGCCGTGCCCACCAGGTCGGCAATCGCTGCCCGCATCACCGGGTCCGGGACGATCGTCGGGTCGTCCGGGGCAGCAACGAATGCATCGACTGCGGTCGATGGCATCACCGCATGACCGAGCACCACATCGGCAAGCGCCGCTGCGGCAGCGTCCATCACGGCATCCCGGCTCGGCTCCGCGTCGACGACGTTTGCAGCAGGCTGATCGACGCGGACAGGGTCCACGAGGGCGGCTCGCGGCGCGCCCACGGTGTCGATGTCGCGGTCAGCGGCCACGGCAACGGTGCGTTCCCGACGGGGCGGCCGATCGTGTTCGGCAGGTTGACCGGGCGTCACGGTGAGCTGGAAACCTCCCGCTTGCACCAAGCCGCTGCGGAGATCGGTCGCCTGGTTCGCTTCGTCACCTTCGACGGCGATCGTGACCGGCCCGTCGGCTGATCGCATCGAACGCTCGACCCAGGTCCCCGAGCCACCGCCGGACAGCCGAGGGAGCGAGCGGTGATCGGAGACGACATCGATCGCACCGAAGACGGCGATGCGCACGCCGTCGGTCCAGTCGACGACCACGAACTCACCGATCTCGAAGCCGCGCTCCTCCGCTACGAGCGTCACCTGTTCCAGCGCCTCACCGGGGAGGGCCGAGTCGAAGACCGTCGCGAGCTCAGACACCCCGCTCGGCACGAAGAGCAGTTCCGTCGAACGACGGGCGAGTAGTCCAGTGCCAGGCGTGACCCGAAGCAGAGACGGTTGCATCACGCGTCTCCCATCTCGGCCCGGGCGAACTCGACGACCACCGCTGTCGCGTTGTCACGGCCGCCCGCGTGCCGAGCGCGGGCAAGCAGATCGTCGACCGCTGCGGTGCACGGGGCAAGTGTGAGCGACCGTTCCATGGTCTCCTGATCGAGCTGCCCGTGGACTCCATCGGTACAGAGCAGGAACCGATCGCCGGCCATCACCGAGTAGGAAGCGACGTGTGCGGCGATCGGCAGGTCGGACGACCGGCCGATGTGGGAGGTCAGCGCGTCGAGTCGGATTTTCGACCGCTCTGCAACTTCCAGCGGCACACCCGAGGCGATCAGTTCGTTGCGCACCGTGTGATCACGCGTGAGCTGTTCGAGCTCCCCACCGCGAAACCGATACGCACGGGAATCACCGACGCTGAGGACCACGGCGTGGTTGCGGTGTGCTGCGAGGGTCACGAGCGTTGTCCCGAGCTGATCGACGTCTGCCTGTTCTCCGGCATGGAGAACGGCGCTGTTCGCCCGAGCGGCCAGACCTGCGGCCGAGGCCTCGGTCATGCCCGCACCGTGGTGCCGGACGACGTCGATCGCGGTCGCAGCGGCAAGCGCTCCACCACGGTGGCCGCCCATGCCGTCAGCGATGGCGAACAACGTGTCGGCGACCGTCGCCCATCGGTCTTCGTTCTCGGAGCGGACCGAACCCACGTCGGAGTCCCCGGCCCAGTCGGCGACGACGAACGGTCCGAGGATGCCGTCGCGTCGGAGTTGATCGAGGAGTCCGTCCTCCTCGGTCGGCGTCGTGTCGTCATCGCGGCGGTCAGCCATCGAGGCCGTCCCCTGTGTCATCACCGACGTCCTGCGGCGTGCTCACCGATGGAATCGAGCCATCGGTGGGTTCTTCGTCCCCGCTACCGAGCCGCCCGACGACCAGAACGGCCACGAGGGCCACCACGACGGCACCGAGACCGACGGCAACGTACTTCCATGGCCCCGCATGATGCGTCTCGCGCCGCTCGGGTTCTGTGGGCATCACCATGCGCGCCGGTGGCTTCCACCCTCCCTCTGCATCGATGGCTGGAGCTCGCGGCGCACTCGCCACAGGCTGCTCGTTCGGTACTGACGACCGAGCCGTCGTGCGCTCGATCGGATCGATGACGGGGGGCGGCGCCACAGTCGGGAGTTCCGGAGCCGCCGGCCGAACCGGAGGCGGAGCGGCGGCGGGTGCCAAGGCACCCGCCGAGTCGCTGTCACCGTTGCGCGCCGCATCGGCGACCCGACGCAACTCGTCGAAGTCGATCGACTCGACGTGAACCGTCGCATCGCGAGGGGCGGCGAACGTCGTCGGAGGGGGGAGCGCGTCGTCTGACGGTTGTGGCCGCTTCGCCTCCGCCGCGAAGCGACGCAGTTCGTCCATCGTGTTGTCGTCGGCCTGCACGGTCACATCGGACGCAACGGACGCCCTCGAGTCGGCAGCGAGCCGGCGAAGGTCCTCCATCGTCATGTCGTCGGCCTCAACGGTCCGGTCGTCGTCAGCCATCGATGTCCTCGGCGATCAGTGGGTCCTTGCGCAGCAGTGGGCGGGGATCGATCCGGTGGCGCAGCCGACTCCACACTCCCTGGCGCTGTCCGATGTGGTGAATGAGCTGGTCGGTCCGTTGCCACGCCTCTGCGGCGAGCTCGGGTTCGGCTGGGCTGGGGTGGTATGCGGCTTCGTCTGCATCGCGGGCGAGGGCGACCAGGAGTGAACCTTCTCCCTCAGCTACCAGCTCGGCTGCCTCGAGCCCGCGCGCGAACTCGAGTGTGGTGGCGTGCCGTCGGGGCTTGGCGCCCAGCTCCTCGAACCGGTCAACCACCTCGTGCCAGGCGCCGGCGATCTGCCGAGATGGGCTCGCGGCATGTCGGCGGCGGCGTGTACGTCGCCGCTTGAGCGCGACGACCACACCGGCACCGCCGAGCAGTAGGGCGATCGGCGACGCCGCGGCCGAGCCGATGAGGATGGTGCGCACGGGGATCCCGTCGCCGGTCGTCTCCTCGGTCTCGTCCTCGGCCGTCTCCTCCTCCTCTTCCTCGAGATCGGTGTCACGGTCGAGGAGCGGTGGCAGCACGGGTGGCGGCGGGTCGGGCGGCGGGTTCGGCACCGCGACCTCCCGCTGGCTCCGACCGGCCGTGGTGTCTTCAGGCAAGCGCTCACGTGGCGGCGTCACGTCGAACGGGATCCACCCGATACCGTCGAAGTTCACTTCGATCCACGCGCTCATGTCGTCTGCGACGACGCTCAGGCGGTTGCCGTCCCAGCGATCATCCACCTCCTCGTCGTCGACGAGGAAGCCGACCACAACCCGGGCGGGAAGGCCTTCGCTCCGGGCGATCAGGGCGGCCGTGGCGGCGTACTGCTCCTCGAAGCCTGCAATTCTCTCGGGCTCGTTGACGAACTCGGCGAGTCGGATCAGGCGATGCCCGGATCGCCCGGTCTCCGACTCTTCGCGGCTGTCATAGAAGCCGCTATCGACGAAGCGCGCCTGGATCTTCTGGACCTGCTCCCAACCGACATCGGCTCCCTCCAACACGTCGCCGGCCAGATTCACGAGCTGCGGCGCTGCGAGATCGAGTGGCTCGCGCTTGGTCACGGTGGCGCCGCGGAGGTCGAGTTGATCGATCGACGGCGGAATCGCCGAGACCACGTCGTACACCAAGCCGCGGTCGGGCCCATCGGGCGCCTGGGCGACCGTGCCGGTGTCTGGGTTGAAGCGCAGGTCGAGCGGGGCCGCACTGGATACCGACACGGGCCAGCCGACGTTGGGGAGCCACGCTGGGTTGAAGTCGCCATTGGCGATCTCGTCGTACTCGACGATCTCGATGGTGGCAGCCACGCGTTCCCAGCCCTCGATCGTGGCGTCTACAGGCGGCGGGAACACCGAGTCGACCGGTCGGAACTGACCCAATGCGTCGTGGGCCTCGTTGGCAACGGCCCAGTACTCGCTGTTGTAGTGGTCGAGCACCGCGATCGGGAATCGGTCGACCCGTGTGTCGGTCGTGACCGTGAAGAGGACACGATCGGCGTTCTCGGCCTGTAGCGCCGCCTTGATCTGCACCAGCGGGCTCGGCTGCTTCAACGGATCGAACGGTGGCGTCTGGTACTCGCGTAGATCGAACCGTTCGTTTGACGCCGCCAGCGGCAAGCGTGGGCCGATGAACGACGACGCAATCGCGATGGCTGCGGCGACGGCGAGCGCAGCGGTCCATCCTGTGTGGCGCCCAGGCGCCTCGATCGTCAGGTCTTCGAAGAGCTCGGCCTCGTGGGTCCGGCGTCGCTGCTGGAGGAAGCCGAGCAGCAGCGCGCCGATCACCATCACGGCGCCCTGGGCAAGGGCGACGTTGCGATTCTCGAGCGTGATCAGCAGCGACAGCGCGAGCGCCAGCACAGGACCGATCGTCGCGAGCGCAGGGTTCCGGCTGGAACGCACCACCTCGCAGCCGACCATGGCTCCGAACCAGGCCACCGTGAACGGCAACACCCGGTACTCCGCCGTCACATCGGCAGGCGGGATCGACGACAGCACCTGGGCCCATCCCCCGATGAGCCCGTCGAAGAAGGTCGAGAACGCTCCAGGGGTCGGCACGCCCCGGGCGGCGACGGTGCCCAGCAGCACGAATGCGAACAACGAGACGAGGATCGCCTCGGGGGCACTCAGCTTCGCCCAACGACAACCGAACATGACCAGCGAGGCGCCGGTCGCGCCGATCACCGCCGCCGGTACGAATGACCAGTCAGGGAAGACCCCGCGAAACCCGAACGCCGCGACTGCCGCCATCACGGCGACGATCGCGGCTGGTACGACGAGGTCGTGCGCCGGAGTGTTTCGCGTGTTCAACGCGCCACCGCCTGCCACGCCTTGCGAAAGCCATCCAGATCGCCGATGTCGATCACGCGGGCGCCCGGGACCGCGCCCGCTTGCGTATGGCCGCGAGGCCAGATGCGAACGATGATCACCCGCGCATGCCGCTTGGCTTGCGAGGCCATCACGACCAGATCGGTCGGGTCGAGGCCACCGGTGACGACGACGGCGGCCGACGTGCCGGCTTCGGTTCGGATGCCGGTGAGGGTCGCGGCCGTCAGGTCGCCATCCGGCGAGGGCGCCGCGGCCGCCAAGCGATCGAGCACGTCGTCCTGCCCGCCCGGTTTCGAGCGTCCGAGGAGTGGGCCCGACGTCGTCCAGATGGCGAGTGGCTCGCGGTGGAGCAACGACGACACCGCCAGGGAAGCTGTGACCTCCATCGCGACCTCGAACTGGGCTCCGGACAACGATGCGAGTCGGTCGTCGACGACGACGAGCAACTGTGGCCGACGGTTGTCGACGTAGTGACGAACCATCGGTTTGTTGGCCCGCGCCGTCGACATCCAGTGAATGTGCCGGTAGTCATCACCGGGCTCGTACTCACGCAACGCGTGGAACGCGACGTCGCCCGCAGGCGACGTCTCCGAAGTCGGCCCTTCGAGATCTTTGGCGAATCCCACCGGCAGCGGCGGCAGCGCCAGGTAGCGCGGGTGGACGTAGAAGGTCTCCTCGGCCGCGTGGCAGACCTCGCGGCGCATCAGCTGCAGCGGATCCTGGCGGGCGATCACCGCCGGTCCGACCGTCATCACACCGCGCTGCGAGGTCGGTAGCGAGTAGATGGCCTGATGCCGCTGCCCGGATGCCAGCCCGGGCACCTCGACCCGAACGAACCGGTCGGAGACCGAGTCCTCGATGACCCGCGGCCGAATGGGGCCGCCTCCGGGGTTGCCGACCTCGAGGACGGCGACCGCACGCTCGCCCACCATCACGCGCCGCGGATCGAGGGTGCGGGTGACATCCAGACGCATGCGACCGAGGACGAAGGGGATCGCCGCCACCATCGCCAGCAGGCAGCCAGCAGCGACCACCATCAGCTCGACCCAGCCGAGCTGCCATCCGCCTACATACGCGACGAAGCCGAGGCCGGCAACGAGCAGCCCGGCTGCCGTCAAGGGAATCGCCGACCTCGCCACCGATCAGGCTCCGGAGCGCACCGGAGCGGGAGCGTCGACGCGTTCGAGTACCTGTTCGACCAGATCCTCGGTGCGCGTGCCCCGCAGCTCTGCCTCGGGTGTTAGCAGCATGCGGTGCTCCATGACAGCGTGGGCGACCGACTTCACGTCATCGGGTGTGACGAACACGCGGCCCTGCGAGGCGGCGAGCGCTCGGCTGCTCTTCATCATCGCGATGCAGCCGCGGGTGGAGACACCGAGTCGGAGCTCTGTCATGCGTCGCGTCTCGTCGGCCAGCCGGACGATGTAGCTCCGGATCGGGTCCTCGAGATGGACGCCGCCGGCGACCCTGATGAGGCGCGCCACGTCGTCGGTGCTCATCACCTCCTGGATGCTCGAGGAGTCGACTCCCGCGGCAATGCTGCGGAGCACGTCGACCTCGGCGTCGTGACTCGGGTAGCCGAGGCTCGTCCGCATCAGGAAGCGATCGAGTTGGGCCTCCGGGAGGCGATACGTGCCCTCCTGTTCGATCGGGTTCTGGGTGGCGATGACGACGAACGGTCGCGGTACCGGTCGGGTCTCGGTGCCCACGGTGACCTGCCGCTCCTCCATCACCTCGAGCAGTGCCGACTGGGTCTTGGGCGAGGCGCGGTTGATCTCGTCGGCGAGCACGACGTTCGAGAAGATCGGACCCTGCATGAACCGGAACTCACCGGAGCCCTGGTTGTAGACCAACCCGCCGGTGACGTCCGACGGCAGCAGGTCGGGGGTGAACTGGATGCGGTCCCAGCTGCCCCGGAACGAGTTGGCGATCGACTTCGCCAGCGACGTCTTTCCGGTACCCGGCCGGTCCTCCAGGAGCAGGTGCCCCTCCGAGAACAGGCACACCAGCGACATCGCGATCTGGTTGTCCTTCCCCTTGATCACCGTCCCCACGTTCTTCAACAGCACGTTGAACCACTGTGCGAACGCATCCACCTGTTGTTGCTCGATCATGTCGCTCCCTCACTCGGTCCGATCAGTTCGTTGGCCACGGGACGTAGATGTTGGACATCGTTCCGCCCCCAGATACCGACGGGCAGCAGTCACTGCCGGATATCGTCCCGTTGACGGCCACGACGACTGCCCGCCCGGCGTAGCTGTAGGCGCAGGCCGTGTGTGAGCCGTTTCCGGCCGTAAAGGATCCGTACTCAGTCCACCCGCCGGGGATGCGCCCGTAGCACCGGACCGACGAGCCCGAAGGAAAGTTGCTCATCGAGATGTTGAGCCAATAGCAACCCTGGTTGTCAGAGCACGAGCCCCCAGTCGTCGGCCCTCCGAGACCAATCGACACCACCGGCACGGGAGGTGAATTGGTGCGGGCGGTTGCACTGCCCCAGGGGCCCCACCCGACGGCGTTTGCGTACCGGACGCACACGGCGTAGTTCGTGCTGTAGGCGAGCGAGCCCCACGTCTGGCTGGTGGTACCGACGCCGACTCCACCACCACCGGTGCAGGCACCCGTGGTCAGTTGGGTCTCCTGGGCGGTGAAGCCGGTGCCGCCGTTGGCGGGGTTGTTCCACGTGCCGCGGATCTGGCGATCGGCGGGATTGCTGGCGCTGACGCTCGGCGTGCCGGGCACGTTCCAGGTGGTGACGGTTCCCTGGGCTCCGACCTGTGTGCTCGGGCCGGCGGCGTTCACGGCTCGAACCCGGTAGCTGTACGTCGCCCCGTTCGTCGGCTCGGTGCGGGTGACACTCGTGGCCGTCGTGCCGAGGCTGACGTACGGGCCACCGTTGATCGACATCTCGTAGTTGGTGATCGGGCTGCCGTTGGCGTTGGGTGCGGCCCAGGTGACCTGAACCTGGCGCACACCGACGTTCGTTGCGGCCGTGACGTTGGTGGCGAACGGTGGGCCGAACGGCGTGATGCTCGCCGAGGCCGGGCTGGCGCTCGGGGTCACGCCATCGACGGTCACGACCTCGTTGATGGCGGTGACCGTGAAGGTGTAGGCGGTGCCGTTCGTGAGACCGGTGAACACGTGGCTCGTCGCCGCGGCCGAAGCGGTCTGCGTGCCACCGGCCGAACTGGTGATCCGGTACTCACCGATCGCACAGCCCTGGTCATTGGGGCGGACCCAGTTGACGGTCACCTGCGTATCGCCGCGCACCACGGTGGGCTGTCCGGGAGCGTCGGGAACGCTGCAGGTGCGGACGACGGGCGACGGCGGGCTGATGTTGCCGGGCGTCGTCGAACGGGCGTCGCGGTTGACCGCTCGCACCTGGAAGCTGACGTTCGTGCCGTTGGGGATGTTCTCCCACGTGTGCGTGTTGCTGACCCCCTGCGGCGTCACGTCGACCCAGGTCGGGCTGATGCTGCTCCGGACCTGATAGCGGGTGATGGTGTCGCCACCGTCGTACGGGGCGCTCCACGTGATCTCGACCTGCCGATCGCCGCGCACCGCTGTGGGTTGCGCCGGAGCGTCGGGGACCGTGAGCGGGTGCTCCGGGGCTGACAGCGTCGACCATTCCGACCAGCCCTCGTTCTCGAGCGCGGAGTTCTGCGCTCGCACCTGGAACGCGTAGCCGGTGCCGTTCTCGAGACCCGTCCACGTGTACGACGTCGCGACCCCGAGCGCGGCGCTCACATCGACGGTGCCGCCACTGATCCGCACCTGGTAGTTGAGGATGGGTGAGCCCTGGTTGAGCGGTGGCGTCCAGTTCACCGTCAGCTCGGTGTCTCCGAACTCGATCGACGGCGCGTTCGGGGTCTCGGGCCTGACATCGGGCGACGCGCACTCACCGAGCTCGGAGAATTCACCCTGCCCGGCTTCGTTGACGGCTGCGATCCTGAAGCAGTACTCGACTGCGTTCGTGAGATTCTCCCAGCGGTAGCTGGTGGTCGGTCGGTCGAACTCGATCGATCCGGTGGCGCCGTTCGCCGCGGTGTACTCCAGGACATACCCGGACACCGGAGCGCGTGCCTCGTTGCCCTGGGGCGCGCTCCATCCGACGATGAGGTACCGGTTGCCGATCGTGGTGATCGTCGGCGGCTGCGGCGTATCAGGCCGTCCGATCACCTGCACGGTGACCGTGCCCGTCGACTCGCCTTCGACAGATCGCCGGCCGTCCTGGACGGTGTACGTGAACGATGCCGTGCCGTAGAAGTCGGGATCTGGCGTGAAGATCGCCGTGTTGGCGACCTGCTGTGTCGTGCCGTCCGGTGACACGCCCACAGCGGTGACGACGAGGCCGTCACCGCGCAGTGCAGCCGGGCTGTTGTCGACATCGTTCGCGAGGAGGCTGATCGGCGGTGTCGCGTTCCCCTGAAGGATCCGCGCGACGTCGTCGGTCAGTGAAGGCGGCGGGAAGTTCGGAATCGCGAGATCGATGGTGACGGTCTCTGTCGAGGTGAACTCGCCGTCGACGACGGTGTACGAGAAGCTGTCGGTGACGCCTCCACCGTCGACGGTCGACCGGATCCACACCTCGCCGGCGGCAGTCGGCCCGTCGAGCGTGACGTTGCCGTTCGCGGCTGCGCTGATCTCGAACGTGTGGTTCGCGGCGCCGTCAGGATCGGGGTCGCTCACCGAGTCGGAGAGCCTGACGAGGGAAGGCACACCGGCCTCGGCACGTACGGTGATCGGGGCAGCGACCGGCGGCCTGTTCTCGGGGGGAAGCACGTTCACGGTGACGGCGCCCGCCACGATGTGCCCCGCACGATCATCGGCGGTGAAGTCGAACGTCGCCGTGCCTTCGAAGCCCGTGTCCGGTGTGAAGACAACACGCAGGAACGAGTCGGCCGGGCTTCCGTCGACCGTCACCGAACCGCCGGATCGGTTGCGTCCGAGCGTGATGACGAGCGGATCTTCGTCCGGGTCGGTCACTGCGTCATGGAGGTCGATTGTGATCGGGGTGTCGTATGGCGTCTCGACGGCTATCGGTTCAACGTCAGGTGCCCGATTCTCGGTCACGAGCACGGTCACGAACGCCACCTCCGACTCGAGGCCTTGTACATCACGGACGAGATAGGGGAGTTCGGTGGTCTCCAACGGCGCGACGAGGCGGACTCGTCCGTCCGGTTCGACGGTCATCTGCGGGTCTTGCGGAACGATGACGAGATCGGCGCGGTCGCCGTCGGGGTCGATGTCGTTTTCCCGGGGATCGAACACGACCACCTCGCCGGCCTTGACCGGGCCCACGGTGTCGTCCGTCGCCTCGGGCGGCAGCGAAGCGGGGTCGGTCGCCAACTCGAGCAGCACCTGTGCCGATGCCACACCGCCGCGGCCGTCTGCAATCGAGTAGGTGAACCCGATCTCACGTGGCGCGCCGTCGCTGGGCGGCGCGTATTCGATTGCGCGGCCGTTGTTGACCAGTCGCACATCGCCGACCGCCACGCCGACGGTCTCGGTGATCCGGAGTTCGTCGCCATCGGGATCGGAGTCGTTCCTCAGCACGTCGAGCAGCACCGGCTGGTCGCCGATACTCACCGGAGGGAAGCCGACGTCGTCGACGGCGATCGGCGGACGGTTGGCGGCCTGCTCAGGCATCACACCGACGTACACCTCACCGAGGTCGCGTCCTTGCCCTCGTTGGTCCGCCGGCAGGGTCGAATCGGCCGGCGCCTGGTAGCCGTCGACCAGGGTGTACACGAAGGAGTCGGTGCCGGCGAATCCGGCGACAGGGGTATATGTGACCGAGCCGTCTTCTTCGACCGTGACGGTGCCATGCCTGGGTTGCTCCGCGATCGACTCGATGGTGATCGGATCGCCGTCGGGATCGAAGTCGTTGGCGAGCACCGGAATGGAGACGGGCATCGCTGCTGCGGTACGAGCCACGTCCGGCCCAGCTACAGGAGCCCGGTTGGGCTGGTTCCGGTTGACGATGCGGACATCGACGACTGCGGAGGCCCGATTGCCCGCGGGGTCCTCGACGTCGTATGAGAACTGGAACCCGAACTGCTGGTCGTCGTTCACCGTGAGCAGCAGCGCCTGGCGATCGGGTGACAGACGAAGGAGGCCCTCAGACAGGGCGGGCAGCGGGCCCACGAGGCGGAGGAACTGTCCCTCCGGGTCGTAGTCGTTGCGCAGCACGAACAACTCGGATGTCTGCCCCGCACGAACGTCGACCGAGTCAGCGGCTGCGACCGGCGGATAGTCGACCGGTTCCCGCGCGATCACCGAGACCACGACGAAGCCGCGAACGGGTTCGGCGATGCCGTCGGAGATCCAGTAGCGGAACGTCGTCCTGGGCTCGGCCGTGGCGGTGGCACGAACGGTGAAGCCGATGCCGGGGACCTCGGTGACCTCGAGCCCGGGCGGCGCCGGGCTCCACTCGACGATGCCGACGATGTCGCCATCCGGATCCCCGTCGTTGTCGAGCACGCGGACGAGCCGGCCCTCCCCTGCCGCCAGTGCGATCTCGTCGACGACGGCGACCGGCGGCCGGTTGGGCTGCTGTTCGTCGACGTCGATCCGGATCTGGGCCTGGTCGATCTCGGGTCCGTCGCTCAACGTGTAGGTGAACCGATATGTTCCCGGAGCCTCAGGTCGGAACAGGAAGCGGCCGTCGGCCGCCAGTTGCGCCGTCGTCACGGGAGCGTCGACCGGTTGCAGGTTCTGTACCGACAGCGGATCGCCGTCCGGATCCATGTCGTTGGCCAGGACGTTCAGGATCACCGGCCGACCGACCGATGTCGTGCCGACGTCGTTGCGTGCCTGTGGCGGCTGGTTGGAGTTCGCGACGCGAACCCGAACGCGTATCGTGCCCGATGCCTCGGCGCGGAAGTCGTCCTCCACGAGGTACGTGAGCACGATCGTGCCCTCGGCGCTCGTGACATCCGGGGCGAACGAAACCTGACCGTCGGGCGTGAAGTTTACCGAGCCCGTCTCCCCCTCGACCGACGTGAGCACGAGCACGTCGCCATCGGGATCGGAGTCGTTGGTCAGGACGTTCAACGTCACGCTGCGACCGGCGCGCACCGTTGCGTTGTCGTCGACCGTGACCGGTGGCCGGTTCGTCGCCTGGTCGGGCTCGGTGACATCGAGACGGACCGTCGCATCGTCCTGGCCTCCGCGCCCGTCGTCGACGACGTAGCCGAACCGGATCTCACCCACGAAGTCCTCGCTCGGAACCACCTGGATCGATGCTCCGTCCGGCGTGACCGAGACGACGGCACCGGACGCCACTGCTCCGCCTGCGTCGACGTCGAGCAGCCGGTCGATCGACAACGGGTCGTTGTCGTCGTCGTAATCGTTCGCAAGCACATCGATCACGACCGCGCGCCCTCGGCGTGTGGCCCCCTGGTCGTCCACCGCAACCGGCGGAGTGTTCTGATCATCCTCATCGAGCTCGTCGACCTTGTCGGAGAGGTCCTCCGCGGCAGCGTTCTCGACCAACTCCTCCTCGCCGCCGGCGTTCTCGTCGAGTTCGTCCTCCGAGTCAGTGAGGTTGAGAGCGGCCGACCAGTCGGTGACCTCCTCGATCTCGAGTTGGTCTTCACGGACGAACCAGATGCCGCCCTGGTTGACATCGTTGACCCACACCCATCCGTTGACGAGTGTCAGCTTCAACTCACCGCCTGCAGCGGGCAACTCCTCGACGACGCCGCAGTAGTGCAACGCCGGAACCGGAACGGTGGTCACGACCCAGACGCAGCCGTCGTGGACGATCGGCGGCGTCGGCGACGAGCCGACGATGGAGCCCGCCGACGTCTCGACCCCGCTCGCGAGTTCGAGCTCGATGATCGTGCCGTCGGGGCCGATCCCCACGAGCGCGGTGCCCTCCTCAGAGGGTTGTTGCCAAACGGCATCCGCTGTCGCGACGTTGAACGTCTCGACAGTGCCGCCATCGCGGACGACGAGGACACGACCGTCGTCGAGGATGACGACCGGTGTGGAACCCACGAGCGTGGCACCACTGATCTCGGCGTCTCCCCAGTCCTCCACTGCAAGCGGCTCGGAAACGCCACCGGGGCGCAGCACATGGATGACCCCCGCGCCAGCGTCGGCGGCGATCACGGTTCCCTCGCGCCCCACCGCCGTGGCAGCACCGGGCGACGCCTGGATCGTGGGCGGCGCGTCCTCGAGCGTCTGCACGGTCCCGAATTCTTCGCGGCTGAAGCGCCACACGGCTCCGACCGCCGGATCGCTGAGCACCACCACCCCGGGGGCGGCGTAGACCTCTGTAGTGGAACTGACGACGACAGGGGCACCCGGCTGGGCCAGATTCGTGTCGATCAGCACGGCCTGGCCCGTACCGCGGTTGTTGACCACCACGACCGATGGCGCCTGCGCAACGTCGAATGCGCCGGTGAACGGCCCGGCAGTCGTGTCGACCTCGCCGACCACGCGGTTCACGTGCCCGATCGAGGACTCCGAACGGTTGAGCAGCCAAGCGCCACCCGCATTGGTCTCAGACTCCGATCCGACTCGGCCATCTGCGACCAGCGCCGCAAGCACCACACCGGCGATCGCACCGGCAACGAGCACGGCCGCCGTGATGGCACGCCATTGTCTCATCCGCCTTTCACCCCTCCCGCCGCTGTGATCAGATCAGTGGATCTTTCGACAACTATAGGTTCAATGTGACACCGTGGACATGGGGAACGCTCCCTATATGGAGGGCAGTACATGTTCCTATGTACACGTCGGGCTCAATAGAAATCACAGTGGAGGGGTGACCCGTGACAGCTGATCGCAAGGCCACCAACGGCCTGCCGCACATCGACGGATACACGATCGAGTCCCTCATCGACACCGGTGGGTTCAGCCGTGTGTTCCGTGCAACGCAGCACGGCCTCGACCGCAGCGTGGCGATCAAGGTGCTCAACGCGAGCTTCGAAGACGAGCGTCAACAGAAGACGTTCGAGCGCGAGTGCAGAGTCATGGGTCAGCTGTCGACCCACCCGAACATCGTCACGGTCTTCGCCTCGGCGCAGACCCGGGACGGCCATCCGGCGATCGTGATGGAGCTGTACGAAGGCACGTACCGCGCTGACGCGACGTTCGACATCGCCGACGTGGTCGACGTCGGGGCGAAGGTCGCCGACGCGCTCGAGGCCATCCACGAACGTGGCATCGTCCACCGCGACATCAAGCCGCACAACGTCTTCGTGTCCAGCCACGGCCAGCCGGCGATCGGCGACTTCGGCATCTCGTCGATCGAGAGTGAACGCACAGTGACCGGTGGTGCGGGCTTCAGCATCAACTACGCGCCGCCCGAGGTGTTCGAGGAGGGTGGCGCCGGAGCGGCCGGCGACATCTACTCACTCGGTGCAACGCTCTACCAACTCGTGACCGGAGAGGTTCCGTTCCCGCACCATGGTGACCCGGCCGACCGGATGCGTTCGACCGTGCACAAGATCATCACGACACCTCCGCCGTCCATCCAGCGCCCCGACGCACCGGAAGGTCTCGATCGGCTGCTACGCCGTTGTATGGCAAAGCAGGCCGCCGACCGGCCGACGTCAGCATCGGCGGTCGCAGCGGAGCTTCGCCGGATTCAGCAGATTGTCGGTCAGCCCGACACCCGTCAGCGGATCCGGTCGGTTCACGGCGCGCCCGGCTCGCCCGATGCGCAACTGGAACGCCACACCTCGAATGTGACCGTCGTTCGCGAGCGCGAGCGCGTGGCCGAGCCAGCTGGGCCGACGCCGGTGGCGGGCGCCGAGCGCACGCCGCTGGCCGGCCGTCGCAAGTCCGTGCTGGGCGTTGCAGCCGGACTCACGGTGATCGTCGCCAGCGCTGCAGTGATCGGGCTTGGCCTCTCCGGTAGTGGCGAGGGCGAAGCGGCTGCGACCACGATCCCGGCTCCGACCACAGCACCGACCGACAGGTTCGAGGTGCTGACACCCCCAGAAGACCTGCTCGTCGAGCGGTCGGCCGAAGGCACCTACGTGATCAGCTGGTCGGAGTCGCAGGCCAACGTGCAGTACCAGGTACTGCTCGTCAACAGCGCCGAGAATCGCTTCACCGATCAGACCAAGTTCGAGTGGATCGTCGACGGCGACACCGGTTCGGCATGCTTCGAGGTCCGCACGGTGAACTCGGATCGAACCCGCGTCTCGCAGTCGGCGGCGGGCCCTGCATGTTCGTGACGACGGGTTCGCTACGGCACGAGGCTGAACCGGGGCCCCTCGGCTGATGAGCGGGCCCCGCCGCTCGCCAGTTCCGACCAGTTGAGGTCGGACCTGGTCACCAGGCTGTGGGCGATCGCGACCCTGACCAGGGTGTCGAGCGGCTCGTCTCTCACGAGTCGAGCGTTGCGCATCTTGCGCTTGATCGTCTGGAGGGTGTTGTCCAGTGTCTTCGGTGCGACACCCCACACGTCCGCGACCTCGACGTAGGTGGGGAGCGGGCCATTGGTTCCGTCGAGGATCGGCTGCGCAAAGGTGACAAGGAAGTCGACCTCGCGCGGCGTCAGAAACGCTTCGAACTCGGTGGTGGCGCCACCATTCACCGCCACGACTGGGGTCGCGAGCGGCGCTGCGATGGTGCTTCGGAAGCGGATTTCGTAGCGCGCCGGTCCGGCCGACACCCGGACCGCGCCGCCCAACCCGACCAACACGAGACTGCTGCCGGGAGCGAGGTCGACGCGAGTTCCGTCCGGGTTGACGAGCGTGATGAAGAGCCGCGTGCCGAGGTTCCTTAACCACCACGCGTCGTGCTCGCGGACGAACTCGCCAACCAGACGGTGCAAATGCGGGTTCGAGTCGATCTCGAGGTCGCCGGCACGCCCGAATGTCAACCTGTCTTCGACAGTGATGAGATCGTCGCCGAACTCAACACACAACTCGCCGGCGCCGAGCCGTGCGGCGGGAGCGTGGATGCCCACACTCCCGCCGGGCTCACCTGAGCTTCGATTCCCGCTCCCGTCGCTCATCGACGAAATTGTAGTGCTGATGTTGACGACCATCGATGTCCGGTCACCATGTACCGAAGTGCACATGGTGAGTCGACGCATCCGCACCGAAACGAGGGCGCGAGCCTAAGTACATGCCTGACCGTACATGTACATATTTGGAGTCGAGACGGAAATCGGGGACGCACTCATGTTCGGTAATGGAACGTCCGCGAACCAAGTATCTCCTCGAATACTTGTTCTCAGCCCGACCGCCGCACGCCTACACTGCCGATGGAATGAGTCTTCCGATCCTCAGGGGGCCGACTCTCGCGCGAGATCGAGCAGTCGGCTTGGTACTGGTCGTCTCCTTCGCTGCCGCCTGCAGCCCATCCGCTGATCCTCCTCGAGCGGACTCTGGATCCGGAACGACGTTCCCGGCCGACTCGAGCGAGATCAGAGCCACCGGCACTTCGACGCCCGGCACCTCAACATCCAACACCCCGACATCGACTGCTGCGCAACGGCAAACACCGGCTCCCGTCAGCGTCGACCGCTGCGGACCCGTCGCAACAAGCGCGGGCTCACGGACGGTCGCGGTCTGGCATTGGCTCAGTCTCGATGCCAAGGCTGCGCTCACCGAGTTGGTGGCGCGGTACGAAGCAACTCACCCTGACATTGAAGTCGAGCTCGTCGCCATCGAGGGCGGCAACGCGTTGACCGAGCGGTTGCGACTCACTCCCGCTTCGGAAATGCCCGATGTGATCCTTGGCACGAACATGACGGTACGCCTCAACGCCGACTCCGGGCGGTTCGTCCCGATCTCGGCATGCGTCAACCCTGGGTCCGATCCGCTCGCCACGTTGCTCCCGGTGATCGAATCCACCTACTCGGTCGCTGACACACGCTGGGCGGCGCCCTTCAACGTGTCGACCCCCGTACTCGTGTACGACAAGGGCCGTTGGAGGGCGGCTGGACTCGATCCCGACCGACCGCCGCGCGACCTGGTCGAGTGGGAAGCAACCATCCGCCATCTCAAGGACTCGGGCGCAACGACGACCGGCATCGTGCTCTACGACCGTTCCGCGAGCTGGCTGATCACAGGGACCGCAGCGCGCGAGGACGAACTGTTGGCCGAGCCGCAGAACGGCCACGATGCGGTGCAGGTCGATGAAGTGCGCCTGGCACAGCCGGGGGTGGTCGCCACCCTTGAGCGCTTCCGCGAGTTGAAGGCCGACGGTTACGTGCACTGGATGGGCTGGGATACCGGGCCCAACGGGGCCGACGACCTCGTTCAGCTGATCCATCCGATCGAACCGACGGGCATGACACTGCACACATCCGCAGCCCTGGGTGCCTTCGTGAACCTCCTTGACCAGGGCGGCCCCCTCGGAGCGATCGAGATCGGGGTTGCGCCGTTCCCGGCACCTGGCGCTGGGTCGCTCGTGGGCGGCGGTGCGTGGTGGCTCGTGGACTCTGGCGACCCGGGTCGAGTGCGGAAGGCGTGGGAGTTGGTCGAGTGGCTCGTCAGCCCCGAACAGATCGCTGAGTTCGTCGCCAAGACGGGATATGCGCCGACCACCACCGCAGCTGCATTGATGCCAGTCGTCCGACAACGGTGGGATGAGTACCCGTTCCTGCAGGTGTCCTACGACCAGCTCGCAGCTTCTACCGGGGCGCCAGTCGACGCCGGTCTGCAGCTCGGACCGGCGAACGACGTCGATCGCGAGGTCGAGCTCGCTGCTGCCTTCACGATCGACGCCGGCAACGACCCCGCGACCGAGCTCGACGCGCGCAGCGAAGCGATCGAGGAGCTGCTGAATGCCTACTCGTCGGCGCTCGATGGCTGATAGCCAACTCAGGGCGAAGCGAGACAACTCCAGCGGTTGCTGCCTTCGCGATCGAGCTCCCTCGCAGTGGTGGCGAACTGCTCGCGGCACACATCCTGGGGGTCGACGGGGGTGACGGTCCAGAATCCCGCCAACCGGCCTCCACATCGCCACCGATCGACCGACGGGCCGAGCTCGATCAGACGAAATCCTCGCACCTCGCAGTAGCCATCGAAGTCCGGTGTGCCGACGACCGTGGGGACGTCGGTCGAAAGCCGATCGTCGTCGAGCCACTCGATCCCGGTGATCGTTGCGAAGGCGCCGGCGAAGCCGAAGCCGAGCCCGACCAGCATGCGGAGGAGCGGACTCGTCATCGGGCTGCTGTCCAGTCGCACACGATGGTCAGACCTTCTGGGCCAATGCAGATTCGACGTGCGGGGCGAGGAACGCTCGGCAGCGCCACGCGAACTCCTGCATCTCGCGCAGACTGGGGTCGTTTAGTCCGTGAACACGCAGCTCGCTCAACAACTGTGAGCGGTAGTTCTTCACCGTGTTGAGCTTCAGACCGGTGCCGGTGGCCACGTTCCGGTACGTAGCATCGAAGTCTCGATCCAGAAGCACCGACCACACCTTCGCGTGCCCGTGATGTTGGATGAGGCGACCGAACCGTTCTGGTGAGCGCTCGAGGTTCCGCTCGGCCGGAAGCAGCGTCTGGATCGCCGGATCGACGCTTGCGCTGCCGTGTGAGATCACCGATCGGATCATGTCGATCTGGTAGTCGAGAGGAGCCGTCTTCGAGATCACCGTAGCGATGGGCAGGAGATCCCACGCGTCACGAAGGATGGAGCCGACCCAACTGTCGCCCTGCGTCACGATCGCGAGGAGTGTGGTCGGCGACGTTCGATGGATCTCAGCGAGGGCGTCGAGCCCGGATGCCTGCTCCTGAGGGAACGAAAGATCGACGAGCGCGATGTCGTAGGACCGCCTCGCGAGGAACAGTTCGATGTCGGCTACTGAGACACACACGTCGACCTCGACACCACAACGCTCCCTGACGGCCTCGGCGAAGAGTTCGGCGAGGGCTGCGGCGTCCTCCACGAGAAGAATGCTGGTCATGGTGCTCCCTCGGAACGCTGTCCTGTGACGGTCTGAGCGGTGGGTGGGGTGCCGCTAAGCGAAAGCCGAATCGCGACGGCCGTGCCGCCGGGAGTCGGGACAATGCGCAACGCATCGTCGCCGAGATCACGCCGCAGAAGATCGAGACCGCGGCCCGCGGGAATGGCGGCGAGATCGAAGCCGCCTGCGTCATCGGTGACGACGAACTCGACGTCTCGATCACCGAGGTGTCGCAGGTCGACGGCAAGTGATCGTGCGCCGGCGTTGATCGCATTGGACGTGAGCACCGACAGAGCTCGGTTCACGAGCTTCCCCGATTCTGCGTCGACCATCAGGCCGGTCACCTCGAGTGAGGGAACTCGGCGGAGTTCGACCCCCAGCGCTTGAGCGCGCCGCAGATGCGGCTGCAGTAGTTGATAGATGTGGGTCGGCCCGCCCCGCATCATCTCGTCGAGCTGACGCAAACGCAGTCGGTGATCGAGCTCGAGGAGTTCCTGGCGGGCCCGATCGCCGGCAGGATCATCTCCCATGCGGAGGGTGGCGACTCGCACTTCGCTCAGCACGTCGTCGTGGAGCCAGTGAGCCCGGTACGACCGCTCGACGGCGCGAATCGCCTCGCGCTCCGCCGAGCGTTGGCGGTCGAGCGCGGCGTTCGCCCGATCGAGAACGACCATCGAGCCGGTGGCTACGGCACCACCGACCCACATCGCGACGTAGAGGGAGACCAATGTCGTCACCTTCTCGCCCTCCAGAATCGCAGTAGCGAGGAGTGCTCCCAACACACCGAAGTGGACTGTGGAGAACAGGAACCGGCGGAGCCATCGGATCGGCTGCGGCGAGATCCCGAGCGCCCACAGAGCAAGGAGGATGTCGGCGCCTGCGACCACACCGAGCGGGATCACCGCGAGGAACCGGAAGCGGATCAAGACTCCAGCCGACGCAGTGACCAGCACCAGGTAGGCGATGCCCCGCCACGCAACGCTCCACCAGAAAGGAGCGTGTTCGACGTCGTGTCCTCGCGCCAGACGGAACGGATGCATCGAAAGCGCTGCAGCGGCCGCCAGACTCGCCATCCCCGCTCCGAGGAGCAGACGCTCGGTCGCTGTGACACCGTCGCCGAGCGTGACGCGTGATGAGATCGCGATCCACTGGCTCACCAACGTCGACACGAGCGCGACGACCAGGGCGGAGGCCACGATCTGCTCGCGGCTCGTCGGTTGATCGGTGCCGTCACGCCACGCTCGGTCGCCGGCCAGCAGTGCGAGCCAGAGGTCGAAGCCGCGCTCGCGATGCGTCGCACGCCGAGCCATTGACTCCATGTTCTCAGAGTCGATGATGGCGTGGGCCAGCTTGGGGACATGTACGGAGATACATGCACCTGGGTTCGTTCGACTCGTTGAGTTCAGCGACACCTGAACACGACCACCCCCGCCTCCCCGCCGGCCCAACGTGGACGCGCCTCGAACGTACCGCCACCGGCGGAGTGCACTCGGGCGGCAGACCACTCCACGACCTCGGTCTCCCAGCCGACCGTCAGCGCGACCGACCCATCAGCCACCACCGACATCTCGATCCACACCAATCGATCCGGATAGGTCCGAGAAGTGATGCTTCCCTGCACGCTACCCAGCTCGGCGTTGCAGACCGTGAGCGGGATCACGATCCGGTCGCCGCTGGCATCGACGACCTCCGCCGTGAAGGGCAGCGGCCCTTCGACCAGGACCGCGGACCCTGCTGCTGCGAATCCGGATGTCGAGCAAGATGAGCACAACGCCGCCGCGCTCGCGACGAGAAGGAGCACCGGCGACGTGCGCCGATTTGATGGCACCGACTGCGCGACCCTCACAACGCCGAACCGTACGTATCGGTTGCAACCGGTCTGCAACAGGTCGCGGATCTACGATGAGATCGCAGTGCACCGGGTGGCCACGCTCCCGGTCACCGTCGATCTGATGTCCAGCGGAGAGTTCCAATCGAGATCTGACCCCGCACCTGGCGGTTACGCGGTGTGCGTCATCGGGCCCGTCAGTGGGCGCGACGCGACCAAGGTGGCACGACCACTGAGCAGCGCCAAGCGACAACTGCTGGGACTGCTCGTCGCCGCCGGGCCGTCCGGGGCGTCAGGCGAAACGCTTGCAGCGGACCTGGGTGGTCACGGTCGCCCGGTCAACGCACCGGCGCTCCGGATGGCGGTCGCTCGGCTTCGCGATCACCTTCGGGACGATGCGCTGCCCGAGAGCTCGAACGGTGTGTACCGGCTCGCTCTGGCGGCCGAGGAAGTCGACGCATGGCATCTCGCAGAGCTCGCTTCATCGCAGACCGTTGAGCCATTCGAGCTCGACCGTGTTCGTCACCTGCTTCGACCGGTCTCACCGTTCGGTGGCATCGAGCAGTCCATCTTGATCGATGACGCTGCCCGGCAGACCGTCCGACATCAGCACCAGTTTCTCTTGTCGATCCTCGAGCAGCACGGAGAGCGGATCGTCGGCGAGCTCGCCGACGCCATGTGCGAACACGCCGAGCTCGACCCGTACAACGAGCGGCTGGTGTTCCTGTGCGCCGAGCGAATCGCACAGATCGGGGATCGGCGGCGTGCTCTCGACCTGATCGGCACCAGTCGGCGACGATTCAGCGAGGTCGGGTTGACGGTCAGTGAGCGCACCGGCGACTTGGAGCGTCGGCTGCTCGCAGGGACGTTCGTCGCTGCTCCGAGCGCCCACCGTCGCAATCCGCCTCCGAGCCGGGCGTTGCCGGCACGCGTGCGCGATCAGCTTGCGTACCCCTACGTGGGAGATGCATCGCAGCTGCGGGGGTCGCACTCGGTGGTGGCTGTCGGCGATTCGACAGTCCGCCTCCTGATCGACGGCCCGACCGGGTCAGGCAAGACACGAATCGTGGCTGAGCTCGCGTCGGCCGCCTCGGCGCAGGGCATTGCAGTGCTGTACATCAGCGGCAACGAGGCGACGGTCGACGGATCGTTCGGCCCGTTCCTCGCAGAAGTGTCGGGCTTCCGCGATCGGGCGGCAACGATCGTCGCCGGTGAACTCGATCCAGCGACCCGGAGAGCCATGCTGTGGATGGCGCTGCGGACAGCGATCGACGACCTCGGCGACGGGACACCGGTCCTGCTGATCGTGGACGATGCGCAGTGGCTCGACTCGCAGAGTATGGAGTTCGTCGCCCACCGGGTCGGCTCGAGCGACGGATCGACCGCGGTCGTGGTCGCCGGCCGATCCGATCTCGCTTCTCGATCGAGCTGGAGCGTCCTGCGGAACGCGGCGATCAGGGCCGGCGCGCGCCACGTTCAGATGTCACCACTCCAGGTCGACGACATCCGCAGAATTGTGCGGGACCGCCTTCCCAGCTTGGCAGCGTCCACCACGTGGGCTTTGGCGGAAGAGCTGCACCGTCGAAGCGGCGGGTGGCCGGGCATGGCAGTGATGCTCGCAGCCTCGGTCGACGACCATGGTCATCTCCCAACCACCCGATCGCTCCACGTTCCGACTGACTTCTTCAGCTCGCTCTCCGTGGCGATCTCGGATCGCGCTCGGCTCGTTGGTGTCGCGGCAGCGGTTCTCGGGACCGACTTCGATGTACAGCTGGCAGCCGAAGTTGCCGAACTCGACATCGACGACGTGCTGGACGGCGTGGACGAATTGGTCCGTCACGAGCTGCTGATGGAGCGCTCACCGACCACATTCGGCACCGCCCACGCACTGATCGACGCAGCGCTTCTGCAGCAGGCGCCCCGCAGCCAAGTCGTTCGCTTCCATGAGCGCGCCGCCATTCGCATCACCGATGATGTTCACCGCCGGGCGCGCCACTTGGTGGAGGCGCTGCCGGTAGCCGACCCCGCGATCGTCATCGCGGCGGTCCTGGCTTCGGCTCGCATCTATTGCCGCGAGCATCTCCATCTCGAGGCGAGCGGCCGGTACGCAACCGCCGAACAGATCAGCGGAGAGCCACTGAATGTCGCCGACGCGATCGAGTTCTCCCGAGCGCTCGACCTGTCGGGACTCCACGAGCCGGCTGAGCGTGTTCGCGCCGAAGCATTCGACCGAGCGCAGGCCGATGGCGACACCGACGCCGCACTTCGCTGTGCAACCAGTGGCCTGCCGGAAGCGGAACCGATCGATGGCGCAACGACACTGGTCGACCGGCTTCGGAGCATCGACGTAGATGCACTCCCTCGGGCCAGTGCGTGGGCCCAGCAGCATCAGCTTGCGCGGCAGCTGGCCATCGTCGGAGAGCTCGCAGAAGCCACCCATGCAGCGGACCGCGCCACCGAACTCGCGGTCCTGCCCCGCGAACGCATTGGAAGCGCGCTCGTGCGCCGATTCACCGCGTCCGCTACCGCTCCTCCGACACTGAGGTTGTCGATGCTCAACGACATCGCTGATCTCGTCGACGGTTCCGGGCCTGCTCTGAAAGGTGAGTACTGGCTGGTACGCGCCCTCGATCTCTACGAGTCCGGCGATCACGCAGCTGCGACTGATGCGTATGACCGTTTGCGAGCGGTCGACGACCTACCCATCGTCCGGCGTTGGCACGCCGATCTCTTCAGAGCCATGCTCGCGGCGGACAGCGGAGCGGCCAATGCCAGCCACCTGCGACGGCAGGCCTTCGACACCGGAAGCCGGGCGGGTCTTCGCGAGGCGGAGAACGCCTTCCTCATCGGCGAGTTCACCGACCTCTTCCTCACCGGAACCGCCGGTGTGCTCGCCGGAGGCGTCGCCGACGGATCGCTCGACCCGGAGGAGAACACATTGATGCGGGCCGGGGTGTGCGCCGTGCTCGCGGCGGCCGGCGACTTGGCGGCCGCAATGGTCCACGCCGAACTGGTTGCCGAGCACGTTCTGACATCTCCGCTGAGTCAGGGCCCGGCTGCGCTCGCCTTCGTCGCATCGGTGCTCGGGCGGTCGGAGGACGCCGTTCTCCGGCATCGAAGTCGTGCGCTGCTCGCCCAACGCGGCTCGTCGCTGCTCGTAGTGGGGGCCGGCGCTGCCTGCCTCGGGCCGATCGACCGCTACATGGCGCAGCTCGCGCCCGACCGCAGCACGTGCAACGCCGATCTCCGAGCCGCACTACAGTTCGCTCGTCGAACTGGCCAGCAGCGTTGGATCGAGTGCATCGAGGCCGACTTCGACCAACTCCCGTGAGCTGACCTCCGCACGACGTTTTCCCGCCGGCGTCGGGGTGCCGATGAGGCAAGGTGCGACCCCCACGTGCACTGCGCGACCCAACGCGTCGAACCCCAACCACCGTGCCGGCCAGACGCTCCGGAATCTGCGTCCCGTTCGTCGACACAGCGCCGAACTGGGCCGAGTACAACCTCGGCCGCGACTGGACGACCCTCGCCGACAGCTTCCTCATCGGCGAGAATCTCGCTCCAGCCGGCTGACAAGCCCGGTGCCGACTCCACGGCGACGGCGTCGTATTTGCCGACCAGACCCACACCTCCGGATACGCCCAGCCTGTCATCCTCGACGTGTCCGGCCTCGTTCAGATCCGCTTCGAGCTGGCCAGGATCGGCGGCGCCACCAGCCAAACCGGCGCTGTCTCCGTCGACCCGAGACTCCACCGCTGACGCTGAGTCGCACCACGGCTTGGTCGGCGTCGAGCGGCCCTCGCCGACGCCGAGGCAGAAGTACCGGCGAACGCATCGCAGCTCAGAGCGACGCCTTCGCGTGGCGCTCACTGCCGACGACGTCAACGACATGTACCAACCGCATCTGGATCAGCAGCTGTGGTCTTCGTAGGGTGCGGTCGCGGGCATCGTCAGTGTCGTGGCGGCACAGTTCTTCATGTCGTATGCCATGTCCGCTCCCATAGGACAGGAGGGGTCATGCGGGGCAATCGAGGTATCGGGTGCGTCCTCACATCATCGTTCGCGATCGTTGCCGTCGTCATCGCTTCGTCGGTAACCAGCGCAACCGACGGCAGTCAGACCAAGCAGCCCTTCGGCGCCGCATCCTTGGTTCGTCAGCAGGCGTCCCCGACGCCGGCGCCGGCCACATACGCCGCCCAACCCGAGTCAGTTCGATTCGGCGGCGCGAACCGATCGCTGCGAACGCTGAACGGGTCGCCCCACATCGTGATGACGAAGGACAACACCTCGTTGGACGCTGCGATCGCACTCCTTGCCGACGCCCCCGACGATGTTTGGCGATCCGCGATCTATGGATTCGTCGCAAACGTGGACGACACGACGATCGCCCGGCTCCGAACCCTGCCGGGCGTCATTGCGATCGAGCGCGATGCGCCGCTGTCACACACCGGCGAGCAGGTGGGCGCACCGTGGGGCCTCGACAGGATCGACCAGCGGACTCTTCCGCTCGATGGCACGTACTCCTACGCCCACACCGGGCAAGGCGTCGACGCCTACGTCGTCGACTCAGGGTTGTGGTTCACTCACGTCGAGTTCACCGGTCGCATCGGCACCGGTGCTTACTACGACTTCGCTGACGGATTCGGACCCTGGGACTGCGATGGCCATGGCACACATGTCGCTGGCACGCTCGGTGGGGCTACGCACGGAATCGCTAAGGATGTCACCATCATTCCCGTCAAGGTGTTCAGCTGTGACGGACGAACGGACAACTCGATTCTCATCGGCGCGATCGAGTGGATCATCAACGACCACGTGGCGGGCCAGCCGGCGGTTGCCAACTTCAGCCTCGGCGGACCGGCGACCTCCGCCGATCTTCCCCTGGAGGCTGCGCTCGAGGCGTTGATTGCAGACGGTGTCACCGTCGTCGTGTCCGCCGGGAACTCGGCTCTGCCCTCGTGCGGCTTCAGTCCGGCCCGTGTACCCGCTGCCATCACAGTCGCAGCGTCGAACAGCGACGACGATGACGCCGACTTCTCGAACTACGGCTCCTGCAACGACATCTTCGCACCAGGGGTCGGAATCATGTCGGCCTGGGCCTTCGCCGATGACCACACCGCTCAGAGTGACGGGACATCCATGGCGGCTCCGCACGTTGCTGGAGCGGCAGCGTTGGTGCTGGAGGCGTCACCGACGGCAACGCCAGCCCAGGTGTGGGAAGCAATCGATGCAGCCAGCACGAAGGGAGAACTCAGCGAATGCTGCGGCGACCCAGACAAGCTCCTCTACGTCGGTGCCCCGGCGCCACCAGCCACGACACCCACAACAACTACCACGCCGCCGACCACCGCCCCGCCCACGACGAGCACACCCCCGAGCGGACCGCCATCGTCACCGCCACAACTCGCCCCGCTCGTGCCCGCTCGACTCCTCGAAACACGCCCAGGCCTTCCCACCGCCGACAGCCAATACGCAGGGATCGGACGCCGACCCAACGGCAGCACCACCACCATACGAATCAACGGCCGCAACGCCATCCCCCCCGACGCCACCGCCGTCATGCTCAACGTCACCGCCGTCGCACCATCAGCACCCGGCTTCCTCACCGTGTTCCCCTGCGATCAACCCCAACCCAACGCCTCACACGTCAACTACAACGCCGGCGACGTCATCCCCAACGCCGTACTCGCAAAGACCAGCAACAGCGGCGACATCTGCATCTACACCGTCGCCGAAACCGACATCCTCATCGACGCCACCGGCTACGTACCCGCCGGTGGCAGCCCGATCCCGCTCGTGCCCGCTCGACTCCTCGAAACACGCCCAGGCCTTCCCACCGCCGACAGCCAATACGCAGGGATCGGACGCCGACCCAACGGCAGCACCACCACCATACGAATCAACGGCCGCAACGCCATCCCCCCCGACGCCACCGCCGTCATGCTCAACGTCACCGCCGTCGCACCATCAGCACCCGGCTTCCTCACCGTGTTCCCCTGCGATCAACCCCAACCCAACGCCTCACACGTCAACTACAACGCCGGCGACGTCATCCCCAACGCCGTACTCGCAAAGACCAGCAACAGCGGCGACATCTGCATCTACACCGTCGCCGAAACCGACATCCTCATCGACGCCACCGGCTACGTGTCACCTACGGGCTAGCAGTACGGCCGAACGCAGCTTTGCCGCCGACCGTTCCGAGGGCCTCAGACCGGCTGGCCAAGCCAGCACCGCCGGCCACGCGACGCCAAGCCACGGAGACTGGCTGAGACCGAGCGCTCATGCTCAGCCGATTTCGTCGACGAAGTGCTGGTCGATGACAAGATCGGAGACGATCCATTCCCGATCGCGCCGATGGAAGGTAAACGTCATCGGAATGGCCTGGGTGTGTCGTCCGGGACCTGCTCGTGACCGTCGGGCCCGATCGCGTGCTGCGTGTTCGTGTCGATCAAACAGCCAACATTCCTGCGCTCGGATCAGAAGCGACGGCGAGGGTGAACTGCCAGTGCGACGGTTGCGGTTGAGACCCCCTCGCTGCGCGCGAGCACGCTGTGTCCACGATGACGCCGGCTTGGTCGATGAACACATCGAGTGCCTACTGGCCCATGACGCCGGAGGAGACGATTTCGAGTACCGCCGGAGAAACTCGTCGGTCGGGGCAGGGAACGTGCGGGAGCTTAGGTGATGGTCAGCGAGGCCGGGACCGGGGCCGGCGTCGCCGGCGACGTGGTCGATGACGCGTCGTCATCGGACGATCGTAGGAGACCCGTCTCTCCACTGCCGCGGCTCCGGTCTCAGCCGGAGGTTGTGATCGAGGTACGTGTAGCCGAAACGGGGACCACTCCCCGGCCGCGCAGTGGCGTGGGACGGGGCGGGGGCCAGACTGGGCGGATGTCGAACGACTGGGATGAGCACCGCGACGCGTTCGCCGATCGGCAGGAGACGTTCGATGCGTACGTCGACGTGTGGACCCGCGACCTCGACGGCAAACGCAAGTTCGCTGACTGGATCACGTTCGCGAAGTGTGCCGACGCGGATCTGTCGATGGTCCGCAAGGCACCCGACCTCGTCCGACAGGCCGAACTGCTGCTCTCGCGCAACGGCTATCGGCTCGGCGCCGGCGCGGGCGGTTCGTCACGGCGGTGGCAGCACACCAAGGGTGCGGTCCGCACCACGAGCGAGCGACCCGTGAACGACCCGGCCGCCAGCCGGCGCACCACCCGCGCCACCACGGCCAGCCGTCCGAAGGCGCCGCCGAAGCCGAAGAAGCCTGCGCCGCCGCCCAAGGCGCCGCCGCGCCCGACCCATGTCGAGTGCCCGCGCGACCCGGGGATGATGGTGCCGTTGTCGGGCTCGTGCTTCTGCGGGTGGAGCCCGTCAGGCGACGACTGACCGGCGTCGCCTGACGACCCGGCCGAGGGACTGCTCTACGCTCGATGCCGATGTCCGAGCACGACGACGACCACGATCACCACGATCACGATCACGATCACGATCACAGTGAGCTCGGTCCGATGGACGTGCGGGTGCGGGCGCTCGAGACCCTGCTGACCGAGAAGGGGTACATCGACCCGGCCGCGCTCGACGAGGTGATCGACGCCTACCAGACGCGCATCGGACCGCGGAACGGCGCCCGCGTCGTGGCGCGTGCCTGGGTCGATCCGGACTTCGCGACGTGGCTGCGGACCGACGCCAACGCGGCGATCGCATCGCTCGGCTACGGCGGCCGCCAAGGCGAGCACATGGTCGCCCTCGAACAGACCGACGACACCCACCACATGGTGGTGTGCACCCTGTGCAGCTGTTACCCGTGGCCGGTGCTCGGCCTCCCACCCACCTGGTACAAGAGCGCGCCGTACCGGTCGCGCGTGGTGCGCGACCCCCACGGTGTCCTGGCCGACTTCGGGGTCGCCCTGCCCGACGACATCGGCGTGCGCGTGTGGGACTCGACCGCCGAGATCCGCTACCTCGTCATTCCGCAACGCCCGGCCGGGACCGACGGCTGGAGCGAGGAACAGCTCGCCCGGCTGGTGACGCGCGACTCGATGATCGGCGTCGGGTTGCCGCTCGACCCATCGACGTTCGACGACGTCGAGGTGACGGCGTGACCGGGCCCGCCGACGAGTACGTGAGCCACGCCGACCTCGGCGGCACGCTCGGGCACGGGCCGGTCGTGCCCGAACCCGAGGGCGAGCTGTTCCACCACGCGTGGGAGCCACGGGTGCTCGCGCTCAACGTGGTGGCCGGAGCAACGGGCAAGTGGCACACCGACATCAGCCGCAGCTACCGTGAGCGACTCCCCGACTACGCCGACCTGTCGTACTACGAGGTCTGGTTGGCGGGCCTCGAACGCGTGCTCGTGGGGCGGGGGCTCGTGACCGACGAGGAGCTGGACGCAGGGCACGCACTGGTGCCGCCGATCGAGATCGCCGGTGTACTCGCCGCTGACCGCGTCGCCGATGCCCTCGCGGCGGGTCGGCCGGCCGAGCGTGAGCCGTCGCATCCCGCCCGCTTCGCCGTGGGCGATCGGGTGCGCACTCGAGCCGGCCGGGTCGATCATCACACACGGCTGCCCGGCTACGTCGCGGGGCGGGTCGGCACGGTCGAGCGGGTGCACGGCGCCCACGTGTTCCCCGACACCCACGCCCACGATCTCGGTGAGCAGCCCGAGTGGCTGTACACCGTCGTGTTCGACGCCATCGATCTGTGGGACGACGCGGCCCCCGGGCAGACCGTGTCGGTCGACGCGTGGGAGCCGTACCTCAGCCCGGTGGAGGGCACATCGTGACTGCGCCTGCGCCGCCGCTCCTGCCCGGTCAGCCCGAGCTCGAGGGTGAGCCGGTGTTCCGCGAGCCGTGGGAGGCGCACGCGTTCGCGATGGCGGTGAGGCTCCACGAGCAGGGGCTGTTCACCTGGTCGCAGTGGGCTGCCACCCTCGCCGAGGAGATCACCCGCGCCCAGGACGCCGGCGACCCAGACTCCGGCGACACCTACTACCACCACTGGCTCGCCGCCCTCGAACGACTCGTCGCCGAGACCGGCGCCGCCTCGCCCGACGAGCAGGAACGGGCCCGCGACGCGTGGCGCCGAGCAGCCGACCGCACCCCCCACGGCCAAGCGATCGAGCTGCTCCCCATCGACTTCGACGTGTCGGCACATACGTAGTGGCACGACGTATGCGCTGACATAGACGGTGCCGGGTCAGCAGCCGCCGACGACGAAGGGGCGGGTCGTCGTGGCGGTGTTGCCGCGGACGTCGGTGGCGGTGACCGTGAGCGTCCACGCGCCGTTGACGGCCTCGGGCACCAGACGACCGAACCAGTTACCGGTGCGCAACGACATCGCGGCAGAGCCCGGGGCGCCCGGCCCGCTCCAGCTCAGCGTGACCGACGCGAGGGCGGACTCGTCGCTGACCGACGCCTGCACCGGCTGACCGATACCGATCGGACAGGCCACGAACGACGGCGCCGTGGTGATCGACAGTTCAGGGGCTCGCTCGGTCGATGCCCGCACCGTGAGCGCCGTGGGTCCGACGCCCGAGCTGCTCGCGACGGCGAACTGGGTCGAGATGTCGCCCTCGGCCAGCCCGGTGCGGTCGACCCCGATCGACACGGCGGCCGAGGCACCGGGTGCGAGCGAACCACCGGTCGCGCCGACCGAGAACGGCGCAGCGCCACCGGAGATCGACCAGTCGATGGATCGACCGCCGGTGTTCGACAGCGTGAGTGTCGCCCCGGTGGCGGTGGCGCCGAGGTCGATCGTCCGCGCCGACAGGTTGAGCACGCCGGGCGGCGCCGGTGATGGCGTCGGTGGCGGTGTCGGCGGCAGGGTCGCCGGTGCAACGGTCGTGGTGGTCGTGGTGGTGGTGGGTCGCGGCGGCAGGGTGGTCGCCACCGGCGCGGTCGTCGGTGCAGTCACCGGCGCGGTCGTCGGGACCGTCGCCGGCACTGTCGTCGGTGCGGTCGCCGGCACTGTCGTCGGTGCGGTCGCCGGTGCAGTGCTTGCGGTCGCAGTCGTCGATGGGGGGACGGTGGTGGGCGGCGAGGTGACCCGCGCCGTCGTCGGCGTGGCGATTGCTGACGTGGATGTCGCTGCACCGGCGTCGGCGCGGCCGTCGGCACCCGAGCGAGCGATGGCGGTCAGGGTGCCACCGAGCACGAGCAGCACGGCGAACAGCGCGGCGGCGATCACGGGCAGTCGTCGGGCGGAACCAGGGGCGATCGGGAACCCGCCGGCGTCGAACCGGTAGCGAGGACCGTCGGCCGGGGTGTCGGCTCCAGCAGTGGCGGCGGTACTGGCGAGCACCCGGTCTCGCAGCGACGGCGGGGCCGCGAACGCCGGCGCGGCCGACAGCAGTGGGATCACGGCGAAGCGTGTGCGCGTCCGCTCACACGTCTCGCAGTCGTCGACGTGACCGGCGATGCGCTTGCGCGTGGGCGGATCGAACGTGCCGTCCCAGCCGCGCAGGAGCGCCTGCAGCTCATCGCAGTCGGAGCGACCGTAGCGGGCGACGGCGAGCGCACCGATCGAGCGTTGCACGCGGTCGCGCATGCGGTGCACGAGCACGTGGCACTGCTGCGCCGTGACGCCGACGGCGTCGGCGAGATCGTTGCCGGTCAGGCCGTGCCGAACACTGAGCTCGAGCAGCAGCCGGTCACGTTCGGCCAGCCCGCCTGCGGCGGCGCGCACGAACGCGGCGAGCTCGGCCTCCTCGATCCCGCCGGCCTCGGCGAGCGGATCGTGTGCGGCGGTCATCTCACCCACCCCACCCTCGGTGAAGTCGACAGGTCGCACACGGCTGCGTCGCTTCGTCCGCCGATACACCTCGTGGCGCAGGATCGCGAAGAGCCACGGTTTCAGGCGTTCCGGATCGCGCAGCTGGTCGAGCCGTTTGGCCGCCACCACGAACACGTCGTGCGTCAGGTCCTCGGCGTCGTGCCGGTCCGACAGCATCGACGCAGCCGTGTCGTACAACCGGTCGGCGTAGCGGTCGTAGATCGCGGCGAGCGCGCTGCGGTCGCCGCCCAGGTGGGCGGCGACGAGCTCGCTGTCGCTGCGTCGATCGTTCATGTTGCATGTCCTCTGCTCCACCATTGGTTCGGTCCGGGAGCGGACCGGGTGGTGTGAGCGATCACGAGGTACTGCCCATGATCGCTCACGCCACGTGGTTCCCGCCGGGGAAATCTGTGAGCGTCCTGCCATCGCCGGCGTCGTCAGTCGAGGATCCTGACGCTGACGTACGCCGTCACGGTCGGCCACGACGGTGCGGAGGTTGACGTGTGGGGAAGGGTGAACATCGGGGGGCTCCTCGGAGGGTGTCGTGTCGGACACCGGTCGAGAGCCACAACAACGCCGGAACTTTCAGTTCTGCGCGAGAACTGCTTTCGCACGTCACCCACAGGGGGGCCACTTCCACCCTGAGGCCGCCCGTTCAATCGGTCAGCCGGATCAGCGTCGAGATCATCGGGTCCGGTGCGCCGGGGACAAGTACCGTTCGGGTGAGTGGACCTGGTGGGGCGGCGGCATGAACTGGAGCTGATCGGTGATGCATTCGCGCGCACTGCCGGGGGTCGCCGGACCGTCGTGTCGATCCGCGGCGAGGCAGGCATCGGCAAGACGTGTTTGACCGCTGCGTTGGCCGAGACGGCGGTGCGCCAAGGTGCGACGGTGATCACCTCAGCCGCGACGGAGGTCGAGGCCGAACTCGGCTGGGCGGGTCTGGCCAGTTTGCTGCGCGCGATCGATCCGGCGGTGCTCGACGCCCTGCCCGAGTGGCACGCCGAGGCGCTCGGTGCGGCGACCGGTCACCGGCCCCGCGCCGGGCTCGAGCCAGGAGCGGTCGCCGCCGCCCTCGCCGCATTGCTCCAGTCGATGGTGTCGAGCGACCCGTGCGTGATCGTCATCGACGACCTGCAGTGGCTCGATCACGCGTCGGCGAGCGCTGTCACCTTCGCGCTGCGTCACCTCACCGACCGACCGATCCTCTTCGCCTTCGCAGCTCGTCCGGTGACCGTCGCGATCGATCTCGCGCGCCTGGGCGGGGACGATCTCGTCGTGATCGAGCCGTCTCCGCTGTCACTCGCAGGCACTCGTGTGTTGCTGGCGGGCGTCGGCGTACGGCTCGGCCGCGTCGATCTGGTTCGGGTGCAGGAGGCGACCGGCGGGAACCCGCTGCACGTCACCGAGACGGCCCGCCTGCTGCGAGCGGGCGGCGCGATCGCCGACGCACTGCTCCCGAACTCGCTCCGCGAGATCATCGATGCCGACCTCCGGCGGCTACCCGACGAGCACGTCGACGTGCTCGCGGCAGCAGCGCTGATGCCACAACCGAACGTCGAGTTGTTGCTGCATCTGTTCGCCGAAGAACGGGTTGAACGGGCGCTCAGCGCGGCCGAGTCGCTCGAGGTGGTGCGCGTCGGCGATCGCGACGAGGCGATCGTGTTCCGGCATCCCCTGCTGCGGTCGGGGCTCGCCGACCGGCTCACGACAATCGAACGCCGTCGCCTCCACGGGCGCTGTGCTGAGCTCGACGTGCCGACCGCCATCCGAGCCTTCCATCTCGGCGCGTCGATATCGGGCACCGACCCGGAGGCGGCCGATCACCTCGAGCGGGCCGCCGATGACGCCAGCGACCGCGGCTTGCCCGACGCCGCGCTCGCGCACGCTGAGGCGGCGCTTGCCGCGACCGACCCCGGGGATCACGCTGCGCGTCGCCGCCGGGCGCTGCTGTCGGCTTCGCTCGCGCTCGATGCCGGCGAGCCGCGCCGCAGCGACGAGCTGATCGGTCCGTGGCTGGCCGAGCTCGATGCGCTCGTCGCGGCCGGAGAGCCGCTGCCCGACGACGCGCTCGACGTGCTGATCAACGCGGCGGTCTCGACGGCTCACGTGCGTGGGGCACGGACGGCACAGCCACTGTTCGAACGGGCGCTCGAGTTGGCGCCGGTCGGCTCCGCGAAGCGCGCCAAGGCTGCGAGCAGCCTCGCGCTCGTTCTCCTGTACAGCGACGTCAACCGGTCGTCGGCGTTCGTCGCCCAGGCGCTCGCCGAAGCGCGCGCCTCAGGGGACGAACGGCTGGAGCAGGAGTTGGCGGCTGCGCTCGACATGACGCTCGTGCTCACCGGGCATCCGGTCGATCCATTCGTCGACGATCTGGCGACCGTCGCGAACGTGTCGATCCTGATCGACCGCTTGTCGATCGCTGTGTGGACCGACGATCACGCTCGCGCTGCGGCGATCCTCGCGGAGGCGTTGCGGCGCCTCGCCGAATCGCAGAGCGCCACCCACGAGCACAACATCCTGCTCCAGGCGTTGGACCTGCGGACGCGGCTGGGGCAGCTCGACGAGGCCGCCGACCTCGCCGAGCGCGCCTGGCTCCTGGCCGAGGACGTCGAGTCGGCGATCGGCCGATCATCTGACATCGTCGTGATCGCGATCCTCCGCGGTGACCGCGACTCGGCCGAGCGGCACCTCGCGCTGATCGATGACGTGCCCCCCGAGCAGGAGCCGATCGTGGTGGGCCAGATCCGACACGCGTTCGGCGTTGCGGCGCTGGCGGCCGGCGACGTGTCAGGTGCCGTCGACCACCTGCGGACGGCCGCAGCCGCGTTCGACGAGGCGGGCGTGGTCGAGGTCGGGACGATTCCGATCGCGTCTCGACTCGTCGAGGCGTTGGTGCTCGGCGACCACATCGACGAGGCGGAGCAGGTCGCCACCGAGCTCGTCAGGCTGGCCGAGCGATCGGGGCGCAAGCGGGCAGCGGCCGAGGCCGCTCGCGCCCTGGGAACCGTGCGAGCGGCGCAGGGTGATCTCGCCGCAGCCGCGGAGCTCGTGCAGGATGCGATCGTCTCGTTCGACGCACTCGGAATGCCGCTCGAACGGGTGCAGACGCTGGTGCTCGCAGCGAGCGTCGCGCGACGCCAGCGACGCCGTGGCGCCGCGCGCGCTGCGCTGGAAGACGCACGGGCCGAAGCCGTGCGGTGCGGTGCGCACGGCCTGCTGCCACGGATCGACACCGAGCGGGAGCGCTTGGGGACGCGGGTCGCCGACGGCGAGCTGACTCTGACCGAACGGCAGATCGTCGAGCTCGTCGCGCGCGGCCGCAGCAACGCCGAGATCGCCGCCGAACTCCATCTGAGTGTGCGCACCGTCGAGTCGAATCTGACTCGCGTCTACCGCAAGCAGGGCATTCGCGGTCGGTCCGAGTTGATCTCGCGTCACATCGCCCGGTGACCGACGTTCACCGACGGACAACGTGGCCACGGGTGCGCGTGGTTTCCCCGATGCCAGGCTCGTGATCGAACGCCGACGATGACCGGATGGACGTCTTCGTGGTCGAACGCTTCCTCGTCGGCTGGTCGGCCGGCGAGATCGACGAGATGATCGAGCGGTGCGCACAATCCGAGCCGGCATTCGCCCGCTGTGGGGTGCATCACGTGGAGTCGATCGTGATCCCGGGCGACGAGACCTGCCTGTCGGTGTTCACCGGCCCCGATGCCGGCACGGTGCTCGCCGCGAACGTCGACCTCGACCTGCCCGCTGGCCGAGTCCTCGCGGCGGTCGCCCATCGGGAGCCGCAGACATGACGATGCTCGCGACGATGTCGGCCGTTCGTGACGACCGGCCGTTCGACGGCACCCCGCTCGCCGGTCTGTCGAACCGCGAACTCCAGGTGCTCGCCGAGGTGGCGCGTGCCCGATCGAACGCCGCCATCGCCGCCGTCCTCTTCATCTCGGAACGCTCGGTCGAGAAGCACGTCGCCGCGATCCTCATGAAGCTGGGGATCGCCGACGACGGAACGACGAATCGCCGTGTCTCCGCCGCATTGACGTACCTCAGCATCGTGCATCCGCTGTCGAACGCGGGATGAACCCGATCAACTCGCTGTGAACGTGGCGCTGATCGTGTCGACCGAGCCGTCGAGGAAGACGATCCGTGCCGTCACGGTGCGGGTACCCGGAGTGAACCGGACCAGCGCCGCCTGACCGGTGCCGGTGGTGCCGCCGAAGTCGTAGGGGGCGAAGCGCTCACTACGCACCCAGCGCCCGTCGATGCGGAAATCGATCCGACGGATGGCCGGCTCGGTCGGCACGTACACCGCCGCCGGGCCAGTGACCGTCGACCCGTTGAGCGGGATCGCACCGGCGCGGTTCGCCTGGGTCGACACCAGCAGCTGGCGGGTCGCCGGCCTCTGGTTGTCGACGACGAACGTCGACGTCACGATCTCGGTCTGGCCGTTGCGCAGCACCACCCGCGCGGTGATCGTGTGGGTGCCGTCGGCGAGGTTGCGGGTGGAGAACAGCTGCGCCACGCTGCCGGTCCGACCGACGCCCATTGGAAGTTGACGAGCGGTGCGAGGTCGACACCGGCGACTTCGGTCACCGACGGGTTGGTGACCGTCACGCCGCCGGTGGCGACACCGGTCGGGTCGACGTTGATCACCGTCGGCGTGGCGAGCGACCCGGGCAGCGGGTCGAGGAAGGTGCCCGCCGCGCCGGCGGGACCGGTCCCGCCGGTGACGGCGATCGGCACCGCCGACAGTCCGAGTGCCAGGAGCACGAGTGAGGAACGAGTGCGAGGCCGCCGCCGGGCCATGACCCGGTTCTAGAACACGTGGCCGGCGCCTGTCATTGGTGCCACCACCACTTCGTCGTGCAAGAGCGCGACGCCGGCGCCGCGCACGTTCATCCGGATGAGTCGATGTCGTCCCAGCGTTCGATCGTCTGCGCCAGCCAGAGGCCGGCGAAGAGCAGGATCTCCACCACCTCGAGCCAGAACACCGATGTGTTCCACACCGGCAGCACGTCGGCGATCCACTCGCTGAACGCCTTCCACGCGAGGACGACGACGGCGGCCGCAGCCATGGCGATCGTCACGAACCGGTAGACCGAGCGGAATCTGCCGGCGTCGTGTCGTTGCCAGTTCCGGAGGGCGACCACACCGAAGCACACGAACATCGGGATGGCAGCGACGTAGTGGAGGTGCGATCGCGAGGCGTCCCACGTGAGGAAGGCCACGCCGATCCCGACGACGATCGCGGTGTACACGAGGAGCGCCCGCCAGAGCGCTCGCCGTTTCACCGGGTCGGCCTGCACATCACTCGGCCACTTCCACAGCACGACCAACGCGACGAGCCCGACGACGAGGAGCGCACCGACGTTGTTGCGCACGTTCGCCACGAGCGGTTCGGGGAGTTCGTCGAACCCCTGCGGTGCGACGGGGACGAGCGCCACCACGGGCGCGAGCATCCCGGCGATGTTGAGCCACAGCTCCTCGTCGTCGGTGCCGCGCACGACCAGCACGCTCATCCCGATCGCGATCAGCGTCCCGACGAACACCGCCTCGGTCGTGGTGTGCACGTACGCGCTGATCGAGCCCAGCACCGCCCAGTCGTCGCGCCACACCGTGAACAGGATCGACACGGCCAGCAGGCCGAGCGCTCCGAACAGCGCGACCCGCAACGTCCGGTACGTCACCAACGCCTGGGCCGCAACCCGCTGTAACCCCTGTACGCCGACGTCGTTGTTCATCCCGTCGCCACTGTGGACATGCCTGCGTGGCGACGCAAGCCCACGTTCGCCCTCACTCGTCAGACGCGCGTGTCGTCGGCCCCGGGTGCCGCCGCCGAGAGGATCTCGTCGGCGCGGGCATCGACGTATCGGGTGACCGCCTGCTGACCGGCGCCGAGCACGATCGCGAGGAGCACGACACCCGGCCATGTCGTCGGGCTGGCTCCCTCGATGGCCCCGGCGTTCGCGATCGCGAATCCGGTGAGCGCGACCACCGGGCCGAAGCTCAGCTTCAGCAGGGCCTGTTGGAGCGGCAGATTGAACGGGCCGAAGTCGGACGGTGTCTTCGACATCGCGGGGATCGCGGTGAACAGTGCGCCCACGGCGCCGAGCATCATCACGATCACGAGGAACCGCCATGGGGCGACGTCGGGAATCTTCTTGCCGTCGACCGTGTCGAACGGCCCGTCGAGCAAGCTGACACCCCCGAGCCACCGTTGCAGCAGCACCACGATGGCTGCGAAGGCCACGGTGAAGCACGACGCGAGCAGCACGCGGTTGCGCAGGAAGCGTGCCTCCTGGTTGGTGCGGTCGGCCTCGGCGTGCGCGCCGCGCAGCACCTCGACGATGGCCGAACGCATGCCCGCGACCTGCGTGGGCGGCTGGGTCTTGGTGGCTTCGAGGCGGAGCGCTTCGAGGTGGAGCAACCGCTTGTCGTCGGCCTTGAGATACGAACCGGCATGCGCGACGGCGCGTGCGGCTCGTGCGACGAGCTCGCCGTCGGGCAGCAGGTCGACCGTGCGCTCTGCCACCTCGCGCAGGGCCGCCCAGGCGCGCTCGACCTCGGTGCCCCACCACCACTTGCGGAGCCCCACGGGGGCGTGGCACGCGACACCCGCATCATCGAGGAGCTGGTAGAGCGCTGTGCGCTCGGCATCCTTGTCGCCGGTCAGGGGAAGCCGCGCGAGATCGTCGTACAGCATCAGGCGGCGGCGGTGCACCGTCGCCCGCCACGGTGCCGAGTGCATCCACTCCTTCGGCAGCTCGAGATGCCATCCGGGACTGCCCGGTTCCTCCACCGGGCTCGACGGATCGGGCGCGCCGATCCGCTCCGTGAGGAGAACATCCACGTCCGCGTAGCCCAACTCGCTGTGCACCGTGATGATCTGGGTCCGTGTCGGGTCGTCAGTCGTACTCATCAGAGCACCTCCTGTTCGAAACCGTGTACCGGTCACCGATGTCTCGATCGTCCGACCGGGAGGGGCGCCACAAGTAGGGCCGGATGCCCCATGAGGTGTTATCGCGACCACGTGAGGACCGTCCGCGGACACGCGACCGTGACAGCGTCCAACGTGACTGCACCACCCCGTCACTCGGCTGGGTCGCGCGTGCGCGACCGACACGATCACCACGGTCGAGTGCAACAACCCCGTCCCGAGCATCGTCCGCGGCTGTGCCCGACGCGCTGCACGCGTCCGCGGCCACGCGGCCGGGGACCGAGCCCGGTCCCTGGTTCACGGTCGCGGCAAGTCGGCGCAGCGGGTCCTGACGACGCGCTATTGTCCCGCCACTTCGCGGACCAGCAAGGGGCACGAGATGGCGACGATCGATTTCGGACGGACACGGTGGGCGGCGATCGGCGCAGCGGTCGCCGTCTCGCTCGGCGCAAGCGGTCTCCTCACCGCGTCGGCGGCCACCAGCAGCGGTGAACGCGCCGTGTTCGTCCCGATCACACCGTGCCGCATCATGGACACCCGGCCCGGCGCCGACAACCGCGGACCGCGCACCTCACCGCTCGGCGGCGGCGACACCCACACGATCCCCGTGTTCGGCACCAACGGCGACTGCACGATCCCCGCCGACGCGGCCGGCGTGTCGATGAACGTCACGTCGCTCAATGCCACCAGCGCGTCGTTCCTCACCATCTTCCCCGCCGGCGTCACCCGGCCGACCGCATCGAGCCTCAACTGGAACGCCGGCCAGGCACCCACCCCGAACGCGGTCATCACCGACCTCCCGGCCGACGGGCGGCTGAGCTTCTACAACCTCGCCGGCAACGTCGACGTGATCGCCGACATCACCGGCTACTACGTCGACCACAACCACGACGACCGCTACTACACCAAGGCCGAGACGTACACGAAGGCCGAGACGTACACGAAGGCCGAGGTCGACGCCGGACTCGCCACCAAGGTCGACACGCCGACGGGCGCGGGCGAGATCCTCATCGGACCGCAGTCGATGATCTGGGACGGCGTCACCACCGGGCAGTGGTTCCACACCTTCACCGGCGGCTCACTCAGCGGACAGGGGCCGTCGACATGCTTCGCCGCACCCGTTGCCCTGCCCGACGGCGCGATCGTCACCGGGCTGTCGGCACGAGTGTTCGACAACACGAATCTCGGAACCGTCACCGTCCAGTTGATGGAGGACGCGTACGGAGCTGGCCCGTCCGCGACCGTCATGGCCGCCACCAGTTCTGTCGTCCAGTCGGTGGTGGAGCAGACGATCAGCGACGACACGATCGTCAATGGCGACGTGGTGAACGCTACCAACACGTACAAGGTCACCCTGTGCCTCGCAGACGCGACCACGTTCTACGGTGCGACGGTGACCTTCACCTACCCCTGACCTGCGGTGATCCGGTGATCGCACGGATGTGGGCGGGGGTGGTGCCGCAGCAGCCGCCGATGAAGCTCGCGCCGGCGTCGGTGAGCATCCGTGCCGCATCGCCCGGGCGCACTCCGGTCATCGTGCGATCACGCTGCTTGCCCGAGTCGAACGTGAGGCAGGCCACGACCGGCAGGCCGACGGAGCGCACCGCATCGCCGACGGCGCGATCTGTCGCTTCCTGCTCCTCGACCGGTACGTGTTCCGGTCGAAGCGAGTTGATTCGACCCGCGCTCACGTGCCCTTGTAGTTGAGGATCTGGTGGAGGGTGTGGTCGATGGTGACCAGGTCGGCCTGGTTGGCCATCACCTCGCCGATGTCCTTGTAGGCGCGGGGGTCCTCGTCGATGAGGGCCTTCGCGTTGCCGTTCCAGGCCTTGCCGGCCATCTGCCGTTCGAGGCCGGCGACGTCGAGGTCGCGGCGCGCCGCGTTGCGCGACATCTTCCGGCCCGCGCCGTGCGAGCACGAGCAGTACGACGCGGCGGCGCCCTTGCCCGACACGATGAACGACTGCGCGCCCATCGACCCGGGGATCACACCACGGTCACCCTCACGGGCGCGGATCGCGCCTTTGCGTGTGAGCCACACCTCGGTGAGCTCGCCGTCGATGACGTGCTGCTCGCGCTCGGTGAAGTTGTGGTGGCAGTTGATCCGCTCGACGATCGGCACCTCGTTGACCGGACGGTCGAGGAACCGCAGCACGGCGCGGTGGACGAGCGCGAGCATGCGCTCGCGGTTGCCCATCGCGTAGTCCTGCGCCCAGAGCATGTCGGTGATGTACGCCTGGAACTCGGGCGTGCCCTCGACGAGGTACGCGAGGTCGGGGTCGGGCAGGTGCACGAACATCCGCTTCATCAGGCCCTTGGCGCCGTCGATGTGGACGTTCGCGATCTTGTTGCCGACGCCGCGGCTGCCCGAGTGCAGCACGATCCAGACCCGGTCGGTCTCGTCGAGGCACACCTCGATGAAGTGGTTGCCCGAGCCGAGCGACCCGAACTGGGTGAGCGCGGTCTTCTGCCATCCGTTCGCCCAGTCGCCCACGGTGTCGGGCCAGTCGGGGAACCCGTGCGGGTCGCCGGCGGGGCCGGTGCCGGTGGCGTGGCCCTGGCCGACGCCCGAGGGGACGTCGCGGGCGATCATCGAGTGGAGCTTCGTGAGGTCGTCGGGCAGGTCGGTCGCGGTGATGCCCAGGCGCGCGGCGATCATGCCGCAGCCGATGTCGACACCGACCGCGGACGGGATGATCGCGCCCTTCGTCGGGATGACCGATCCGACGGTGGCGCCGTAGCCGAAGTGGGCGTCGGGCATGAGCGCGACGTGGCCGGCGATGAACGGCAGCGACGCGGACCGCTGGGCCTGCTCCAGGGTCTTGTGATCGAGATCGGTCGCCCACGACAGGACGTTGTTGGTGAGCTGGTTCGGCATGGCTGCCTCCTTTCATGTGCTCGTGGCTGCAGTGCCGGGCCGGTCATCGTGCCCGACCGACCGGCCAGGAACGAAGCGCGTTTCCGCCTCGCTCGGGCTCGTGTCAGGAGCGAAGCGCGTTCCAGCCCTCGCAGGTGGCCAGCGCGGTGACGGGGATCTGGCGTGCTGGGCCGAGCCAGCGCCACAGGCCGTCCTGGCCCCGACGGAACGCACCCAACCAGATGCCGCCGCCAGGACCCCGGTCGGTGTCGACGCCGTCCACGCGGTAGACGAACGTGGTCCATTGCTGCTCGAACACCAGGGCGACGTGATCGTCGTCGAGGCGGTCGGCCTCGCCGCAGACGGTGGTCACGAGATCCGTCTCGATCAGCTGGTCACCCGTTGCGCCGTCCGGTTCGTTCAGTCGCTCGAACGACACACTGCGCACGTCTTCGAACAGCGGCACGAGCGTCGGGTCGACGGCGCGCTGGGCGGTCAGCTCCCGCTCGATCAGCAACGGGAGCCAGTCGGCCGGGTCCGGCGGGTCGGGTGGCACCGCCGGACCGACCGACGGCAGGCCGGCGTCGCCGGGCAGGGACGGGTCGTCGGCGAGGAAGACGTGGCCGTCGATGCCACACCCGTCGGCGGCGCCGCGCGCCAGCGGGCCGACGAGCAGTCGTTGCTCACCGGGCGGGATCGACCACACCACCCGGCTGCCGTCGGGGTCGGCGACCTCCGCACCGTCGGCGTCGCGCACGAGCCCGAGGCCGTAGAAGCCGATCGGCACGTCGAACGAGTTCGTGATCAACGTGTTGATCTCGCCGAACTGGCACGTGACTCCGAACAGCCCTCCGATCGCATCGATGTCGATCCGGTCCCTCGCAGCTTCGACCGCGACCGCCTGCTCGGTCGCGACCAACGCATCGCCGCACACGGCGGCCGTTCCGTCGCGGTCGATGAGCGTCGCCACCTCGTCGCGTCGAACGAGGTAGGGCGCGCTGGTGAGCACGTCACACGCGAGCGCAGCCGGACCCGGAGCCGTCGTGGCAGGCGTGGTGGTGCTCGTCGTGGTGGTCGCCGCGGTGGTCGTCGTGAGCTGGGTCGTCGCCGTGGGCTCGGTGGTGGCCGCCGGTGGCGGCGTGACGGCGGACGCTGCCGGCACCGGATCAGCCGAGCCGCCGCCTGAACAGGCTGCGACGGCACCGACCGTCAGGCAGCACGCCGCTGCGCGCATTCGCATGATGGGTCCCCTTTCCCGCTGGGTCAGCCGGATTCTAGGAACCCCGACGCGCCCGGGTGGACGCCACCGTGCGATCGCCGTCCGCGACGGTCAGCGGCGGCGGGTGCGGCGCACTGGGGAGCCGTGGGTGTGCCAGGCCGGTCCGGCGCGGAACAGCTCGGGCGGGCGGCCGCCCTTGGGTGACGATGCCGCCCGCTCGCCCGTGGGTTCGACGAACACCTGCGTCGGGTCGGCGGTGAGGCTGCGGCGGAAGTTGGGAGTGTCGAGCGTTTCGTCCCACACGGCCTCGTACACCTGCTGGAGTTCGGTCAGGGTGAACATCTCGGCCAGGAAGGTCGGGGCGAGCCCGGAGAGCTCGAGGTCACGGGCCACGCGGTCGAACGCGTCGGCGACGATGCGGTCGTGATCGAAGGCGAGCTCGACGTCGCCGGTCCGCACGTCATCGACCGGCCAGAGGCGCGCGTCGGCAGCGTCGGAACCCGCGGCGATCGCACCGACGTCAGGCACGACGGCGAGGTATGCGACGGTCACGACGTTCGTGCGCGGGTCGCGCCCGGGGTCGCCGTAGGCGCCGAACTGGGCGAGGTGCCCTGCCGACCGGACTCCGGTCTCCTCGGCGAGCTCACGTGCGGCAGCGCTGTCGAGTGTTTCGTCGGGCTGCTTGAAGCCGCCCGGCAGCGCCCACGCTCCGGCGTACGGCTCGGCGTGGCGCTGCACGAGGAGCACGTGGAGGCTGCCGTCGATCATCGTCAGGATCACGACGTCGACGGTGACGGCGAACGACGGGTACCGCGAGGCGTCGTACCCCTGCGGTGCACGCGGTTTCGTTCTGCTCGGCATCGTCACCAGCCCGGGTAGCGCATGAACCAGCTCGCAGTGGTGACGGCCTTGTCGGCGGCGTGGAACTGGTGGTGGAGGTCGTGGGCGAGGGTGTCGATCTCGTCGCGCAGCTCGAGTTCGGCGAGCCACTCGCGAGGGATCGCGTCGACGCCCCACAGCGCGCCGAGGAGGTTGCCGCAGATCGCCGCGGTGGAGTCGGAGTCTCCGGAGTGGTTGGCGGCGGCGAGGACGCCGTGGCGGAAGTCGTCGGCACCGATCGCGCAGGCGACGGCGATCGCGAGCGCCTCGTCGCCGGTCCAGCCGCCGCCGATCCGCTCGATCGTCGGGGCGTTGAGGGTGGCGGCGGTGCCGAGCCGGCGCCCACCGTCGAGCAACCGCAGGACGTCCTCGTGGTCACGGTGCGAACGCAGGAGCGGCGTCGCGTCGGTGACGGCGTCGGTGATGCTCGCACCGTGCATGATCGACGCGACCATCGCGGCGAGCACGCCCGCGGGCAGGTAGCCGCCGGGGTGGCCGTGGGTGATGGCGGCCACGTCGATGCCGTGCGCGAACGCGACGTCGGGCGTCGCGATCAGGCCGACGGGCGCGACGCGCATCACCCCACCGCATCCCTTCGAGTCGTTGATGGGGATGTCGGGCGCGCCCATCAGTCCGGAGGTGAGCGCGGCGAGGCACGTGTCGCCGGGGGCGCGCCGCTCGTGCAGCCCGGTGACGTCGGCGAGCCACCCGTCGACCTTCTCGCCCTCCCAGCCGCCGGCCTGCTCCTCCCCCTGGGTCACGAGCCATCGCTGGTACGCGTGCCAGACCACACCGGTGACGGTGGTGATGCCGGTGTGGTGCAGCCGCACCGCGGCGCGGATCAGGCCTTCGACGGTGAACATCGTCATCTGGGTGTCGTCGGTGATCGCGCCGCGCCGGCCGTACGAGGGCTCCATGCCGGTGATGCCTGCGTCGCCGTGCGCGGCGCAGATCTCGCTCCATGAGGCGAACTCGACCGCGGCGCCGATCGCATCGCCGACGGCACCACCGAGGAGGCAGCCGCGGATCCGGTCGAGAGGCGTGAGGTCGGTTCCCACGTCGGAGATCGTACCGCAGTATTTGTCCACTTGACAAGTACAGGCCCGGCGGGCATCGTTATAGTCGTAAGGACCATTACATGACAGGAGGTCATGGACATGAGTGAGATCAGGCACCGGATCGTCGGGTGGCACCTGCGGGCACAGCCGTCGTCGCACGTGCTCCGCTACCGCCGGGGGCGATCGTCAGAGCCGGAGCTCGACACATCGATACTGGGCACTCGCACCGCCGAGTTCGGTTGGGCACCGACGTCCCGTGACGGAATGGGTCAGACCAACTTCGTCACAGCGGTGCGCGTGACGCAGTTGGTCTGACCCATTCCGTCACAGCGATGTGGTTTTCCCCGATGCTGCGGGTGGACGCGGCGGTGCATTGTCGGCGGATGAGGACACGGGCGGTTCGGTTGGTGGGTGCGGCGTTGGCGGTCGCCATGGTCGTACCGGCGTGCGGTGGCGGGAGCGACAGCGCATCGGTGACGGTGGCGACTGCGGCACCGACATCACCGTCGTCGCCGGGTTCGGCCGAACCCGCGACGA